>NZ_JBQCER010000044.1:0-65677 GCF_051960075.1 Bordetella sp.
CCTGACCGATGCGCTGAACAAGTATGCCGAGCAGCGCGCCTACCGCGAGTCCTGCGTCAACATCATGCTGATCGACGTCGACCACTTCAAGAAAATCAACGACAGTTTCGGCCACGTCTGCGGCGACCAGGTACTCAAGCATATCGCCGGCATCGTCCACGACACGGTTCCGGAGCCGCGATTGGTCAGCCGCATCGGCGGCGAGGAGTTCATGGTGGTCTGTTTCGGCTATGCGCCGCCGGTCTTTTACGCCCTGGCCGATACGGTGCGCCTGGCGATCGCCGACACGCCGCTGACGCTCGACCGACGCGACGTGGCGGTCACCATCAGCATCGGCATCGCTCATGCCGAGCAGAGCAGCACCAATCTGGAAAAAACGGTCTGGGGACTGTTTCCCCATGCCGATGAAAACCTTTATCTGGCCAAGCGGGACGGACGCAATCGCACGGTGCAGTAAGCCGGCGGCCCACATGCGGGCCCGGCCGCGCCCCGAGGACGATCGGCTATAGGTCGACGGTATGCCGCCGCTCCGACTCCAGATATTCCTTGGACTGCATTTCGAGAATGCGCGAGACCGTCCGCTGGAATTCGTTGGCGAATGCCCCTTCGGTATAAAGCTCTTCGGGCGGGCATTGCGCCGACATGATGAGCTTGACCTTGTGGTCGTAGAAGACGTCGATCAACCAGGTAAAGCGGCGCGCTTCGGACTGATGCCGCGGCCCCATTCGCGGCACGCCTGACAGGATCACCGCGTTGAAGCGACTGGCCAGCTCAAGATAATCGTTCTGCGAACGCGGCCCGCCGCAGAGCGTGGCAAAGTCGAACCACACCACCGTGCCGGCGAGCGCCAGCGCCTTGATCTCGCGGTGCTCGATATGCAGCACCGGATTCTTCTCCGGATACGTGTCGGCCAGCTTGTCGAAGGTTTGTTGCAAAGCCGCGTCCGCCTTGTCGTCCAGCGGACAGTGATAGCTTTGCACTTGCTCCAGTGTGCGGCGCCGATAGTCGACGCCGGCGTCCACGTTCAACACGTCCATGCGCTTCTGGATGAGCTCGATGGCCGGCAGGATGCGATCGCGGTGCAGGCCTTCTGGATAGAGCGTGGACGGCTCGTAATTGGACGTCATGATGAACGAGGTGCCGTACTCGAACAGCTTGAGCAGAAGGCGGTACAGGATCATGGCGTCGGCAATGTCCGACACATGGAACTCGTCGAAGCAGATAAGCCGGTACCGCCGCGCGATGCGGCGCGCGACCTCGTCCAGCGGATCCTGCATGCCCTTCACCTCTTCCAGCTCGCGATGCACGCTGCGCATGAATTCGTGAAAATGCAGGCGCGTCTTGCGCACCACGGGCACGGTGGCGTAGAAGGCGTCCATCAGGAAACTCTTGCCTCGCCCCACGCCGCCCCACAGGTAAACGCCGCGCGGCACTTCCGGACGATTGAGCAGTTTCTTCAAGGCATTGCTGCGCAGGGCCTTGTAGTGCACCCAGTCGTCGTAATAGCGCTGCAGGCGGTTGACCGCACGCTGCTGGGCTTCGTCGGACTGATAGCCGCGCTCGGCTAGGGCCTGTTCGTAATATTCCTGGACGTTCATTAGGTGCTGTTCATGAGCAATGGGCGGTCTCCCTTAATCAGGAGAACCGCCCATATTTGAGTTCTTTAGCCGCCGAGGCTGCCCTGCGCAATTCCGATGCTCGCCCGGTGGGCTGCGCTTCGGATTGCTCCGGGGTCCTCGGCTCGCTGAAGCGTAATGCGACTCAAAGAATCGTCATGCGACCGTATGGCCTCAGAAGTTCAGCGCGCGCTTGTCCACGGCCAGGGCGGCTTCCTTCACGGATTCCGACAGCGTGGGATGAGCGTGGCAGATGCGGGCGATGTCTTCGGCGGCGCCCTTGAACTCCATGATGGTCACGGCCTCGGCGATCAACTCGGAGGCCATGGGGCCGACGATGTGTACGCCCAGAACTTCATCGGTCTTGGCGTCGGCGATCACTTTGGCAAAACCGGTGGTGTCACCCAGCGCGCGGGCACGGCCGTTGGCAAGGAAAGGGAACGAGCCCGCTTTGTATTCGCGGCCTTCTTTCTTGAGCTGCTGCTCGTTCTTGCCTACCCAGGCGATTTCCGGCGAGGTGTAGATCACCGACGGGACCGTGTCGAAATTGACGTGGCCGTGTTGGCCGGCGATGCGTTCGGCAACCGCCACACCTTCTTCTTCGGCCTTGTGCGCCAGCATGGGGCCGCGCACGACGTCGCCGACGGCCCAGACGTTGGGCAGATTGGTCTTGCAGTCGCCATCCACGGCGACAAAGCCGCGCTCGTCGAGCTTCAAACCCACAGCTTCCGCGTTCAACCCACCGGTGTAGGGAATGCGGCCGATCGAGACGATCAGCTTGTCCACTACCAGCTTCTGTTCTTCGCCCTTGGCGTTGGTGTAGGGTACGGTGACGTTCTTGGCCGTTGCCTTGACGTCGCCCAGCTTGATGCCGGTTTCGATGGCTAGGCCCTGCTTGGTGAAGATCTTCAGCGCTTCCTTGGCGACCTGCTGATCGGCCATGGCCAGGAACTCGGGCATGGCCTCCAGAACGGTGACTTCGGCGCCCAGGCGACGCCACACGCTGCCCATTTCCAGGCCGATCACCCCGCCGCCGATCACGCCCAGCTTCTTGGGCACGGTGTCGATGCTCAGGGCGCCGTCGTTGGACAGCACGACCTTTTCATCGAAAGGCAGGCCCGGCAGTTCGCGCGGGCTGGAACCCGTGGCCACCACGATGTGCTTGCCGACCAGGTCTTCGCTCGCGGTGCCGGTGATCTTGAGGGCATAGCCGCCGTCGGCTTTGCCGACAAAGGCGCCCTTGCCGTGAAAGAACGTGACCTTGTTCTTCTTGAAGAGATACAGAATGCCGTCGTTGTTCTGTTTGACCACGCTGTTCTTGCGGCTGATCATGGTGTCGAGCTTCAGGCCCAGGCCCTTGACCTCGATGCCGTGCTCGGCAAAGTGGTGGCCGGCGGCCTCATAGTGCTCGGACGATTGCAGCAGCGCCTTCGAGGGAATGCAGCCCACGTTGGTGCAGGTGCCGCCGGGCGCCGGGCCGCCCTGCCCGTTCTGCCAGGCGTCGATGCACGCTACGGACATGCCGAGCTGAGCCGCGCGGATGGCGGCGATATAGCCGCCGGGGCCGGCGCCGATCACGATTACGTCGAAGTGCTTAGCCATTTGGTGCGCTCCGATCACAGGTCCAGCAGCAGGCGCTGCGGGTCTTCCAGGGCTTCTTTCATGGCCACCAGACCCAGCACGGCTTCGCGGCCGTCGATGATGCGGTGATCGTAGGACAGCGCGAGGTAGTTGATCGGACGGATCACGACCTGGCCGTTTTCGACCACAGGGCGGTCTTTGGTGGCGTGGATGCCCAGGATGGCCGATTGCGGCGGATTGATGATGGGCGTGGACAGCATCGAGCCGAACACGCCGCCGTTGGAGATGGAGAACGTGCCGCCAGTCATCTCTTCGATGCCAAGCTTGCCGTCGGCCGCGCGGCGGCCGAAGTCGGCGCTGGTCTTTTCGATGTCGGCGATCGAGAGCTGGTCGGCGTTGCGCAGGATGGGCACCACCAGGCCGCGCGGGCTGCCCACGGCGATGCCGATGTCGAAGTAGCCGTGATAGATGATGTCCTTGCCGTCGACCGAGGCGTTGATGACCGGATACTTCTTGAGCGCGGCCACGGCAGCCTTGACGAAGAAGGACATGAAGCCCAGCTTGACGCCGTGGTCCTTCTCGAATTTTTCCTTGTACTTGTTGCGCAGATCGATGACGGCCTTCATGTTGACCTCGTTGAAGGTCGTCAGGATGGCGTTCTCGGATTGCGATTGCAGCAAACGCTCGGCAACGCGGGCGCGCAGGCGGCTCATGGGCACGCGCTGCTCGGGGCGACCGTCCAGCGACAGGGTCGGCGGCGCAATGGGTGCGGCCGCCTTGGGAGCCGCCGAGGCCGCCAGGGCGTCGCCCTTGGTCACGCGGCCGTCGCGGCCGGAACCGGACACCGACGCAGCATCCACGCCCTTCTCGGCCAGGATCTTCGAGGCGGCGGGCGATGCGATGCCGGCGGCGGCATTGCTGGCGGGCGCGGGCGCAGCCGCAACAGGCGCGGGAGCGGCGGCAGGCGCTGCGGCTGCGGCTGCGGCTGCGGCTGCCGGAGCCGGTGCGGCGGCGGCCTTGGCGGCGGTGTCGATCTTGGCCAGGAGCTGGCCCGAGGTCACGGTGGCGCCATCGGCTTCGACGATCTCAGCCAGCACGCCCGAGGCGGGTGCGGGCACTTCGAGCACGACCTTGTCGGTCTCGATTTCGATGAGGGTTTCGTCGGCCGTGACGGCTTCGCCGGCCTTCTTCTTCCAGTTCATCAGCGTGGCTTCCGAGATGGACTCGGACAGTTGGGGAACGACGACGTCGGTAATGGCCATGATGGTGGGTATCCCGTGTGTGTGATTGTTCGATGTTCTAGCGAATGAAAATAAGGCGGGCACTTGATCGGCGCCCGCCTGAGTTCGTTTCTTATTTGGTCAGAACGAAGCCCTTGTACTTGGGCGCATAGGCTTGATCCAGCAGGACCTTGAGCTGTTCCAGATGCTTGGCCATATAACCCACGGCCGGAGATGCCGAGGCCGGACGCCCGGCATAGCCCAGCTTCTGGCCTTCGCTCATGTTTTCGTACACATGATGCTGCACGTAGAACCAGGGCCCTTGGTTCTGCGGCTCGTCCTGCACCCAGATGACCTCGGTGGCCTTGCCGTACTTCTTCAGCTCGGCTTCGAAGGCCTTGTGGGCGAAGGGGTAGAGCTGCTCGACACGGACGATGGCCACATGGTCGGCGCCGCGCTCCTTGCGGGCGTGGACCAGGTCGTAGTAGATCTTGCCCGAGCACACCAGCACGCGCTTGACCGACGCGGGCTTGATGGACTCGTCCACTTCGCCGATGACGGGGTAGAAATGGCCGCTGGCCAGATCGGATAGCGGCGAGCTGGCGTCCTTGTTGCGCAGCAGCGACTTGGGCGTGAAGACCACCAGCGGCTTGCGGAAGGGGCGGATCATCTGGCGGCGCAGCAGGTGGAAGATCTGCGCGCCCGTGGTCGGCTGAACCGCCTGAATGTTGTTGTCGGCGCACAGCTGCAGGTAGCGTTCGATGCGGGCAGACGAGTGCTCGGGTCCCTGGCCTTCGTAGCCGTGCGGCAGCAGCATGACCAAACCGCACTGCCGGCCCCACTTGGCCTCGCCGGAGGTGATGAACTGGTCGATCACCACCTGGGCGCCGTTGGCGAAGTCGCCGAACTGGCCCTCCCAAAGCGTCAGCGTGTTGGGTTCGGCGCAGGCATAGCCGTATTCGAAACCGAGCACCGCTTCTTCGGACAACACGGAGTCGATCACCGTGAAAGGCGCCTGGCCTTCGGAGACGTTCTGCAGCGGGATGTAGGTGCCGTCGTTCCAGCGTTCGCGGTTCTGGTCATGCAGCACGGCGTGGCGGTGGGTGAACGTGCCGCGGCCGGCGTCCTGGCCGGTGAGGCGTACGGCATAACCCGAAGCCACCAACGTGGCGTAGGCCATATGTTCGCCCATGCCCCAGTCGAGGTTCTGCTCGCCCTTGGCCATGTTGGCTCGGTCGGCCAGCAGCTTCTTGACCAGCGGATGCACCGTAAAGCCTTCCGGCACGGAAGTGATGCGTTCGCCGATGCGTTTGAGCTCGGCCAGCGGCACGGCCGTGTCGGCGGCGTCGGTCCACTTGGCGCCCAGGAAAGGCGACCAGTCGATGGCGTGCTTGCTCTTGTAATCGGTCAGCACGGGCTCGACGGTTTTCTGACCGTCTTCCATCAGCTGTCGATAGTCCTTGACCATCTGGTCGCCCTCGCCTTCGGCCAGTACGCCTTGGGCGGTGAGCTTGTCGGCGTAGAGCTTGCGGGTGCCGGGATGGTGACCGATGCTCTTGTACATCAGAGGTTGCGTCAGCGCGGGCGTGTCCTGCTCGTTGTGGCCCAGTTTGCGGAAGCAGATGATGTCGATCACGACATCGCGCTTGAACTCCGTGCGGAAGTCCAGCGCCAGCTGAGTGGCAAACACCACGGCATCGGGATCGTCGGCGTTGACGTGGAACACCGGGGCTTCGATCATCTTGACCACGTCGGTGCAATACAGCGTGGATCGCGCATCGCGCGGATCGGACGTGGTGAAGCCGATCTGGTTGTTGATGACAATGTGCAGCGTGCCGCCCGTGCCGTAGCCGCGCGTCAGCGCGAGGTTGAGCGTTTCCATCACGACGCCCTGGCCTGCGATAGCCGCGTCGCCGTGCACCAGCACCGGCAGTACCTGCTTGCCTTCGTGGTCGCCGCGACGTTCTTGGCGGGCGCGCACGCTGCCCTCGACCACCGGGTTCACGATTTCCAGATGGGAGGGGTTGAAGGCCAGCGACAGGTGCACCGGGCCGCCGCGGCCCGAGATGTCGCTGGAGAAACCGTTGTGGTACTTCACGTCGCCGTCGGTCAGGCCTTCGGCGTGCTTGCCTTCGAACTCGGCGAACAGGTCGCCGGGCATCTTGCCCATGATGTTCACAAGCAGGTTCAGGCGGCCGCGGTGGGCCATGCCGACCACGATTTCCTGCACGCCGACTTCCGTGGCGTGGTTGACGACTTCGTCCATGGCAACGATGAAGCTTTCGCCGCCCTCAAGCGAGAAGCGCTTCTGGCCGACGTACTTGGTGTGCAGGAAGCGCTCCAGGCCTTCGGCGTCGGTCAGCTGCTGCAGGATGCGGCGCCGCTGCTCGTTGGTGTAGCTCGGCGTGGCCCGGGTGGTTTCGAGGCGTTCGCGGATCCAGCGCTTGGCGACCGGATCGGACACATACATGAATTCGGCGCCGATGCTGCGGCAGTAGGTGTCGCGCAACGCTTTAAGAATCTCGCGCAGCGTCATGGTGCTGGCGGTCGTGAAATAACTGTTGGTCGCGGCGTATTCCTGATCGAGGTCGGCTTCGGTCAGACCGTAGAAAGCCGGATCTAGTTCGGGAATGTTGGGGCGCTCCTGCCGCTTGAGCGGATCGAGGTCGGCCCATTGAGATCCAAGGCTGCGGTAGGCGCCGATCAGCGACTGCACGGCCACCTGCTTGCTGGCCACCGACATGTCGGGTTCGGCGGTACGCACGGCGAACGCATTGGCGCGGGCGCGCTCGGCGAACGACTGAATGATGGGCGCGTGGGCCTGATCGCGGGTGGAAGCCTGGCCATCGGTGGCCGGTGCGTGCTGGAGCTGGTCGAAATAGGCGCGCCAGTTGTCGGACACCGAACCGGGATTGTCGAGATAGGCTTCGTAAAGCTCTTCGACGTAAGGGGCGTTGCCCCCAAAAAGATAAGAATTGGAGAGGGACTCTTGTTCCGAAGACATATGTGCTTCACCTAGACGGGCGTTTCACCCGATACGATGCAGGAAAACCTTCCGCGACACGGGCTTCCCGTTTAGCGGATAGCGGAGCAGAAGGCGCCGTACTGATATTTGAACCTTATGCAAGGGGCTTTTACAGCCACCGCTTTGCAGTATACCCCTTTGCCAGACAGGCTTCGCCTTTTTATCGACCGTCCGTAGCGCGCGGAAATAAGCAGCGAGTCAGCTATTGCGGCGCGTCATGTCTCTCCCGTGTCACTTCGCTACACTGCCCCCCACTCCAACGCAGCCCACGGCCCACGGCGACGCGCCTTTCCGACGGCATCAGTTTGTTTTCCGATTTTTTTTCTTTTATTTTCAAGCAGCTTCCTCATGGATCAGACTTTCATCAAGCAAGCCCTGGACTATCACCAGTACCCCGCTCCCGGCAAAATTTCGGTCAAGCCCACCAAACCCCTCAATGGCAAGGACGATCTGTCTCTGGCCTACTCCCCCGGGGTGGCGGCCGCCTGTATGGCCATTCACGAACACGGCGAAGAAGCCGCCTCGCGCTACACATCGCGCGGCAATCTGGTCGGCGTGATTTCCAACGGCACTGCCGTTCTGGGCCTGGGCAATATCGGCCCCATGGCATCCAAACCCGTGATGGAAGGCAAGGGATGTCTGTTCCAGAAATTCGCCGGCATCGACGTCTTCGACATCGAGCTGGCCGAGACCGATCCCGACAAGCTAGTGGATATCATCGCAGCGCTCGAGCCCACTCTGGGCGGGGTCAACCTCGAAGACATCAAGGCCCCAGAGTGCTTCTATATCGAGACGAAGCTGCGCGAGCGCATGAAGATCCCCGTCTTTCACGACGACCAGCACGGCACCGCCATCATCTCCTCGGCCGCAGTGCTCAACGGCCTGAAAGTCGTGGGCAAGGAAATCGGCAAGGTCAAAGTCGCAGTCTCGGGCGCCGGCGCAGCCGCCATCGCCTGCCTGGACCTGATGGTCGACCTGGGCATCAAGCGCGAAAACATTTATGTGGTCGATTCGCGCGGCGTGATCTGGGAAGGCCGCGACGCCAAGATGGAACCCAACAAGCAGCGCTACGCGCAGCACACGCAAGCCCGCACGCTGGCCGATGTGGTGCAAGGCGCAGACATCTTCCTGGGCTGCTCGGCAGCCGGCGCGCTCACGCCCGAGATGGTCAAGACCATGGCCGACAGACCCATCATCCTGGCCCTGGCCAACCCAACGCCCGAGATCCTGCCCGAGGTCGCACGCGACGCCCGCCCCGACTGCATCATCGCCACCGGCCGCTCGGACTACCCGAACCAGGTCAACAATGTGTTGTGCTTCCCCGTCATCTTCCGCGGCGCACTCGATTGCGGCGCCACGACGATCAACGAGGCGATGAAGCTGGCCAGCGTGAAAGCGATCGCGGAGCTGACGCACGACGAGGCCGAGTTCGGTCCGGACTACATCATTCCCACGCCGTTCGATCCGCGTCTGATCTCGGCGGTGGCTCCCGCCGTGGCCCAAGCGGCCGCGGAGTCGGGCGTGGCGCGTCGTCCCATCGGGGACATCGAGGCGTATCGCAAGAAGCTGGTGGCGTGGCACGCGGCGAATAACTGATGATGCATGGTCATTCCTGTGTTCTGCTGCCTCGCTGCGCTGCTGCTCTGATTCGCTGCGCTGCTGGTTCTTAAGTCCGTTCGGCGTTCGGCGGGTATGCCCCGCTCGCTTCGAAGTGCCGGGGCGCTATACGCCCAAGACGCAACGCGTCTAAAGAAAAAAGGGCTATTCGCAATCGAACAGCCCTTTCTATCGCGGCGGACCGGAGTCCGCCACGCACGCGAGTATTGCTTAACCCTTGACCTGGCGCACGGACTCGCCGGTGTACAACTGGCGCGGACGGCCGATCTTGTACTCGGGGTCGGCGATCATTTCGGCCCACTGCGCGATCCAGCCCGTGGTGCGGGCCAGCGCGAAGATGCCGGTGAACAGCGAGGTCGGGATGCCGATGGCGCGCTGGACGATACCCGAGTAGAAGTCCACGTTCGGATAGAGCTTGCGCTGCACGAAGTAGTCGTCTTCCAGCGCGATCTTCTCCAGCGCCATGGCCAGCTTGAGCAAAGGATCGTTTTCCAGGCCCAGGGCGCCAAGCACTTCCTTGCAGGTTTCCTGCATCAGCTTGGCGCGCGGGTCGTAGTTCTTGTACACGCGGTGGCCGAAGCCCATCAGACGCACGCCCGAATTCTTGTCCTTGACCTGCTCCATGAACTTGCCCACCGTGGCCAGGCCGCCATTGGCCTGGATATGTTCGAGCATGTGCAGGCAGGCTTCGTTGGCGCCGCCGTGGGCCGGACCCCACAGACAGGCCACGCCCGAGGCGATGGCTGCGAAAGGATTGGTGCCCGACGAACCGCACAGGCGCACGGTAGAGGTCGAGGCATTTTGCTCGTGGTCGGCGTGCAGAATGAAGATGCGGTCGAGCGCGCGTTCGACGACATCGTTCACCTGGTAGTCCTCGCACGGATTGGCGAACATCATGCGCAGGAAATTGCCGGTGTAGGACAGCTCGTTCTTCGGGTAGATCGTGGGCTCACCGCGCGAATACTTGTATGCCATGGCCACCAGCGTGGGCATCTTGGCGATCAGGCGGATGGCCGAAATATAGCGGTGCTGCGGATTCGTGATGTCGGTCGAGTCGTGATAGAAGGCCGACAGCGCGCCCACCAGGCCGGTCAGCACGGCCATGGGATGGGCGTCGCGACGGAAGCCGCGCAGGAAGAAGTTCATCTGCTCGTGCACCATGGTGTGGCGCGTGACCGAGGTGTCGAATTCCTTCTTTTGCGCTTCGTTCGGCAGATCGCCGTTCAGGATCAGATAGCAGGTGTCCAGGTAGTCGCAATTGACCGCGAGCTGCTCGATGGGGTAGCCGCGATACAGCAGTTCGCCCTTGTCGCCGTCGATCTAGGTAATGCCCGACGCCGTAGCGGCAGTCGACAGAAAGCCGGGATCGTACGTGAACATACCCGTCTGGCCGTACAGCTTGCGGATGTCGATCACGTCGGGGCCGATGGTGCCCTGGTAGATCGGCAATTCGATGGACGGGCTGCCGTTGGAGAAAGATAGGGTGGCTTTGTTGTCGGACAATTTCATGATCTATTCCTCGTAGAAATCAGAGCGCTCGCATCTGGCCGACGATATCTCGCAGCCTGGGAGTGTCGAGTGCACCGTGGAGTTCGGCACGCGCCAGCAATATGTCCAGCAGTTCGTTGTCGCCCAACTCGAAAAGCTGGGTCAACGCGCTTACATCCTCGTCGGTAAGCTGATGCTCGTAAGCATCAAGATACCGCGTAATGATAAGGTCGTTTTCCAGCAAGCCTCGGCGCGCCCGCCAACGCAGACGCGCACGTTCCAACTCGGTTAGTCTGCTCATAAGCAGAAACCCTTTCAAACAGATACAACAAAATGATTAAGCCCCGGTTACACCGGGGCCTACCGTCACACAGTACGGCGCACCATCAGCTCTTTGATCTTGCCGATGGCCTTGGTGGGATTCAGACCCTTGGGGCAGACATCGACGCAGTTCATGATGGTGTGGCAGCGGAAGAGGCGATAAGGATCTTCCAGGTTGTCCAGACGCGAGCCGGTAGCCTCGTCGCGGCTGTCTGCGATGAAGCGATAGGCTTGCAGCAACCCGGCGGGGCCGACGAACTTATCCGGGTTCCACCAGAACGACGGACAAGACGTCGAGCAGCAGGCACACAATATGCACTCGTACAGGCCATCGAGTTCTTCGCGGGCCTCGGGCGACTGCAGGCGCTCGCGTTCGGGCGGCGGCGTGTCGTTGATGAGGTACGGGCGAATCGAGTGGTACTGATTGTAGAACTGCGTCATGTCCACGATCAGGTCGCGGATCACCGGCAGGCCCGGCAGCGGACGCAGCACGATGGGCTGGGTCAGATCGTTCAGATTGGTCGTGCAGGCCAGGCCGTTCTTGCCGTTGATGTTCATGGCGTCCGAGCCGCACACGCCTTCGCGACACGACCGGCGAATCGCCAGGCTGTCGTCCATGTCGTTCTTGATGCGCAAGATGGCGTCCAGCAGCATCTTGTCGTGCGGCTGGAGTTCGACATCCAGCTTTTGCATGTAGGGTCGCTCGTCCTTGTCCGGGTCGTAGCGGTAGATTTCGAACTTGACTATACGCTTGGTCATTGCGTGCATCCTGCTTAGAAAGTACGAGCCTTGGGCGGGAAGGACTCAACCGTGAGGGGCTTCATGTGGACGGGCTTGTATTCCAGGCGGCCGTCCGACGAATACCACAGGGTGTGCTTGAGCCAGTTGTCGTCGTCGCGATGCGGATGATCGTCCAGAGCGTGAGCGCCGCGGCTTTCGGTGCGGTTGGCCGCCGACTTGATCGTGGCGCGGGCCACTTCGACCATGTTGGCGATTTCCAGCGCCTCGATGCGCGCGGTGTTGAACACCTTGGATTTGTCCTTGAAGTAAATGCTGTTGGCCATGCCGGTCAACTCGTCGATCTTGCCCACGCCCTTCTGCAGCAGATCGATCGTGCGGAACACGCCGCAGTGCGCCTGCATGGCTGCGCGGATGCCGTTGCCGACGTCCTGGGGCTTCTCGCCCGAAGTGCGCGATTCCAGCGCATCGATGCGGCCTACCGAGTAGTCGACCGCTTCCTTGGGCAACGGTTGATGCTGGTGCTGGCGCTCGGGATGCGAGCCGACGATGTGGTTGCCCGCGGCGCGGCCGAACACGATGAGGTCAAGCAACGAGTTGGTGCCCAGACGGTTGGCGCCGTGCACCGACACAGCCGCGCACTCGCCGATGGCGTACAGACCGTTGACGATCTTGCTCTCGCCGTTGGTCCAGCTCGTGACCTGGCCGTTGTAGTTGGTGGGAATGCCGCCCATCATGTAGTGGATGGTAGGCACGACCGGGATCGGCTCCTTGATCGGATCGACGTTGCCGAACTTGATGGCGATTTCGCGGATCGAAGGCAGGCGCTTGTTGATCGTGTCGGCGCCCAGGTGATCGAGCTTGAGCACCACATAGCTGCCGTCGGGACCGCAGCCGCGGCCTTCCTTGATTTCCTGGTCCATCGAGCGCGACACGAAGTCGCGCGGGGCCAGGTCTTTGAGCGTGGGCGCATAGCGCTCCATGAAGCGCTCGCCGTCCTTGTTGAGCAGGATGCCGCCTTCGCCGCGCACGCCTTCGGTGATCAGCACGCCCGCGCCGGCCACGCCGGTGGGGTGGAACTGCCAGAACTCCATGTCCTGCAGCGCAATGCCGGCTCGCGCCGCCATGCCCAGGCCGTCGCCCGTGTTGATGAAGGCATTGGTGGAAGCGGCCCAGATGCGGCCGGCGCCGCCCGTGGCCAGCACGGTGGTCTTGGCTTCGAGAACATAGATCTCGCCCGTTTCCATTTCGAGCGCGGTCACGCCGAGTACGTCGCCGGCGTCGTTGCGCAGCAAATCCAGCGCCATCCATTCGACGAAAAATTGCGTGCGGGCAGCGACGTTGCGCTGGTAGAGCGTGTGCAGGAGCGCATGGCCGGTGCGGTCGGCCGCGGCGCAGGCGCGCTGCACGGGCTTCTCGCCGAAGTTGGCGGTATGGCCGCCGAACGGACGCTGATAGATGGTGCCGTCGGGGTTGCGGTCGAACGGCATGCCGAAATGTTCCATTTCGTACACGGCGCTCGGCGCCTCGCGGCACATGAACTCGATGGCGTCCTGGTCGCCCAGCCAGTCCGACCCCTTGACGGTGTCGTACATGTGCCAGTACCAGTTGTCTTCGCTCATGTTGCCCAGAGAGGCGCTCACGCCGCCTTGCGCCGCCACGGTGTGCGAACGGGTGGGAAACACTTTGGACAGCACCGCGACCGACAGGCCCGCCTGAGCCAATTGCAGGGAACAACGCATGCCGGCACCACCGGCGCCTACGACCACCACATCAAACTGGCGGCGCGGCAGGGAATTCATGACAGCGACCACGGCTTAGATTCTCCAGAGGTATTGCGCGAAATAGACGAACGTGCCGACCAGCCACAGCAGGGTCAGAACCTGCAGCGTCAGGCGCAGCGCGACGGACTTGATGTAGTCCATCCAGACGTCGCGCACGCCGATCCAGGCATGCCAGGCCAGCGAAAGGAAAGCGAGCGTGGCCAGAAGCTGACCCACGGGAAGCGTGTACACATGGAAGGCGAAGATCGACCTCCAGCCTTCGTAGGTAAGCGGCTCGACCAGCAGGCCGATAGCCAGGATCACCGTGTACACCGCCATGATGACGGCGGTGGCGCGCTGAACGATGAAATCGCCGACGCCGTAATGGGCGCCGACGACGAGGCGCTTATGGCCGTAGTTGTTGCTGGCTGCCATTTACAGAGCTCCGAACAGTTTGAGGGCGAAAATCAGCGTGAGCAGCAGGCTGACGACGAACACCACGCCGGCGCTCTTGCGCGCCGAAGCCTTGTCCACGCCGTAGTGCAGGTCCAGAAGCAGGAAGCGGATACCCGCGCAGAAGTGATGCAAAAAGCCCCAGATCAGGACCAGCAGAACGACTTTGACAGGGAAGTAACCCACGCACTTGGCCACGCTGGCGTAGCCTTCCGGCGAACTCACGCTGGCGCCCCACAGCGGGAGCAGGACCAGAGGCAGGCACAGGAACAGCAGCATGCCGCTGACACGATGCAGGATGGACAGTCGCCCCGGTAAAGGAAGGCGGTATTTGCTGATATCGGACAAGCCGATATTGCGAAATTCGGGACGCGCTGGCTTGACGTTCTGAGCAGCTGAGTCGGACATGACGACCTCGGTATTTCTGGGTTTATGGCTAGGTTTTTGGGTAAGGCAAATTTCGTGGCGAGAACACCTGCTTCCCGTGAGGGAAACCCCGGTATTGTCCCTCAGGTAGCAGTCCGTTTCAAACGGCGATAAAAATTTCCATCAATTCAAGCTATTGCGATAATGGAAGTGATTGGTAAGGTAGGTACCCCGCCTGACTTCCATGGGTCGACCGCCGTAGGTATAGGACACGCGATCGACCTGCAGCAGCGGCGCGCCGGCGTCGATGCCCAGAAGATCGGCGATCTCGCCGCTGGCGGGAACGGCGCGCAGCTTTTCGTCGGCGTGCACCATGCTCACGCCGAACTGGGTTTCGAAAAGGCCGTAGAGCGGCCCGCGGTTGGCGGCCAGTACGTCCAGGGTGAGGCCGCGAAAGACCGAGCCGGGCAGCCAGATGTCGTCGACCACAGTCGCCACACCGTCGAAGGAAAGCACGCGTCGTATCGTGACGGCGGTTTCGCCGGCGCGCAGCTCCAGAATGCGGGCGATCTCGGCCGACGGACGCGCGCGGCGGCATTCGAGAATACGGCTTTCGGTACGCACGTTCTCGCCCTCTTCGTCGGGCGCCAGGCGAAGAAAGCGGTAGCGCACACGCGCTTCGTGGTGTGTTGCGACGAAGGTGCCTTTGCCCTGACGGCGCAGCAGCATGTGCTCGGCGGCGAGCTCGTCGATGGCTTTGCGCACCGTGCCCTGGCTCACCTGGAAGCGGGCGGCCAGGTCGATTTCACTGGGAATGAGTTCGCCGGGCTTCCACTCGCCGCGCTCCAGGCTTTGCACCAGCAGCGACTTGATCTGCCTGTAGAGCGGACTGAACGCGGCGCCCTCGCCCCGCCCTGCCGGCTTGACGGCGGCCGGCGGATTCTCGTCGTTCGGCCTGGCGGCGCGCGCCAGGGAATCGGGGCGGGCTTCAGCAGTCATGGATGGGGAGATGTGCGCGTCGGCATGGCGCCCGTTTCCGCTAAGGGAAAACAGGCTGTGTGGGTTGCGGGCATTGTCGCACGCGGGCCGAAGTGCTGTCCAACATCTTATGTCTTATATAAGATATAAGATGAATTGACGCAAAGCACCAATCCGATCTAGGATGCGGGACGGGTCCAGGCCGGCAGAGCCGGCGCGAAACGCCCTGCGGCAGTTTTCGCCAGGCACGCCAGATCGAGGCCGGACGCACCGATTACACTGGAAAGCGCTCCTGTCTTTCCAACCTCTTTACGGAGAAATGTTCATGTCCAAGCCCGCCATGCGCGTCGCCGTCACCGGCGCTGCCGGCCAGATCGGTTACGCCCTGCTGTTCCGCATCGCCTCCGGCGAAATGCTCGGCAAAGACCAGCCGGTGATCCTGCAACTGCTCGAAATCCCCGACGAAAAAGCGCAGAAGGCCCTCAAGGGCGTCATGATGGAACTGGACGACTGCGCCTTCCCGCTGTTGCAGGAAATGACCGCGCACGGCGACCCCATGACCGCCTTCAAGGACGTCGACGTCGCGCTGCGGGTCGGCGCCCGTCCCCGCGGCCCGGGCATGGAGCGCAAGGATCTCTTGAGCGCCAACGCCCAGATCTTCACGGCCCAGGGCAAGGCCCTGAACGCCGTGGCCAAGCGCGATGTCAAGGTGCTGGTCGTGGGCAACCCCGCCAACACCAACGCCTACATCGCGATGAAGTCGGCGCCGGACCTGCCCGCCAAGAACTTCACCGCCATGCTGCGCCTGGACCACAACCGCGCCCTGTCGCAACTGGCCGCCAAGTCCGGCAAGGCCGTGGCCGACATCGAAAACCTGATCGTCTGGGGCAATCACTCGCCCACGATGTATCCCGACACCCGCTTCACCACCGTCAAGGGCCAGAAGATCGACCAGATCATCAATGACCAGGCCTGGAACCGCGAGGTGTTCATCCCCACCGTGGGCAAGCGCGGCGCCGCCATCATCGATGCGCGCGGCCTGTCCTCGGCCGCCTCGGCCGCCAACGCCGCCATCGACCACGTGCATGACTGGATCCTGGGCAGCAACGGCAAGTGGGTCACCATGGGCGTGCCCTCGGACGGCTCCTACGGCATCCCCGAAGGCATCATCTATGGCGTGCCCGTGACCACCGACAACGGCGAATACAAGCGCGTCGAAGGCCTGGAAATCGACGCCTTCTCGCGCGAGAAGATGGACTTCACGCTGAAGGAACTGCTCGAAGAGCGCGAAGGCGTGAAAGACCTGCTGAAGTAAGCAGACCGAAAAAGGCCAGGAGATCCCTGGCCTTTTTTTATCGTCCATTTTCGTTACCGAAGCATTCAAACCCCAAAGCTGCAAGGAGTAGACAGACCATGAGCACGGCTCCCAAAAAGAAAACCGCCGCCGCGGCCCCCGCCTCCGAAGCCACAACCGGCTTCAAGCCCAAGAAATCGGTCGCCCTGTCCGGCGTCGTGGCGGGCAACACCGCGCTGTGCACGGTCGGCCGCACCGGCAACGACCTGCACTACCGCGGCTACGACATTCTCGACTTCGCCGACGTTGCCGAGTTCGAAGAAATCGCTCACCTGCTGGTCCACGGCAAACTGCCCAACAAAGCCGAGCTCAAGGCCTACAAGGAAAAGCTGCGCGCCTTGCGCGGCCTGCCGACCGATCTGCAAGCCGCGCTGGAAGCCCTGCCCGCCTCGAGCCACCCCATGGACGTGATGCGCACCGCCGTGTCCGTGCTGGGTTGCGTGCTGCCCGAGAAAGACGACCACAACCTGCCCGGCGCGCGCGACATCGCCGACCGCCTCATGGCCAACCTGGGTTCGGCCCTGCTCTACTGGTACCACTACAGCCACAACGGCCGCGTGATCGACGTGCAGACCGATGACGACAGCATCGGCGGCCACTTCCTGCATTTGCTGCACGGCAAGCGCCCATCGGACGAGTGGGTGCGCGCCATGCACACGTCGCTCATTCTTTACGCCGAGCATGAATTCAACGCCTCGACCTTCACCTGCCGCGTCGTGGCCGGAACGGGTTCCGACATGTACTCGGCCATCACCGGCGGCATCGGTGCGCTGCGCGGCCCCAAGCACGGCGGCGCCAACGAGGTGGCCTTCGAAATTCAGAAACGCTACGACACCCCCGACGCGGCCGAGGCCGACATCCGCCAGCGCGTGGAAAACAAAGAAGTCATCATCGGCTTCGGCCACCCGGTCTATACCATCTCCGACCCGCGCAACAAGGTCATCAAGGAAGTCGCCCGCAAGCTGTCCAAGCAGGCCGGCAGCACCAAGATGTTCGATATCGCCGAGCGCCTGGAAACCGTGATGTGGGAAATCAAGAAGATGTTTCCCAACCTGGACTGGTTCTCGGCCGTGAGCTATCACATGATGGGCGTGCCAACCGAAATGTTCACGCCGCTCTTCGTGATCGCCCGCACCGCCGGGTGGTCGGCGCACATCATCGAGCAGCGCGTCGACAACAAGATCATCCGCCCCACCGCGAACTACGTAGGGCCGGAAGACCAGAAATGGGTCGACCTGGCCAAACGCAAGTAGGCGCGCGGTACGGTGCTCAAAGAAAAATGCCCGCATTTGCGGGCATTTTTTCGCAGGTCGCCTCGCGGCGCAAACGCTCTTATTGAGGCAGAACCTCGCCGCGCGTCTCGGGTGCAAACGGGATGACGAACAGGCCCGCGACGAAAACCAGTGCGGTCAGGGCGACCGGCACACCCAGCGTGCCCATGTGCAGCACTGCGGCGCCGAGCAGGAAATTCACTCCGGCGCCCACGAAGCGCCCGACCGACGTGCAGAAGGCAAATGCCGTCGCCCGAACGCGGGTCTCGAACTGCTCGGGCAGCCAGAGGCTGAACATCGTGAAATTGCCGCCGAAAAAGCCCAGTACGAAAAGCAGCGCGATGAACGGCACCAGTCCGCCAGGCAGGTAGAAAGCCCAGCCGAAAGAGGCGGCGATCGCGAGGGCCATCCCTGCGAAATAGATGGCCAGCGTCTTGCGGCGACCCATCATCTCCGCCATGGGCGGCAGCGCAAGACAACCCAGAATCGTTCCGATCGAGAGTACGCCCGTGGCGATCGACGCCATGCGTACCGCATTCGGCTGGCTCATGCCGCTCTTGAGCGCGAGCTGGATGACCGCAGCCGGCTCGTAGACCGCGCCGGCCCAAAGGCCGATGATGGCGACCGTCAGCAGCACCGCAGCCACGGTCGTGCGCTTGACATAGCGCGGGCTGAAGATCTCCGACAGGGGCCCTTTGCGGCGCGCTACGGCCGCTTCGACGCGGCTCTCGGCCTGGCGCCACTTGTCGGACTCTTTGACGCGCAACAGCACGATGATGGAGACGATGACCGGCACGGCGCCCACCAGGAACATGGACCGCCAGCCGTAATGCGCGCCGACGGTGTAGTTCAGCGCGGCAGCCAGGAAGAAGCCCGTGTAGTAGCCGGTCTGCAGATAGCCCGCGCCCATCTTGCGCCGGTCTTCCGGCCAGGCCTCGGCGACATAGGTGCCGGCCAGCGCCCACTCGCCGCCGATGCCGACCCCGGCCAGAAAGCGATACAGACCGAGCTCCCAGATCGTGTGCGAGGTCGCGGCCAGTCCCGTGAACACCGCGAACATGAAAATCGTGGCCGCAAGCACTTTGGTGCGTCCGAACCGGTCCGCAAGCGGGCCCCAGATGAACGACAGCCCCCAGCCGACGAGGAACAGGGCGAACAGAATCGAACCCACCAGACCGATCGTGGCAGGCGTAGCCTTGTAACCCGAGTTGGGCAGCAGTTCGGTCAGCGCAGGCGCCATCACGAGGGCGTAGATCACCGAATCCATGCCGTCGAGCGTCCATCCTGCCCAGGCTCCCCAGAAACCGGTGATCTGGGCTCGAGTGAGCGGCGTGCGCCTGGCGCGCGCGCCCATTGTGCCCGCGTTATTGAGTGTCTCCATCATTCCTCCTTGGGGAATCGTTCGGGTGCGCCGATGCATTGTCGCGCGCGTGAGTCGAAACCGGGACGCGAGGCTCCGGCTTGCAGGAAATTTACGAACCAGCGGGGCGCGCATCAATCAAGCGCGGTGTGCGTACATTACTATCAGGTTAATGATCCGAGCAGGCGGCACTCGGCCGAAAGCGCCAGCAGATTGGGATCGCGTTCGCGATTGCGCTGCATGACCAGCACGATATGCTGGTCTATGCAATAGCGTTCGGCCAGAGGAATCAACTGCACCTTGGGACTGAAATCCGCCACGCGGCGCGGCAGCAGCGCATAGCCCACGCCGCCGCTCACCAGATTCATGAGCGAGAAGATATCGCCCACGCGCAGCGCGATCTCGGGCGCGAAGCCGGCCTTGCCGAAGGCGACCATAAAATCGTGATAAGTCGCGAAATCGTCGCCGAGCGCGACGAATTTCTCGCCGCGCACCGCCTGCAGGTCGACCTCGGCCGACGCTGCGTAGGGCGAATCGAGCGGTGCTGCGAAGAAAATCCGGTCGTCGAACATCGGCACGGTCAGCAAGTCCGGATTGCGCAGCGGCTCGCCCAGGGCGATGATGATGGCGTCGAGCTGGCCGTCCTCCAGCTTGGACAGAAGGCTGCCGTTCGAGCCCAGCGTCAGTTCGATATCGAGCGCCGAGCGGCGCGTCTTCAAGCCCACGAGCACGTGCGGCAGCGTGCCAACCGTCATCGAATAGAGGCAGCCGATTTTCAAGACCGTCGACGAAAAGCCCGCCGCTTCGCGGGTACGGCGTACACCGGCTTCGCATTCGTCCAGGATGCGCTCAACGTGCTCGGCGAACACATAGGCGGCCGGCAACGGTATCAGTTTGCGGCCGTCGCGCTTGAACAAGGGGCAGCGCAGGCCTTCCTCCAGCGTATGCAGCGCGCGATGCACGCTGACCGTGCTCTGCCCCATCGCTTCCGAAACGCGCGCGAGGTTGCCCAGCATCATGAAGGATTGGAAAACCTCCAGCTTCTTGAGCGTGATCTCTTCGTCGATTGCCATGACTTTTGGTCTCCGCCGGCTTGCCGGCTGTGCTCTCTCGTTGCGCCGACGCTTGCGCGCATTGTTTCATTAACTTGGGATTAATAAAACCACGATCAACTTGATTGAAGCAGCCTGCTCGCGCGCATAGAGTGAAACCACCCTGTCACTCACGGCTGGAGCCGCCCATCCATGCAAGCGATGTCCCCCACCTCAGCCGTACCGGCCCAATGGCGCCGGCGGCGCGACGAAAAGGAACGCCGCCTGGCTGCGGCCCGCAAGATCGTCAGCGGCAAAACCATTCCCACAGACGACATCGTCGCCGCGCTGGAGGCGCTGATCGCCCCAGGCGACCGCGTCGCGCTGGAAGGCAACAACCAGAAGCAGGCCGATTTCCTGTCGCGCGCGCTGGCCAAGGTCAGCCCGCAACGGCTGCACGACCTGCACATGATCATGCCCAGCGTGAGCCGCGCCGAACATCTGGATCTCTTCGAGGCGGGCATCGCGCGCAAGCTCGACTTTTCTTTCGCCGGACCGCAAAGCCTGCGCATCAGCCAGCTGCTGGCCGACGGCCTGCTGGAAGTGGGCGCCATCCACACCTATATCGAGCTCTATGCGCGTCTGGTGGTGGATCTCATCCCCAACGTCGCGCTGGTGGCCGGGTTCAAGGCCGATCGCGAAGGCAACCTCTACACCGGCCCCAGCACCGAGGACACGCCCGCGCTGGTGGAGCCGGCGGCATTTTCCAATGGCATCGTGATTGCGCAGGTCAACGAGATCGTCGACGATCCGTCCGATCTGCCGCGCGTGGACATCCCGGGATCGTGGGTCGATTTCATCGTGCAGGCCGACAGGCCCTTTTACATCGAGCCGCTGTTCACGCGCGATCCGCGCCTGATCAAACCGGTGCACGTGCTGATGGCGATGATGGCCATACGCGGCATCTACCAGCGGCACAATGTGCAATCGCTCAACCATGGCATCGGCTTCAACACCGCGGCCATCGAATTGATCCTGCCGACCTACGGCGAGCGCTTGGGCCTGAAAGGCAAGATCTGCCGCAACTGGACGCTCAATCCGCACCCCACGCTGATTCCCGCCATCGAGTCGGGCTGGGTGGAAAGCGTGCACTCCTTCGGCACCGAACTGGGCATGGAGCGCTATATGGCTGCTCGTCCGGATGTGTTCTTCACCGGCCACGACGGCTCGATGCGCTCGAACCGCATGCTGTGCCAGCTCGCCGGCCAATATGCGGTGGACCTTTTCATCGGCGCGACGCTGCAGGTGGATGGCGACGGGCACTCGTCCACCGTCACGCGCGGCCGCCTGGCGGGCTTCGGCGGCGCGCCCAATATGGGTCACGATCCGCGCGGCCGCAGGCATGCCACGCCCGCCTGGCTGGACATGACCGAGCCCGTGACGATGCTCGAACGCGGCAAGAAGCTGGTCGTGCAGATGGTCGAGACATTCCAGGAGGGCGGCAAGCCCACCTTCGTCGACACCCTGGACGCAGTGGCCGTGGCCAGGCAGAGCGGCATGCCGCTCGCCCCGATCATGGTCTACGGGGATGATGTGACCCATTTGCTGACCGAGGACGGCATCGCCTATCTGTACAAGGCGCGTACGCTGGAAGAGCGGCGCGCCATGATTGCGGCCGTGGCGGGCGTGACCAGCGTCGGCCTGCGGCACGACCCGGCCAAGACGGGGCAGATGCGGCGCGAAGGCCTGATCGCCCTCCCCGAAGACCTGGACGTGCGGCGCAGCGACGCCAGTCGCGAGCTGCTCGCCGCCAAGAGCATTGCCGACCTCGTGGAATGGTCCGGCGGCTTGTACGAACCGCCTGCGCGTTTCCGGAGCTGGTGATGCAGGCCTCCCCGAATTTGTCGATCGCATCGCACCGGCCCCGGCCCGTCGATACTGCGGCGCTCGCGCGCCGGCTCGCGGCGCTGGTGGAATCGGCGCTGATCGACGAAGCGACGCTCTCGCCCAAGCCCGGCCTGGTGGACATGCGCGGCAGCGGTGCCCATCATGACTTGAACTGGGCGCTGATGACGCACTCGGCGCAAGCGCTGCGCCCGGCGTTCGAAGCCATGGCGCTGGCCGGTGCGCAAATCGAAGCGCCCTTGGCATTGCGCGAACGCATCGGCCTGCTGGGCCGCGAAGGCGAGGCCGCCATGCTGCGGGCCACGGGCGGCGTCAATACGCATCGCGGCGCCATCTGGGCCTTGGGCCTTTTGGTGACCGCCGCGGCGCAGGCGCCGCACACGCCGGATGCGGCGTCGGTCGCCGTGCGCGCGGGATGGCTCGCCAGGCTCACCGACCGCCATGCTCCCCGCCAGACCGGCCACAAGGGCGAACAAGCCTGCAACGATTATGGCGTCGGCGGCGCCAAGGGGCAGGCCCGCGCGGGCTTCCCGCACGTCGTCAACGCGGCACTGCCTGCGCTGCGCCATGCGCGGGCGGCAGGCATGCGCGAAGACCATGCGCGCGTCGATGCGCTGCTCGCCATCATGGCCACGCTCGACGACACCTGCGTGCTCGCGCGCGGCGGCGCCCAGGCCCTGCATGCCGTGCAGGCAGGCGCCACCTGCGTGCGCGCCGCGGGCGGCCTGGCGACGCAGTCGGGCCGTCGCGCCTTTCGTCTGCTCGAAAAAACCATGATGGCGCGGCATGTCTCGTCCGGCGGCGCGGCCGATCTGCTTGCTGCGACCCTATTCCTCGACCGCCTGCCCGTCAACGCGAACGAAGCCGATGGCGCCCGATTCGCTCACAAGGAAAACGCATATGGAGAAGCTTGAATTTCAATTCGCCGGCGGCGCGCCGGCCAGTCGGCGCGCCCATGCCGGCGTGGTCGGCTCGGGCGACCTGGAGGTGCTGCTCGCCCCCGGAGTCTCCGGCCGCATCGACGTGTCCATCACCACCTCCGTGCAAGGCATGGCCGGCACGTGGCAGGCGCAGCTGGCGCGCCTGTTCGGTTCGCGCGTCTGGCCGGCCGCCCGAATCCTCATCAACGATTTCGGCGCCACGCCCGCGGTGGTGGGCCTGCGGCTGGAGCAGGCGTTCGAAACCGCGGCGCAAGCCTGAAAGGACACGACATGTCGCGCAATCCCTTAGAACGAGACAGCTTCATCGAACGCGATGCCCGTCGGCGAGCCATCGCCCTGCTCGATCCGGGCAGCTTTCGCGAGCTGCTCGATCCGTTCGAACAACTGGCGTCGCCATGGCTGCCGCGCCAGGGCATCGTTGCGCAGGCCGACGACGGCGCGGTGGTGGCGCGCGGCACGCTCGACGGACGGTCCGCCGTGGTGCTCGCCATCGAAGGCGCGTTCCAGGGCGGCAGTATGGGCGAGGTGTCGGGCGCGAAAATCGCCGGCGCGCTCGAACTGGCGGTGGAGGACAACCGCGCCGGCATCCCGACGCGCGCCGTCATCGTCTTCGAGACGGGTGGCGTGCGGCTCCAAGAGGCCAATCTCGGGCTGGCCGCTATTGCCGAGATTCATGCCGCCATATGCGCGCTGCGCGAATACGGGCCCGTTATCGGCATCACTGCGGGCACAGTCGGCTGCTTCGGCGGCATGAGCATTGCCGCCGGGCTGTGCAGTTATTTGCTGATGACGCGCGAAGCGCGTCTGGGCCTGAACGGTCCGCAAGTCATTGAGCAGGAAGCCGGCATTGAAGAGTACGACTCGGGCAACCGTCCGTTCATCTGGAGCCTGAGCGGCGGCGAGCAACGCGCCGCCACCGGGCTGGCCGACCTTTGCATCGAAGACGACTCCGTCGCCATCCGCGAACAGGTCCTGGCATGGCTGCGGGCAGGCGTCACCCGGCAAGCGCGCAGCGAACAAGTGCGCCACTATCTTGAACGACTCGCCTGCGCCGACACCACGCGTCAAGCCTCGGCCGAGAACGCGCGCGCACTTTATGCTGCGAGGAATCCCGCATGAGCCAGACCGAACTTTCCCGTCGCGGCGCGATCTGGATGGCGGCGTTAGCCCCCAATGCGCCACGCGCCGATTACGGCAATACGCTGCAAGTGGCCGACGCCGAACTGGCCGGACGGCCGGCGCGCTACATCGCCGTCGTTCCTGACGCGCACAATCGCTTCCCGCGCGCGCGCGGCGGCGAGGTCGGCCTGATCGAAGGCTGGCAGCTCGCCGCTGCGGTGCGCGATGCCATCGCCGAAGACGCCGTACGCGAGACCAAGCGCGCGATTGTCGCCGTCATCGACGTGGCCAGCCAGGCTTACGGACGCCGCGAAGAGGCCTACGGCATCCATCTCGCATTGGCCGCGGCAGCGGACGCCTATGCCGCGGCGCGCCTGGCCGGACATCCGGTAATCGGACTGATCGTCGGCCGCGCGATGTCGGGCGCGCTGCTGGCTCACGGTTATCAGGCCAACCGCCTGCTCGCACTCGACGACGATCAAGTGATGGTGCATGCGATGGGCAAGGCCGCGGCAGCGCGCGTGACGTTGCGCTCGGTGGCCGATCTCGAGCGCCTCGCCAAGGACATTGCGCCCATGGCCTACGATATTGCCAGCTTCGCTTCCCTTGGATTGCTTTGGCGTCTGCTGAAGGTGCGCTCGGCCGATGCGCCCGATGCGAGCGACGTCGATATCGTGAAATCTTCGCTTGCGGCTGCGCTGGCCGATATCGCCGCGGATCCGTCGCGCGGCCTGGAAAGCCGGCTGGGCGCGCCGTTGCGCAAGGCGTCGTCGCAAGTGCGCGAACGCCTGCGCGCGCAGTGGAACGCGCCGGCGCAATAGCCGCTCGCGTCGCCACCCCGGTACAGCATGCGGCAGAGGACGTCGGCGCAATGACACAGGGGCGGCTGCACGCGCACGATTTGCTGAACGCCGGCGGGATGCCGCGGACGCCGGACGGTGCGCCATTGCCGGCGTGGGCGGTAGCGGCATGCCGGCGTGAAGCCCCCATGGTCGTGCGCCGCGCGCCGCAGGGCATCGATGGCGCCGTGCCCGCGGGCCTGCGCGGCCGGGCTAGGCATGAACGTTTGGCCGTCCTCATCTCACGCGACGCGATCACTCGCGTGATCACTCCCGAAATGCTGGCCGCCAAGGCGAGCGCCCTGCCCCACGATGCGCCCTTCGCCGCGCTGCGCGCGCTGCGCGCGCTCGCCGCCGAACTCGACGCGTTCGGCTGGCCCTGGGGCCCGACCGGCGGCGTCGGATTCATGCTCGCCAGCGGCCTGCCCGTGTTGCGCAGCGAAAGCGATCTGGACCTTGTCATGCGCATGGCACGGGCCCCATCCGCCACGCAATGCAGGCGCCTCGCGAGCCTGTTGGATCAAGCCGAATGCCGCGTCGACCTGCAGATCGACACCGGCCGCGGCGGCTTCGCGCTGCGCGACTGGCTGGCAACGCCTCGCCGGACGCTGCTCAAGACCGACGCGGGTCCGAGGCTGGTCGCCGATCCCTGGGACGAATCGGCATGAGCAGTTTGTTCATGTTTTCCGGCCAGGGCAGTCAGCGCGCGGGCATGCTGCATGCGCTGCCGCACGACCCGGCCGTGGCGCAGACGATGGATGAAGCGGGCGACGCGCTCGATGCCGACCCCCTCGAACTCGACACCGAGCAGGCCCTCCAGTCGACCGTCGCCACGCAGCTGTGCCTGGCGATTGCGGGCGTAGCCGTAGCGCGCGCACTGATCCGGCAGGATGCCGCCCCGGACATGGTCGCCGGCCTGTCGATCGGCGCATGGCCCGCGGCCGCGGTGGCGGGCGTGATCGACTTTGGCGCTGCGCTGCGCCTGGTCCGCCTGCGCGGACAACTCATGCAGGACGCCTATCCCCGCGGCTACGGCATGGCCGCCCTCGTCGGACTGGACGAACAGCAGGTGAGCGCCCTCGTCGCGCAAGTCCACTCGGCGGCGAACCCTGCCTATATTGCCAACCTGAACGCCGAACGACAGATCGTCGTGGCGGGCAGCGATGCGGCGCTTGCCCGCGTCATGGCGCTCGCGCAGACGCACGGCGCTTGCGCGGCGACCCGCTTGCGCATGGCGGTACCGTCGCACTGCCCGCTGCTCGATGCGCAAGCGGCGGATCTGGCGGCTGCAGCGGAAAAAGCCGCGCGGCATGCGCCGCGCATCATGTATCTGAGCAGCAGCCGGGCGCGGGCCTTGCTGCGCGCAGACCTAATCGTCCATGATCTGGCCTGGAACATGGCGCGGCCCGTGCTGTGGCGCGACACGCTGCGGCATGCCGTAGAGCGCGGCGCGCGTCTGGCGGTGGAGGTAGCCGGGGACGGGACGCTGACGCGCCTGGCGCAAGAAGTCTTTGCGCAGGACGCTTCTGCGCAGGGCGCGGTGCTCGATGCGGGCACGGGGCTCGAAGCGGCGCGAGTACGGATACAGCGCCAGCGCCGTAACGATCCGGCCTAGCACGCGGCGGCGCGCCGCGCCGGCCTCATTGCGACTCAGGCGGCTGGAACGGCCGCGGCCTGGCCCTTGGTGCCCAGCCGCCGCCATGCCAGCAGCACGCCAAGGCCATAGCCGACCGCGCCGATGGCAAAGGCCGCGACGAGGCGTTGCGGCCAGTCGGTCAGCCCGTGTATCAGCATGCCCATCACGGCGACGCCGACCAGCGCACCCGACTGACGGTTGGCATTGAGTGCGGCGGCGGCGCTGTTGGCATAGGCATGGCCGGCGATCTGCATGGTGAGGGCCGTCATGGCGGGAACCGCCGCGCCTATGCCCAGGTTGCAGAGCGCGACGAAAACAATGAAGCTGCCGTACGTGGAAGCGCCGGAGAACGCGGCCAGGGCTCCCATGGCAGTCCCCACCGACAAACCGGCCACCAGCGTGGCCTTCAGGCCCAGGCGGGCGCTGATGCGCGCCGAAAGAAAACTGCCACACGCAAAAACGCACATCATGGGCAGCAGCAGCAGGCCCGCCCCCATGGCGCTGGCTTTTTGCGCTTGCTGCAGATAGAGGCTGATCAAAAAGAACTGGGCGTACGCGCCGAAGTTGATCAAAAAACCGATGGCATTGGACGCGCCGAAGCCGCGCAACCGGTACAGGCTCCGGGGCAGCACCGGATGCGGGTGCGAGCGCTCGCGCGTAACCAGCAGCACGGCGCTGGCGACGGCCACGACCGCCGCGATCAGAATGGGCCGGCTGGTCCAGCCGTACACATTGCCCTCGATCAATGCATAGCTGACCGCGCTCAGGAACAGCACGCCCAGAACATGGCTGACGGGACTGAGCTCGCGCGCATGGCGCGCGGCCGAGGCTATGTTGACTCGGGCCAGCCACAGACCGACCAGGCCCACGGGCAGATTGATCAGAAACACGCTGCGCCAGCCGAAATTGTCGATCAGCATGCCGCCGACCAGCGGCCCGGAGGCGCCGGCGATCGACACGATGACCGACCAATGCGCCAGCATGCGGGCCCTCACCCTGTCGTCTTTATAGGCATGCGTCAGCAGGCTGAGCGAGCTGGGCATGAAGAGCGCAGCGCCGAAGCCTTGAACCAGTCGTGCCGCGATCAGCATATCGGCGCTGACCGACACACCGCAAAGCAGCGAGGCCGCGGTGAAAATCGCCAACCCGGCCAGATAGACGCGCTTGGCGCCGAACCGGTCGGCCAGCGCGCCGGCCAGGAGCAGCAGCGCGGCGAAGGTCAGGGTATAGCCGTCGACGATCCAGACCAGGGCGCTCAAAGGGGTGTGAAATTGCCGGGCAATGCCGGGCAGCGCCACGTTGACGACCGTAACGTCGAGCATGGCCATGACGAAGCCGATGGCCAGCGTAGCCAGGGGCAGCAGGCTGGGAGCGGCAACGCTTGGGGAACTGTCGACGGACGGCGCGACATAGGCCGGCATGGAGGGGCAGGAGGTAGTCATAGGGGCGCGATCCGAAAAGATGGGGCGAGAACGCCGAGGCCCTCATCGTAGGGGCGTCAAGTGATGCAATAAAGCGGTAGAATTGCCTGGGTAGCATGCAAAAATGCATCACTCGCCGCGCCGCGCGGCCGCCAATGCGCATCAGCCTATGGATTGGGACAACGCCCGCACTTTTCTCGCGCTATATCGCAGCGGCACGCTGCGATCCGCGGCTGCCGCGCTGGAAGTGGACCAGGCCACCGTGGGCCGCCGCCTGGCGGCGCTGGAAACAGCGCTGGAGGCGCGGCTTTTTCTGCGTACGCCGCGCGGCTACGTGCCAACCTCGGCGGGTGAGCTGGCCTATGCCGCGGCCGAGCGCATGGAGCAGGCCGCCGATCAGCTGGAACGCCAGATGCAGGGGCTGGACCGGCGCCTGAGCGGCACCGTGCGCGTGGCCACTTCGGACACCATAGGCCGGCATTTCCTGATGAGCGCGATCGCTCGGCTCCAGTCGCAGCACCCCGGCATCCGCATCGTGCTGGCCACATCCACGCACGTCACCAACCTGACGCGCCGCGAGGCCGACCTGGCCGTGCGCTCCGTGCGCCCGGACAACCCCGACCTGATTGTGCGACATCTTTCGCGCCGCGCAGTGGGTCTTTATGCCTCGCACGAATATCTGCAGCGCCACGGCGAGCCTCGCCAGGGCGATGCGTTCGCGGGCCACCGCGTCGTCACGTATACGAGCGGGGCGCTGTCGTATCGGGTCGAGTCGCTATGCGGCGAGCCGATCCGCAACGCGACTGTCGCCGTCGAGGCCAATTCAGGCCTGATGATCGTGGAAGCGGTGGTCAACGGCCTGGGCATCGGCGAACTGCCGGTGCATATGGCGCAGGAGATCCCTCAGCTCGTACGCATCTGGCCCAAGCGCGAGGAAGGCTACGACATCTGGCTGGTCATGCACGCCGACCTGCATCGCACGGCGCGCGTACGCGCCGTGGCCGACGTGATCGTCGAAGCGTTCGCGCAGGCCTATTAGCCCGGGCCGCGCGCCGCAGCGAAGATCAAAGCAGCGTCTCCAGCGGCACCCTCACCCAGCCTTCCATCAACACGCGCGCGCTGCGGCTCATCAGGGCCTTGCTGACCACCCACTGCCCGTCGACCCGCTGGGCCTGCGCCCCCACGCGCAGCGTGCCCGAGGGATGGCCGAAGCGCACGGCATTGCGCTCGCCGCCGCCCGCCGCCAGGTTGACCAGCGTGCCGGGAATCGCGGCCGCGGTGGCAATGGCAACCGACGCCGTGCCCATCATCGCGTGATGCAGCATGCCCATCGACATGGCGCGGGCGAGCACATCGACATCCTGGGCGGCGATCTTCTTGCCGCTGGATGCGGTGTAATCGGCCGGCGGCGCGACGAAGGCGACCTTGGGCGTGTGCTGGCGGCCAGCGATTTCATCCAGCGACTTGATCAGACCCATCTTCAGCGCACCGTGGGCGCGGATCGTCTCGAAGCGTTTGAGCGCCGCAGGATCGCCATTGATGTCGCCCTGCAGCTCGGTGCCGGTGTAGCCCAGATCCCTGGCATTGAGAAAAATGGTGGGAATGCCGGAATTGATCATGGTGGCCTTGAAGGTGCCCACGCCGGGCACTTCCAGGTCGTCCACCAGATTGCCGGTGGGGAACATGGCACCGCCATCCTCGCCCTCATCGGCCGGGTCCATGAATTCGAGCGGCACTTCGGCGGCCGGGAAGGTCACGCCGTCCAACTCGAAGTTGCCGGTCTCCTGCACCATGCCGTCGGTGATGGGCACGTGAGAGATGATGGTCTTGCCGATATTGGCCTGCCAGATGCGGATCACGGCGACGCCGTTTTTGGGTACGCGCGAGGCGTCGACCAGGCCGTTGCTGATGGCAAAGGGGCCGACCGCTGCGGTGAGATTGCCGCAGTTGCCGGTCCAGTCGACGAAGGCCCGGTCGATGGCGACCTGGCCGAACAGATAATCGACGTCGTGATCGGCGCGCGCGCTCTTGCCGACGATGACCGTCTTGCTGGTGCTGGAGGTGGCCGCACCCATGCCGTCGATCTGCTTGCCATACGGATCGGGACTGCCGATGACGCGCATCAGCAGGGCGTCGCGCGCGGGGCCGGGCACCTGCGCGGCCTCGGGCAGGTCGGTGAGCTTGAAGAAAACGCCTTTGCTGGTGCCGCCGCGCATGTAGGTGGCGGGGATTTTGATCTGGGGTGCGTGAGTCGACATAGGGATTCCTGGTTTGTGTTCTTTAACTGCCGTTGACGGGTTGGGTTCTTAAGACGCCGAGGCTGCCCTGCGCAATTCCGATGCTCGCCCGGTGGGCTCCGGTTGGCCGGCCCCCGCTTCGGATTGCTCCGGGGTCCTCGGCTTGCAGCGGTCTCATGCGAAGGTTTTAAAAGCCTTGCGCCTACTGATGCGGCGAGCCGGCGATAGGGCGGAGGGAGTCCGAAGCGGAGCCCATCGGGCGAGCATCGGAACTCCCGCAGTCCTGTCGACGGCGGTTTAAGAACTCAAACAACGCGGCCTCAAATAAAACTTCAAGCGCGAGCAGCTTCGATGAAGTCCTGCGCAAACCGCTGCAAAACCCCGCCCGCCGCATAAATCGAAACCTCTTCGGCCGTATCGAGACGGCAGATGACTGGCACCTGCACCGTCTCGCCGCCGCGCCGATGCACGACCAGCGTCAGCTCTGCACGCGGTTGCGGCTCGCCCACCACATCGTAGGTTTCGGTGCCGTCCAGCCCCAGCGTCTTGCGATTGACGCCAGGCTTGAATTCCAGCGGCAGCACACCCATGCCCAGCAGATTGGTGCGGTGGATGCGCTCGAAACCCTCGGCCACGATGGCTTCCACGCCGGCAAGACGCACGCCCTTGGCTGCCCAGTCGCGCGAAGAACCCTGGCCGTAGTCGGCGCCGGCAATGATGATGAGCGGCTGCTTGCGGTCCATATAGGTTTCGATGGCTTCCCACATCCGCATCACCTTGCCTTCGGGCTCGACGCGGGCAAGCGAGCCCTTCTTCACGTTGCCGTCGGCGTCGACCGCCATCTCGTTGACGAGCGTGGGGTTGGCGAACGTGGCGCGCTGCGCCGTGAGGTGGTCGCCGCGGTGCGTAGCGTAGGAGTTGAAGTCTTCTTCCGGCAGGCCCATCCTGGCCAGGTATTCGCCGGCGGCGCTATCGGCCATGATGGCGTTGGACGGCGAGAGGTGATCGGTGGTGATGTTGTCGCCCAGGAGTGCCAGGGGCCGCATGCCGCGCAGGGTGCGCTCGGCAGCAAGCGCGCCCTCCCAATAGGGTGGACGGCGAATATAGGTGCTTTGCGGGCGCCAGGCGTACAGCGGATCGGCCGCCGGGCCGCGCTGATCCTGCACGGCGAACATGGGCTCGTAGACTTTGCGGAAATGCTCGGGCTTGACGGACTTGGCCACGACCGCGTCGATCTCCTCGTCGGTGGGCCAGATGTCCTTGAGGCGGATTTCCTTGCCGGAGGCATCCTTGCCCAGCACGTCCTGCTCGATGTCGAAGCGGATGGTGCCGGCGATGGCATAGGCCACCACCAGCGGCGGCGAGGCCAGGAACGCCTGCTTGGCATAGGGGTGGATGCGGCCGTCGAAATTGCGATTGCCCGAGAGCACTGCGGTGGCGTAGAGATCGCGCTCGATGATCTCCCGCTGGATCTGCGGATCGAGCGCGCCCGACATGCCATTGCAGGTCGTGCAGGCAAATGCCACCACGCCAAAGCCCAGCTGCTCCAGCTCTTGCGTGAGACCCGCCTCATCGAGATACAGCGCGACCGCGCGCGAACCGGGCGCGAGCGAGCTCTTGACCCAGGGCTTGCGCGTCAGGCCCGCGCGGTTGGCATTGCGCGCCAAGAGACCCGCGGCGATCACGTTGCGCGGGTTGCTGGTGTTGGTGCAGCTGGTGATGGCGGCAATGATGACTGCGCCGTCGGGCATCCGGCCGGGAACGTTCTCGACCTCGCCGGCAATGCCTTTCGCGGCCAGTTCGGATACCGGCAGGCGGCGATGCGGATTGGACGGTCCGGCCAGCGTGCGCACCACGGTGCTCAGGTCAAAACGCAGCACGCGCTCGTATCGGGCGTTCTTGAGCGTATCGGCCCACAGGCCCGCCGTCTTGGCATAGGTCTCGACCAGCCTGACCTGCGCGTCGTCGCGCCCGGTGAGCTTCAGATACGCAATGGTCTGCGGATCGATGGCGAACATGGCCGCCGTAGCGCCGTATTCCGGCGCCATGTTGGAGATGGTGGCCCGGTCTCCCAGCGTGAGGCTGGACGCGCCTTCGCCGTAGAATTCGAGATACGCGCCCACGACCTTTTCTTTACGCAGGAATTCGGTCAGCGTCAGCACGATGTCGGTGGCGGTGATGCCGGGCTGGCGGCGACCGGTGAGCTCCACGCCGACGATGTCGGGCAGGCGCATCCACGAGGCGCGGCCGAGCATGACGTTCTCGGCTTCCAGCCCGCCCACACCCACGGCGATCACGCCCAGCGCGTCCACGTGTGGCGTGTGGCTGTCGGTTCCCACCAGCGTGTCGGGGTAGGCCACGCCGTCCTGCGCGTGCACCACCGGCGACATGCGCTCCAGATTGATCTGGTGCATGATGCCGTTGCCCGGGGGCACCACATCGATATTGCGGAAGGCCTGCTTGGTCCAGTCGATGAAGTGGAAGCGGTCTTCGTTGCGGCGGTCTTCCACCGCGCGGTTCTTGGCGAAGGCGTCGGGATCGAAGCCGCCGTATTCCACGGCCAGCGAATGGTCGACGATCAGTTGCACCGGCACCACCGGGTTGACCTGGGACGGATCGCCGCCCTGCCCGGCGATGGCATCGCGCAGGCCGGCCAGGTCCACCAGCGCCGTCTGGCCCAGAATGTCGTGGCACACCACGCGGGTCGGAAACCACGGAAAATCCAGGTCGCGCCTGCGCTCGGGCAGTAGCGCGGGATCGCAGCGCCGCACCAGGTTCTCGGCCAGCACGCGCGAGGTGTAGGGCAGACCGTCATAGGCGCCAGGCGAGATCGCGTCCACGGCCTCGCGCGCATCGAAGTAGTCAAGCTTGGTGCCCGGCAGGGGCTTGCGGTATTGAGAGTTCATGATGCCTCGGTACGCTGCAGGTCGGCCTGCGCGATTTCACGTTCGATGTTGAGATAGGACGCCCGGATATGCCGGCGCATCAGAAGCTCCGCAAGCTCGCCGTCGCCGTCGGCGATGGCGTCGAGTATGCGGTGATGCTCGGCATAGACCTGGGGCGGCCGGTTGGGCGTGCTCGAATACTGGATGCGGTACATGCGCGCCAATTGGTAGAGGTCTTCGCACAGCAGACGGAACAACATCTGGTTGCCGCTGCCCTGCACGATGCGGTAGTGGAAATCGTAGCCGCCCTCCTGTGGGTAATAGCCCCGTCCGGCCTGGAAATTCTCGTCGCGCTCGTGGGCCAGCAGCACCTGGCACAATTCGTCGATAGCCGCAGGCGTCATGTTCTGCGCCGCCAGCCTGCAGGCCATGCCTTCGAGCGATTCGCGGATCTGGTAGAGCTCGTTCAGCTCCTGGCGGCTGAGCGCCACCACCCGCACGCCCGAATGCGGCACACGCACCAGCAGCCGCTGCCCTTCGAGCCGATGCAAGGCCTCGCGCAGCGGTCCGCGGCTGACGCCGTAAGCGCGCACCAGCTCGGGCTCGGATATGCGGCTGCCCGGCGCAATCTCGCCCGTGACGATGGCCGACTGGATCTGCCGGAATGCGTGATCCGACAGGGTCTCTCCTTCGGGCGCCGACGGTATTGGCAATTTGAATACTTTGCTCATTTTGTCGACGATATTTGTATTTTTATGAAAAAACAATAGGATGACACAGCATTTATCGCAAGATTGTCGACGATTTTACGCCGAGCAATCCGCCTACAATTGCGAAAGTCCACTTTTAACGGGTCGCGCATCATGCTCATGCTCTGGGTCAAGGCCCTGCACATCGTCTTCGTCACGTCGTGGTTCGCCGGGCTGTTCTACCTGCCCCGCATCTACGTCAACCTGGCCCAGGAGACCGACCCCGGCGCCCAGGCGTGTCTGCTGGGCATGGCGCGCCGCCTGTACCGCTTCACCACCATCCTGGCCTTTCCCGCCGTGCTGCTGGGTCTATGGCTGTTCCTGGGCTACGGTATCGGCATGGGCGCAGGCAACGGCTGGATGCATGTCAAACTGCTGATGGTGGTGCTCGTCATCGGCTACCATCACGCCTGCGGCGTCATGCTGCGCAAATTCGAGCAGGGACGTAACTCCCGCGCGCATACCTTTTACCGTTGGTTCAACGAAATTCCCGTCGTGCTGCTGCTCATCGTGGTAACGCTGGTGGTCGTCAAACCTTTCTGAAGCCGCTGCGGCTTTCCCTACCCACATGTCCGACGACACCGACCGCCCGCGCAAGACGCTGACTTTGACCCGCCCCGGCAGCTCAGCCGCCGACGATGCAGGCTCGGGACAAGAAAACCCGCGGCGCAAACGCAGCGGCGCTCGAGCCAAACATGCCGCGCAGGCGGAACGAGACAAGGCAAAGACCGGGCATCGGCAGGAATCAGGCCGACCGGGCGAACAGCGGCAAAGCCATTCGCGGGAACCTTCGGCCCAAGAACTCGCCGAGCCCGACCGACCCGATGAAATCGACGACGGCGATGAAGACGCCATCGCTTTCATCGACGAGCCTCGCGTAGAAAAACGCAGGCGCCCCCTGGGCGCCAGGCAAGCCGAAATCTTCAACGTCTTTGCCCCCTGCCCCCAGGGCCTGGAAGAAGCCTTGGCCGCGGAGATGCAGGCTCTGGGATTCGACGACGCCCGACCCGGCCGCGCCGGCTGCAGTTTCACCGCGGACTGGAGCGGCATTCAGCGCGCCAATTTGTACTCGCGTCTGGCCACCCGCATCCTCGCCCAGGTTGCGCAGGAAGAAATCGGCCACGAAGACGATATTCTCGACCTGGCTTACGGCGTACCCTGGGAGCGCTGGTTCGGTGCCGAACAGACCCTGCGCGTCGACACCTCCGCAATCAAAAGCCCGGTGCGCAGCCTGCAGTACTGCAACCTGCGTGCCAAGGACGGCATCTGCGACCGCCTGCGCGACCGCGAAGGGGCCCGCCCAGATATCGACACCGTGCGTCCTGACGCGCGCGTGCACCTGTTCATCCACGGCACCCTGGCCACGCTTTACCTGGACACCTCCGGCGAATCGCTCTTCAAGCGCGGCTGGCGCCTGGACAAGGGCGAAGCCCCTTTGCGCGAAAACCTGGCCGCAGGCCTACTGGCTTTGTCCGGCTGGGATCCGGCCGCCCCCCTCATGGACCCCTTCTGCGGCAGCGGCACCATCCTCATCGAAGCTGCCGGCATCGCTCTGGGCGTCCCGGCCGGCATCTGGCGACCATTCGGCTTCGAACGCCTGCGCGGCTTCGACAATCGCCACTGGCGCGACCTCAAGGACGACGCCCGCACACGCATTCGCACCCAGCTCGATACTCCGATCTTCGGTTGCGACCTGGACCTCCAGGCGGTGGAATACGCGCGCGCCAACGCCGAGCGCGCCTGGCTCACTCCCGATACCATCCGTTTTGAGGTGGGTGACGCCCGCACGGTTGCGCCGCCCAGCGAACCCGGCTGGATCGTGACCAATCCGCCCTACGGTGATCGGATGGACCAGATCGACGAGGGCTTGTGGCGCGATTGGGCTTCCAATCTCAAAAAACATTACGCCGGCTGGCGACTGCACGCCATCAGCAGCGACATGACGCTGCCGCAGCAGTTGCGCCTCAAACCCCAGCGCCGCACGCCCATCCACAACGGGTCGCTGGACTGCCGCCTTTTCGGCTTCGAGCTGGTGGCCAGCAGCTACCGCGATGCGTAGCACCGCGACGCGTCGCACCCGCACAACGCCAAGCTTGCAATGGAACAGGGTTTACCCTAAAATAGGGTTAACCCTGAACGAACTGAATAGTGAAACCAGTTCGCAAGCTTTTCGGAGTAGCGCAATGGCCCCCTACAATTTCTCCAATGATCGTCTGACTGACGATCTGAATTACATGTCCGACGAACTGGAGCGCCAGCTGGTGCTGATGGCGATCGAAGAGCAGTTCCGCCCGCATCCGCTGCGCGCACTGCAAGCATGGGCTGGCAAGCTGCTGCACGCCCTGCGCCGCGACTCCGGCCGTCCGCAACTGGCCCGCGCCGGCATGTAAGACAGCAACCTTTCCCCTTGGGGGCTTTTCGAAGCCCCTTTCAAACCCGCCGCTGAGGCGGGTTTTTTTATCTCTGCTGCAGAAGGTCCGCTCCTTTTTGTGCGTAATAACCCTTGTATGTCCCTAATAGGAGCATGGTACATATTGCAGTCCCGGTCACGCTAGGTCATGCTTGACATCTGGCCCACCGGCACCCTGCCGCGAACCGTCGGGCCGGTTGCAGAAGCTGTGTGCGCTACACACCCCAGGGCCATGAACGACCAATACCAGGCGCTCTACCAAACCTTCAGCTGGCTGGTTCCCGCTCAATTCAACATTGCGCAGGCATGCTGCCATCAATGGGCCGCCACTCCCGCGCATGCGCGCAGCATTGCCATCTTCTACGAAGACGAAGACAGCCAGCGCGAGGTCTGGACCTACGCACGACTGGCCGAGGCCGTCAATCAACTGGCCAACGGACTCGTCAAGTTGGGCGTGACGCCGGGCGACCGTGTGGCGGTGGCCATGGACCAACGTCCGGAAACTGTGGTGGCCTATATGGCCATCTACACGGTGGGGGCCGTGTCGATGCCTTTGCCTTCGCAGCTCGGCACAGATGCCATGCAAGTCCGCCTGCGTGATTCGGGCGCCCAGGTCGCGATCGTCGATACCGACGCCGGGCCTGCCCTGCTCGCGGCCGCAGATCGCTGCCCCCACCTGCAACTGATCATCGGCGTCGATCTGGTCAACGAGCGCATTCTGCCCTGGCGCAGTCTGCTGGCACGCCAACCTGCCAGTTTCAAGCCGGTCGCCACTCGCGCCAGCGATCCGGCCATCCTGCTCTATCCCTCCGACGTCGAGGGCGAGCCCCAGGGCGTGCTGCTGCCACACAGCGTGCTCATAGGCAGCCTGCCCGGCTTCGTCGCCGCGCATAACTGGTTTCCCAAGCACGGCGACGTGCTGTGGTCGCCCGCCGCCTGGACCCAGACCGATGGTCTGATCAATGCCCTTCTGCCCGCGCTGTATTTCGGCCATCCCGTCGTCGGTACGCGCGGCCGCTTCTCGCCCGAACGCGCCTTCGCTCTCCTGCAGCGCTATCAGATCACCAACGCCTGCCTCGCCTCGACCGAGATCACGGCGCTGATGCAAGGCTCCGCCGAGGTGCGCGAGCACCATCGGCTGGCTTTGCGCGCCGTTGTGAGCACAGGCGAGCCCCTGGATGAGGCGGCCCGAACCTGGTGCGAGACGGCTCTGGGCCTGGCGCCCAATGCCATGTTCGGCCAGCCCGAGGCGAGTTATCTGATCGGCGACAGCGGCAAGCGCTGGCCCATCAAAACCGGCAGCATGGGCCGGCCCTACCCCGGCCATCGTGTGGCGGTGATCGACGAGCAAGGCCAGGCCTGTCCTGCGGGACAGATCGGCGAGGTGGCCGTCAACCGCTACGATATACACGGTCATCCTGATCCGGCGCTATTCTTGGGCTATTGGGGCAACGAGGCCGCCACACGCGACAAATTCGGCGGCGACTGGCTCCGCACGGGCGAACTGGCCCGCCTCGACGCCGAGGGCTACCTATGGCATGCGGGGCGCGCCGCAGACGTCGTCCGGGCGACCCGCGAGCCGCTGGAACAACTCCCTCAACATCCCGACATTTCGAGATAGATCGCATGGCCCTCTACCGATTGGACAATCTCGTCCCCGACGTCGCCCCCAGCGCCTACATTGCAGAAAGCGCCGACATCATCGGCCAGGTCGTATTGAGCGAATTCGTCAGCATCTGGTCGCACGTCGCGATCCGCGGCGACAACGAGCCCATTACCATCGGCCGCGGCAGCAACGTGCAGGAATCCAGCGTATTGCACGTGGATGCAGATTGCCCGCTGATCGTGGGCGAGAACGTCACCGTCGGCCATCAGGCCATGCTGCACGGCTGCACGATCCAGGACGGCGCGCTGATCGGCATGCAGGCCATTGTCCTGAACCGGGCCGTCGTCGGCCGAAACTGTCTGGTGGGCGCGGGGGCCATCGTGCCAGAAGGGCGCGTGATTCCCGACAACTCCCTGGTGATCGGCATCGGCAAGGTAGTGCGCGAACTCACCCCCGAAGAAATCGCCACCATGCACGCCAATACGCGGCACTACGTCGAACGCGGCCAACAATACAAGACGGCGCTCAAACGCATCGGATAAAAGCGGTAGAAAGCGCAAAACAACCGCGCGCTTTTTACCTATATGGTTCGTCCGGACAGCGACTGCATGAGTTTGTCGCGGATTTCGCGATATTCGGGGCTGCCCGGCCCCTGATTGATGGCAGCCAGCATGAACACGCGCGCGAGCCCCGGGTCGATGATGTCGAAAGGCAGCGCCGGCGGATTGACGTCGGCCACCCGGTTCGTGACCGATGCCTCGTCGCGCAGCAGATAGAGGCATTCTTCCCAGATCAGCAGCCGAGCCATCTGCCCCAGGACGCCATGCTTGTACGGCGGCTCGGGATAGGTCGGATGCGCCGCCAGCCAGGCGGTGATCTCGTCGGCCGGCAGGGGCGGCGTCAGGACATAGCCCTGAATGGCATCGGCGCCCAGAATCGTCACGGCCTCGAGCAGGTCTTCGTCTTCGACGCCCTCTACGATCACCGATTTGCCGAGCGAGTGGCCCAGGCGGGTGAGCTGATAGATGAAAGGCAGCACGTCGGCGGCGTTTTCGTCGCCGATCACCACCAGGCTGCGGTCGATCTTGACCGCATCGAACGGCAGCTCGCGCATGCGTTTGAGACTGCTGTGACCCGACCCCAGATCGTCCTCGGCCAGGCTGACGCCCAATTCCCGATAACGATCCAGCGCCGCGACGACGTCGATGCCCACCGACATGTCGTCGGTCTCGAGGATTTCGAGCGTAAGAATGGAAGCCGGGCAGCCGTTTTCCGTCAGTGCACGCACCGTGGCATCGTAATAGCGGCTGTCGCCCAGCGCATCTGCAGGAATATTGATGGAAACGGCCAGATCCAGACTCAGCTCGCTCTTTTGCCAGGCGACCCACTGGCGCAGAACCTGATCCAGGCCGCGGGCATACAGCACGAGGAAATCTTCACTGGTCAGAGCCGGGAAGAATTCGCCGGGTGACAGCAGCCGGTCACCATCGCGCAAGCGGGCCAGCGCCTCGACCTTGACGATACGGCGCGTCTTGAGATCGAGCAGCGGCTGGTAATACATCCGCAAAGCATCGGTCGTGATCAGATCGGCCCAATGGCGGCGCTGCCGGTAAGGCACCGGATGAATGACGCCCTCCTGGGCATCGAGGCGGAGGATGGCGTAGGTCAGCAGCGACTGCAGCTGCTTGAGAAAAGCGATCTGATCGTCTGAGCTGAATCCGCCGGAATAGTTGCTGTACAAGCCCAGCATGGCCGTGGGGCCGGTGCCGGACTGACTGGCCAGCGGCACCGCGACGATGGAGCGATAGCCATATTCCAGCGCCACATTGCGCCAGAGCGGCATGTCTGCATCGGTAGCGACATTGATGCAATGCTCGATTCGGTTGCTGCGCCAGGCCTTTTCCGCGGGGCTGTTTCCTGCCCACTGGTCGCCGCTTTCGATATGAGATGCGCGGATCGCCTGGACGCGAGCAAGATAGGTTTCGAGCCCGGCACCTTCGACCGCCTCGAAGCAAAGAGACGCCATGTCGCCGGGTCGGCCAACCAGGCAGGCGCAAATGCCGGGATGGCTCGCCAGCAGCTCGGCGGTTTTGGAGACAAGGTCGCTATAGTTGCCCGCTTCCCAGGCCAGGCGCGTGATGCTGAGCAGCAGCCGGGCGCGCCGCGCGTAGATTTCCTGGTAGACCGTCAGATGCCAGGCCAGGTCGCGCATCATGCGGGCCGACAGGATGGACAGCGCCTGCTCGTGCTTGTCGCGCCCCACCCGTTCGAGAATCAGGGTGTAGAGCAGATCTTTGGCAAAGGCGAGCTCTTCCCGGCCGATGCAAGACAGCGCGAGGCGGCGCCCCACGAGACGGGCCATGGCTTCGTGGCCCTGCGCGGTCAAGCCCGGTTCGAGCAGGCCGAGCAGATTGTCTGCCTGCCAGCGCTTGAGCGCATCGAGCTCGTCGCTCGACAAGGCCTTCAGAAGATTGCGCACCCTGGGCATGCCCGCCAGGCCGCGTTGATAGGTCTCGATGATATCGTCGGCCAGGGGAGCGATGTCCCGCAAAAGCGCGGACAGGCCCGGTGCGCAGGCCGGACCATACAGCTGCGCTTCGTCCTGCGATGCGATGACGGCCATTGCAGCCGGTTCATCTTGCATCGCAGGCATTGCGGACAAATCGGTCCTGAGCGGCATATAGGCGGACGGGTTCGAGATCGACGCCCCAAGAAGCGGAATCAGAATCATATATGACCTGGATTCAACACGTATGGTTAGCCGGTAAAACCCCATGGCCCGCCGGCCACGGCAAGGCATGGGATTGCATGTCCATGGTCAGCTCCAGCGCAATGGGCAAGGCACCGGCGGCCAGAATACGGCGTCCGCACGCGTCAGCGGAGCCGGCCGCGAGCGCGCGCAGCAGCGGCCGCAGGGCAGGTACCAGCGGTTCGACCACATAGATCAGCCGCAGGCGCAGCACATTGGCCTCGTAGATCGTCAATCCTGAACGAAGGCCGCGGCCTTGCGGCCACCGCGCCGCATGATCCGCATGCTGCTCCGCCTGATAGTCGTTGCGTATGGCCGGACGTCCGCGCGCGTCGTCGGGCAGCCGCAGGCCGGGTTGGCCGAAATCGGCATGGGCCGCTTGATCCGGCTGCAGTACCCATATGCGCCAGACGGGCAGACCCGTGCGCGCCTGCAGGCGATCCCAGGCCGCGCGCAGTCGCCTGCGCGAACCGCCGTCTGGTGCGGCGTAGCGCGGCGCCATGCCGGCTTCAAAAGCCTGCGCCATGGGCTCAGGGCGCAGATGCGCCGCGGCACCGGCCCGTGCCGCCTCGGTCAGCGCCACCAGCGCCAGGTGACGCGTCAACTGCCAATGCGCGAACTCCAGCGCCGCCATGCCGGCAAAAAGCACGAGCGCGAGCGCCACGGCCGATTCGACCAGGGCACTGCCGCGTTGAGGTAAGAGAGACCGATGCATGGCGCGGCAGTATGCAAGCCGCACACAGCCGCGTCGATTGTGGAAACTACGCTGCGACCGGATCGTCACGCAGCCGGCGGGCCGCCTGCATCAATGCACCGTGGGCGGATGCGGCGCATCGGCCATCGGCGCGCGTGCCGCAAACAGGCCGGCGCAGTCCACCGAGTCGAACCGATAGGGTTTGCCGCAGAAATCGCACAAGACCTCCACCTGCCCTTGCTCGGCCAGGATGGAATCGACCTCGTCACGGCCCAGCATGCGCAGCATCTCGGCCACGCGTTCGCGCCCGCAAGGGCAATGCCAGCGCACGTTCTGCGGATCGAAGGTGAGGAGCGTCTCTTCCCAATACAGGCGATGTATAAGCGTATCGGTATCGACGGCGAGCAGTTCGTCGGCGCCCAGCGTCGAGGCCAGCTGCGTGGCGCGATTCCAGGCCTCATCAGGCGCCTCGCCGACCTGCCCGCCGTGATCGGGCAGGCGCTGCACGAGCAGACCCGCGGCGTGTCGGTCGTCGGCCGCCAACCACAGGCGGGTGTCGAGCTGCTCGGACGCCTTCATATAGTGTTCCAGCACTTGAGCCACCGTGTCGCCCTCCAGCGGCACAATGCCCTGGTAGGTCTGTTGACCCGGTGTCTTGCGTCTGGGGTCGAGCAGCACCATGAAACGCCCCTCGCCATGCGCGTTGAGCAGCGATTGCAGCGTACCGTCCTCGGGCACGACCTGGCCTTCGCGCACTTTGACGGTGGCGCGCAAACTCAGGTCGACGGCGGTGCCGGGCCGCCCCGAGCCGCCGGCAGTCCCCTCGGGTGCCTGCGGGATCGGTGCGCGCGCAGGCTCCATCTTGCACTCCACCACCACCAGGGAAATCGGGCCGTCGCCCTGGATCTGCAGCAGAAGAGAACCGTCGAACTTGATGTTGGCCGCGAGCAAGGTCGCAGCCGCGACCAGTTCGCCCAGCAGCCTGCGCACGGCAGGCGTGTAAGCATGATGGGTCAGCGCGTCGCGCCAGGTGTCTTCCAGGCGCACGGCCTGGATTCGGACCGAGCGGTTTTCGAATAGGTATTTTTTGAGGTGATCGTTCATGTCTTTATGTCGCTCTGCGCCGGCGGATGCGCGCGGCTACGGCTTGTGTTTGCCGGGCGCGGGCCTGGCAGCCGGTTTGGCGCGCGCGGCTTTGGCCTCGGCTTCCTGCGCCGCCGTAACGTTGGCTACCGCGGCCGTCGCCGTGTTGGGCGCAGGGGTTCCGGGCGGCAGCATTTCGACGAACACCTCGCCAGGACGCATCATGCCCAGTTCGGTGCGGGCGCGCTCCTCGATCGCGTCGGTGCCGCTCTGCAAACTCTGCACTTCGGCTTCCATGGCCGCGTTGCGGGCTCGCATGCTGTCGTTGGACGCACGCTGCTGGGCGACCTGCTTCTGCATGTCCCATACATTGCGCCAGCCGCCCTTGCCCAGCCAGAGCGGGTACTGGATCAATGCGGTCAGCACGAACAGCAGCAGGAACAACAGACGCATCGGCGCACACCTTCTCGACAGCTGCGACAAACTCCCTGGCGACGCGGCGGCGTCGCAGCCGCCGCATTACGCCCGGAAATCAGCGCAGATTGTAGAAAGCCTCGACTCCCGGGTAGGAAGCCACTTCGGCCAGTTCTTCTTCGATGCGCAGCAACTGGTTGTACTTGGCCATGCGGTCCGAACGCGACAGAGAGCCGGTCTTGATCTGCATGGCGTTGGTGGCCACGGCGATATCGGCAATGGTCGAGTCTTCGGTTTCGCCCGAGCGGTGCGACACCACGGCGGTGTAGCCGGCGCGCTTGGCCATCTCGATGGCGGCAAAGGTTTCGGTGAGCGTGCCGATCTGGTTGATCTTGATGAGGATCGAGTTGGCCACGCCCTTCTGGATGCCTTCGCGCAGGATGCGGGTGTTGGTGACGAAGATGTCGTCGCCCACCAGCTGCACCTTCTTGCCCAACTGATCGGTCAGAAGCTTCCAGCCGTCCCAATCGTTTTCGGCCATGCCGTCTTCGATGGAGATGATGGGGTATTTGTCGCACCAGGTGGCCAGCAGGTTGGCGAACTCCTGCGACGACAGCGACGCGCCGCCCTCGCCTTCGAGCACGTATTTGCCGTTTTTGTAGAACTCGGAGCTGGCGCAATCCAGGCCCAGGGCGATCTGCTTGCCGGGCTCGTAGCCGGCCGCGTCGATGGCGTTGAGAATGAGCTGGATGGCCGCCTCGTGGTTGGCCACGTTGGGCGCGAAACCGCCCTCGTCGCCCACGGCCGTGGACATGCCCTGCTTGCTGATCAGCTTCTTCAGGTTGTGGAAGACCTCGGCGCCCCAGCGCAGGGCTTCGCGGAAACTGCCCGCGCCCACCGGCAGAATCATGAACTCCTGCATGTCGAGCGTGTTGTTGGCATGCGCGCCGCCGTTGATGACGTTCATCATCGGCACGGGCATGGAGAGCGGGCCGCTGCCGCCGAAGTAGCGGTACAGCGACAGGCCGGATTCGTCGGCGGCGGCGCGGGCCACGGCCATGGAAGCGGCCAGGATGGCGTTGGCGCCCAGGCGTTCCTTGGCGTCGGTGCCGTCCAACTCGATCAGGGTGCGGTCGATGAAGGTCTGCTCCTGCGCGTCCAGGCCCATGAGCGCTTCGGATATCTCGGTATTGACGTTCTCGACGGCGCGCAGCACGCCCTTGCCCAGATAACGGCCCTTGTCGTTGTCGCGCAGCTCGATGGCTTCGCGCGTGCCGGTGGAGGCGCCCGACGGCACTGCGGCGCGGCCCATGGAGCCAGACTCTAGCAGCACGTCGCATTCGACGGTGGGATTGCCGCGCGAATCGAGGATTTCGCGGCCGATGATGTCGACGATAGCACTCATGAGTTCACTTTCCTGAAATGATGAAAATCCGATTAGCGCGACGTCAGTCCGCGCAGGCCCAGTCGGCGCGGCTTTCGATGAAACCGTTGCGCTTGGTGATGCCGTCGAGGGCAATGAGGGTTTCCAGCAGCGCCGCCATATGGCTCAGCGGCACGGCGTTGGGTCCGTCGGACAGCGCATGCGCCGGATCGGGATGCGTTTCCATGAACAGGCCCGACACGCCCACGGCAACGGCCGCGCGCGCCAGCACCGGCACGAACTCGCGCTGACCGCCCGACGAAGTGCCCTGCCCGCCGGGCAATTGCACCGAATGGGTGGCGTCGAACACCACCGGGCAGCCAGTCTCGCGCATGATGGCCAGCGAGCGCATGTCGGACACCAGGTTGTTGTAGCCGAACGAAGCGCCGCGCTCGCACACCATGATGTTGCCGCCGTCGCCGCCTGCCTCGATGGCCGCGTCGCGCGCCTTGTTGACCACCTGCACCATGTCGTGTGGCGCGAGGAACTGGCCCTTCTTGATGTTGACCGGCTTCTTCGTGGCCGCGCAGGCGCGGATGAAGTCGGTCTGGCGGCACAGGAAAGCCGGCGTCTGCAGCACGTCGACGACCGAGGCCACGGCCTCGATCTGCGGCGTGTCGTGCACGTCGGTGAGCACCGGCACGCCCAGGTCTTTCTTGACGTCGGCGAGGATCTTCAGGCCTTCGTCCATGCCCGGGCCGCGATACGACTTGCCCGAACTGCGGTTGGCCTTGTCGAAGGAGCTCTTGTAGATGAAGGGGATGCCCAGCTTGCCGGTGATTTCCTTGAGCAGACCCGCAGTGTCGAACGCCATCTGGCGCGACTCGATCACGCAGGGGCCGGCGATGAGGAAGAAAGGCTTGTCCAGGCCGACGTCGAAACCGCAAAGATTCATGGTCGGATTCGCCGGGCCGCCCCTAGGATCCGACGCGCCCCCTTGGGGGGCAGAGAACGAAGTGAGCGTGGGGGTCGTCATCTCAGTCTCCCTTGGTGCGCTGCGCCTTGTGCTCGAGCGCGGCGCGGATGAAGCTGGAGAACAGCGGATGGCCGTCGCGCGGCGTGGAGGTGAACTCGGGGTGGAACTGCACGCCCACGAACCAGGGGTGCGAAGGCAGCTCCATCATCTCGGGCAGGTTCTCGGTGGGCGTGAGCGAGCTGATCGTCATGCCCGCCGCCTCCAGACGCGGCACGTAGATGTTATTGACTTCGTAGCGGTGGCGGTGGCGTTCGTTGACCTCGGCGCCGTAGATGCGCGAGGCCAGCGTGCCCGGCTTGATGGGGCAGCGCTGCGCGCCCTTGCGCATGGTGCCGCCCAGGTCGGACGAGGCATCGCGCTTTTCGACGCGGCCTTCGCGGTCCATCCATTCGGTGATCAGAGCCACCACGGGGTGCGGCGTGTCGGCGTCGAACTCGGTGCTGCTGGCGCCTTCCAGGCCGACCACATGGCGGGCGTACTCGATCACGGCCAGTTGCATGCCCAGGCAGATGCCCAGATACGGAATGCCGTTTTCGCGGGCGTAGCGGATGGCCTTGATCTTGCCTTCGGTGCCGCGCTTGCCGAAGCCGCCGGGCACCAGAATGGCGTCCAGGCCGCGCAACGCGTCGGTGCCGTTGGCGTCGATGTCTTCGGAGTCGAGGTATTCGATGCGCACGCGCGAGCGCGTGTGGATGCCGGCGTGCACCAGGGCTTCGGACAGCGACTTGTACGACTCGGTCAGGTCGACGTATTTGCCGACCATGCCGATGGTGACCTCATGCAGCGGATGTTCGAGCGCATCGACCAGCCTGTCCCACATGGACAGGTCGGCGGGCGGCGGCGTGAGACCCAGGGCTTCGCAGACGATGTTGTCCACGCCCTGGTCGTGCAGCATGGTGGGAATTTTGTAGATGGAATCGGCGTCCCACACCGAGATCACGGCATCCAGCGGCACGTTGGAGAACATCGAGATCTTGGCGCGCTCGTCGTCGGGCACGCGGCGGTCGGCGCGGCACAGCAGCACGTTGGGATAGATGCCGATTTCGCGCAGCTTCTGCACCGAATGCTGCGTGGGCTTGGTCTTGAGCTCGCCGGCCGAGGCAATGAAGGGCACCAGCGTCAGGTGCACGAAGGCCGCGCTGTTGCGCCCCAGGCGCAGGCTCATCTGGCGCGCCGCCTCGAGGAAAGGCAGCGATTCGATGTCGCCTACCGTGCCGCCGATCTCGACGATGGCCACGTCGGTGGCGCCGTTCCAGGAGGCATCGGCGCCGCGGGCGATGAAGTCCTGGATTTCGTTGGTGATATGCGGAATGACCTGGACGGTCTTGCCCAGGTAGTCGCCATGGCGCTCTTTGCGCAGCACCGATTCGTAGATCTGGCCGGTGGTGAAGTTGTTCACCTTGCGCATCTTGGCCGAGATGAAGCGCTCGTAGTGGCCCAGGTCCAGATCGGTTTCGGCGCCGTCTTCCGTGACGAACACTTCGCCATGCTGGAAGGGGCTCATGGTGCCCGGGTCGACGTTGATGTAGGGGTCAAGCTTGAGGAGGGTGACTTGCAGGCCGCGCGATTCGAGGATGGCGGCCAGAGACGCGGCGGCTATTCCCTTGCCCAGGGAAGAGACGACACCGCCGGTGACAAACACGTATTTGGTCATCGTAATGGCACCTTAAGGGTTTGCGTCCCCTCAGGTGCATGCGGGAAATTTGGATTATAGCGGTGTCAATGGGTACTAGCGCCAACTCCCGGCGAAATCTAGGGCCTTTTGTCGCTGCCGCGCCCTAGATCGGAATGCTCGTGGTGGAGAGGATTTCCTTGATCACCATGAAGGAGCGGATCTGCCGCACACCAGGCAGATAAAGCAACTGCTCGGCATGGAGCCGGCTGAAGCTGTCGCCGTCCTTGGTGCGCACCAGCATGAAGTAGTCGAATTCGCCCGTAACGACATGGCACTCCATACAGCCGGACACCTTCTGCGCCGCCTTTTCGAACTCGGCGAAGGAGTCGGGCGTAGAGCGGTCGAGCACGACGCCGATCATCACCAGCATGCCCAGATCGAGCGCCTTGGCGTCGAGCAACGCCACCGTGCCGCGTATCAACCCCATGCCTTTGAGCCGGTCGACCCGGCGCAGGCAGGCCGGCGCGCTCAGATTGACCTTGGCCGCCAGCGCCACATTCGAAATGGAAGCGTCGCGCTGAAGCTGGCGCAGGATGGCACGATCGACCCGATCGATTGCCGGGCTGGTCGGATCGTTTTTCGCCGAGCCGTTTTGCAATTTAATTGCTTTCATTCTTATTTAAAAGAAATAAATAAAAAACAATATCTACTTAAATTGATTTTAAGTAAATATAAATAGCAATTTTCGCAACCCTATTTCTTGCCAACTTATCTACCATGGATTCCATGGCGGCATCGGCGCAACACGCGTCCAGCCCTGGCTTTACAGGATCGATGCCCTAGCCTCCCCTGTCCCTCGGAGCCCTCCCATGAATCTGAAGAAATTTCCTCGCCATCCGCTCACTTTCGGCCCCACCCCGATTCAGCCCCTACCCCGCCTGAGCAAGCACCTGGGCGGCAAGGTCGAGCTGTACGCCAAGCGCGACGACTGCAACAGCGGCCTGGCGTTCGGCGGCAACAAAACCCGCAAGCTCGAATACCTCATCCCCGAGGCGCTGGCCCAAGGCTGCGACACGCTGGTTTCCATCGGCGGCATCCAGTCGAATCAAACCCGGCAGGTCGCCGCGGTCGCCGCGCATCTGGGCATGAAGTGCGTGCTCGTTCAGGAAAACTGGGTCAACTACTACGATGCGGTGTACGACCGTGTGGGCAACATCCAGATGTCGCGCATCATGGGCGCGGACGTGCGCCTGGTTGCCGACGGCTTCGACATCGGTTTTCGCAAGAGCTGGGAAGACGCGCTCGAAAGCGTACGTCAGTCTGGCGGCAAGCCCTATGCCATTCCTGCCGGCTGCTCCGACCACCCCCTGGGCGGCCTGGGCTTCGTCGGCTTCGCCGAGGAAGTGCGCCAACAGGAGGCCGAACTCGGCTTCAAATTCGACTACATCGTGGTGTGCTCGGTCACGGGCAGCACACAGGCGGGCATGGTGGTGGGCTTTGCCGCCGACGGCCGCGCGGACCGCGTGATCGGCATCGATGCCTCGGCCAAGCCCGCGCAGACGCGCGAGCAGATCCTGCGCATCGCGCGCCAGACGGCGGACAAGGTCGAACTGGGCCGCGAGATCACTGCCGCCGACGTTGTGCTGGACGAACGCTACGGCGGCCCCGAATACGGCCTGCCCAACGACGGCACGCTCGAAGCGATCCGCCTGTGCGCCCGACTCGAAGGCGTGATGACCGACCCGGTCTACGAAGGCAAGTCGATGCACGGCATGATCGACAAAGTGCGCCTGGGCGAATTCCCCGCCGGGTCGAAGGTGCTCTACGCTCACCTGGGCGGCGTGCCGGCGCTGAGCGCCTACAGCTTCCTGTTCCGCGAAGGCTGAGCGCCGGACGGACAAAAAATCAGGGCGGGGCGCTGCGGCGTTCCGCCCTGATTTTTTCGTGCATCAATCCAGCGGCCGACCCGCGGGCTCGCGGATCCAGGGAAAGATCAGCAAAGAGACTACGCCGCAGCCGATCAGATACCAGGCGGGCGCCGTCTGGTCGTCCAGCAGCTTGATCAGCAGCGTGGCGAAGAATTGCGCGAAGCCGCCGAAGATCGCCACGCCCACGCTGTAGACAACGGACATGCCGGTGACGCGCAGGTGCCGAGGGAACAGCTCGGGCAGCAGGACGATGTTGGGCACCGCCGTGAACGCCACGAGCACGGCCAACCCGGCCACGACCGACAGCACGGTCGGCACGGTGGGCCAGGCATGGATCGCCATGAAGGCCGGATAGATCACCAGCACCAGCAGCACGCGGGACACGCCCATGACCCATTTGCGCCCCACGCGATCGGACAGCGAGCCGGCGAAGGGCGAGCACACCGCCGTGACCAGCGCGGCCACGAGCGCTGCGCCCATACCCACCGACATGGGCAGGCCCAGGATCTTGATGGAATAGGTGGCGATGTAGAACAGGACGATGTAGTTGGCCGCCGTGCCGCCGATGGTCGTGACCACGCCGGCCAGCAGGCCCAGGGGGTGGCGCGTCAGCAGTTCGCGCAAGGGGTGCATGGGCGCTTGCGCCTGCCCGGTTTTGGACGACTCGTCGTGCAGGGTTTCATCGAGATGCCGGCGAATGTAGATGCCGACCGGCGCGACCAGCATGCCCAGCACGAAGGGCACCCGCCAGCCCCAGCTTTCCAGCGCATGCCTGGACAACAGCGCGGACAGGGCCAGGCAGAGCAAGGCGCCGCACACGGCGTTGAGCGCCTGGCTGACGTACTGCCAACTGCCGTAGAAGCCGCGCGTGCGGCCGTCAGCGTATTCCAGCAGCATGGCGGTCGAGGCGCCGACTTCTCCGCCCACGGCGAAGCCCTGGAGCAGGCGCGAGAACACGATCAGCGCGGGCGCGGCGATGCCGATCGCCGCATACGTGGGCGCGAACGCGATGATGGCCGAACCGACGGCCATGAGCGAGAGCGTGAGCGTCATGGCCGCCTTGCGGCCCGCCCGGTCGGCGTAGCCGCCGATCACCGCCGCGCCCAAGGGGCGCATGAAGAAGCCCACGCCGAAGCTGCCGGCGGCGAACAGCAGTTGGTTCAGCGAGCCGTGCACCGGAAAATACTGCGCGCCGATCAGCGAGGCGAAAAAGCTGTAGACGGTGAAGTCGAAAAACTCCAGGCCGTTGCCCAACGTGATGGCCGCGATGGCCTTGGCGCGCTGGACGCGCCCGTGCGATAGGGGCGAGAGGCTGCCCGCCGGCGTCGAAATGGCGCTCATTCTTGTTGTCTCCGGATAGTGATCGGGGCGTGCGCGTCAGCCGCGCAGAAAACGTTCGGCGAGCTTGACCCAGTAGGCTGCGCCCAGCGCGAGGCAGTCGTCGTTGAAGTCGTATCCCGGGTTATGGACCATGCAGCCGCCTTCGCCGTCGCCGTTGCCGATGATGAGATAGCTGCCCGCGCAATGTTCGAGCATGAAGGCGAAGTCTTCACTGCCCGTGAGCGGATCCAGATTGGCGATAACGCCCTCTTCGCCCACCCAGTCGCGCGCGACGCTTTCGGCGAACTCGGTCATGGCCGCGTCGTTGACCAGCACCGGATAACGGCGCTGATAATCGACGCGGGCCGTGGCGCCATAGACGGCGGCCTGCGCGTGCGCCAGGGCCGTGATGCGCTCTTGCAACAGGTCGCGCACCTCGGGGCGCAGGGCGCGCACCGAAAGCCGCATCTGCGCGGTCTGCGGAATCACATTGGGGGCTTCGCCCGCGTGGATCGCGCCCACCGTGATGATCGCCATGTCCAGCGGCGCCACGTTGCGCGACACGATGGTCTGCAGGGCCAGCACCAAGTTGGCGCACACCACGACCGGGTCCACCGTCTTGTGCGGCACCGCGCCGTGGCCGCCGCGGCCGTCGATGTCGATGACGACCGTGTCCGACGAGGCCATGAAGGCCCCGGAACGGAAACCGAATTTGCCGGTCGGATGGCCCGGCATGTTGTGCATGGCGAACACCGCGTCGCACGGGAAAAGATCGAACAACCCCTCTTCGATCATGCGCTTGGCGCCGGCCAGGCCCTCTTCCGCAGGCTGGAAAATCAAATGCAGCGTGCCGTCGAAATTGCGCGTCTGCGCCAGGTGCCGGGCCGCCGTCAGCAGCATGGCCGTATGGCCGTCGTGGCCGCAGGCATGCATCTTGCCCGGTACGCGGCTGGCGTAGTCGAGCCCGGTGGTTTCGTGGATGGGCAGCGCGTCCATGTCGGCGCGCAGGCCCAGCCGACGGCTGCCGCTGCCCGCCTTCAGGGTGCCGATGACGCCGGTGCCGCCCAGGCCGCGGTGCACCTCGTAGCCCCATTCCTGCAGGCGCTGCGCGACCAGGTCGCTGGTGACGAATTCTTCGTAGGCCAGTTCGGGGTGGGCATGGATCGAATGACGCAGCGCGATCATCTCTTGTTCGATCGCGGCAATCTCGGAAGGAATGAGCGGGGCGTTCATCGTCGTCTCCTGGCAGCGGGGCCTATGCGTTGGCAATAGCCCGTTAGGATAGTGACGACGGTTTTGCGCGGGCAGCCCTACAATGGTTGGCCCGCCAACCAATAGTTGCCCCAAGGGTTTTCACTTATGAAATTCCACCAGTTTCGTACGCTTGTCGCCATGGCCGACACGGGCAGCATCCGGGCTGCGGCGCGCGCCCTGGGCATCTCGCCCGCGGCGGCGACCAAGGCGATACGGGAACTGGAAGCCGAACAGCAGATCGCGCTGGTCGTGCGCAACGCCAACGGCATCGCCTTCACCGAAGCCGGCCAGGCGCTGCTCGAACATGCCCGCGCCATCATGCACCAGATGGCGCGCGCGCAGGAGGACCTGGACAGCCGACGCGGCCAATACCGCGGCACGCTGGCGATCGGCGTCACGCCCTGGGTGGCGCTGTCCTTCCTGCCCGATGCCGTGAGCCTTTTTCGCGCGCGCATGCCGCAGATGCAACTGGAGTTCTACGAGGGCCTGCTCAACATCACGATGCCGCGCCTGCGCGACGGCACCCTGGATTTTTCCCTGGGCAAGCCGATGCCCGCCACGCTGCATGCGGAATTCGCCCAGACGCCGCTCATGGCGACCGAATCGGCCGTGGTGGTGCGCAAGGGCCATCCGCTGGAACACGCGCAGTCGCTGAGCGAGTTCCAGGACAGCGAGTGGCTGCTCAACTGGGACCCGGCCAGCAAGGAGATGATCGCCGACACGGTGTTTCACCGGCACGGCCTGCCGCTGCCCAGAACAGTGCATCTGGCGCACTCCTGGGCGGTGGCGATGGGCCTGCTCATGCACACCGACATCGTGAGCATTTTTCCGTGGCCGCTGGTGGAGACGCGGCTGGCGCGCGAGAATCTGCGCGCGCTCACCTTGAAGGAAGAGGTCGACCGCACCACCGTGAGCGTCGTCGCGCGGCGCGGCGTGCCTTTGTCGGCAGCGGCGGAGTGTTTTCTTGATTGTTTGACGATCTCGATACGCGCAGGCGCGACGGCGCAGGATTCGGAGCGACGGCGGATGTATCGGTCGTTGGAGTTGCTGATTTGATTTGCGTTCTTCAGCCCCCGCATGAGGCTGCTGCAAGCCGAGGACCCCGGAGCAATCCGAAGCACAGGCGCGCAAGCGCCGAGCATCGGAATTGCGCAGGGCAGCCTCGGCGACTCAAGAAATCGGTCTAGGCAGCTAAAGCGCTCACAACGGCTCAGTACGAGCGATCAGCCAATCCCGCGCCGCTCCTGCCGACACCAACGGCAACAAGCGCTGCCGCACCGTCGCGTGGTAATCGTCGAGCCAATCGATCTCGTCGGGACGCATCAGGTCGCGGTCGATGCAGCGCGTGTCGATGGGGCAGAGCGTGAGCGTCTCGAAGCACAGGAACTCGCCCAGCTCGCCCGACAACCAGGGACGGCAGGCCGTGAGGTTTTCGATGCGCACGCCCCAGCGGCCGGGCCGGTAGATGCCGGGCTCGTTGGAGGTGATCATGCCCGGCTCCATGGCCGTGTGCGGCAGCGGCATCGCGCGGTAGGCGATCACCTGGGGTCCTTCGTGCACATTGAGGAAATAACCCACGCCGTGGCCCGTGCCGTGGCCGTATTCGGCGCCGCCCGCCCAGATCGGCGCGCGCGCGATGGCGTCGAGCACCGGGCCGGGCGTGCCGCGCGGAAAGGCCGCGCGCGACAGCGCGATCATGCCCTTGAGCACCAGCGTGTAATCCACCTTCTGGTCGGCCGACGGCGTACCCACCGGCACGACCCGGGTGATGTCGGTCGTGCCGCCCAGGTACTGGCCGCCCGAATCGATGAGAAGCAGACCGTCGCCCTCGATGACCGCGTGCGACTCGGGCAAGGCGCGGTAATGCGGCATGGCGCCGTTGGCGTTGAAGGCGGCGATGGTCGAAAAGCTCAGGCTGACATAGTTGGGCCGGCGCGCGCGCGCGGCCGTGAGGTGCGTGTCGACGTCCAGCTCGGTCACGGTCTCGCCGGCCGCCATCGCGGCCTCGAACCAGGCAAAGAATTCGCACAGCGCCGCGCCGTCGTGCGCCATGGCCTCGCGCACGTGGGCCAGTTCGGCGTCGCTCTTGCGCGACTTGAAGAAGGTCGAAGGATTGACTGCCTCGACGCGCGCGACGGCGGGATCCATCAGGTGGAACACGCCGCAGGTCACGCGCGCCGGGTCGATCAGCAGGGTCTGGTCCGCTTCGATCGAGCCCAGGGCTTCGGCGGCCTGCTCGTAGGGCGCGATGTCGACGCCGTCTTGAGCCAGACGCGCGCGCAGCGCGCCGGACACCTTGCCCTCGCCCACGAAGAGCGTGGCATGGTCCTGGCCGATGAGGGCATGGGCCAGGAACACCGGGTTGTATTCGACATCGGAGCCGCGCAGATTGAACACCCAGGCGATGTCGTCCAGCGTGCACAGCAGGTGCACGTCGGCCTTGTGTTCTGCCATGGCTGCGCGCACGCGCGCCAGACGCTCGGCGCGCGACTGCGTGGCGTAAGGCGGCAGGTGTTCGAAGACCGGTTCGGCCGGGAGAGGCGGGCGGTCCTGCCAGATTTCGCCCAGCGGATCGGCCATGATGTCCAGCGCCACGCCCGCCGGGGTCAGCGCCTGCGTCAGCGCGCGAAAGGCCGACAGGCCCAGCACGCGGCCGTCCACGCCTACGCGTGCGCCCGCGCGCAAATTGGCCGCCAGCCATTCGACGTGACCCAGCGCCCCCTGCACGGCCAGCTTCATCAGCGCGATGCCGCTGCCGGCCAGTTGCTTCTCGGCCTGCACCCAATAGCGGCTGTCGACCCACAGCCCGGCGAAATCGGCCGTTACCACCAGCGTGGCCACCGAGCCGGTAAAGCCCGACAACCAGCGCCGGCCTTGCCAATATTGCGGCAGATATTCGGAAAGATGCGGATCCGAGGAGGGCACGATGCAGGCATCGAGCTTGAGGCGGCGCATGGCTTGCCGCAGGGAGGCAATGCGGTCGGGAATAGTGAACATGGGATTCCTGTTTGTACGAGGGCCTGGTGACGCTAACGCAGCATGAAAGACATGGCCGACAGGCTGTTGAGCGTACGGACGGCGGCCTGCACGGTACCTACCGTGAAGCGCAGCGTCACGCCGTCGACGCGTTCCAGCGCTGGCCATGTGCAGAACAGATCGGCCAGCGCAGTGCTTTGGGTCTGCAGTTGGCATTCTATCGGACCGGGAATGCGGAAAAGCCCTGCCTTGTCCTTCTCCTCACGCGACAGGGTTGCTCGCACGGCCCTCTCGGCCGCCTGGGCGATAGCCTTGCACGAAGCGCCGGGCGACAGCGTCACGCCGCTGCCCTGCCCATGCGCCACCTTGGTCTGCACCCATTCGGCCCACGGAAAGAGAGGGCGTGTTTCGGCCACAAACACATCGTCGCCGCTGGCCATCAGCACCGGTACGCCCAACTCCCCCGCCAGCGCCCCGTACAGGCCGGCCTCGCCCAGCTCTGTGTCGTTCAGCCGCACACGCGCGAAAGCGAAGCCGTTGATGGTGTGCGCCAGCACGCCGCGGCCCTGCGCGCGGCTGTGATAGCCCACCATGAGCACGGCGTCGCAGCCCTCTTCCAGGCCGCTCATCATGCCCAGGTAGCGCGGCTTGCCCAGCACCAGGCGGGCGCGCTCGTCGATCTGGTCGGGCAGCAGATTGCGAAAGCCGCCGTGCGAATCGTTGACCAGCACCTCGGTGGCGCCGCCCGCGAACGCGCCCAGCACGGCGGCGTTGGCCTCGGCCGTCATCCAGGCGCGGGCGCGCTCGTATTCGCCGTTGCCGGCGCGTGTCTGCTCGGCATGGAACACACCGGCCACGCCCTCGATATCGGTGGAAATGAGTATTTTCATGATGCAAATCCGAGAGGAGTCAATGCCCGCATGCCGCAGCGGTAAAAATCACAAGACCGTGCGAGCCAGCCAGTCGCGCCAATCGGGAATCAGCTCGCGCACGGCCAGGCGCACATGGCTGTCGCGCCCAAGCACCATTTCGGCGCGCCACAGCGCGGCAATGATGGATTGCTCGACGGCTTCGGCCGCCGCGTCGAACAGCGGATCGAGCCGGGTCTCGTGCAACATGGGCACAGCCGGCATGCCGCGCTCGGCCAGGTGCGGCACGGTGTAGGCCGTGGAAAAAGCCAGCGCGATGTCGCCGCTGCCGTGGCCGAAATTCGACCCCGTGCGCGCCAGCCCGGCGCCTGCGCGCAGCGACAGGCGGCGCAGTTGGCGCGCGTCCAGCGGCGCATCGGTGGCGATCAACACAATGATCGAGCCTTTGTCGACCTGATCGTCCAAGCCTTTGCGCCGCGCCACGCCCTGCGCCAGTCTTTCGGAAAGCAAACGACCGAAGGGCCGGCCGGCCACGGTCAGTGCAGGCAGCTTGCCGAAATTGGACAGCACCAGCGCGCCCACCTGATACGGTCGCCCCGCTATCGTCGCCACACGCGAGGCCGAACCGATGCCGCCCTTGAGACCGAAGCTGGACATGCCGCGCCCCGCCCCGACCGCGCCTTGCGCGAAATCGGAATCGGCCGCATCCAAGGCTCGCAGATAATGCGCTTCGGCCACCGGCAGGAACTGCATGTCGTTGAGATAGCCGTCGTTGCACTCGAACACCAGCGGGTTGACCGTACCCAGCTCGCGGCCCACGCCGGGATTGGCCTGGATGGCCTGCAGCACCTGCGCGTTGAACACGGCGCCCACGCCAAAGGTGCCGGTAAGCGCGATCGGCGTTTCGAGCACGCCCAGCTCCTGCACCTGCATGAGACCGACGCTCTTGCCGAAACCGTTGAGCACCGTCAAGCCGGAGGGCACTTTGTCGCGAAACGGGTCGCCGCCGTGCGGGCGGATCACCGTCACGCCAGTCTGCACCGAATCGTGATCGAGCGTGCAATGCCCGACCGTCACGCCGTCCACGTCGCAAATCGAATCGCGTGGACCCGAAGGCAGGACGCCGATGCGCGGCGCGTCGCCTTCTTTCATCGTTTGCATCGTCTAAACCCTTTTCAAACCATGGTCAGCGCCGGTCGATCTTCGGGTCGAGCGCATCGCGCAAAGCATCACCCAGCAGGTTGAAGGCCAGCACCGTAAGGAAGATGGCCAGGCTAGGGAAGAGCGCCTCGTGCGGCGCATTGACCATGTCGGCGCGCGCGTCGTTGAGCATGGCGCCCCATTCCGGCGTGGGCGGCTGTGCGCCCATGCCCAGAAACGACAGGCTGGCCGCCGTAATGATGGAGGTACCCACGCGCATCGTAAAGTACACCACGATGGAAGAAATCGTACCAGGCAAAATGTGCCGAATGATTATGGTCCAGTCGGACGCGCCGATGCTGCGGGCCGATTCGATGTAGGTCAGGTTCTTGAGCACCAGCGTATTGCCGCGCACCAGGCGGGCGAAGGCCGGCACGCTGAACACCGACACGGCCACCACCACGTTGGTCATGCTGCTGCCCAGAATGGCCACCACGCCCAAGGCCAGCAAAATGCCGGGAAACGCAAACAGCACGTCGGAGATGCGCATGGTGACGCGGTCCCACCACCCTTCGTAGTACCCGGCCATGAGGCCCAGCGCCGTGCCGACGATGCCGCCCAGGAACACCGAGAAAAAACCCGTGGCCAGCGAGATGCGCGCGCCCATCAGTACGCGGCTGAAGATGTCGCGGCCCAGCGAATCGACGCCGAACCAATGCGCCAGCGAAGGGCCGCTGTTGAGCATGTCGTAGTCGAAATAGTTTTCGGGATCGAACGGCGCGATCCATGGCGCCAGAATGGCGACCGCGATCAGAAAAAGCACGAAAGCCAAGGCAATCATGCCCAGCTTCTGCTTCTTGAACTTGCGCCAGAACTCGCTCCAGGGGGTGCGGACGGCGTTGCCGGCGGCAGGCACGGCGGCGGTAGCGGAAGCTTGCGTCATGCCGGCCTCACTTGTAGCGGATGGTGGGATTGATGAAGCCATAGAGCACGTCCACCACCAGATTGATCAGGATGAATTCGAGGGAGAACATCAGCACCAGGGCCTGGATGACCGGATAGTCGCGCACATTGACGGCGTCGACCAGCAGCCGGCCTACGCCCGGCCAATTGAAGACGGCCTCGACCACGATGGAGCCGCCCAGCAGAAAGCCGAACTGCAGGCCCATCATGGTCACGACCGGAATCAGCGCATTGCGCAGGCAATGCTTGACGATGACGACCCACTCGCGCAGGCCCTTGGCGCGAGCCGTGCGTACAAAATCTTCGCCGATGACGTCGACGAAGGAGGCGCGGGTAAAGCGCGCCATCACCGCCGCCACGCCGGCGCCCAGCGTGATGGAGGGCAGGATGTAGTTGCGCCAGCTGTCGGCGCCCACCGTGGGCAGCCAGCCCAGGTCTACGGAAAATATCTGCATCAGCACCATGCCCAGCGCAAAGGCCGGAAACGAGATGCCGGATACGGCCAGCGTCATGCCCAGTTGGTCGGGCCAACGATTACGGAACACCGCCGACACGATGCCGATGACCATGCCGAATATCACCGACCAGATCATGCTGGTCAGGGTCAGCCAGAAAGTCGGCATGAAGCGTTCGCCGATCACGTCGATGACGGGCCGACGAGTGCGGATCGACGTGCCCAGGTCGCCGTGCACCATGCGCATGAAATAGTTGGCGAACTGCACCGGCATGGGCCTGTCCAGCCCCAGCTCCTGACGCACCAGCTGCACCGTCTGCTCGTCGGCGTCCTGGCCCGCGGCCAGACGCGCGGGATCGCCCGGCAGCATGTGCACGAACAGGAACACCAGCACCATCACGATCAGCAGCGTCGGGATCAGACCCAACAGGCGCTTCAGAAAATAACTCAGCATCTTGCCATCCAGAGCATGAAACCGCGGGCCGCGATATCAGGGCCCGCGGCGCGCCGGCGCTCATGCGCCGACGCGTGTACGACACAGACGTCTTATTTGATGGCGATATCGGAAATATCGATGTTGCCGTCAGGCATCACGTAAACGCCCGAGAGGCGCTTGCTGGTGCCGGAGATGAGCTTGTCGGTGGTCAGCGTCGCCCAGGGCGCATCGTTCCAGACCTGCTGCTGAGCCTCTTTGTACATGTCGGTCTTCTGCTTCTCGTCGACCGATTTCAACGCGCCGGCGACATCCTTCTCGACGATCGGGTTGGTGTAGTAGGCGGTGTTGTACAGCACCGGCGGGAAGGCTTCCTTGGTCAGAAGCGGACGCAGGGCCCAGTCGGCTTCGCCGGTGGAAGCCGACCAGCCCGAGTAGTACATGCGCACGGGCGCAGCGGCCGGATCCTTCTGGTTCTGGATCAAGTCGGTGCGCTCGGCAGGTTCGAGACCGCGCACCTTGACCTTGATGCCCACCTGAGCCAGCTGCTGCTGCAGGAACTGCAACGCCTTGAGCGTGGTGGTGTCGTTATAGGCGCCCCACAGCGTCGCTTCGAAGCCATTGGGATAGCCCGCTTCCTTCAGCAGTTCCTTGGCCTTCTTGGGATCGTAGGGCCAGGGCTGCATCTTGTAGGCATAGGCCACGCCCTGCGGCACGATGCCTTCGGCCGGGATCGCATAGCCGCTGAAAGCCACTTTGGCCAGCGCCTGGCGGTTGATGGCATAAGCGACGGCCTGGCGCACTTTCACGTTGTCGAACGGCTTGTGCTGCACGTTCATGCTGATGTAGCGCTCGATGATGGAATTGCGCGTGATCACGTTGAGCTTGTCCGACTTGGACAGCGACGCTGCCTGCTCATAGGGCAGCGGATAGGCGAAATCGGTCTCGCCCGTCTGCAGCATGGCCGCGCGGGTGCTGTTCTCGGGCACGGGCTTCCAGGTCACGGCATCGACCTTGGGGTAGCCCTTGTGCCAATAGCCGCCGAACTTGGCGCCCTTGATGTCGTCGGCGTGCTTCCACTCCACGAAGGTAAAGGGGCCGGTGCCCACGGGATGCAAGGCGATGTCCTTGCCCCACTTCTTGAGCGCGGTGGGCGAGATCATGGCCGCCGACGGGTGGGCCAGCGAGTTCAGGAAAGGCGCGAACGGCTCTTTGAGCGTGAAGCGCACGGTGTAGGGATCGACCGCTTCGACCTTGGCGATGCGGTTGAACTGGGCGTAACGCGTCAGGTGGTTGTTCTGGTCGAGCACGCGGTCGATGTTGGCCTTGACGGCATCGGCGTTGAAATCGGTGCCGTCCTGAAACTTCACGCCCTGGCGCAGCTTGAAGGTGTAGACCAGGCCGTCAGGCGAAACCGTGTAGCTCTCGGCCAGCACGGGCACGATCTTCAGGTCTTTGTCGAACTTGAAGAGACCTTCGTAGAAGGTCTTGGTAACCGCCATGGCCAGCGTGCTGTTGGTGTTGTAGGGATCCAGGCTGTCCGGCTCGGCATTGATGGCCAGGACGGCGTCCTTGGCGGCCCAGGCGCTGCCGGCGGCGGTCAGCGAAGCGAACGCCAGCAGGCACGTGGCCAGGGCCTTGCGCTTGGAAAGCGGGTCAAAGCGGGTATTCATGAAGACTCCTTGGGTACTGGGGCGTTGAAAGGCACTACTGAAAAAACCCCGCACTGCGTCCGCGGCTTGCCGCCCTTTGGCTGGCCTGCTTAGCCTCGGGCGGTTCGGCGCAAGACTAGTACAGGCCCGCGACGCGATGCCGCGCCACGAAATGATGCGGCGCCACCTGCACCAGCGGTTCGACGATCGGCTCGTCGCCCACGGCGCGGATGGGGCTGGGAATTTCGTCGGACAGCAGTTCGCGCTTGATGTGACGGCGCGCCGGATCGGCGATCGGCACAGCGGACATCAGCTTCCGGGTGTAGGGGTGCTGCGGATTCTCGAAAATGGCGCGGCGCGGGCCGATCTCGACGATCTGGCCCAGGTACATCACGGCGACGCGATGGCTGATGCGTTCGACCACCGCCATGTCGTGCGAAATGAACAGGAAAGCCACGCCCAGCTCGCGCTGCAGGTCCAGCATGAGGTTGACGATCTGCGCCTGGACCGACACGTCGAGCGCCGACACCGATTCGTCGGCCACCACCACTTTGGGATTGAGTGCCAGCGCGCGTGCGATGGCGACACGCTGGCGCTGGCCGCCCGAGAACTCGTGCGGATAGCGGTCGGCGTAGCTGGCCGGCAGGCTCACCTTGTCGAGCAGCCAGGCCACGCGCTTGCGCGCCTCCTCGCCCGAGGCCACGCCATGCACCAGCAGCGGCTCCATGATGGAAAAACCCACCGTGACGCGCGGATCGAGCGAGGCGAAAGGGTCCTGGAAGATGAACTGGATATTGCGCCTGAGCTCGCGCAGTTCGCCGGCGGGAATGTCGCGAATATTGCGTCCACCGAATTCGATGGCGCCGCTCTGGCTCTCGACCAGGCGCAGCAGCGAACGGCCCGTCGTGGATTTGCCGCAGCCCGACTCGCCTACCAAAGCCAGCGTCTCGCCGGGATAAAGATCGAAGCTGACTTTCTCGACCGCATGCACGCGCCGGCGCACACGGCCCAGCAGGCCGCTCGTCACGTCGAAACGGGTGATCAGATCCTTGACGCGCAAAATGGGCTGAGCGTCGGCGGGCACCGTGTCCTGCGGCACCATCGCCTCGACAGGTGCTTCGCCTTGCGGCGGATCCACGCTCAGCAGCGTGAACTTGGCCGGAAGATCGAAGCCCCGCATGGCGCCCAGCCGCGGCACGGCCGACAATAGTGCGCGGGTATAGGTATGCTGCGGCCGGGCGAACACATCGGCGGACGCGCCCTCCTCGACCTTGTCGCCGCGGTACATCACCAGTACACGGTCGGCCACTTCGGCCACCACGCCCATATCGTGCGTGATGAAGATCACGCCCATGTTCATTTCTTCCTGCAGTTGGCGGATGAGCTGCAGGATCTGCGCCTGGATGGTCACGTCCAGCGCGGTGGTGGGCTCGTCGGCGATCAGCAGCGAGGGCCTGCACGACAGCGCCATCGCTATCATGACGCGCTGGCGCATGCCGCCGGACAACTGGTGCGGAAAACGGCTCAGCACCTGGCGCGCTTCCGGAATGCGCACCAGCTCGAGCATGCGCAGCGCTTCGGCGCGGGCCGCCGTGCGGTCCATGCCCTGGTGCACGCGGATCGATTCCGCAATTTGCTCGCCGGCCGTAAACACGGGGTTGAGCGAGGTCATCGGCTCCTGGAAGATCATGGCCATGTCGGCACCGCGCACATTGCGCATTTCGCGCTGGCTAGCGCCTGCGAGGTCGATGATGCGGCCATCGCGTCGGCGCAGCGCCATGGCGCCCTGCGCGATCTTGCCGCCGCCGTGATCGACCAGGCGCATCAGCGACAGCGAGGTCACCGACTTGCCCGAACCCGATTCGCCGACGATGGCCAGCGTCTCGCCCCGGTCGACATGGAAGGACAGATTGCGCACTGCCTCGACCGTGCGTTCGGACGTCTCGAAGCGCACAGTCAGGTTCTGCACCTGCACCACACGGCTTTCCTGCATCGCCTTGACGGGATCGATCATGAAACGCAGCTCCCGAGGTCAGCGGTAGATCGCTACGACAGGCGCTTCGCCGGCGCGGCCGTAGCCGCGGTACATGCCTTCGGTATTGAAAGGCAGCGCCACATTGCCCTGCGCATCGACGGCAATGAGACCGCCCTTGCCCTCGATGCTGGGCAGCTTCTCGAGCATGACTTTGTCCGCCGCAGCCTCCAGCGAGGCGCCCGTATATTCCATCAGCGCCGACACATCGTAGGCAGCAACCATGCGGATATACATCTCGCCGGTGCCCGTGGTCGAGACCGCGCAAGTGTGGTTGTTGGCATAACAGCCCGCGCCGATGATGGGCGCATCGCCCACGCGGCCTACCTGCTTGTTGGTGATGCCGCCGGTAGACGTGGCCGCGGCCAGATTGCCGCGCGCATCCACCGCCACGGCGCCGACCGTGCCGAACTTCTTGTCGGCGTCCAGCGGGTCGGAGGATTTGGCCACTACCGGCTGGCCGCGCGCCACGATGGCCTGGCCGTCGTGATCCAGCACAGCCGCATCGGGGTTCTCGCGCTGCACGCGCAGCAGCTGCTCGCGCCGCGCCTCGGTCGAGAAATAGGAAGGATCGACGATCTCCAGACCCTGCTCCCGGGCGAAGTCCTCCGCGCCCGCACCGACGAAGAACACGTGCTTGCTCTCTTCCATGACCTTGCGCGCCGCCAGCACCGGATTACGCACGCAGTTCACATTGGCGATGGCGCCCGTGCGCAGCGTGGCGCCGTCCATGATGGAAGCGTCGAGCTCGTGCGTGCCGGCGCTGGTGAACACCGCACCGTGCCCCGCATTGAAAAGCGGGCAATCTTCAAGCAGGCGCACAGCCGTGCTGACGGCATCGAGCGCGCTGCCGCCCTCGGCCAGCACAGACTGGCCAGCCGCGACGACGCGCGTGAGCGCATCGATGTATTCGCGTTCTTTTTCGGAACTCATGGCGTCGCGCGCGATGGCGCCGGCGCCGCCGTGTATGGCGATGACAGGTTTCATGAATGGTTATCGTGGAAAAGCCAGGGCATGACGGACTCGGTCACGTTGGCCACGGCGGCAACGGAATTCTTGGCCCGATAGGCCACCGCAGCCGACAGGGCTTCGATGAGACTGAGGACCGCGGTTTCGGAATTGACGGTGAGCTGGCGCGCGCTATGCGCATACAGCGCAATGGACGCCTCTGGCGCCAGCGGCGATGTGGGTTTGTCGGTCAGCGCCAGCACTGTCGCGCCCGCCCGGCGAGCCGCTTTGGCCAGCGTAATCGTGTCGGTCAGATAGCGCGGAAACGCAATAGCAATGACCAGATCCGACGGGTTCATGCGCGACATCTGGCGCGCGGCATGCGACACGCCGCCCGGCCCGGCCATGGATTCGACCGAGCGCAGATGCATGCACAAGCCGCGCTGCAGGAGACCCGCCAGATAGCCGCTGGCGCCGAAGCCAATGATAAAGACACGTTCGGCCTTGAGCACCGCCTCGACCGCCCGCTCGCATGCGTCGGCATTCAGGGCCTGCAAGTTGCGCCGGGCATTGGCGATGTCTTCTTCGAGCACCGCAGCGAAAACCTGCGCTGCGGTCGCGTGCTGGGCCAGCTCGGTGCGCAGCTTCTCGACCGGCTCGAGCGCCGCCTCGAAGCCGCGCGCGAGTTCCGCGCGGAACTGCGGATAGCCCGGCAGATCGAGCGCGCGCGCGAACCGGTTGGCCGTCGCGACGGACACGCCCGCCGCCGAGGCAAACTCGTCGATGGTCATGGTGGCCACACGAAACGGATGCGCCAGGACGTATTCGGCCATTTTGTGCTGAGTACGGCTCAGCCCGGGCTGAGCCCGGGCGATACGTTCGGCAATGGCAAGTTTGACCGCGGGCATGAATAAAGGTCGATCTGCAATGTAAAATTATTTACCTGCAAATTTTATATATGAAAATAATTTTTCATATGCGGGTATGCCCCAGTTTCAGGCCTACCTCTGCTCTCGGACGAGGCAAAATACGCGCCATGCTCAACTGGACCTGCAAACATCACGCCGACCTGACCCTCGCCGAGCTCTATGCCCTGCTGCGACTGCGTTCCGAGGTGTTCGTGGTCGAACAAAATTGCCTCTTTCCCGACTTGGACGGCCAGGACCTGTGCGGCGAGACCGCGCATCTCATGGCCTGGGAAGACGAAAAATTGGCGGCTTATTGCCGGCTGCTGGATCCGGTGCGCGACGAGAACGGCGAGGCGATCATCGGCCGGGTCATCGTGGCGCCGCCGTGGCGCGGCACCGGGCTCGGCAACGATCTGATGCGCCACGCGCTGGCCGAAGTACGCGCGCGCTGGCCGCGGGCAAACGTGTACCTAGGCGCGCAGGCGCATTTGCGTGGCTTTTATGGCGCGCATGGGTTTGTCGTTGCGACAGAGGAATACGTGGAAGATGGCATACCGCACGTGGGGATGCGGCTGATGGTCGCCAACTCGACTCTTTGAGTTCTTATGCGACGAGTTTAAAAGCCGCCGCCTGACGCTTATGCAGTCCTGCGTCCGGCGGGTATGCCCTGCTCGCTTCGAAGTGCCGGGTTTGGCCGCAGCAAGGGGTTGCCCCCGAGCCCCCCGAGGGGGTACTTGCCTTGGGGCGGCCCGGCGGTAAGTAGCGGCCAAAGTCCCTTCGGGACTGCCCCGGCACTTAGGCGCTCCCAGGGCATACCCGCCGGACGCAGGACGGGGCTAGAACTCTGACACCGCTACAGAGAAGCCACCCCCAAACTCCAACTTACTTGACCGCCGACACATCCAGCTTGGCGGCCGTCTTGGACTTGATCTCGTCCACCGTCACGCCGGGCGCGACTTCGAGCAGCTTCAGGCCATTGGAGGTGACTTCCATCACGCCCAGATCGGTGATGACGATGTTCACCACGCCCACACCCGTCAAAGGCAACGTGCAGGCGGGCAGCAGCTTCAGGTCTTCGGTGCCGTCTTTCTTCTTGGCCACGTGCTCCATCAGCACCACCACGCGGCCGACGCCGGCCACCAGATCCATGGCGCCGCCCATGCCCTTGATCATCTTGCCCGGGATCATCCAGTTGGCCAGATCGCCCTTCTCGGAGACCTGCATGGCACCGAGGATGGCCAGGTTGATCTTGCCGCCGCGGATCATCGCGAACGAATCGGCCGACGAAAAAATACTCGAACCGGGCAGCGTGGTGACCGTCTGCTTGCCGGCGTTGATCATGTCGGCGTCGACTTCGTCTTCGGTGGGGAACGGGCCGATGCCCAGCAGGCCGTTTTCCGATTGCAGCCACACCTCCATGCCGGCAGGCACGTGGTTGGCGACCAACGTGGGCAAGCCTATGCCCAGGTTGACGTAGAAACCGTCTTGCAGCTCGCGCGCGGCGCGCGCCGCCATTTCATCGCGGGACCATGCCATGTCTTGTACTCCTTTTGCCTTTACGCGGAGCGCGTGGTGCGTTGTTCGATGCGTTTCTCGGGGGTCGCGTTGAGCACGATCCGATGCACGTAGATGCCGGGCAGATGGATCTGGTCGGGATCGAGCGCGCCGGTTTCGACGATCTTCTCGACCTCGACGATGGTGAGCTTGCCGGCCATGGCCGCATTGGGGTTGAAATTGCGTGCCGTCTTGCGAAACACCAGGTTGCCGCTGCGGTCGGCCACGTAAGCCTTGACGAGCGCCACGTCGGGCGCCAGCGAGCGCTCCATGACGTATTGTTGGCCGTCGAACTCGCGGATTTCCTTGCCGTCGGCCACGATGGTGCCCACGCCGGTCTTGGTGAAGAACGCCGGGATGCC
>NZ_JBQCER010000045.1:0-57766 GCF_051960075.1 Bordetella sp.
AGAACACACCGCATATGGAAGACGACAAGATCCTGCGCGAAACCGCCTGCGACCCGCAGTTCCGCCGCGCGCTCGTCACCGACGGAAAATCCGCCGTGGGCATGGCCGTGACGCAAGCCCTGCTCGATGCCGGCGCCGCAGAAGTCTTGCTGGGCGACCCGCAGCTCTGGCGCAAAGATCCGGCCTTCGAAAAACTGGCCGCCGATCCGCGCATCAAGGTGGTGCCGCTGGACGTCACCGACACCGACTCGCTCGAGCGCGCCGCCGGCGAATACGGCGGCAAGGTCGAGATCCTGGTCAACACCGCCGACATGGAACGCGAAGGCGGCCTGCTGTATGCCAAGGACGTCAACACCGCCCGCAACCTGCTCGACATCAACGTGCTGGGCATGATGCGCCTGGCCCACGCCTTCGGCCCGGCCATGTGCGCCCGCGCCGCCGACGGCACGCGCAACGCCGTAGCCTGGGTCAACGTGCTGTCGATCTACGCGCAGATGAACCTGCCCGCGCGGGCCGTCTGGTCGGCAACCAAGGCGGCCGCGCTGTCGCTGGCGCAGGGCCTGCGCGCCGAGATGCGGCCCTCGGGCGTGCGCGTGCTCAATGTCTTTCCCGGCCCGCTCGACCACGAGTGGGAGCAGCTGACCCCGCCGCCGCGCGTGGCGCCCAAGGCCGTGGCCCAGGCCATCGTCGGCGCGCTCAAGGACGGCCTGGAAGAAGTCTACGTAGGCGACGTGGCCAAGGAGTTCCGCGAGCGCCTGGCCGAGAACCCCAAGGGACTCGAACGCGAACTGGGCGCCTGAGCCCGCCACTTACCCAAGGAAGGAACACGCATGAGCGCACACATCCTCACCCAATTCATGGGCGCGCTGGCCAACGGCGGGATCCGCATCGTCGATCTCACCGAAACGCTGACGCCGGAGTTTCCCACCATCGTGCTGCCGCCGGAATTCGGCCAGGCATGGCCTTTCCGCATCGAAGAAATCTCGCGCTACGACGAGCGCGGTCCGGCCTGGTACTGGAACAACTTCTCGTGCTCGGAACATACCGGCACGCACTTCGACGCGCCGGTGCATTGGGTGTCGGGCAAGGACTTGCCCGACAATACCGTCGACACGGTGCCGCTCTCGGCTTTCATCGCCAGCGCCTGCGTGATCGACTGCTCCGAGCCCAGCGCCAAAGACCCCGACTTCCTGCTCACCATCGACTACGTCGAGAAGTGGGAAGCACAGCACGGCCGTATCCCGGCAGGCGCGTGGGTGTTCATGCGCACCGATTGGTCCAAGCGCGACAAGGCGGTCGACTACCTCAACATGAAACCCGACGGCCAGCACACGCCCGGCCCCGACGCCGACGTCGTGCCCTGGCTCATCAAGGAACGCGACGTGCACGGCTTCGGCACCGAATCGGTCGGCACCGACGCCGGACAGGCCATGCATTTCGACCCGCCTTTTCCCTGTCACTACTTCATGCACGGCAATAGCCGCTACGGCTTGCAATGCATGACCAACCTGGATCAGCTTCCACCCACCGGTGCGGTAATCTTCTCCGCGCCGCTCAAGATCCGGCACGGCTCGGGCAGCCCGCTGCGCGTGCTGGCCATGGTGCCGGGCAAGTCGTGAACGTTTTTCATCGCAGTACCCCTTTCCGAAGCATCAATACTGATAAGACCGGAGGATTTGTCATGAAGTCCATGAAACTGACCCTGGCCGCCACGGCCGTCGCAGCTCTCTTCTGCCTGCCGGCCATGGCCCAGGTCAAGATCGGGGTGATCTCCTCGGCGACCGGCCCCACGGCCCTCGTCGGCATTCCGCAAAAGAATACCGTGCCGCTCCTGCCGACCAAGATCGGCGACCTCACGGTGCAGTACATCGCGTTCGACGACGGCAGCGACACCACGGCATCGGTCACGGATGTGAAAAAACTGATCTCCGAAGATCACGTCGACGCCATCATCGGCCCCACGGGCACGCCCAACGCCATGGGCGTGATTCAGTTCGTGGCCGAAGCCGGCGTGCCCATGCTGGCGCCGGTGGGCGGCGCGGACGTGGTGCTGCCCATGACGCCGCAGAAGAAGTGGGTGTTCAAGACCACGCAGAACGACGACATCATCGCCACGGCGCTGGTCGATCACATGGTCAAGACCGGCATCAAGACCCTGGGCCTCATCGGTCTGTCCGATCCGTTCGGCGAAAACTGGTTCAAGGTCGTCAACGGCCTGGCCGCCAAGGCCGGCATCAAGATCGTCGCCCAGGAGCGCTTCTCGCGCGCCGACACCTCGGTCACCGGCCAGGCGCTGCGCATCCTTGCCGCCAATCCGCAGGCCGTGCTGGTGGCCGCGCCGGGCGCGGCCAGCGTGCTGCCCGAAAAGACCCTGGTCGACCAAGGCTACAAGGGCCAGTTCTACCAGACCCACGGCGCCGCCCTGCCCAGCTTCCTGAAGCTGGGCGGCAAGGAAGTCAACGGCACCATCCTGGCCGCGAGCCTGATGCTGGTGCTGCCCGAGATTCCCGACAGCAATCCGTCCAAGGCCGTGGCCGAAAAGTACATCGACGCCTACAAGAAGCTCTATAACGGCCAGACGCCCGCCACCTTCGGCGCCAACGTCTACGACGCCGGCCTGCTGCTCGAACGCGCCATCCCCATCGCCGAGAAGGCGGGCAAGCCGGGCACCAAAGAGTTCCGCAGCGCGCTGCGCGACGCCCTGGAGCAAACCAAGAACCTGGTCGGCACGCAAGGCGTCTACAACATGACGCCCGAAGACCACAGCGGCTTCGACGAACGCGGCCGCGAGCTGATCATCGTCAAGGACGGCCAGTGGAAGCTGCTCAAATAAACCCGACTATTTGAGCCCATTCGCATGAATGCACAGATCGTCCTGCTGCTCGGGCAGGATGGCTTGACCAACGGCGCGATCTACGCGCTGTTGGCCTTGTCCATCATGCTGGTGTTCACCGTCACGCGGGTGCTGTTCATCCCGCAAGGCGAATTCGCCGCCTTCAGCGCGCTGACCATGGCGGCCATACAGGCCGGCAAACCGGCGGCGCTGGTATGGCTGCTGATGGCCTTCGCCGTCTGCGAAGCGCTGGTCGATCTGTGGGCCATGTACAAACGAACCGGCCGCGTGCGCGCAGGGCCGCTGTTCCTGTGCAAGCTGGCCTATCCTTTCGCGCTGGCGGCGCTGCTGCGCGCCTTGCCGCTGGCCCAATTGCCCATGCTCGCCCAGGCTCTGCTCACGCTGGCCCTGATCGTGCCCATGGGGCCGCAAATCTACCGCCTGTTCTATCAGCCCATCGCCACGGCCTCGTCGCTGGTGCTGCTCATCGTTTCCGTCGCCCTGCACCTGGCCCTGCAAGGTCTGGGGCTGTTGGCTTTCGGCGCCGACGGCGGCCGCACCACTCCCTTCATCGACGCTACGCTGGCTCTGGGCAGTCTGCGCATCAACGGCCAGGCCGCCTGCGTGGTGCTCGTGTCCGTCCTGCTGATCGTCGCGCTCTACTTCTTCTTCGGCCGCACCATGTACGGCAAGGCGCTGCGCGCCGTGGCCTACAACCGCGTCGGCGCCCGGCTCATGGGGATCTCGCCCACGTTCGCCGGCAAGATCACCTTCTTCTTCGCGGCCCTGATCGGCGCCGTCTCGGGCCTGCTCATCGCACCCATGACCACGCTTTACTTCGACTCGGGCTTTTTGCTCGGCTTGAAGGGCTTCGTCGGCTCCATCATCGGCGGGCTGGTCAGCTATCCGGTCGCGGCGGTCGGCTCGGTTCTGGTGGGCCTGATCGAATCGTTCTCCTCGTTCTACGCCAGCTCGTACAAGGAAATCATCGTGTTCACCTTGATCATCCCCGTCCTGCTGTGGCGCTCGTTCAAGAGCCGGCACGTCGAGGAAGAGGAGGACGGGGAATGAAGCCTCGCCATCTCGTCGCGATCCTGGTCGTCCTGCTGGCGCTGGCCCCGCTCGTCCTGCCGCCTTTCACCGTCACCCTGCTCGACTACATCGGACTGTACGCGCTCACCGCCATCGGCCTGGTTCTGCTCACCGGCGTCGGCGGGCTGATCTCTTTCGGCCAGGCGGCCTTCGTCGGCATGGGCGCCTACATCACGGCCGTGCTCTGCCTGAACGCAGCCAGCCTGCCTCATGGCCTCGCATGGCTGGCCACGCCCTGGACGGGGCTGGCGGCCGGGATGCTGATCACGGCGGCTGCGGCCTACATCCTGGGCCTCATCACGCTGAGACTGTCCGGACACTTCCTGCCCCTGGGCACGCTGGCCTGGGGCCTGAGCCTGTTCTATGCCTTCAGCACCGTCGACGGACTGGGCGGCTACAGCGGCCTGACCAACATACCGCCGGTTTCGCTCCTGGGCGTGCCGCTCATGCACGGCGGCCAGATCTACTACCTGATCCTGGTCTTCCTGCTCCTGGGCATCTGGACCACGAACAACCTGCTCGATTCGCGCATGGGCCGCGCCATTCGCGCTTTGCGCGGCGGCCGGGTCATGGCCGAATCCATGGACGTGGACACGGCCCAGGCCCGCATGATCATCTTCATCATCGCCGCGCTCCAGGCCTGCGCCGCGGGCTGGCTGTACGCGCATTTCCAGCGTTTCATCAACCCCAACCCCTTCAGCATCGAACAGGGCATCGACTACCTCTTCATGGCGGTGATCGGCGGCGTGGGCTATGTATGGGGCGCGGTGATCGGCGCCGGCATCTTCACCGTGCTCAACCAATGGCTGCAGGATCTGCTGCCGCGCTTGCTGGGACACACCGGCAACTTCGAGACCATCGTGTTCGGCTTCGGCATGGTGCTGCTGCTGCACCGCGCCCGCATCGGTCTGTGGCCCACGCTGTCGCGCCTGGTGCCGATCCGCGCGGCGCAGCGCCAGATCGACGCCAAGGCCGAGCCCCTGCCCCGACAGCCCATGCCCGAACGCGGCGACGTGGTGCTGCAGGCGCACGAGATCACGCGCCGTTTCGGCGGGCTGGTGGCCAACAACCGGATGTCGCTGGAGATCCGCGCCGGCGAGATCCTGGCCCTGATCGGCCCCAACGGCGCCGGCAAGAGCACCATGTTCAACCAGATCTCCGGTGTCGATACCCCCACCTCGGGCACCGTCACCCTGCGCGGCCGGAACATCACCGGCATCGGCGCGCGCGCCATCGCCAAACTGGGCCTATCGCGCACCTTCCAGCATGTGCGCCTGCTGGGCCGCATGACAGTACTGGAGAACGTGGCGATCGGCGCACACCTGCGCGGCACGAGCGGCGTGCTGCGCTCGGCCTGGCGCCGCGACCGCGCCGAAGAGGCGCGCCTGCTGGCCGAAGCGGCACGCCAGATCGAACGGGTGGGCCTGGGCCAGCACATGCACGCGCCCGCCGGCTCGCTGGCCCTGGGGCAGCAGCGCATACTCGAAGTCGCGCGCGCCCTGGCCGCCGACCCGTATCTGCTGCTGCTCGACGAACCGGCCGCCGGCCTGCGCCATCAAGAAAAGCAGGAGCTGGCCCAGCTGCTGTCGCGCCTGCGTTCCGAAGGCATGGCCGTACTGCTGGTCGAGCACGACATGGACTTCGTCATGAACCTCGTCGACCGCGTGGTGGTGATGGATTTCGGCCAGAAAATCGCCGAAGGCCTGCCGGCCGACATCCAGAACGACCCGGTCGTGCTTGAAGCTTACCTGGGCGGGATCGACGACGATGCGGCGGTCGAACCGCCCCGAGAACACACCCCCCTTGGGGAGACAGCGCGCAGCGCCGAGGGGGCGATATGACTAAGTTATTGGAAGTTCGCGACCTGCAGGTCGCCTACGGCAAGGTCACCGCGGTCGCCGACGTCAACCTGGACGTGGCCGAAGGCCAGATCGTGACCGTCATCGGCCCCAACGGCGCAGGCAAGACGACGCTGCTCTCGGCCATCATGGGGCTGCTGCCCTCGGGCGGCGCCGTACATTTCGGCGGCAAAGTCCGCGCGCACGCCGACATCGAGGAAATGGTCGCCGCCGGCATGGGCCTGGTCCCTGAAAAGCGCGAACTCTTCGCCGAGATGAGCGTGGAAGACAACCTGATTCTCGGCGGCTTCCACCGCTACCGCACGGGCAAGCGCGACCAGTCCGAGTCGCTGCGAGAAGTCTACGACCTCTTCCCGCGCCTGAAAGAGCGCCGCGGGCAGCTGTCCGGCACGCTGTCTGGCGGCGAGCGCCAGATGCTGGCCGTGGGCCGCGCGCTCATGGCCAAGCCCAGGCTGCTGATGCTCGACGAACCCAGCCTGGGCCTGGCCCCGCGCATCGTGCGCGAAGTGCTGCGCATCGTGTCCGAGCTGCGCACGCTGGGCGTGTCCATCCTGCTGGTCGAACAAAACGCGCGAGCGGCGCTGCAGGTAGCCGACTACGCCTATGTGCTCGAGACCGGCGCCGTCACGCTCGAAGGCCCGGCCCGCGAGCTGGCCCGGGACCCGCGCGTGATCGAGGTCTACCTGGGCATGGGAGGCCATCGGGAATGAAGCCTTCCGTACGCGCGCACCGATTCCTCGGCCGCGCCCAACCGGAGCCGACATGCGTCTGTGCATAGCCGGCGCCGGCGCCATCGGCGGCGTGCTGGCCGCGCGCCTGGCCCGTGCGGGCCGGGACGTCAGCGTGCTGGCCCGCGGCGCCACGCTGGCCGTGCTGCGCGACAAAGGCCTGATTCTGCGCGATCTTTCCGGCGAAACGCACGTGCGCGTGCCGGCCAGCGACCAAGCCGAATTCGGCACGCAGGACGTGCTCTTTCTCTGTACCAAGACGCACCAGCTGGCCGGCGTACTGGCGCAGTGCGCGCCGATGATCGGCCCCGACACCGTCATCGTGCCCACCATCAACGGCATACCCTGGTGGTACTTCCACGCCGAAGGCGGCCCGTACGAAGGCAGGCACGTCGAGGCCGTCGATCCGGGCGGCGCGCTGCTGGCCGTGACGCCGCTGGCGCGGCTCGTGGGGTGCGTGGTCTACATGACGGCAGAAACCACCGGGCCGGGCGCGGTAGTTTCCAACAGCCCGCACAAACTCATCCTCGGCGAACCCGGCGGCCCATCGACCGCGCGCGTACAGCGGCTGTGCGACGCCTTGAACGCGGCGGGCATCGCGGCCCAGGCCAGCGACCGCATCCGCGACAACGTCTGGTCCAAGGTCGCCGCCAACCTCAGCTCCAACCCCGTCTCCGTGGCCGCGGGCGGCGCCACGCTGGGGCAGATCTACAGCCCGGGCCCGTTACGTGCGGTCGCCGGCGACATCATCGACGAAACCATCGCCGTGGCCGAAGCCTATGGCGCGCGCCTGACCGAGACCCGGCTCGCCATGCTCGACCGGGCAGCCAAGCTGGGCTCGTTCCGCACCTCGATGCTGCAAGACTTTCAAGCCGGCCGGCCGCTGGAGCTGGCCGCCATCGGCGACGCAGTGCTGGAGCTGGCGCAGCGCTACGATATACCCATGCCCGTTACCCGCGCGGTACTGTCGATCACGCGCTTTCGCGACGAGCGCCGCTCGGGCTATTGACCCGGGCCTGCAAGACCCATTCCCCCCGAAACCGCCCCCTCGAGAAACGCCCCACCCAGGAGATCGCCATGCACGCCGACAACGCCACCCAACTCAAGCCAGCCCATTTCTCCGACGAGGAATGGCAGCTGCGCGTGCAACTGGCCGATTTCTACCACCTGGTCGACTTTCTGGGCTGGACCGAGATGATCTTCAACCACATCTCGGCCCGCCTGCCCGGCCCGGCGCACCACTACCTGGTCAATCCCTTCGGCCTGAACTACTACGAAGTCACGCCCGAGAACCTGCTCAAGGTCGACCTGGACGGTAACCTCGTCGAGCCCTCGCCCTACCCCGCCAACCCGGCCGGATTCGCCCTGCACAGCGCCATCCACGGCGCGCGGCCCGACGTCCATTGCATCGTCCACACGCACACCAGCCCCGTGTCGGCCATCACGCTCAAGCAGGACGGCTTTCATCACGACGACTTCTACGGCGCGCAGCTCTTCGGCCGTGTGGGCTATCACGACTTCGAAGGCATCACCCTGTTCGCCGACGAGAAAGAACGCATGATCGCCAGTCTGGGCGACAAGCACGTGCTGGCGCTGCGCAACCACGGCATCGCCGTGTGCGAGAAAGACATCCCCAACGCCTTCATGCTGCTATGGACGGTGCAGCGCGCGGCCGAAATCCAATACCACGCGGGCTGCCTGCCGGGCTCCAACATCACGCTGGCCGACAGCATCAAGAGCCGCTGCTCCGGGCTCGCCGCCGGCCTGATCCGGGACGACTCCTTCGCCATCAAGCTGTTCGACGCCACCGTGCGCAAAATGAACCGGGCGAAACAACTGGGAATGTGCCTGTAATTTCCAGACACCAAGCCTGCGAGTCGGTCAGCCACCCGACCACCGAGGTGGAAATCGCTGTGCTACGCTTGGCTGCAATCGCGCCGATATCCGGCAACCCGCCGCGATATGCGCAGCCTTGCCTGTATCACTCGCCGCACATCGGAAACGCCATGGTGAAAAGCCCCGTCGACCGCTACGGTTCCATCTCCCAACTTCTGCACTGGTGCACGGCGATCGTCGTGCTGATTGCGTTCTTGTACGGCCCCGGCGGACCCGAACAGCGCGTCTACTCCGCCGTGCACGAATTCGACCGCCGATTGCACGAAACGCTGGGCCTGTGCGTGTTCGCGCTTACCGTCATCCGCCTGCTATGGAAGGCCGTCGCCGCCCACCCCGAAGAGCCGCCGGCCTCCCCCTTGATGATCCTGATGTCCAGGCTGGTGCAATGGGCGCTGTATCTGTTGCTGCTGGCCCTGCCGCTGACCGCCATTGCAGGCGCATGGCTTGAAGGGCACCCGCTGACGCTTCTGGGCGGGGCCGATGTCCAGCCCTGGTTCGGCGCGTCGCACGGTGCGGGGTTCATTCTTGCGATTCTGCACTCGTGGCTGGGCGACACCATCATGTGGCTTGCCGGGCTGCACGCACTCGCCGCGCTTTTTCACCATATCGTCCTCAAAGACGACGTGCTGGTCACGATGTTGCCGCGCTGGTTTCCCGTGGGGCGGGCGAAGACCGACCAATAGGTTTTTCTGTCGCTCGAAGCGGCCGCTTTAAAAAATGCGGCCGACACCTCGCGGGCCGCGCGCAATGGCGGACTCATGCTTATTCAACGGTCCGCAAAACTCGCTCACTAAAGCCGGAGAAAAAAATGGGCCAAGCAAAGAATCGAGGCACGCACGATCAGCGCGTCACGCAAGCCAGAGAAAAAGTTGATGCGTTGCGCCCGTCGAAGATGGTGTGCGGAGCGTGCAAGACGTCGTTCACCGACTTTGGCCTGATCGATACCCGAGGCATGCCCGGCATTCACGCCGCATTCGGCGGCGTCTGCCCTTCATGCGGCGAGACGGTACTTGCGTTTCATGGCGAGAAAGATGCCGTGGCAAACGCCATGATTGCCTGGCAAGATGCCATGGGTGCCGAAGGAAAGCTAGGAATGCAGTCGCGCGACGGCATGCATAAGTCTTTCGACAACTAGGGCCTGTTAACGCTAAAAGGGCCGCGCACAGACAGCCGTTTTTACACGAAGAATTGCCCGACGCAGCAAATCAGGCCGAGAGTCCAGAGGGCTGACCTGAGGCTGGCCCGATCCGTAAGGTACGCCCAGATAAAGCCGATGCGCAGCACGATGAAGGCCGCCGCGAGCGCATTCACGGTCTGCTGAACGGCGTGATGATGCTGAGCCACCAAGACGCCGGCAATGAAGAGCGGCAACGCCTCGAAGCTATTGAGTTGGGCCGCGTGAGCGCGCGCCTGCCAACCCTGAAGACCGGCGAGCCATGCTCGCGGATCGTGATTGTCGAAGCCGCCGTCTCGGCGCGCCTTGCCGAAGCCCTGAGACTTGGCAATACCCGCGCAGACGATGGGAAGCAGGCAAGCAATGAGAATGCAGATTTCAGCGAGAGTCATGGGCGGCCGGGATGGCGTTCAAGTGTGGCGAAGGAATGGGGTCAAGATGCGTCGCGCCGTCTGAAGACCTGGCTGGAACGCGATCTTTCTGCAACGTCGGGTAGTGTATTGATCATTCGTTGACGGTGGGCGATAACTTCAGAGGTCTGGTTGACGGCCGAAGTTCACTGACGAGCACGCCGATGACGATGAAAACGCCTCCCAACAAAGCGAGTGCCGGGAGTCGTTCGCAGGCGAGGCGCCCAGCCAGGCCGGCCCATACCGGCTCGCCGGCATAGATGACCGTGGCGCGCGTCGGAGACACCGATTTTTGCGCCCAGTTCATCGTCAATTGAATGACTGAGCTGGCGAGCCCCATGCCCAAGGCGCCGCACAGCCATACCCAGGAAAACGCGGGAGCAGCCTCGCCGGCGACCGGCATGAGCAGCAGCGACAACACGCCGGCCACAAGCAGTTGCACGACCGTGACGCGACGGCTGTCGACCGATGCGGCGAATCGACCGATGAGGATGATTTCCGCGGCTATCGCCAGCGCCCCGACCACGGTGGCGATCTCGCCGGCACTCAGGGAAATCGTCCCGGCCTGCGGCCCCGACAACAGAAGCAGGCCTGCAAACGCGAAGGCGATGCCCAGCCAGCTCATGACGTGAGGCGGTCGCCGCAGCACGATCCATTGCAAGAGCGGCACCATCGGCACATACATCGCCGTGATGAATGCGGATTGGCTGCTGAGTATGGTTTGAAGCCCATACGTTTGAAGCCCATAGCCGGCGACCATCGCGATTCCGATCGCTGATCCGGCCTTTAGCTCATGTCGCGTCAGACCCTTCAACCGCCTGCGGGACATCAAGGCCACCAACAGTCCCGCGAAGAGGAAACGGATCCCGACGAAGAACAGCGGACCGGAATAGCGCATGACCAGGTGAACGGCCAGAAACGTGGCGCCCCAGACCATCGTGATGACGACAAGGGCCAGTTCCTGGCGGGACAGTGCAACGGCGGCCGACAAACGGCGTGAGTCATTCATGAACACAGCGTGACGCAAGGTGGAAACTATGGTGCAATATATTGCACATATCACAGATTGCGCAATATATTGCCCCAAGCGATGAGAGAAGACGTACTGGCGCACGTTGCATCCAATGTCCGGCGCTTGCGCCAGACAGCGGCGCTAAGCCAAGCGGCCTTGGCCGATGCCGCCGGATTGAGCCGGCGCATGCTGGTTCATATCGAAAGCGGCGGCACCAATATCAGCCTGTCCACCCTTGATCGCCTGGCGGCCGCGCTGGGCGTGTCGTTCGTCGACGTGGTCAGCGATCCCGCCCGGTCGCCCCAACAGATCGAGGCCCTGGCGTGGCGTGGGAAAAAGCCCGAAAGCCACGCCACCTTGCTGGGCAGTGTTCCGGCCAGTCACGATGCGCAATTGTGGATATGGTCGCTTGCCGTCGAGGAAAGCTACGACGCCGAGCCCGACCCGGAGGGTTGGCACGAAATGGTGTACGTCATCGAAGGCCGCCTGAAGATCGCGCTGGAAGAAGGCGAAAGGATCGTCGAGGCGGGCGGCTTTGCGATTTACAGCAGCGCGCAACCCTATCGATATCAGAATGTGGGCAGGACCATCGTGCGCTTCGTTCGCAACGTGGTGGCGTGACACTCACGGCGTGCTCGCGCACGAACCCGGGTTCGTGCAACGGTGCGCCGACACAGACCGGCCGTAAAAGAAATCGGTCAACGCGACGCCCCAGGCGGCACCAGGCCGCGGCGCGGGATGGGCGTGGAGAAGACGATCGAGGTGCGCGTTTCGCCGTAACGATTGATGGAACCCAGGAAGCGCTCCAGTTGTTCGAGGCTGGGAGACACCACGGTCACGATATAGGAATCGGCGCCGGCCACGTGATGGCATTCCAGCACTTCGGGCGCACGCCGCAGCTTGTCGAGAAAAGCCTTTTTGCCGGGCTGCACCACGGTGATGCCGACGATGGCGCGCACGGAATAACCGGCTTGCTCCGGATCCAGCTCGGCGCCCACGGCGCGCACCACGCCGGCATCCTTCAGGCGCTTGAGCCGTTCCACCGTGGCGGGCACCGACAAGCCGGCGGCGAGGGCCAATGTCTTGAGCGGCGCGCGGCCATCTTCCTGCAACGCCATCAGCAGCGCCCAGGCTTTGGCATCGAGTTGCAGTGATTCGGCCATAAAGAGGTTTTGCCTGAAAAATCGATGACGAAATCGATTTTCTCTTGGTCTTTTGCCATGTGCAAGCGGTGCCTGCCATTGGATAATTCTCGGCATGAACCCGACCTTCTCACCCTCTGCGCCCCTGCTGTTTTGCCAATCGCTGCTGATCGGGCTGTCGATCGCCGCGCCCGTCGGGCAGATCGGCTTGCTCGCCATTCAGCGCACGCTGGACCACGGCCGCCCCGCGGGACTGGCAACCGGGCTGGGCGCGGCGTTGGCCGACGCGATATACGGCGCCATCGGCGCGTTCGGCGTAAGCGGACTGATCGCCTGGCTGCTTAGCCTGAGACTGTGGCTGGGCCTGTTCGGCGGCGGTTTTCTGCTGTGGCTGGCCTGGCGCATCGCGACCAAGCCGGCGGTGCGCCGCGCGAATGCGCCGCCACCCGCCGGCACGCTGCTGCGCTACGTAGCCGGCACCTTCGTGCTGACGATATCGAATCCGACGACCATCCTGTCGTTCATGGCGGTGTTCGCCGCGCTGGCAGGCCGCACGCCGTCGGCCTCGCCCTGGGTGATGGTGGCCGGTGTGCTGACAGGTTCGGCGCTGTGGTGGCTGATCCTGTCCACCGGCGTGGGCTGGCTGCGCAACCGCTTCGACGAACGCTGGCAACGCGCCGTCAACCTGTGCTCGGCCGCGCTGCTGGCCGGGCTCGGGCTATGGCAGCTCGGCCACCTCGTTCTCTGACCGGCCCGGAACGCTCCCCAAAAGACGCGGCGATTGCGCGCAAGGTGCGGCACAACGCGAGTCGCTGCTGTCGGCCGCAATCCGCTAAATGCCAGCTGGCTATAGTAAATTTGCCCGCAAATAAGCAAAGAACGCCAGCGACGTTTTCCAGGAACACGAGAAATGAAATCCGAAAGGCTGCAAGCATTCACCGACGGCGTCGTGGCGGTGATCATCACCATCATGGTGCTCGAAATGCACCCTCCGCACGAGGTAACGATTCAAGCCTTGCTCGGCTTGTGGCCGGTCTTCCTGTCTTACGTGCTCAGCTATATCTACGTCGGCATCTACTGGAACAACCACCATCACTTCGCCCACCTGATCCGCGACGTCACCGGCGGCATACTCTGGGCCAATCTCGGCTTGCTGTTCTTTCTGTCGCTGGTGCCGTTCACGACGGCATGGGCCGGGGAGCACGGCTTCGCGCCGCTGCCCACGGCCCTGTACGGGGTGTCCCTGCTCACCACCGCGCTCGCCTGGAACGTTTTTCAAATCACGATCATGCGCGCCCAGGGCAAGGCGTCGGTGATGAAACAGGCCCTGGGCGCCGATTGCAAGAGCAAGGTTTCACCCCTGCTCTATCTTGCCGGCATCGCGCTGGCCTTTTTCGAGCCGGCGGTCTCCTATTTTCTGTATGCCCTGGTGGCCGCGATGTGGATCGTCCCCGACCGCCGGATCGAAAAATTCCTCAAATCGTTCGAGCGGTCCTGAGCGCGCTCACCGCGCGGCGCCCGGCTCAACCCCAGGCCCGATCCCCTTGCGCGCTGGCGACCGTGCACTGCAGCCCCTGGGCCGCCCCTGCGCGATCGATTGCCACTTCGAGTTCCGCGAACGAGTAGGTCGAGAGTTCGACCGCATCGAGCGGCAACAACCCCGACGCCGCCAGCGAGACGAGCGCCAAGTAATCGGCGCGCGTATACATGAAGTTGCCGATCAGCTCCCAGTTGTTGAGCAGCATCTCGCCGTAGGGAATCGGCAAGTCGACGTTCATGCTGCCCATCAGCACGAGCCGCCCGTTGCGGCGCAGGCTGCGCAGCGCCGCGAGAGTCGCATTCGGCTCCTGTGCCTGACCGACCATGTCGAAGGCCAGATCGGCGCCGCCGCCGGCCGCCGCCCGGATCGCGGCGACATCGCGCGCGCCGTCGCCCGTCAGCACGACCGGTGCGACGCGGCCGCGGCCCAGTTCGACGAGCCTGGCGAGCGGCTCGGCGCGGCGACCTAGCGCGACGACGCGGCGGGCCCCGAGCGCCAGCGCCGCCATCACGGCAGCCGAGCCGAAGTAGCCCGTCGCGCCGTTCACGATCACCGTCTCTCCCGCCGCCAGCCGGCCGCGGCGCAAGCCGCCGAACGGCACCGAAAATTTGGCGAGCGCCGCCAGGCGCGCCGACGGCACCTCGTCCAGACCGTCGAGCGCCAGCACGGTCGAGGCGGGAAACTCCGCGAACTCGCGTAGCGTGCCGTGCGGGAAATCGGCCAGCATCGGCGCGCTGGCGGCGCTGATGCCGGTCAGACCGATCAGGATCTGCTCGGGTTCGACCACCGCCTCGTCGGCCATCCAGTAGGGATGCACCGCCACCCGCTGCCCGGGTCGCAGGCCGAACACGCCCTCCCCGACGGCCTCGATGCGGCCGACGCCGTTCGTCCCCGGCGAGAAGGGGCCGGGCGGAAAGGCATACGGCAGCTTGCCTTCGATATAGGCGCGCGTGTAGCTCAGCAGCGGCACAGCCTCCATTTTCACCAGCACGGCGCCGCGCCGCGGCTGCGGGGTCGGCTCGTCGCGCAGAGCCAGGGGTTTACCGGGTTGGTCGAGCATCCAGGCTTTCATTGTCTTTCTCCAAAAGGGACATCGGATGGTTGAACTGTAGAGATGCCCAACGTATTCTTGAAATTAATTAATAGAATTGGACGTATCAACATGATTGATATGAGAGGCATCGATCTGAACCTGCTCGTGTCGCTCGACGCGCTGCTGGAAGAAGCCAACGTGACACGCGCGGCCGAGCGGCTGCACCTGACACAACCGGCGCTATCGACACAGCTCGCGCGCTTGCGCCTGATCTTCGGCGATCCGCTCCTGATCCCGTCGCCCAGCGGCCGCGGCATGACCCGCAGCGCGCGTGCCATGGCGCTGATGTCGCCGCTGCGCGACGTGCTCAAGCAGCTCGAAGCCGTCGTGCGCCGGCAGCCGACCTTCGATCCGCGCACCGACACGCGCCGCTTCACCCTTGCCGCCAGTGACCAGGCGATCGCCGTGCTGGGTTTTCAGCTCATGCAGTCCTGGGCCGAACATGCAGGGCCCGGCGTGCAGCTCGCCTTCGTTGCCGCGGAGCAGTCGACAAGTCTCGATCGCTTCGAGCGCGGCGAGATCGATTTATTGATCGGCTCGGAGCGCATGGTTCCGGCATGGGCAAAAGCGCGCAAGCTTTACGACGAGCGCTTCGTCTTCGTGCAGCGCAAAGGGCATCCGCGCGGGCTCGCACCGATGGATCTGGACAGCTACTGCGCGCTCGGGCACGTGCTTGTCTCGACCAGCGGCGGCAGCTTCTTCGGCTTCATGGACGAACATCTGCAGTCGCTCGGACGCGCGCGCCGCGTCGCCCTTTCGGTCCAGCACTTCACGCTCGTGCCCGAACTGCTAGCGCGCACGGATTACGTCTCGACGCTGCCGTCGCGGCTCGTGGCGCGCTATCGCGACGTGCTGGATGTGTTCGAGCTGCCGTTCGAGGCGCGCGGATTCTCGTTCTTCACCGCGTGGCATCCGCGCAACCAGGCGGATCCGGGCAGCGTCTGGCTGCGCGAAAAGCTGGCGCAGGTCGCGGCGGACAGCCAGGCCTAGTCATCGCGGTCGAATTCGCTTACGAAAGACTTTTTCCATCCATGCGCCGCTCTGCTACGGTAGGCATCCAAACCGGAGGCAACCATGACACGCGTTCGCGTCAACGGCTTCACCATTTCACTCGACGGATACGGAGCAGGCCCAGATCAGAGCCTCGAGAATCCGCTCGGCGTCGGCGCTACGGAACTGCATCAATGGCTGGTCCCTACCCGCACCTTTCAACGCGCGTTATTTGGCAAAGACGGCGGCACGACCGGGGTCGACGATGATTTCGCGGCCCGCGGTTTTCAGAATGTCGGGGCCTGGATACTTGGCAGGAACATGTTCGGCCCCGTGCGCGGGGCCTGGCCGGACATGAACTGGCAAGGCTGGTGGGGCGACAATCCGCCGTATCACGTTCCCGTCTTCGTCCTGACCCATCATGCGCGCCCCGCTATCGAAATGAACGGCGGCACGACGTTACACTTCGTCACCGGCGGCATGCGCGAAGCGCTCGACCGCGCGCGCGAAGCCGCCGCAGGCATGGACGTGCGGATCGGCGGCGGACCAGGCACGATCCGGCAGTATCTGCGCGAAGGCCTCATCGACGAACTGCACATTGCCATCTCGCCGGTGTTGCTCGGCAGGGGAGAATCGCTTTTCGAAGGGCTGGACCTGCGGGCGCTGGGATACGAATGCGCCGAATCCGTGGCGTCGCAGAAAGCCATGCATGTCGTGCTGCGGCACAAAGCGCGGGCGACGGCCTGAGCATCGACGCGACTGCCCGGCACATTGCGTAACGCCAACCCACCCGAAGAACTCACACGCCGTCGAACTCGACGCCGCGGTACGTTGCGAACCCGTTTCGCCCCGCCGCCTTGGCCCGATACAAGGCACGATCGGCATGCGCGAGCAGATCGGACGGTGCAATATTTCCCGTCTGATGGAGCGCGATACCCACGCTGGTGGACATCCGGATATTGATGCCGTCGGCATCCATCGGAGCGCGCACCTGCTCGATCAGCTTCTTGGCCATGATCTCGACGTCATCGGGCGCGAGGCAATCCTCCACGATGATCACGAATTCGTCGCCGGCAAGACGGGCAACGGTATCCGAAGCGCGCACGCCGGCGCGGATGCGCTTGGCGAACTCGCACAGAACCAGGTCGCCGGTGCCGTGCCCGTAGGCATCATTGATGGATTTGAAGTGATCGATATCGAGGAACATCAATGCCAGCTCGTGCCCGGCGGCGCGGCTGCGCGCCAGCGCCTGGCCCAGCTTTTCGTCGAATTGCCTGCGGTTGGGCAGGCCGGTGAGCGGGTCGACGCGGGCCAGATTGCGCATCTCTTGTTCGACCTGCTTCAGCAGGGTGACATCGGTACCGAGCGCGAAAATGCCTTGGGTAGTTCCGTCGGCACGCGTGTCGGGCACGTAGGTGTTGTGCAGATGGCGCAGCACTCCGTTGATCTTCGACTCGATGTCGAAATCGATGCGTTCGCCGCGCAGCGCGCGCTGCAGCGGCAACCGCAGCTCTTCATAGGGCTGCGGGCCGATCACTTCTGGTAGCGGCTTTCCGATCGCCTGCTGCCGGCCCAGGTCCAGCCAGTCTTCGAATGTTCGATTGACGAAGCGCAGGCGTTCTTGCGTATCGACGTAAGCGATAAGCACCGGAAGATTGTCGGTCACCGCACGCAGTTGACGTTCGCTATCCTCCAATTGCGCTTGCGCCTGCTTCTGTTCAGTCACGTCCAGGACCATGGTGAACAAGCCGAACGTGACGCCGTCGTTGTTGCGGTCGGGAATATGGTGCACCGAAAGATTCCGCGGAGAACCCATAATCGTGGCGGCAAGCTCATACGACACGTCGCCGCCGGACAATGCCTTGAGAAGATGATGCTCGATCTGGGCGAACAAGGACGGGCCGAATACCTCGACAACGGTCTTGCCGATCACGTCGGAGTCTTCGAAACCGAACCATTGCCGATATTTGTTGTTGATGAATGTATAGCGGAACTGGGTATCCATGTGCGAGATCAGCACAGGCAGCTTGTTGGCGATCAAACGCAGGCGCCGCTCGCTTTTCGCCAAAGCCTGCTCGATTTCCTTGCGTTCCGATATATCGTAATTGGTGCCCAGCACGCGCACCGGCCGCTTCTGCGCATCGGCGATCACGATCGCCCGGGAATTGATATGACGGATCTCGCCGCTTTCGCGGACGATCCGAAAATCGCAATCGATCGGCTCCTGCTTGGCGATGGCATTCCGCAGAATCCGTTTCATGGGCTCCCGATCCTGCGGATGCAGCTTGTCCTCCCAGTCCGCCAAAATGCCGCGAAAATCGCTGCGCGACCCCCCAAAAATCTTGAACATGGTGTCGTTCCAGGTCAGACGCCCGGATTGCAGATCGATTTCCCAGATGCCGATCTGGTTGACGCTGGTCGCCAGCGCCAGACGTTCTTCATTGGCCTGCAAAGTCGCCGAAATCATGTTCTCTTCGGTCACGTCCTGGAGCACGGCCAGCGAATGCAGCGGCTGACCGTGCTCGTCCCGCTCGAGCACGGCCGATAACTGCACATCCATGATGCTGCCGTCCTTGCGCACCATCTGATATTTGACGGCATCGCAGCGACCGCTCTCGAAGAAGGCCGGCAACACGACCGACATCGCGTATTCCCTCGACGACGGCGTGAGAAAGCTGCTCGAGAATCGGCCGATCACCTCATCCCGCGCATAGCCCATTTTCTTGAGCCAGACATCGCTGACGAACAGAAGGCGGCCTGTCGCGTCGATCGAATGCAACATCGCCGGCGTCGACTCGTAGACCGCCCGAAAATGCTCCCGGCTGGCCTGGAGCGCGATTTCGGCGCGCTTGCGTTCGGTAATGTCGCGACCGACCGAATGCAGCGTGATGACTTTGCCGTGTTCGTCGCCGATGGCCAGATTCGTCCAGGCAACCCGGTGCTCGACGCCGGAAGAGGAGTGCATCAGGTTTTCGCTGTAGCCGATGCCGGGTCGGCGGCAGACATCCCGCAGGTGCGCGGCCACCGCCTCGCGGTCCTCGGCGGCGACGTACTCGAGCAGATTGCGGCCGATCATCTCGTGCGGCTTAAGGCCGAAATGTTCGGCATAGGCCCGATTGACGAAAGTCAGCTCCCCGCTTGGCTTGGCCAGCGAAATCAGATCGCTTTGATCTTCGACGATGGCGTGATACAGCGCATTCTTGTTTTGGATTTCCTGCACATGCGCAAGCGACTCGGCATTGAGGCGGTCCATCTCGAGCGCGCGCTGACGCATCTCCAGCGTCGTGGCGGCCACGGCCGCCAGGTTGAACAGCGTGGCGCGCTGAATGGGACAGAGAATTTTCGGATCCTGCCCGATGACGCAGAGCGAGCCGATGGTTTCTCCGCCGGACATCACAATGGGCGCACCCGCATAAAAACGGACATGGGGTGCGCCGGTCACCAGCGGATCGTCGAGGAAACGCGCATCCTGCTGCGTGTCGGCGATCTCCATCAGATCCCGCTGCAGAATCGTATGAGAACAAAATCCGATATTGCGGGGGATCTCCCGTACGCGGTCCAGGCCGATATTCGATTTGAACCATTGCCGATCGGCATCGACCAACGTGATCAACGCGATCGGTGTCTGGCAGACCTGCAACGCGGTGCGTGCCAGCGCATCGAAGATGGGCTCCGGATCGGTGTCGAGAATTTCCAATGCATGCAGGCGCAGCAGGCGTTCTGCTTCGTTGGACGGGCGGCAAACCGGTTGGTCCATATGTTTATCCCACCCTCGGAATCAATTGACATTGATCTGCTCTGGCGGATTCCCACATTCGCCGCCACCGAATGACGGATTTCTCCTCGAATTATCGGCAAATATCGCTCGACAGGCATCAGATCCCGCAAAATAAAGACCGAAATGAAAGCTGTTTGTAGGCCGAGCCTCTCGTGCCGGGGATACCGGCTATAGTAAATCGCCGCCCGGGCGCAGCCAGACTGCCTGCAGGCGGCGCCCCGCGCGGCCCGCGATCTGCGCGAACCCGTCGAACAACCCACCACCCCTCACCGGAGCCCTCGTGAAAGAACCCTCGACCCCGCGCGAACGCGCCATTGCGCTCGCATTTGATGCCTTCGATTCGGGCGAGTTCTACACGGACCTGAGCCGCCGCGTCGCCTTTCATACCGAGAGCCAGAACGGGCCGAATCCTGCCCTGGCCGCCTACCTCACGGAAGAAGTCAGCGACGCGCTCGCGCGCCTGGGTTTCGCGGCGCGTATTGTCGACAACCCGGCTGCGGGCGGCCCCCCCTTTCTTATCGCCGAACGCCACGAGTCCGACGACCTGCCGACGGTGCTGACCTATGGCCACGGCGACGTCGTGCGCGGCTACGACGAACAATGGCGCGCAGGGCTCAAGCCCTGGGAGATGGTCGTCGACGGCGAACGCTGGTACGGCCGCGGGTCGGCGGACAACAAAGGCCAGCACTCGGTCAATTTCGCGGCGCTGGCGGCGGTGCTGAAGGCGCGCGGCGGCAAGCTCGGCTACAACGTGAAGGTGATCTTCGAGACCGGCGAGGAGATCGGCTCGCCGGGCCTGGACGAGACCTGCGCCGCGCACAAAGAAGCTCTCTCGGCCGACGTGTTCATCGCCTCTGACGGGCCGCGCGTCTCGGCGGAGCGCCCCACGCTGTTTCTCGGCTCGCGCGGCGCCATCCCGTTCGAGCTGACGCTGAATCTGCGCGAAGGCGGGCATCATTCGGGCAATTGGGGCGGCGTGCTGAGCAACCCGGCGATCGTGCTGGCGCACGCCATCGCCAGTCTCGTCGATCGCAACGGGCGCATCGCGGTCGAGGGCCTGCGTCCGCCGCCGATTTCCGCCGCCGTGCGCGAAGCGCTTTCCGACATCGAACTGGGCCGCGACGAGAGCTCGCCCGACATCGACCCGCACTGGGGCGAACCGGGGCTCACGCCGACCGAACGCGTGATCGGCTGGAACACGCTCGAAGTGCTGGCGATGAAATCCGGCAACCCCGACGCGCCCGTCAACGCCATCCCGCCCACCGCGAAGGCAGTGTGCCAATTGCGCTTCGTCGTCGGCACCGATTGGGAGAACATGCAGGCCCACCTGGACCGCCACTTCGCGGAGCACGGCTTCACCGAAGTGAAGGTCAAGGTCTCGCGCGGCACGCCCGCCACGCGCCTCGATCTCGAAGACCCCTGGGTGCAATGGGCGCTCGATTCCATGCGCGCCACGACAGGCAAGAAGCCGGCGCTACTGCCCAACCTGGGCGGCACCGTGCCCAACGACGTCTTTGCCGATACGCTCGGCCTGCCGACACTCTGGCTGCCGCACTCCTATCCTGCCTGCAATCAGCACGCGCCGAACGAGCACGTGCTGGCGCCGGTGATGCGCGAGTCGCTGGGCATCATGGCCGGCCTGTGGTGGGACCTGGGCGAGCAGGGCGCGGCGATCGCCGCCCGCCGCGCCGCGCAGCAACGAATCGACCGAACCTAGGCGCGACCGGACTCACACGGCCGCGGCACGCCCGCGCAGGCCATCCATGGCGGCAAGCGCGCGTGCGCGCGCGTCCTGGTGATCCACCACCGGCAGCGGATAGTCGTTGCCCGGCTGAAACGACGCGGCCGCGAGCTGCGCTGGCCGCGCGAGCCAAGGGGCGTGTATCGCCGCATCGGGCAGGCGCGCGAGCTCGGGCACCCAGCGCCGCACATAATCGCCCTGCGGATCGAACTTCTGGCCCTGCAGCACCGGATTGAAGATACGAAAATACGGCGCCGCATCCGCGCCGCTGCCGGCAACCCATTGCCAGCTCGCCGGATTGCTGGCCTCGTCCGCGTCCACCAGCGTGTCCCAGAACCAGGCCTCGCCCACGCGCCAGTCGATGAGCAGATGCTTGATCAGAAACGACGCCGCCGCCATTCGTACCCGATTGTGCATCCAGCCGGTATGCCATAGCTCGCGCATGCCCGCGTCGACCAGCGGGTAGCCGGTGCGGCCGCGCCGCCAGGCATCGAGCGCCTGGGGATCGGCGCGCCACGGCATCGCATCGAACTGCCGTTTGAAGTTGACCTGATGCAGCGGCGCAAAGTGATAGAGCAGGTAATACGAGAATTCGCGCCAGCCCAGCTCGTCGAGAAATTTGTCCAGATCGGCGCCCGCAATGCGGGCCGCGCTCGGGTCGCCGCGCCCCGCCTGGGCCGCCGACAGCGCCGCGTACCACACCTGCCGCACCGAAAGATTGCCGAAGCGCAAATACGGCGACAGCCGGCTGGTCGCGCGCTGTGCCGGCATGTCCCGTCCGCCCGCGTAACCGGCCAGCGTTTGCGACAGAAACGCCTGCAACCGGCGCAGCCCCGCTTGCTCGCCGCATTGCCAGCTTGCGCGCAGCCCGCCGGCCCAGTCGGGCGTGCGAGGCTGAAGCGCCAGCGCGGGCAGATCGGTCGCGAGCGCCCTTGCGGCGTCGGGAAGCGGGAAGAAGTCGATATGTTCGGGGGCGGGTCTGGGCGGCTCGGGCGAATAGTCGCGCCGCGCGGCGCGCCAGTAGGCGCCGAACACTTGAAACGGCTGCCCCTCGCGCGTGGCGACCGTCCAGGGCTCGCGCAGCAGGTGCCCGTTGAAGGTCGGAACCGCGATCCCACGGTCTTTCAACGCCGCCTTGATGGCCGCATCGGTCTCGCGCTGCGCCGGCGAATAGCGGCGATTCCAGCACACCGCGGCCGCGCCGATGGACGCGGCGAACGCTTCGATCGCCTGCTGCTCGGGTCCCTGCAACAGGACCAATCCGCCGCCCATTGCGGTCAGCGCCGCGTCGAGTTCGCGCAGCGATTCGTGCAGCCACCAGCGCACGGCGGCCCCCGGCGGGCGGGTCGTCCGCGGCTGCGGATCGTGAACATACACGCACACAAGGGGATGTCCCGTGCCGACGGCGTGCTCGAGTGCAGGGTTGTCGGTCAGGCGCTGATCGTCCCGGAACCAGACGACGACCGGCGCGGATGAACGGCTCGAGGAGGATGACATGGCGATAAGGCGAATTGGGTGGTGCGTGACAGTTTATCTGTCAACGCGGCGCCGGTGCCGCTAGACCAACTCCCAGTCGTCCAGATCGAGCTTGGGCAGCAGGTGCATATTGCTCGGGGCGTTGCCGGTCTGGCACACGATGCGGTTTTGCCCGTTGACATCGTCGCCCCCATCGATCAGGTAGCGCTCGCGCACCTTGTCGAGGTCTTCGGCATTGCCGAGATCGTAGACCAGCCCCTGCTGTCCGCACACCAGATAAAGGCCGCCTGTCGCATGGACCACATTCATGGCGTGCGAAAAGCCATACCCCTTGACGGGCAGGCTGATGCACCCGCGCTTGCCTTCGGGTATGGCCTCTTTCAGGTCGCGCAGAAAATCGTCGCCCGCGTTCAAAAGCCTGGCCTCGTATTGATCGGCCAGGGAAACGAATTCGCCTCGTTCGCGCTCCGCGACCTGGAACACCCGCGACGACGAGGTTTTGCCTTCGACCGTCCATTTGCGTGCTGCCCCTTCGGGATCGAACTGCGACAGGGTCGCCTCCAGCGCCACGGCACAATGGACGCAGTTGCGGTTGAGCACGAGCTCGGGTTTCTTGCCGCTGAAAAGGTCGCCGATGATCGACAGCAGGTTGCGAAAGCTGAACCAATTGCGCTCCGGGTTGGTTTTTTCCGCGACCAGCGCGAGAAAGCTCCTGGGGTTCGAATCCAGATCGCGGATCGCGCACAGGCGCAGCGCATCGGTGAGGGCTTTGTCTTCCGCCTGGATTTTCACCCGCAAGGGGGCAGGCTCCTGTGTGCCGCCCCCGGCATCGACCCAGTCGTCTTCGATGTTCGAATCGATTTTCTCGAAGTCGTCGAGATCGCTGTCCGACTCGGACAGTCGGGCGTTGGTGAGGGCGCCCTGGAGGCTGTCGGGCGATCTCATGAGGTCGAAGTCGTCGACGCTGAGCTCATCGCCGCGCTGCGTCGATTCGGGCGCGAAAAGATCGACGATGACCCACCCTTCGTCGATCGCCTCGCCGCCGCCGGTGCCCTGGGTGGCCCGGGTCGAGTCTTCCCGCTGCAGGTCGTCCTGCACGATCGGGCGCTGGGGTATCGGTACGAGATCCATGTCGGGCCGCTCCTGTTTGTCGTCATCTGTCACCCCTTGAGCGGGGAACCTCGATGAGTAACGCGCGGGATTGGATCAGTTCCAGCGCAAAAACACGACGTTCAATTCCGGTAGATTGATTCTGGTCAACCGATAACCTGTTCACTGCCCATAGCCTGACATCTCGCCACCTCGAAACCCGACAAACCGGACATGGCGCCCCGTGACGCAAACGTGCACACGCTTATCGGAACATATGAATCCACAGTCCGAGCCGCCGAAGACGCCGCCGCTATCGACTTTGCTGGAAGCGAGGTCAACCGCGGTCATCGGTCAAGACCTGACCGTAGGGGACGTTCTTGAATTGCTGGAAGATCGTTCGATCTGGGCCGTTCTTTTGCTTCTGGCCTTACCCATGGCGCTACCCATTCCGCTTCCGGGCTTGTCCGCGCCGTTCGGCGCCTGCATGACGCTGGTCTCCGCGCAAGTTGTCCTGGGAAGAAATCACGCTTGGCTGCCAGCAAGGCTGACTCGACGTCCCATCGCAGCCGCCACCGTCAAGAGCTTGCTCGCCGGCGTCGCGCTCGTATTGCGCCGCCTCGAGAAGGTTGTTCGACCGCGACGCAGGTGGATGGCGGCCGAGTGGACGAAAGTTCCTGTGGGATGCGTGTGCCTCATTCTCGCCATCATCATCACACTGCCCATTCCGCTGGGTCATGTGGTCCCGGCCATGGCCATCTCGCTCTTCTCGCTGGGCATGATGGAGAGAGATGGAGCCGCGCTCTGGTCGGGATTGATTGTCGCCATCGCCGGTATCGTGCTGATCGTCTTGGCCTCGGCCGGCGTCTATACAGGGCTCAACCACTGGTGGAATGCCTAACTTTTCGTTGGGATCCGGCGAAAAGCCGAACGCATGGCGCAGCTCGAATCGCTATGGCGCCAGTCGATGCCGCCGGTTTGGCCCAAAGACTTTAAAACCGGGCTACCGCCTGATGGCGGCGCAAACAAAAAGCCCCGCTGACAAGCAGCGGGGCTTTTTGTTGGGATGATCAAACCGCGATTACACGCGCTTGACCTTCTCCAGCATCTTGAAAACGCCCTTGGGCGATTTCACGAAAAGACGCTTGAACGCCTTGCCAAGGCAACGGCGCTCCAGGGTATTGCGGCGCACGCGCTTACGTTCGGCCATGGCTGACTCCTGAAACTTGAGGTTTGAGTTGATGCGTTGAAACAAACCGCAGGCAAAACAGCCGCCAACGGCAAAATGGGCAATCTAAGATTTTAGCCCAAATTAGACTTGATCGGCAAATAGCCGGCCTCGGCATGCGGACGCCGCGTTCATGACCCGGTCTCGATCAATTGGCGGATGGTCTTCTTCGAGAGTTTTCCTGTGGCCGTGTGCGGCAGTTCGTCGACGATCACGAGATCGTCCGGTACGCACCACTTCGAGGTCCGGCTCTCGTAATGCGCGCGCATGTCTTCGCGCGTGAGAGTCGCGTCGGGTTTCAACACCGCCACCAGCACCGGCCGCTCGCCCCAGCGCTCGTCGGCGCGGGCCACGATGGCCGCCTCCTTGACGGCGGGATGAGCCATGGCGATGTTCTCGAGTTCGATCGACGAAATCCATTCGCCGCCGGACTTCACCATGTCCTTGGTGCGATCGACGATCTTGACGAAACCATCCGCGTCCATCGTGACCACGTCGTCGGTATTGAACCAGCCGGGGAAATCCGCATGAGCGGCATGCTCCGGCGCGTTGAAGTAGCCTTGCGCCACCCACGGCCCGCGCACGAGCATCGCGCCGAAGCTCTTGCCGTCGTGCGGCACTTCCTTGCCCTCATGGTCGACGATGCGAAACTCCATGCCGAACACGGGGCGCCCCTGCTTGCACAGCAGCCCAAGCTGCTCGTCCGGCGGCAGCGCCTGCTGCTTGCCCTTCAGCGTCGCCGCCAGCCCCACCGGGCTCGTCTCCGTCATGCCCCAGGCATGCAGCACATCGACGCCCTGGGCATGAAAGCGCTTGAACATGGCCGGCGGTGCCGCCGAGCCGCCGATGGCCACGCGCTTGAGCGCGGAAAACTTGCACGCGTGGGCATCCATCCAGTCGAGCAGCCCCAGCCATACCGTAGGCACCCCGGCGGTGAACGTGACGCCCTCGCTCTCGAACAGGGTATGCAGACTGGCGCCGTCGAGATGCGGGCCGGGCAACACGAGCTTGGCGCCCACCATCGGAACGCTGAACGGCAGGCCCCAGGCATTGACGTGGAACATGGGCACGATAGGACAGACCACGGCTTTGCTGGAGAGGTCGAACACATCGGGCAGCGCGATGGCCATGGCATGCAGCACGCTGGACCGATGGCTGTAGAGCACGCCCTTGGGTTCGCCCGTGGTGCCCGAGGTATAGCAAAGCCCCGAGGCCGTGTTCTCATCCAGGACCGGCCAGTCGAAAGCGTCCGATTCCCCCGCGATCAGCGTCTCGTAGCACAGCAGCCCGGGCAGCGCCTGCGACCTGGGCATGTGGGCTTCGTCCGTCATGGCCACGACGGCCTTCAGGCTCTTGAGCTCTGCGGCCATGGCCTCCACCAGCGGCAGAAAAGGCAGGTCGAAGCACAGCACGCTGTCGCCGGCATGCTTGACGATATAGGCGATTTGTTCGCGGAAAAGACGGGGATTGATCGTGTGGCAGACCAGGCCGGAGCCTCCCACGCCGAAATAGAGCTCCAGGTGCCGGTAGCCGTTCCACGCCAGGGTGCCGACCCGGTCGCCGGCTTTGAGGCCCAGCCGCGACAGCGCGTTGGCAAGCTTGCGGCTGCGCGCGGCGAGCTCGGCATAGGTGTAGCGGTGCAGCCCCCCCTCGACGGTCGCGGACACGATCTCGCCGTCGCCATGGCAGGCTTCGGCGTGCCGCAGTACCGACGACAGCAGCAGCGGCACGTTCATCATCGTTGCGAGCATTGTTTGCCTCCTTCCTGGTTTTTACTGTTATTCAATTTTTACCCCCTTGCTCCACGCCCAGCCACGATACCCGACCCGGCCTTCTTCCTGGCATCCGTCATAAATCTGAGATACTGTTTATATATACAGATATCCGACCGCCGACCCGTACCCAAATACGCGTACCCGTTACGATCTTCCCATGAGCTCCGAAATCCGCATCGTTGGCGCCCGCCAGAACAACCTCAAGAACCTGGACCTGACCATCGCCACCGGCGAACTGGTCGTCGTCACCGGCGTCTCCGGCTCGGGCAAGAGCTCGCTGGCCTTCGACACCCTCTACGCCGAAGGCCAGCGCCGCTACGTCGAGACCTTCTCGCCCTACGCGCGCCAGTTCCTCGACCGCATGGACAAGCCCCAGGTCGAGCGTATCGAGGGCATTCTGCCCGCCATCGCCATCGACCAGACCAATCCGGTGCGCAGCTCGCGCAGCACGGTCGGCACCATGACCGAGCTCAACGACCACCTCAAGCTGCTGTATGCGCGCGGGGCCGTCCTGCATTGCCGCGGCTGCGGCCGGCCCGTGCGGCGCGACACGCCCGACACCATCCGCGATTCGCTGGCTCAACGGGCACAGGCCGCCGGCGACCCGCGCCTGGTCGTCACCTTCCCGCTGGGCGTGCCGGCCAACTACACCGAAGACGAGGTACGCGGTTTTCTCGATCAACAGGGCTATACGCGCGTGCATGCCGAAGAAGCGCCGCGTGCCGAGGCCGCATCGCACGGCGGCAAGGCGGCGAAGAAATCCTCCGGCAAGAGCAAAGGCAAGGCTGCCGCCCCCGCCGTCGACATGCAGCGCATCCTGCATGTGGTGCAAGACCGCTTCCGCTACGCGGGCGCCGAGCGCGAACGCGTCATGGAGGCCCTGGACACCGCCCTGCGCATGGGTGCGGGCCATCTGTCGGTTTATGCGCTGGACGACGAAGGCAACAACGCCGCCATCTGGAAATACAGCGACCGCCTGCACTGCGCCGACTGCGACATCGAATACAGCGATCCGCTGCCCAGCAGCTTCTCCTTCAACTCGCCGCTGGGCGCCTGCGACGCCTGCCGCGGCTTCGGCCGCGTGATCGGCATCGACCTGGGCCTGGTCATCCCCGACGAGAACAAGACGCTGCTCGAAGGCGCGATCAAGCCCTGGCAAACGCCGTCGTTCAAAGAGTGCCAGGCCGAGCTCGAAAAATACGCGCCCAAGGCCGGCATCCCCCTGTCGGTGCCCTGGAAGGCACTCACCGAAGAGCAACGCGCGTGGGTCCTGCGCGGCACGCCCGACTGGAAGGGCGGCAACCAGGCCTGGAAAACGCAGTGGTATGGCGTGAACCGCTTCTTCGACTGGCTCGAGACCAAGGCCTACAAGATGCATGTGCGCGTGCTGTTGTCCAAGTACCGCAGCTACACGCCCTGCCCCGTGTGCAAAGGCGCGCGGCTCAAACAGGACGCGCTGCTGTGGCGCCTGGGCAGCCAGGCCGATGCAGATGCCGTGTTGCAGGATGTTTACCCCCACGCCGCGGACTTGGGGCGGCCCGGCGGCGGGCGGGACGAAGGCCGCTACCGCCGCTTCATGCCCGCTGGCGCGCAATGGACGCGCGAACAGCTCGACGTCATGCCCGGCCTGTCGGTGCACGACATGATGCTGCTGCCGATCGAGCGGGTGAAGCGCTTCTTCGACGACCTGCGTTTCGAAGGCGCGCTCGACGCGGCTTCCGACCTGCTGCTCACCGAGGTGCGCGCGCGACTGAAGTTCCTCTGCGACGTGGGCCTGGGCTATCTCACGCTCGATCGGCAAAGCCGCACCCTGTCGGGCGGCGAGGTGCAGCGCATCAACCTGACAACGGCGCTGGGCACTTCGCTGGTCAATACCCTCTTCGTGCTGGACGAACCCTCCATCGGCCTGCATCCGCGCGACATGCACCGCGTGGTCGAAGTCATGCATCGCCTGCGCGACGCCGGCAACACGCTGGTGGTGGTCGAGCACGATCCGCAGGTCATGGTGGCGGCCGACCGCATCATCGACATCGGCCCCGGCCCGGGCGAGCGCGGCGGCCATATCGTGTTCGATGGCGGCCCCGAGCAACTGCGCACTGCGCCCACGCTCACCGGCGACTACCTGGGCGGGCGCAAGCGCGTCGAGGCCCCGCGCCCCATGCAGGTCGCGACCAACACGCCGCGCCTCATCCTCGAAGGCGCGCGCGCGCACAACCTGCGCAACGTCTCGGTCGAGCTGCCCCTGGGCCGGCTGGTATGCGTCACCGGCGTGTCGGGTTCGGGCAAATCCACGCTGGTGCAGGACGTGCTCTACCCGGCGCTGCTCAAGTACCAGGGCAAACCCACCGAGGCGCCCGGCGAATACGACAGGCTGCTCGGCGCCGAGCAGCTGGCCGACGTGGTCATGGTCGACCAGACGCCCATCGGCAAGACGGCCCGCTCCAATCCGGCCAGCTACGTGGGCGCCTTCGACGCCATCCGCAAGCTTTACGCGCAGGCGCCGCTGGCGCGCGAGCGCGCCTACACGCCCGGCACCTTCAGCTTCAACAGCGGCGACGGCCGCTGCCCCACCTGCGGCGGCACGGGCTTCGAGCACGTCGAGATGCAGTTCCTGTCCGACGTCTACCTGCGCTGCCCCGATTGCGACGGCAAGCGCTTCCGCCCCGAAGTGCTCGAAGTGCGCGTCGAGCACCTGGGCCGCAGCGCCTCGATCGACCAGGTGCTCGATATGACGGTGAGCGAGGCGCTCGAATTCTTCAAGGGTCTGCGCGACGTGCAGACCGGCCTGGCGCCGCTGGCCGACGTGGGCCTGGAATACGTGCGCCTGGGCCAGCCCGTGCCCACGCTGTCGGGCGGCGAGGCGCAGCGCCTCAAGCTCGCCGGGCATCTGGCCGAGGCCGCGCGCAGCGGCATCTCCAGCGCCCAGGTCGCCAAGAAGGGCAGCCTGTTCCTCTTCGACGAACCCACCACCGGCCTGCACTTCGACGACGTGGCGCGCCTGATGCGCGCCTTCCGCAAGCTGCTCGCCGCCGGCCACACGCTGCTGGTCATCGAGCACAACCTCGACGTGATCCGCGCGGCCGACTGGCTCATCGACCTGGGCCCGGAAGGCGGCGACGCGGGCGGCGAGGTGTTGGGCGTGGGTACGCCGCAAGACCTCATGGACAACGCGCGTTCGCACACGGGCCAGGCCTTGCGCGACTACGAAGGCGCGATTTTGCCGGCCGAAGCCCTGGCCGCCGAACCCGCCGCGGCGCGCGCGCTCGCCGAGCCCGCCGTCGCCTACGGCGAAGAAACCTCCGGTGCGGGCACGCCCCTGCAATCGCTCATGCGCCGCAAGCGCAAGAGCAACGCCCAGGCCATCGAGATCCTCAACGCCCGCGAGCACAATCTCAAGAACGTCAGCGTGGAAATCCCGCGCGACAAGTTCACGGTCATCACCGGCGTATCGGGCTCGGGCAAATCCACCCTGGCCTTCGACATCCTCTTCAACGAAGGCCAGCGGCGCTATCTGGAATCGCTCAACGCCTACGCCCGCGCCATCGTGCAGCCGGCCGGCAAGCCCGATGTGGACGCCATCTTCGGCATTCCGCCAACAGTGGCTATCGAGCAGCGCACCAGCCGCGGCGGACGCAAGTCCACCGTGGCGACCATGACCGAGATCCATCACTTCCTGCGCCTGCTGTACGTGAAACTGGGCACGCAGTACTGCCCCGACGACCACGTGCCGGTCGAACCGCAGACGGCCGACCAGATCGTGGCGCGCCTGCTGCGCGAGCACAAGGGCGTGCACATCGGCCTGCTCGCGCCGCTGGTCACCGCGCGCAAGGGCTATTACACCGATCTGGCCAAGTGGGCCGGGTCCAAGGGCCACACGCATCTGCGCGTCGACGGCGAGTTCATTCCCGTCTCGCCCTGGCCGCGCCTGGACCGCTACAAAGAACACACCATCGAGCTGCCCGTGGCCGACGTGGTGGTGGACCCGGCCAACGAGGCCGAACTGCGCGCCGCGGTCAAGAGCGCCCTGGAGAACGGCCAGGGCGTGATGTCGGTAGTGTGGCCGGTGGACAAGCTGCACCAGTCGCTGGCATCCGATCTGCAGCAGACGCACTTCTCCACCAAGCGCGCCTGCCCCACGTGCGGCAAGAGCTTCCCCGAGCCCGATCCGCGCCTGTTCTCATACAACTCCAAGCACGGCTGGTGCGCGGCCTGCTTCGGCACCGGCCTGCAGCTGCAAGGCTTCGACGAGGAACAGACCGGCGAAGAAACCGCCTGGAACGCCTGGTACGAAGGCGAAGCCAAGACCTGCAACACCTGCCACGGCCTGCGGCTCAACGCCACTGCGCTGGCCGTGAAGTGGCGCGACCGCTCCATCGCCGAACTGGCGTCGCTGCCCGTGAGCGACGCGCACACCTTCTTCACCGGCCTGGTGGCGCGCGGCCGCGAAGGCGAAATCGCGCGCGACATCCTGGCCGAGATCCGCGGCCGCCTGACCTTCATGCAGGAAGTCGGCCTGGGCTATCTGGCGCTGGACCGCGCCGCGCCTACGCTGTCCGGCGGCGAGGCGCAGCGCATCCGCCTGGCCGCGCAGCTCGGTTCCAATCTGCAGGGCGTCTGCTACGTGCTGGACGAGCCCACCATCGGCCTGCACCCGCGCGACAACCGCATCCTGCTCGACGCTCTGGGGCGCCTGGAGGGCAACGGCAATACGCTGGTGGTGGTCGAGCACGACGACGACACCATACGTCGCGCCTCGCACCTCATCGACATCGGCCCCGGCGCCGGCGTGCGCGGCGGGCGCGTGGTGGCCCAGGGCTCGGCGCAAGACATCATGAACGCGCCCGAATCGATCACCGGCCGCTACCTGGCCCGGCCCCTGCAGCATCCGCTCAACGGCCGCCGCGCCGTCGAGAAAGACACGCCCATGATCCAGGTGCGCGGCGCGCGCCTGCACAATCTGCGCAGCGTGAACGCCGGCATTCCCGTGGGCCGCCTTACCGTGGTCACCGGCGTATCGGGCTCGGGCAAGTCGACCCTGGCGCGCGAGGTCCTGCTGGACAATCTCACCCGCGCCGTCGCGCAACGGAACGGGGCTCCCAGGTCCTCCAGCCCGGTGCCTGTCTGGAGCGGCTGCGAGGCCATCGAGGGCTGGGAGCAACTGGATCGCGTGCTCGAAGTCGACCAGACCCCCATCGGCAAGACGCCGCGCTCCTGCCCCGCCACCTACGTCGGATTCTGGGACGACGTGCGCAAGCTCTACGCCGATGCGCGCGAGGCCCGCATGCGCGGCTGGACCGCGGCGCGCTTCTCCTTCAATACCGGCGAAGGCCGCTGCCCCGTGTGCGAAGGCCAGGGCATGCGCACCATCGAGATGAGCTTCCTGCCCGACGTGAAAGTGCCTTGCGACGGCTGCAACGGCGCGCGCTTCAACAGCGATACGCTGGGCGTGCAATTGCGCGAGAAGAGCGCAGGCGACGTGCTCGGCATGGAAGTGGACGACGCCATCGCGTATTTCTCGGCGCACCCCAGGATCCAGCGCCCCCTGCAGTTGATGCAGGACGTGGGGCTGGGCTATCTCACGCTGGGCCAGCCCTCGCCTACTCTGTCGGGCGGCGAGGCGCAGCGCATCAAGCTGGTCACCGAGCTGGCCAAGGCCCGCATGACCGAAGGCGTCTTCAAGACCGGCCGCGCCTCGCGCATGCCGCACACGCTCTACGTGCTGGACGAGCCCACCGTGGGCCTGTCCATGGCCGACGTGGAAAAGCTCATCCACGTGCTGCACCGCCTGGTGGAAGCGGGCAACACAGTGGTGGTCATCGAGCACAACCTGGACGTCATCGCCGAAGCCGACTGGCTTATCGACATGGGACCCGAGGGCGGCGACGGCGGCGGCCGTCTGGTGGCGCAGGGCGCACCGGAGAGCGTGATGAAGGCCAGGAACTCGCATACAGGCCAGATACTGCGCGAGTTTCTGGCGGGAGCGCGCTGAGGAACCCGTCGCATGCGCGCCCATCAGCTCACTCTCCTGCCCAGCCGTATGCGCGGCGTCGAAGCCATCGAGGCCGATACGGCCTTCGCCTTCGGCCGGCATACGCACGAGCAGTTCGGCGTGGGCCTGATCCATCGCGGCGCACAGAAATCGGCCAGCGGCCGTGGGCCGGTAGAAGCCGGCCCGGGCGACATCATCACCGTCAACCCCGGCTAAGGCCACGATGGCGACCCCCTGGGCGCGCGGGGCCGCGGCTGGCGCATGCTCTATCTCGATCCGAGCATCATCGCCTCGGCTGTGGCGGACATCTCCGAAGGGCGAGCGACCCGCGCCGTCGAGTTCGGGCATCCCGTGATCCGCGACGGGCGGCTGGCGACGCTGTTCGGGCGCCTGTTCCCGCTGATGACCGCGGACTCGGCACACCGGCACGACTTGGCGCTGGAAGAGGCGCTCGCACTCGTCCTCGGCCGGCTCCTGCAACCCAAGGCCGACCGGCCAGGCGCCATACCCGACGGGATCGCGCTGGCCCGCACCCTGATCGACGATTGCCCTTCCTCGCCTCTGACGCTGTCCGACCTGGCGCGCAGCGCCGACCTGGGCCGCTACCAGTTCCTGCGCGGCTTCGCGCGTGCCACGGGTCTCACGCCGCATGCCTACATCCTGCAGCGCCGTCTGCATCGCGCGCGCGAACTCATCGGCAAGGGGGCCACGCTGTCCGACGCCGCATTGCAAAGCGGCTTTGCCGATCAAAGCCACATGACACGGCTTTTCGTGCGCAGCTTCGGCATGGCGCCCGGCGCCTACGCCAAGGCCCTGGCCTGAATCCCGAACCTGCAATTTCGTTCAAGACGGCATTGACGTCCGGCGGGATGATGACCGCTCCCCTTCTTGGAACCGTGTCCGCCATGAGCCTTCAATTCCTGATCACGTCCCTGATCGTCGTCATCGCGCCGGGCGCGGGCGTTCTGATAACCCTGGCCACAGGCCTGGCGCACGGACGGCGCGCGTCCCTCGTCGCAGCCTTGGGCTGCACCCTGGGTATCCTGCCCCACATGCTGGCGGCGATCACCGGGCTGGCCGCACTGCTGCACGCCAGCAGCATTGCCTTTCAGACGCTCAGATATGTCGGCGCCGCCTATCTGCTCTACATGGCATGGATGGCATTGAAAGACCGAGGCGCGCTGAACGTGCAGGCCGACGCAGAACCCCGCTCGGCGTGGGAAATCATCCGGCACGCCGCGCTGGTGAACGCATTCAACCCCAAGCTTTCGATCTTCTTCCTGGCCTTTTTGCCGCAGTTCATCGGCAAGACCGAGGTCCACCCGGCGCGGCTCATGCTCGAACAGTCCGCCGCTTTCATGGCCATGACTTTCGGCGTATTCGCAGTCTACGGCGTATGCGCCGCGACCCTGCGCAACCGGGTGCTGTCCCGGCCCGCCGTCCTGACGTGGATGCGCGGCGGATTCGCCGCAGTCTTCCTGGGCCTGGGCCTCAAGCTCGCCATCCAGCGATGAGGAGCTCGAGGCCGTTCAGGCGCCGATGCGCTGAAGCGGCCGGCCCGCACGGACCGGCCGCTGCGCAAACCCGCTTCAGTCGGGTTGCATCTTGGCGGCCTTGACCACCTTGCCCAGGCGGGCGCGCTCGTCCTGCGTGAACTTGATGAAGACGGGGCGGGTCATGGTGCCCGGCGTGACGCTATAGGCCTTGAGCGCATCCAGGATCGTGGGCGACTGCGAAGCCTTGAGCACGGCGGCGTTCATCTTGTCCATGATGGCGGCCGGGGTGCCGGCGCGCACGTAGAGACCTTCCCAGTGACCGATGCGGATATTGGGGAAGCCCAGTTCCGCCGTGGTCTTGATGTCCGGCGCGGAATCGAGATGGTCCCAGGTGGTGGCCAGGGCCTTGAGCTTGCCCGCCTTGACCAGCGGCAGCGTGACCATGCTGGCCTCGGAGGTCATGTCGGTCTGCCCGCCCACGACGGCGGCCACGTTCTCGGCGCCGCTCTTGTAGGGGATGGTTTCCATCTTCATGCCGGTTTCCAGCTTGACCATGGCGCCGACGAAGTCGGGCGTGCTGCCCATGCCTGCCGTCGAGAAGTTGATCGTGCGGCCCGACTTCTTGGCGTTTTCGACGACTTCTTTGAGGTTGTTGGCAGGATTGGACGGATTGGTGACGATGATCGAGGGCACGATGGCCAGCATGGCCACGGGTTCGATGTCGCTGTCCTTGTAGGGCTGGTCGGAACGGATCAGCGTGTTGGTGACCGTGCCGTTGGAAGCAGCCAGGTAGGTATAGCCGTCCGGCTTGGAGCGGGCCACGTAAGCGGTGCCCACCACGGCGCCGGCGCCGGGGCGGTTCTCGACGATGACGTTGGTCTTGAGTTCCTGGCCGATTTCCTTGGCGTACAGGCGCGCGATCAGGTCGTTGGCGCCGCCCGGGGCGAAAGGCACGACGATGGTGATCGGCTTGCCGGTCGGCCATTCGGCGGCCTGGGCGTTGAACGAACACGCCGTAGCGGCGGCCAGCGCGAGTGCGAGCACATGTCTTCTTTGCATGGATGAGTCTCCTGGTCGATTGAACCGCGCCGCGAACGATACGCGGCGGCCGACGTAGTGTACGACCCCGGGCCGGGCCGGGTCTGCCCGCTTCTTTTTCGGGACGACAGCCGGGCGGGATGGGCTGCTCTCGGCGCCCGCGCGGCATTAATCGGCGAATTCCGCCACGACCCGCTGCCGCAGCCACTGATTGGCCGCCTCGCGGTGGCTGCGGGCATGCCAGAACACATTGATGACCGACTCCGGAATTTTCACCGGGCAGGCCGCGGTGGCCAGCCCGTAGGGCTCGCAGACCAGATCGGCAAAACGCCGCGGCACGACCGCGATCATGCTGGTCGCCTGCAGCAGCGGGGCCAGCGCCATGAAGTGCGGCGCCGTGATCTTGACGCGGCGCCGCAGGCCCTGGCGATTGATGATCTCGTCGACGATGCCGTGCCCCGTGCCCGACGACACCACGGCCGCATGTTCGGCCGCCTGGAATTGCTTGAGCGACACGCCCGTGCGCGCCAGAGGATGATCACTGCGGAACAGGCAGACATAGGGCTGGCGAAACAGCCGGCGCTGGAAAAAGCCGCTCTTGAGTTCGGGCAGAAAGCCCAGCGCCAGATCCATGCGGCCGCGCTCCATTTCCGCTTTCACGTCCAGGCTGCCCATCAGCTCGGCGCGCACCGTGACGCCCGGCGCATCACTGCCAAGCAGGCGCATGAGGCGCGGCAAAAAATAGAGCTGGCCCACGTCGTTCACGCCCACGACGAAATTGCGCTCGCTGCGCTGCGGATCGAAAGCGGCATGCGCATTGAGCGTGGCATGCAGAGCGGCCAGCGCGTCGGATATGGGTTGGGCCAGCGACTGCGCGTAGGGCGTGGGCACCATGCCGCCCGAGGTGCGCAGGAACAACTCGTCGCCCAACAGCCCGCGCAGGCGCCGCAGGGCATTGCTCACGCCAGGCTGGGATATGCCCAGGCTCTGCGCCGCCAGAGAGACCCTGCCATGCCGGTGCAGCGCGTCGAAGACGACCAGCAGGTTCAAGTCCAGGTCTTGAAGATTCACGTTCCGTCTCCTCCGCAATATTCACATTGGTGATATTTTTTATTTATGAATTTCTATTTATTTAATTTAGCGCTTGTTCCATGATGCCGCCATCGCCTCGCCCATGCATGCAGGCAGGCGGACCGCCCACCAAGGTCGGCCCGCATATCCACGACAAGATGGAGACAACCATGACCGACACGATCCTGCCCGTCTGGCCGGAAAGCGGCACGAACCGCATCCCCTTCGCCGCCTATACCGGCGCGGCGCTGCACCAGCGCGAACTCGAACGCATCTTCTACGGCCCGCACTGGTGCTATGTGGGCCTGACGGCCGAGATCCCCAACTCGGGCGATTTCAAACGCACTGTGGTGGGCGAACGCTCGGTCATCATGACGCGCGACAGCGACGGCGGGATCAACGTCGTCGAGAACGTCTGCGCGCACCGCGGCATGCAGTTCTGCCGCGAGCCTCACGGCAACCGCGCGGAGCTGGTCTGCCCCTATCACCAGTGGAACTACGACCTGAAGGGCAACCTGATGGGCGTGCCCTTTCGCCGCGGCGTCAAGCAGGACGGCAAGATCAACGGCGGCATGCCGCCCGATTTCAAAACGGACGAGCACAATCTCACCCAGCTCAAGGTGTCGGTGCGCAACGGCGTGGTCTTCGCCTGCTTCGACCATGGCGTCGAACCGCTGGAAGACTACCTGGGCCCGGACATCCTGCACTACTTCGACCGCGTCTTCGACGGCCGCGAGCTGGTCATCCACGGCTACAGCCGCCAGCGCATCCCCGGCAACTGGAAGTTGATGCAGGAGAACATCAAAGACCCCTACCACCCGGGCCTGCTGCACACCTGGTTCGTCACCTTCGGGCTCTGGCGCGCCGACAACAAGTCCGAGCTGAAGATGGACGCGCACCACCGCCACGCCGCGATGATCTCGACGCGCGGCCAGGGCGGCAAGGGCGTCGTCACCAGCGGCGTGACCAGCTTCAAGGACCAGATGCAGCTGCACGACCCGCGCTTTCTGGACATCGTCACCGAGCCCTGGTGGAAGGGACCGACGGCGGTGCTGATGACGCTCTTTCCCAGCGTCATCATCCAGCAGCAGGTCAACTCGCTGTCCACCCGGCATATCCAGCCGGTGGGCCACGACGCCTTCGACTTCGTCTGGACGCACTTCGGCTTCGCCGAAGACACCCCCGAAATGACCCAGCGCCGCCTGCGCCAGGCCAATCTGTTCGGCCCGGCCGGCTTCGTGTCCGCCGACGACGGCGAAGTCATCGAGTTCTCGCAGCGCGGCTTCGAGCAGAAGCCCTGGCACCGCGCCGTCGCCGAACTGGGCGGCAAGACGGTCGAGAACACCGACCACATGGTCACCGAGACCCTGATACGCGGCATGTACGAATACTGGCGCAAAGTGATGGAGGCCTGAACATGGATTTCGACCTGTACCTGCGCGTGACTCGCCTGTACGCCGACTACGCCGCCGCGCTGGATTCGGCCGAGTGGGAAAAATGGCCCGATTTCTTCCTGGAAGACTGCACCTACAAGATCATGCCGCGCGAGAACCACGAGCGCGGCTATCCCCTGGCCACGCTCTCGTTCGAATCGCGCGGCATGCTCCGCGACCGCATCTACGGCACCACCGAGACCATCTTCCACGACCCCTACTACCCGCGCCACGTGGTCGGCGCGCCGCGCATCCTGTCGGCGCGAGACGGCCGCATCGAGGCCGAGGCGAACTACGCCGTGTTCCGCACCAAGCCGGGCCAACCGTCGACGGTGTTCAACGTCGGCCGCTACCTCGACGTGATCCGCGACACCGAACAGGGGCTGATGTTCGAGTCGCGGCTATGCATCTTCGACAGCGAACTCATCCCCAATTCGCTCATCTACCCCATCTGAGGAAACGCCATCATGCAATGGATCAAGACCCTGGCCCACGACGATGTGGTCGACGACGACGTGACGCCGGCCGAAGCCGGCATGCGCGCCATCGCGCTCTACAAAGTGGAAGGCGAAATCTTCGCCACCGACCGCACCTGCACGCACGGCGCGGCCAGTCTGTGCAACGGCTTTCTCATGGGCTACGAGATCGAATGCCCGCTGCACCAGGGCCGCTTCGACATACGCACCGGCAAAGGCCTGTGCCTGCCCATCACCCAGGACATCGCCACCTACCCCGTCAAGATCGAGGACGGCCACGTGTTCGTGGGCGTCGAGGCATGAAAACCCTGGACATGCGGGTTGCCCGCCGCTGGCCGGCAGCCGAAGGCATCGAAGCCTTCGAACTGCTGCCTGCGCGGGACGATCTCGCCCTGCCGGCCTACGATGCGGGAGCCCACATCACCGTGCACCTGCCCAACGGGCTGCGGCGCAACTACTCTCTATGCGGCGACCCGTCTCGACGCGACAGTTATCGCATTGCGGTCTTGAAAGACATCTCGGGGCGCGGGGGATCGCGCTGCATGCATGAGCGCGTGCAGGCAGGCGACATCCTGAAGATCAGCCCGCCGCGCAACGACTTTCCCCTGAACGACACGGACGGTCATTGTGTACTGCTGGCGGGCGGCGTGGGCGTCACGCCCCTGCTCGCCATGGCCTATACCCTGCAGGCACGCCGCGTCTCGTTCGAGCTGCACTATTTCGCCCGTACCCGATCCAGGGCGGCGTTTCTCGACGAACTGTCGGCGCCGACGCTGTCGGAAAAAATCCGCCTGCACTGCGACGACGAAAACACCGACCCGAACGCTCGCCCGCTGGAAACCGTTCTGGCCGGCCTGGCGCCGGACGTTCGCGCCTATGCCTGCGGCCCTTCGGGATTCCTGGCTTTTCTTGGCCAGGCGTGGCAACGCCAGAATCGCCCTGCCGATCATTTTCATTTCGAGGCTTTCGCGCCGCAAGCATGATCGGCGGCCCCGGACCCGCGACGAAAGTGGCTCCCGCATGATGTAGGTCAAAAACCGTCAGGCCGCAGGAATTACTGTCTCTTCAGAACAAGCGATGACGTTCGTCTTGTATGCAATGGAGAGATCATGAACAAACGAATCTTGCTGGCTTGGATTGCCGCTCCCATGTTCGCGCTCGCGTCGGCCACGGCGCCGGCGCAGCCGGCCAATGACGCCGGCACGCCCTCTTCTGGAGCCTACGGACCGGGCTACCACATGGGCGCCGGCATGATGGGCGGCCGAGGCGGCGGCTACGGCATGGGGCCGTGGATGATGGACGACGACGAGACCTACGGCGGCTGGGGAATGGGACCGTGGATGATGGGCGGGTATTTCGGCCCCGGAAGCCGGGCGCTCGCCTCGCTCGACCTGAGCGAAGCCCAGATCAAAAAAATCGAGACGATCCGGGACGCGAGCGAGAAGAAGCAATGGGCGCTGATGACCGCGATGCACGATGCGATGCTTGCGGAGCGCGACAGCCTCGGTCGGCAATCCCTCGATATCGAGGCGCAGATGAAGACCGCCAAAGCGATGTCGGATATCCGGCTGCAGATGCTGCGCAACCGGCTTGAAGCGCAAAAGCAGATCTCGGATGCCCTGACGCCCCAGCAGCAGGAGCAATGGCGCCGATACGGCGGCCGGCGCTGGTAACGGACCCGACGACGCCTCGAGCCGCCGGCTACGAGCCCAGTATCCGGCGCAATGCCTCGTTGGCCGCGGCCAAGCCCATGGCCGCGGTCACCATCACCACTGACCCGTATCCCGCGCAGGAAAGCCCCTGCGGCGCGGCGCCCGGCAGCCCGGAGGCATCCTGCGTCCAGGCGTCCGGCAATATGGCCTGCTGGTCGAACCACAGCGCCCGCACGCCCATCTTGGGCACGCGCTTCAAGGCCTTGCCGTTCCTGTCCGAGCCGCGCGCAAAGCCGTGCTCGCGCCGCAAGGTATTGCGCAGCTTGGCAAGCAGGGCGTCGTTCGCCGCTTCGGACAGGTCGCCGGCGCGCAGAGCCAGCGGATCCGTCTTGCCGCCCGCCCCGCCGCACAACACCAAGGGCAGCCCGCGTTCGCGGGCAAACAGGATCATGGCGATCTTGGCCGCTGCCTGGTCGGTGCAGTCGATGAGGGCGTCCAGCTCGCCCGCGAACACCTCGGCCACGTTGCCCGGCTCGACGAAGTCGTCGACCCGGGTCACGGCGCAATCGGGGTTGATGCCGCGGATGCGCTCGGCCATGGCTTCGATCTTGGCCTGGCCCAGGGTGGGCGTAAGCGCATGGATCTGGCGGTTGACGTTGGATTCGGCAATGTGGTCCAGATCGACGAGCGTCAGGGCGCCGACGCCGCAGCGCGCCAGCGCCTCGGCCGTCCACGACCCCACCCCGCCCAGACCGGCCACGGCCACCCGCGCGGCCCGCAGCCGCTCGGGCGCCCGGGGGCCGTATAGACGGGCCAGGCCGCCGAAGCGCCGATCGGCGTCGATATCGCAGGAAACAGACATTTCTTCATTCATGGCGGCGCTATTTTCCCACGGCCGTTGCGGGCGCGACACATTCGACGTCCCGGCCTGCCGCGGCGCATCGACAGACGCCCCGGATAGGCACAAAATCCGAAGGCGTTGCTTCCACCTGCCACCCCCCTGATTTACCCCGTTCCGCCGTGAGCTCGCCCCCCTCCTCCGCTTCGCCCCGCCTGCCCCCGTTCAAACCCTGGACCCCCGAAGAACGCCAGGCGGCCATGAACGCCGCGCTCAGTCACTGGCAGCCCGGAGAAGACGTCTGGATCTACGGCTACGGTTCGCTCATCTGGCGGCCCGAGTTCTCCTACCAGGAACGACGCCTGGCCACGCTGCGCGGCCATCACCGCGCCCTGTGCCTGTGGTCGCGCGTCAACCGCGGCACGCCGGAATGCCCCGGCCTGGTGTTCGGCCTGGACCGCGGCGGCTCCTGCCGCGGCGTGGTGCTGCGGCTGGCCGGCGACGAAGTGCCCGCCTACTTTCCCAAGCTCTGGGAACGCGAGATGTCCGCCGGCGCCTATTTGCCGCGCTGGCTCAAATGCGAGACCGAGCAGGGCGCGGTCAAAGCGCTGGTGTTCATCATGAACCGGGAGAGCCCGGCCTACATCCGCTCCCTGCCCGACGACGAACTGATCACCATCGTGCGGCGCGCGGCCGGCTGCTACGGCCCCTGCACCGACTATGTCATGGAAACCGTGCGCGCCCTGCGCGCGTCGGGCATCCACGATGCGCGCCTGGAGACCATCGCCTGCCGCCTCGAACGTGCGAGCGAGACCCTGGCCGAAGAATAGGCATTGCCAGCGGGATGCAGGCCGCAAGCGGTAAACTGGCTCTCCCGCCACATCGGGGCCATGGCGCCCTTGCAAGCCTCATCCATGTCTCTTTCCGATCTGCGACAAAGCTACGAAAAAAGCGTGCTGCTCGAAGCCGAAGCGGCTGCCTCCCCGTTCGCGCAGTTTCAGCGCTGGTTCGACCAGGCCTTGGCTGCCGAGGTGCCCGAACCCAACGCCATGACGCTGGCGACCGTCAGCGCCGACGGCCGGCCGTCGGCGCGCATCGTGCTGATCAAGGGCGCCGACGAACACGGCTTCACGTTCTTCACCAATTACGAATCGCGCAAAGGCGAAGACCTGGCCGCCAATCCGCGTGCGGCGCTGCTGTTCTTCTGGCAGACGCTAGAGCGCCAGGTGCGCATCGAGGGCCGCATAGCGCGGGTATCGGCGCAAGAGTCCGACCGCTATTTTCACAGCCGCCCGCCCGGTTCGCGCATCGGCGCCTGGGCCTCCGAGCAAAGCCGGCCCACCACGCGCGAAACGCTGGAAGCCCGCGAGCGCGAATTCCGCGACCGCTACGGCGACCAGCCGCCGCGCCCCCCGCACTGGGGCGGCTATCGTCTGGTGCCCGACTACTTCGAATTCTGGCAGGGCCGACCCTCCCGTCTGCACGACCGCCTGCGCTACCTGCCCGACGGCCAAGGCTGGAGGATGGACAGGCTCGCGCCCTGACGCCTCATGCCCGCTCAACCCAGTTTCGACGCGGCCCAGTTCCGCGCCACGCTCGGCCGTTTCGCCACCGGCGTCACGGTCATCACGGCCGAAGCCGCCGACGGTTCGCCGGTGGGCCTGACGGTCAGCTCCTTCAATTCGGTCTCGCTCAACCCGCCGCTGGTGCTCTGGAGCCTGTCGCAGTCCGCCTCGTCGCTGCCCGCCCTGCAGCAGTGCGAGCGCTACGTGATTCACGTGCTGTCGGCCCGGCAGATCGCCCTGGCGCGCCACTTCGCCACCGGCCTGCCGTCGCAGCGCTTCGTCGGTGTCGATCTGGCGCGCGCGCCTGGCGGCACGCTGATGCTGGCCGAAGAAAGCGCCGCCTGGTTCGAATGCCGCAACCGCAGCCGCTACCCGGAAGGCGACCACTTCATCATGGTCGGCGAAGTGGAACACTGCGGCCACAGCAAAGCGCCGCCGCTGGTCTTTCACGCCGGCGGCTTCGACCTCACTCCCAAGCAAGCCTGAACGCCATGCAGCACAACGACTTCATCCTGACGCTCTCCTGCCCCGACCGCACGGGCATCGTCTACCGCGTGAGCGGCCTGCTGTTCGAGCTGGGCTGCAACATCCTGGACTCGCAGCAGTTCGGCGACGACGAGACCGGCCGGTTCTTCCTGCGCGTGCACTTCGACCTGCCCACCTCGGTCTCCCAGCAGGATCTGCGCGACAGGCTCGGCGCCCTGGCTGCCGACTACGGCATGGAATGGCACATCCACGACGCGCGCATCAAGCCGCGCCTGCTCATCATGGTAAGCAAGCAGGGGCACTGCCTGAACGACCTGCTGTTTCGCGTGAGCAGCGGCCAACTGCATGCCGAGATCGCCAGCATCGTCTCCAATCATGAAGACTACGCCGGCCTGGCGGCGTCCTACGGCATCCCCTTCCACTACCTGCCCGTCGCCGCCGACACCAAGCTCGAACAAGAAAAGCAGGTGCTGGCGCTGGTCGAACGCGAACGCATCGACCTGGTGGTGCTGGCCCGCTACATGCAGATCCTGTCGGACCCGATGTGCCGCGCGCTCGAAGGACGCGCCATCAACATCCACCACAGCTTCCTGCCCAGCTTCAAAGGCGCCCGACCCTATCACCAGGCGCATGCCCGCGGCGTGAAGATCATCGGCGCCACCGCACACTACGTCACGGCCGACCTGGACGAAGGTCCGATCATCGAGCAGGACATCGAACGCGTCGATCACGGCATGACGGCGCAGGAATTCACGCGGGTGGGCAGCGATGTGGAATCGCTGGTGCTGTCGCGGGCCGTGCGCTGGCATGTCGAGCATCGCATTTTGCTCAACGGCAGCAAGACGGTGGTGTTCCGCTAACCGATCTGCGCTGAAAGGGGCGGCCTGAGCGGCCGATCGTCCAGTGCCGCCCTTCAATTGCCGTAGTTGCGCAACCGATCCAGGTCGATCACGGTAATACCGCCGTACTCGAGCCGCACCACGCCGTCTTTCTGCAGTGCCTTCAACGATTGATTCGCCACCTGGCGTGTCATACCCGAGAGCAGGCCCAGCTCTTCCTGATTGATTTCCAGGTAGTCGCCCGCGCCGGGATACAGCACGGGATTGAAGAGCGAAGCAATGCAGCGCGCAAGCCTGGGCGTCGCGTCCAGCAGGCGGTCGTATTCGAGCAGCGCCATGAAATGCCCGAGACGTTCGTTCAACTGGCGCACGAGAAAGCCGTTGAAGGCGACGCTGTTTTCCGCCAGCCACATGAAAGTCGGGCGATCCATGAACGCCATGCGCGTGCTGCGCAGCGCAACGATGTCGTAACGGCGCGCCTCGTTCTTGAGCACGGTTCCCTCGCCGAACCAGCCGCCCGCCGGCACGCCCGTGAAGGTCACGCTGCGCCCTTCGCGCGAGACGGTGCCGACTTTGATGAGCCCGGTCACCACGCCCGTCCAGCTTTCGAGCACGGTGTTCTTGGGGCAGATGCAGGCGCCGCGCGGATAGGTACGCTCGACGATGCCGGCGGCGGCGCGCGCCGCCTCGTCCTCGGGCAGCGCGAGCGACCACGCGGCGATATGTGCGAGGCGGGCCCGGCTCACGCCGGGACGCGAGGCGTCGGGTTCGGTATCGAGAATGGCCCGCTTTCCCGGCGCAACGTCAGGCACGCTGCACACCCACGGGCAGACGGCTCACGCGACGCACCTCGGGGTCATCCAGCCAATCGCCCGATTCGAGGCAGTGCAGGAACAAGCCGGTGGCGTCTTCGCCCCAGAAGAGCTCGCCGCCGAGGTTGAACGTCGGCACGCCGAATACGCCCAGTTCGATGGCATGCTCGGTATGGCGACGCAGCGCATCTTTCACAGACTGCGCCTCTACGCCCTTTGGGCCGTCGGCGTAGCCCATGGCGTCGCACAACGCGGCGAATCCCTCGGGCGAGGCGACATCGTTGCCGTCGCGCCATATATGGCGAAAAATCCGCCGTACCACATCGAGCGAGCCGCCCAGGGCAATGGCCAGCCGCAGCGGCCTGATCGGGTTGAAAGGATGCGCCGGCGGCATGCGCAGCGCGATGCCCAGCGTCTGCGCGCGAAACAGCACGTGCCGGTACGTGAATACGCGCTTGGCCGCGATCTCGGCCGGCCCCTTCTGGCCCGCGTGGGCCAGAAGCGCACCCAGCACCACGGGCCGCGGCGTCACGTCGAGTGCGGGAGGCAAGGCGCCGAACTGCTCGAGCTGCAGATACGCGAAGGGCGAGACGAAATCGAAGAACCACTCGGCGGATCTGGGTGCATTCATCGCAAGAGTCCTTGTTCGTCGATTCTGCGGACCGATACGGCGCGTCATGCCGAGACCGTGCGCAGTGCCGGCAAGACTTCGAACGGCGCGCCCGTCATTGCGCGGACCTCGTCCAGTGTCGCACGAGAGAGAATTTCGCGCAGCACCAGCCCCGCCTCGGTCACGTCGAACACTGCATGCTCGGTCACGATCGTCTTCACGCAGCCGCGTCCCGTGAGCGGCAGCGTGCAGCGCGGCATGATTTTGGAGCGGCCGTGCTTGTCGACGTGAGCCAGTGCCGCAATGACCTTTTTCGTGCCGTGGCACAAATCCATCGCGCCGCCGATGCCGGGCCACCACTTGCCCTCGCGCTCGCACGCCCAATTGGCAATGTTTCCCAAGGCATCGACCTGCAGCGCCCCGAGTATGGTCACGTCGATATAGCCGTTGCGCATCGCGCCGAGCGAGGTGGCCAGGTCCATCAGGGCGGCGCCCGGCGGCAACGTGATCGGCTCGCAGCTCGCATTCGTGAGATCGCTGTCGATGGCATGCGCGGGCGGCCTGCCGCCGAAACCGAAAGCGCCGTTTTCGGTATGAAAAATGACGCCTGCATCGGGTTCGAGGTAGTTGGCGGTCAGCGTCGGGATGCCGATGCCCAGGTTGACCACCTCGCCGGCGCGCAGTTCCTGCGCGCAACGCGCGGCAATGCGCTGCTTGGGGTTTTCCGGGTATGCGGATGCGAACATGCGGGTCTCCTGGGATGCTTCACGCTGCGGCCAGATCGGGGGCCAGGCAGTCCTGCGGCAGGCGGCCGAGCCTGACCCAGTGTTTTTTGTAGAGCGCGTGCTGTTCGTCGAGCGACAACCCCTGCACGACAGCATCGACGAACACCCCCGGACAGCCGACGCGCTCCGGGGCGATTTCGCCGACTTCGACGATGTCGTTGACTTCGACAATGGTGTAACGGCCCGCCATGGCCAGGTCGCGCTGGTTCTGCAATGCCGTGCCGCGAAACTCGACGTTGCCGAAGGTATCGGCGCGCCAGCCCTTGATGATCGATACATCGGCAGCCAGCGGCCGTTCGATGAAGAACTCGCGACCGTCCAGAACGAGTTTTTCTTTGGGCGCGCCGCGCGCGGGGAACATGCCCGGTTGATCGAGTATGCCGATGCCGACCGGTACGAGCACGCCGCCCAGGCCCATTGCGCCCGCGCGCACTTTCTCGGCCCAGGTTCCCATGGGAAAGAACTCGGCCATTCGCACCGTTTCGCCCAGATAGGCCTGCGTCGATTCATCGGTCGTGCCGATATGCGTGCCGATGAATTCCGCGATCTGGCCCGATGCAAAAAGCCTGGCCTTGAGAAACCCGCCGCGCAGGCCCGGCGTGTTGGCGATCAGCGTGAGGTCGCGCAGGTCGCTCGCCAGCAGCGCTTCGATGGCGCAGGCCGGTTCGCCCGCGCCCACGAATTCGCCCAGCATGAGCCGCATGCCCGAGCGCAGGTGCGCCAGGGCGTCTGGCATCGACATGACCTTGTTCGGATAAGGCGTGGCGGGCCGCATCGTCGTCTCCTTGCCTGGGCTCGGCTTTGTGTTTTCTTGCCCGCCAGTCTAGGAGCCCGCCGCGACCGGAGCTGTCTTTTAGATGACAGTTCCGAGATTGCCGCTGCGCGGCGGGAGCGGGAGCGGCAGACCGCTCACCTCGTCAGATCCGTCAGCCGCGCCTTGTATTCCCGCGCGTCGATCTCGCCGCGCGCATAGCGTTCGTCGAGAAGTTCCAACGCCATCCTGCACTGATCCCGCCTTGCGGATATCGTCCTGGGCACGCGCCGAGCCAGCAAGGCAGCCAGGGCGATCACGGTCGCCAGACCCACCACCAGCAACAAAATACCGGCCCCGCTCATCATGCCGTTGCCGAAATCACTCAAGTAGTTTGACCCCATCATGTCGTTCTCCCGATTGTCAGGCCGCATTTTCCGAGCGGTTACCCGTGAGAGGCGATCTCGAATACCGCCTCGCTTCCTACGCTATCCGCGTATCGAGCGGCCGATCTTGACCTGAATCAAGACGCCTGCAAGGCCTGGGCGCCGCGCTAGCCCATGGGCGATTTCTCGATATGCTTTATTTGGAAATTTTTATTTCCTATAATGCATCGCATGAACAGACCCGACTCGCCGACCCGGCAGGCGCGCTCCCCGGGACGCCCGCGCGAATTCGACATGGATGCCGCGCTGGACGGGGCGGTGCGCATTTTCCGCGAACGCGGCTATCACGCAACAGCGCTCGCCGATCTGGGGCCGGCAATGGGTCTTTCAGCGGGCAGCATCTATAAAGCGTTCGCCGACAAACGCGCGGTCTTCGCCGCGGCGCTCGATCGCTATATCGACATGCGCAACAGCGCGTTGCGGCGTCTTACCGACGCGCAGCCGACGGGGCGCGACAAGATACGCGCGGTCCTGCGGTTTTATGCGGAATCGGCGCACGGCATCGAAGGCAGGCGCGGTTGCCTTGTCGTCGGATGTGCAACCGAGCTGAGCACCTTCGACGCCGAGATCGCGCAGCGCGTCGTAGCGACGCTGCAAACGATCGAAACCACCCTGCTTGCCATGGTCAAGCTCGGCCAGGCAGACGGCTCGGTCGCCGCGGCGCTGGACCCGGCGGCCGTCGCCGGCGTCCTGCTGGGCGTAATCCAGGGCTTCAGAATCCTGGGCAAAACCGGACGTTCCCGGGCGCGCATGATGGCCGCGGCGGACCAGGCCCTGCACTTGCTGGACTAAAAGCACCGGGCTGCCGCATCCCGATCCGAACTTCGCACGATTATTTTGGAAATATTTATTTCCAAATAAGCGCGATTCCCTTGCGCGAGGCATCCCGCCTTGCCATGCCTTAGAGGAATTTCAACCATGACCACGCCCCTGACTCCCCTCCCGGATCCGTGCGCCCCATGCATCGCCGTCTCGCCGGCAAGCCGACCCGTCGCGGGGATGGAAGGATTCGAGCATCGCTTCGAAACCGTCAACGGGCTGCGGCTGCACTATGTGGCGGGTGGAAATCCCGACGGCGATGCGCTGGTTCTGTTGGCGGGCTTTCCCCAAAGCTGGTTCGCTTGGCGCAGGGTCATGTCCTTGCTTGCGGCGTCCTATCGCATCGTGGCGCTGGATCTTCCCGGACAAGGAGACTCCGATCGCCCGCTGGACGGCTACGACACGCAAACTCTGGCGCACCACGTTCATGACGCGCTGGCGCAGCTCGGCGTCAGCCGGTATTTTCTGGCCGCGCACGATGTGGGCGCCTGGGTCGCCTACCCCTATGCCATGCTGTTCGGCGACGAAATCCGCCGGCTTGCACTGCTGGACGCCGGCATTCCCGGCGTCACGCTGCCCGATGCGCTGCCGATTGCCCCCGAGCGCGCATGGCGCACCTGGCATTTCGCGTTCCATGTGCTGCCGGACCTGCCGGAAACCTTGATCGCCGGCAAGGAGCGTGAGTATCTCGATTGGTTCCTGCGCCGCAAGACTGCGAATCCCGACGCGTTCGCCGACGCCGATCTGGAGGAGTACCTGCGCATTTTCAAGAAGGACGGCGGCCTGCGCGCCGGCCTGGCTTACTACCGCGCCGCCCATGTCAGCGCACGGCAGAACCGCGCGCTGAAAGACCGGGGACACGTGGCGATGCCCGTGCTGGCGCTGGGCGCCGATCAGGGGTCTATCCCCGACATGGCGACACCGTTGCGCGGCGCTTGCGCCGACGTGCTCGGCCGGACGATCGCGCACTGCGGCCACTTTCTCGCAGAGGAGCAACCGCTTGCCGTAGCCAGCGCGCTCGCCGATTTCTTCAGAGACCCGGCGCCGGCACGGCGTTACACGCCGCAGCACTGACGGCTCGCCGGGAATTCAGGTCGCGTCAGCCCAAGCGGCCCGGCAACGCTTGAACCAACCAATCGATGAAAACGCGCAAGCGGTGGGTCACGTGACGATTGTGCGGGTAGATCACATGGAAAGGATAAGAAGGCGGACGCCACGGCTTCAGAATTTCGACCAGATCGCCCGCCAGCAACGCCGGTCGGGTGCAATAGGCGAAGGTCTGGATGATACCCAGGCCGGCAAGGCCGGCAGCCAGATGGCTATTGCTTTCATTGATGCCGATGCGATGCTCCGCGCTGATCTCGAGTCTTTCGCCGTCAACCATGAAGCGTAGCGGCACGGCGCGCCCATTCTGGGTACTGATATAGGCCACCAGTCTATGCCCATTCTTGATCTCGCCGGGATAGGCCGGTACGCCATGCCGCTTGAGGTAAGCGGGCGAGGCGCAAGTAACCATGCTGGCGTCTCCCACATGGCGGCCGATCATCGAGGAGCTTTCCAGGCGCCCGCCGCGAATGACGCAGTCCACATTGTCGGCAACCAGGTCCACGGATCGATCCGACACGCCCAGGTCGATGCGGATGTCGGGATAGCGCGCCATGAAATCCGGCAGCGCAGGGATCAACACATCGCGCGCCGTCGATCCGCCGACATCGACGCGCAAGCGCCCCTTGGGTTTACTGCGTGCCGCATTGAAAGACGTATCGATGTCTTCCAGGTCGCGCAGCACGCGCAGCGTCTTTTCGTAATACGCCTGCCCTTCCGGCGTGACGGTAACGCGGCGCGTCGTTCGCTGCAGCAGCCTCACGCCCAGGTGCGCCTCCAGATCCTGCACCAGCTTGCTCAGGCTGGTGTTGGGCATCTCCAGCGAATCCGCCGCCCGCGTGAAATTTCCCGCCTCCACGACGCGCGCGAACCCCCTGATCGCCAATAGCTGATCCATCGCCTGCCGCACCTCCAGAAAATCTGCTTATTATCCATACACATGGATATTCATTTCTTTTTTACCCCATTTTTCTATAAAACCGATATCGATAAAGTTCACCCATGCCTTGCACGACAGGCCGCTGAAAACCAGACGGCGGCCGGTAAACGGGCACGGCTCCCTTCTCAAACTGAACTGATCGACAAAGGAATACATCATGGAAAAGCCACTCAACGGCAAGATCGCACTGGTCACGGGCGGCACCTCCGGCATAGGCCTGGCCACCGCTCGGGAGCTGGCTGCGCAGGGCGCCCAGGTATTCATTACGGGCCGCCGCCAGGCTGAACTCGACGCTGCCGTGGCAACGCTCGGTGGCAGCGTCAGCGGCATCCGTGCCGACGCCTCCGTGCTGACAGATCTGGACGCCGTCTACGCCCAGATTGCCAAGCGCGCCGGCAAGCTCGACATCTTGTTCACCAACGCCGGCGGCGGCGATCTGCTGCCCCTGGGCGCCATTACCGAAGAACAGTTCGACCGTATCTTCGGCACGAATGTGCGCGGCGTGCTGTTCACCGTGCAAAAAGCCCTGCCGCTGCTGGTCAACGGCGCTTCGATCGTGCTCTCCGGCTCCACCGCCGGCAGCCGGGGCACCGCCAGCTTCAGCGTATACAGCGCCAGCAAGGCCGCGGTACGCAATTTCGCCCGCTCCTGGGCGCTCGATCTGAAAGACCGCGCCATCCGCGTCAACGTCGTCAGCCCCGGCCCGATCCGCACGCCCGGCCTGGGTGGCTTGGTGTCGGACGATTCCCGCCAAGGTTTCTACGATTTCATGGCCGGCCAGGTTCCATTGGGTCGCTTGGGCGAACCGGAAGAAGTCGGCAAGGCCGTCGCGTTCCTGGCTTCCGACTCCGCCAGCTATATCAACGGCACCGAGCTGTTCGTCGATGGCGGTCTGGCGCAAATATGATGAGTTGCGCTTGAGGCGATCCCTGAACGACGCCCGCCGATCTGTCCGATACGCTCGAGCGGCGCAGTAAAATCCGCACCCCATGCGCTATTCCGACTTCGACCAACGCCTTGCCGCCCTGGGCGCCCTGCCCGTCCATCGCGGCCGGGTCGCGCGCGTCTGGCTCGATGGGCAGGCGCTCGACCGCGGCACACGGCGGCGACGTTCCGAGCACTTCCTGCCGCTGGCGCTACGCGACGCCGTGCCCGCTCTGACGGCAGAGCTCGACGGCCTGGCCCGCATCCGTTCCGAACACGCTGGCAGCGACGGCTCGCGGCTGCTCGTCGAACTCGCCGATGGGCAGATGGTGGAAAGCGTGCTGCTGCCGCGCGACGGACTGTGCGTCTCCACCCAAGTCGGCTGCGCGGTCGGCTGCCGTTTCTGCATGACCGGCAAGAGCGGCCTGATCCGCCAGGTCTCGAGCATGGAAATCCTCGCCCAGGTGGTGCTGGCTCGGCGCCTGCGCGCGGTAAAGAAGGTCGTCTTCATGGGCATGGGCGAACCGGCGCACAACCTGGACAACGTGCTCGAAGCCATCGATCTGCTCGGCACCGAGGGCAATATCGGCCACAAGAATCTCGTGTTCTCCACCGTGGGCGACCGGCGTGTGTTCGAGGCCCTGCCGGAGCAGCGCGTCAAACCCGCGCTGGCATTGTCGCTGCACACGACCAAGGCCGAGTTGCGCGCGCACCTGCTGCCGCGCGCGCCCAGCATTGCGCCGGAAGAGCTGATAGCGCTGGGCGAAGACTACGCCCGCCGCACCGACTACCCGATCCAGTACCAGTGGACGCTGCTCAAGGGCATCAACGACGGCGACGACGAACTCGACGGCGTCGTGCGCCTGCTCAAGGGCAAGTTCGGCGTGCTCAACGTCATCCCCTTCAATAGTCTTGAGGGGGATGACTACCAGCGGCCCGATGCCGAGCGCATCCGCGAGATTGTTCGCACCCTGCACCGCCGCGGCGTGCTCACCAAGGTGAGGAACAGCGCCGGACAGGACGTGGACGGCGGCTGCGGCCAACTGCGCGCCCGCGCCGTCGGCGCGGAACAGGTGATCGAATTACGACGCCGCAAGTCCACGGCAAAGCGGGAAGCCGTCTAGGGCAGCCATCGCATTCATTCCGACACGCGGCCCCGCCCCGCCTTCACCTCGCTGCGCTGCGCCTTGCTCTCGAGGCGGCGCCGCTGCGACGATCGGGTCGGGCGCGTTGCCACGCGCACCTTGCGGGTTTTGCCGACACTTGCGATCAAGGCCTCCAGACGCTCTATGGCGGCGGCGCGGTTCTGCTCCCGGGTGCGGTGTTCCTGAGCCTTGATGATGATCACGCCCTCGCGCGTCACCCGCCGATCCTGCAACGCCAGCAGCCGCGCCTTGAGCTCGTCCGGCAGCCCGGAAGCGCGTATGTCAAAGCGCAGATGAATGGCGCTCGACACCTTGTTCACATTTTGCCCACCCGCGCCCTGGGCGCGCACGGCCACCAGTTCTATTTCGTGGGGAGCGACGGTGTAGCGGGTCATCATTCAATTGAGCGCAGACAAGATCAACTCGTAAGATCGCCCGATCCAGATTGCGCAATCGCGATGATCACGCAAGGAATTTCCCGTATTGGGGTGCACGAATATGTCGAGCGCGCCATGGTTCAACGACAGCCAGCTGATCAATTCCGCAAAGCGGTCGGCAGTAAACGCGATCTGATACGACCATTTCGGATGCGGTCCGACCGGGCGCTCATGAAACCGGCCGAGCTGCACGCCTGCGCCGAAACGTTGATCGATTTCCTGCCGGAAAGCCCAGGCGGCATCGCGGCTTGCCGCATCGAAATAAATATGGGCATGCCAGTCTTCGATCTGGTTCGTGTCGAGAGTCGTCATATGCGCTTGTTGTTGAGCTGCCATCGTAGGTACGTGCTTGGCATCGTTGCATTATCGTGCATTCGTCCCGATGCTGAAGGCATGCGCGAGATCGTGCGCACCCTGCATGGCCGCGGCGCGCCGACCAGGATTGGATGCTGCGCAAACCTACGGGGCGGCCGGAGCGTTCAGTTCGGCGGCGATCTGCTCGAACAGACTCGATGTCCAGTCCGGCGGATAGTTGAACGGCGCGAGGATGGGCTTGCTCACAATGGCCACATCCGTGTTCGACTCGTTCAGCGAACGCAGCCATATCACAATGCGTTCGCCCCAGCTCCACCAGGAGATGCCGTGGGAGACAACGATGCGCCCGGCAGACGGATCGCTTTCCACCAGGTCAAGTTCCTTTGCCTTTGCGGCGGCTAGCGTGGCGGCGTACACCGAGTCGTAGGGTGCCGCATAGACTCGATGCACCGCTTCTTCCTTGGACGCCTTGACCGATTCGGTGGACGCGCAGCCGCTTAGCGCCACCGCGAAAAATATTGGAATAAACCAGACTCGCATAGCAATCTCCGTCAGCACAATTCGCTTTCAAATTGACGCCTGAACCGACCTGCCGGCGCGATTTATGCAACCCGCTTTCGCGCAGTGCATCATCCGGGACCACGCGCACCGTTCAGATCATGCTAGAAGACTGTTTTTTTCGCCTTTTGAGATAGATCAAGGTTGTTGTTCTACCTGCTTTCCAAGGGCGGCCTATAACCTAGGGGCGCTCGCTCTCGGACAACTGCACATGCTCGATGCGGTGTCGCCCGTTGTTCTTGGCCGCATAGAGCTGCCGATCCACCGCCTTGATGAACCCGGAGCGCTCCGTCCGGTCACCCGGCACCACTGTGCCCGCTCCGATGCTTACCGTGACGCGCCTGTCATGCGGCGACAGCGCGTGCAGGATCGCCTTTTTCTGGAGCAATCGCTGGCAGCGTTCGGCGACTTTCCGGGCCGACTCAGCATCGGCTTCGGGCAACAGCACCACAAACTCTTCGCCGCCGTAGCGAGCCAGAAGATCGCGCGGGCCTTCCAGCGCCAGACTCAGCGTCTGGGCGATGTCCACCAGGCATTTGTCACCCTGGGTGTGGCCGTACAGATCGTTGTACTGCTTGAAGAAATCGACGTCGAACAACAACAAGGACAAGGGCTTGCGTTCGTTGCGCGCACGCTCCCACTCCAACTCGAAACTGCTGTCGAAGCGGCGCCGGTTGGCAATGTTCGTCAGGCCGTCCTTGAACGACAGAACCTCCAGCTCTTTTTGCAGGCTCAGCAGCTGTTCCTCGGTTTTCTTGCGCTCGGTGATGTCGAACATGAAGCCGATCAGCGCTTCGACGTCGCCTTCATCGTTACGCACCACGTGCACCACATCGCGTATCCAGACATAGCCGTTGTCTTTGGTCAGCGCCCGATAGTCCGCCTCATGATCCACGCCGCTCTGGGATTGGGTGACGCAAAAGTTCACGACATATTCGCGGTCTTCGGGGTGCATGCGCATGGCCCAGTCTTCCACGCTTACCCAACTGTCGGCGGTCCAGCCCAGCAACGCCTCGATCTGGGGACCGATATAGGCGAACTTCATCGTGGCCCAATCGATCTTCCACGGAATTGCCTTGGTCGATTCCAGCAGGGTCTTGTACACCGCATGGTCATTGAAAAGCGGGCTTACGTCGGTCATGCCAACCTTCTCCTGGATTTATATTGATCAGTCACGTTAGCCTCAGGCCACCGGCCGCGGGATTTTACCGAATGGCTGCTTCTGATCTAAGGTGTTTGCGACTGGCGGATATCGATCCGGGAAAATTTTTGACCGCCCGGCGTATTGCGCCAGACAAGTGTCGCTTCAGGAGGAAAATCATGCCGGCATTTCAAATCAAGCACTTGGACCATGTCGTTCTCAGGGTCCGGGATCTGGCGCGCAGCGTGGACTTCTATACGAAGGTGCTAGGCTGTTCCGTCAAAAAGAAAAACGATAAATACGCCATGATTCATCTGGGCGCCGGCGGATCGATAATCGATCTGGTGGATGTACATGGCCCCCTGGGCGCTACCGGCGGCGAAGCGCCAGGGAAGGAGCGACGCAATCTCGACCACTTTTGCCTGCGGATCGATCCCTTCGATGAAACGGCCATCCTCGAACATCTGCAAGCCTTCGGAATTGCCGCGGAAAAGGCCGTGATGCGGTACGGCGCGGAAGGCGAAGGCCTTTCGATTTATTGTTTCGATCCCGATGGAAATCAAATCGAACTGAAGGGGCCTGCGATCTAGCGCGAGGAACACGATATGCCCGCAACCCTGCGCGCAGTCCATTCGGACATTACGACGCTTTATCTCGACGCTATTGTCAACGCAGCAAACTCGTCATTGCTGGGCGGCGGCGGAGTCGATGGCGCCATACATCGTGCAGCAGGTCCGGATCTCTTGTATGAATGCAGGCAGCTCGGCGGCTGCAAGATCGGCGATGCAAAAGTAACTAAAGCCTATTGCCTTCCAGCCCAATTCGTCATTCATACGGTGGGTCCTGTCTGGCGGGGCGGAGACGGCGGGGAGCCGGCATTGCTTTCCAGCTGCTACCGCCGATGCATAGAGTTGGCGGAAGAGAAGGCAATCGCTTCGATTGCGTTCCCGAGCATCAGCACCGGCATATACGGCTACCCCATCGAATTGGCGGCGGAAGTGGCTGTCAACAGCGTTCGCGAAAGCCTATCGCAAGACTCGCCAGTTCAAGAGGTGGTCTTCTGCTGCTTTTCACCGGAAGACCTCTTGCAATATGAGCGCTTGTTAAATAGGACGCATACGTGATTCGATACTGGGGTGCGGATTTTAAAGGTGCACATATCCGCGCTTATAGGACTTATCTCAGATCGCTTTCGGCCGGCTGCAGCCTGACTTGATTGGCGGAAATCGACCCACAAGGGACAGTAGAGTCACCAGAAAGCGGACGCTCAACGCACTCGACCGGGAGATATACCGTTGAAAGAGTCAATCCGTAGCAACGACGCTCGGCTCCGCAATCTTCGTGCGCCGCTTTGTTGCTAGTCGCTTAGTGCTCCATTGCACAAGCATCGCTAAGACAGCCGCCTCCGCGAACGCCACGAGTGGCCGCTGGTAAAGCAGTGAGAACGAAAGCAGCAAACAAAATGCGGCAAACGAGAACCTTCCAAGCACCATGCCTCGAAGCAGCGAGATTACAAAGGCCGGCCCATGTGCGCGGTGAGACGACACCGATAAAACGATTCCGAGAAGTGGAAATACCGCCAGCAGACCGCTCCAGGCGGGGCCTGCCCATCCAGATAACGAGGTGACTAGTACCGTCAGCACAGCGCCGGCAACCATCCTGCCTATCAGGTCGGACTGTGTAAGCGGTGCGCCAGCTGCGACCGCCGAGCTGCGTGGCAAGAACGACTGGCCGAAGCACACAGCAGCGAGGGCGGCGGTTGCTGCCCACACCGGTGAAGTTGGCATCATTGATAGGCCATACGCGGATATAAACCATGCGATAAGCCCGACTGCTAGCGCAACCGGCCATGTACGCGAGCGGCAGGTCCATGCATATGCGAAATTGAATGCTTCTGACGCGAGGATCGCGGAGAGGGAAAGTGTGGCAGCACGCGCGCCGAAGACCGGGCCATGCGCAAGAACAAGAATGAACAGAATCGGACCTGCTACCACCGGCAGTCCAGCCAACCAGCCCGCAATCGATGGCCCCCACCATTTACCCGACATTGAAACGACAAGCAAGAACAGCGGGACAAGCGTTAGTTTGAGCGCGAGCATGCCGAAATCGAGCGGATTTAAAGTGGGATCATACCCTCGTCCCCCCATATCACGGCTCCTGATTCCGTCTGGGTCACTGCATCGCCGAACTGCTGTTATTCGCACACCACGACGAAGGACGGTTTGTGGCCGCACTCCGACCGATGAAGCCCGTTCAACGCTTGTCGTCGCGAGGAAGCCGCAGTCCGACTCTGAACGGCCGCTGGAACCAAAGTCTTCACTGAACTTGAAGCCAAGGCCAACGCCGTCTGTACGACGCGGATTTTTTCTCAAACAAATCGCGATGGGGGGTTAACGGATTCATCGTTAGTATTCCCTGATACAGCAGATCGAGGCCATTCGGCGCATAAATCTCCTGCGGTTGAACGCCGACGCATGTGGCTGGAATCAGAAAGCGATCAATGCCGTCGCAGGCGTTCTTTAGTGCGGGACATGGGTAGCCAAAATGCGATTCATACCAGAGATGTACGCGCGCCTGATTCGACGCTTCGATTGTTGCATCCAAGCCTGCAAAGACCCGTTCGACATGCGCCTGCACTCTTTTCTCACCTGCGTCGCTGAGGTCTCTCGCGTCGAAGTAGAAGATGTCATAGTCCTTGATGTTGGCATCAGGCGGTTGCCCTGATTGCTTGTTCCAAATCGTCTGAAACAGGCATCCAGCAACAAGCCAACAATCGGGGAGATCCAATGCGTCCCATCGCTCAAGGATGATGCGATTGATTTGATTGGACAACAGATCTTCAAAAAAACTGCTCTGCATGTGAAAAGGGTGTCAAGAAACGTTGGTCGCAATATAAACCGCGGCTTTCGAGAGTAGACAGGTCGTCACGGGGCGTAATGATTGACCGTTCCTGGCCGACTGTTGCCCGATGCATTCGGCTGGCCCCCCCTGAAGAGACGGTGGCGGAAAGCCTTAAGACTCGGTGAGCGTAATAAAGCGATGTCACTCTTCGCAGATCAATCTTTCCTGATTACACTTCAAGTCCGGCATCAGTGATGTCGTAAGCTTCCCCGTCAAGTAGACAGTTTGTTGTAGACATTCGAAGCCAGGGTTAACCGGGGCAGATATTGCACCGGCGGCACACCGCCCAACGATTCATGCGGGCGAAATTCGTTGTAGTCACGCAGCCATTCATCGGCC
>NZ_JBQCER010000046.1:0-4859 GCF_051960075.1 Bordetella sp.
TTAGGCGGCCGAAGTCCCTTCGGGACTGCCCCAACTCATAGGCGCCTGCGCGCTTTACGCCAGCGGCGTCGATGCTCGAAGCATCTTGGGGCAAGCGCTGATGCGCTTAGGCCCGTTTCGGTACCATCCAGCGCAATTTGCCGCTGGTCATGGCCGTTCCGAAAAGAATGATCAGGCCGCCCGCGATGGTGGTCGGGGTGACGTGTTCGCCCAGGAACAGCGCGCCCCACAGCACGCCGAAGAGAGGAATGATGAAGGTCACCGAGGCGGCGTAGGACGCGCCTACGTGCGCGATCAGGCGGAAGTACAGGATGTAGGCGACGCCGGTGCAGACGATGCCCAGCGCGGCGACGCAGGCCCAGGTAGTGTTGGCGACGGGGTGCCGCGGCCAGAGTATGACCGCGAGCGGCAACAGGATCACGGTGGAGAAGAACTGGCTGCCGAAGGCAGCGACGAACGGGCGCACGCCGGCCAGGTTGCGCTTGGAGTAGTTGACCGCGAAGCCGTAGCACAGGGTCGCGATCAAGGCGGCGCCGATCGCGACGGGGACGCCCTTGACGCCGGAGTCGAGCGTGTCCCAGACCAGGACGACGGTGCCGGCCAGGCCGAAGAGCAGGCCTAGCGTCTGTTCGCGATTCATCGCCGTCTGGTAGAGGGTCACCGCGACCAACGCGGCCCAGAGAGGCGTCGTTGCGTTGAGAATGGAGTCCATGCCGGCATTGACATAAAGCGTCGAGTACGCGAGCAGGCAGAACGGTACCGCCGAGTTGGTGATGCTGACGATCAAGAGCGGGCGCAGTTTCGAGCGGAACTGGGCGCGGGCCTGCGACGACCGCAGCGCGGGCACCAGCACCAGCGTCGCGATGCCTACCCGCAGCGCGATGAGGACGATGGCGCCGAGCTCGGGGGTCGCCACGCGCATGAATAGAAATGACGCGCCCCAGATTGCGGCGAGCAGGAAGAGTTCGAGGAGATTCATGACAAGAAAAGTCGAGGATGGGGATGGGGATTTCCATCCGCTTGGCGCTCAAGAGTACGCAAGATTTCGACGGCACGCTCGCCGTTTTCGGACGCACATATTAAGCGTGAACCGCACCGGGGCGCCGGAGCCGAACAAATCCGCTGCATGCCCGGCTTATCGGCCGTGCCGACTTACTTGAACCGCTCGATCTTCATGCCGCCCTTGGTCGTGAAGCGCTGCACGTTGGTCGGCGCGTTGGCCTCGGCCTGGACCACTTGAGCCGTGATCTCGTCGCGCTTGGCGACGATGACTTCGCCCATGTGATGATGGGGCGCCATGCGCCGCACCATGACCTTGCCGCTGCGCGGGAAGTAGTTGATGCGGCGGGCATGAACGTCGCCCAAGTCCTGAGCGCGGACCGGAATGCCTTCGGTCTTGAGGTAGTTGATCACGAAGATGCCGTTGCGCTCGCCGATGTTCATCTGCTGCATCGCCGAGAGCACCGCGCCGCCGCCGAATACCTTGGCTTCCAGCCGGCCGCGGTCGGCTCCGGCCTTGAGCAGCTCGTTGATCAGGACTTCCATCGCGAACGAGCCGTAGCGCATCGTGGCCGATGCCGGCGAGGTGCTGTCGCCTTCGGGCAGCATGAAATGATTCATGCCGCCCACTTTGGTGACCGGATCGTGGATGCACGCTGACACGCACGAGCCCAGCACCGTCGAGAGCATCAGATCTTCGCCGGACGTCACGTAGTACTCGTTCGGCAAAATCTTGACCGCAGGGCTGTTGAAGGCGCTGTCGTAGTAGTGGCGAGTAGCCCGGGCTTTGGAGGCGGATGGCATGGCGGGTAGTAAGTGACACTGCCCACCTGTCGGTCGCGATTGGTGGGGGCGGTTTGTTGCATGTTGCAACAAACCGCTACGGGTCACTGTACCCGCTCCGGCCCCCGGTTCAATCCCCGGATTAGGGCGGTTAAAAGCGCGTACTACGGGTGACTGACCAGCGCGCCGAGAGGGCGCCCAGGATGCCGGCCGCCAGCACCTCGATCGCCAGTACGGGCAGGCTGGGCAGGTGCAGGGCGAATTCGGCGTCGTAGCTGCGGGCCAGGCCCAGCACGGCGCCGTTGAGCGGCTGCAGGGCCAGGCCCGCGGCCAGAATGGCCAGCAGCGCGGCGGCCGTGCCCGTCAGGGCGCCCAGATACAGAAAAGGCCGCCGCACGAAAGACTCGGTGGCGCCGACCAGCCGGGCCACCGCGATTTCCTCGCGCTGGGTCATGGCCTGCAGACGCACGGTGTTGAAGACCGTGGCCAGTACCACCACAGCCACGCAGATGGCCAGGAACCAGAGGCCGATGCGGCCGAACCGCAGAATGGCCTCCAGACGCTGAACCCAGGCGCTATCCAACTGCACGTGGTCTACCTGGGGCCATTTGCCCCATTGCCCGGCGAGGGCGTCGGCGCGGGTGGCCAGGTCGTCGCCGCTCTTGAGCGTGACCACCACGGCGTCGGGCAGGGGGTTGTCAGGCAGAGCGGCCAGGGCCTCGCGCCAGGCAGGATTGTTGCGCAGCGATTCCAGGGCCTTGGCGCGCGGCACCACGCGCACGCTCTTGATCTGGCCGGAGGCTTCGCGAGCGATGCGGTCGGCCACGGCCTGGGTGGCGCTCGGGGACGCCGAGGTCTGCATGAAGACGGTCAGCTCGGGCGTGACCGACATGTCGCGCACGACCGGCTCGGCCGACTCCAGCACGGCGGCGCCCAGCAAAGGTAAGGCCAGGATCAAGGCCATGACCAGCAGATTGGCCAGCGAGGAGAACGGCTGGGACGCGAACCGGCGCAGCGTGACCGTGAGCGCGTAGCGGTGTTGCAGGAGCAGGGATTTCATGCCGAGGCTCCTGCCGTTGCGGCAATGGGATGCGAATCCTGGAACCTGCCCGGCTCGGGCAGTAGCAGTACGCGGTTGGCGTAGCCGGCCATGAGTTCGGTGTCGTGCGAGGAGATCAAGGTGGTCACGCCGACCCGGTTGAAGTCGCGGAATACGTTCATGATGCGCTGGGCGTTGCCATGATCGAGGTTGGCCGTGGGTTCGTCGGCGATCAGGATGGCGGGACGATTGACGATGGCGCGCGCGATGGCCAGCCGCTGCTGCTCGCCGCCCGACAGCTCGATGGGACTGAGCTCTTCCTTGCCGCTCAGGCCCACTTTGTCGAGCGCGGCGCGCGCCCGCGCGCCGGCGGTGCGGGTCGGCAGGCCCGCGACCAGGAGCGGCAGCATGACATTGGCCAATGCCGTGCGGTCGTAAAGCAGGTGAGTGTCCTGCAGGATCACGCCGACGGCGCGGCGCAGATAGGGGCGCGCGCGCGCCGGCAGTTGATCCAGCCGCTGGCCGTTGACCTGGATGCTGCCCCGACTGGCGGTTTCCAGCCCGCCAACGAGCTTGAGCAGCGTCGACTTGCCGGCTCCAGACGGACCGGACACGAAGGCGAATTCTCCGGCCGTGATCCGGAAGTTGACGTCGGCCAGGATGTTGCGGCCGCGGCCGTACGATTTGAAGACGTGCTGGAATTCGATCATGGCGGTGCGCGAAGTGATGCGCAATAGTAACGAAAAAGGCCCTTATGCTGCGCCCGGAGGGCCGGCTGGCATATATCCCCCCTTGTCCCCTCCATAACTGGCCACGTACGATGCGACCCGTGTACATTGAAAATGCCAATGCCGGGAGTGCGCGACGAGACGCCCGGGGTTTCTAACGGAGAGCACACGATGAAAGCTTTGAAATTGATGGCAGGCGGCGCGGCGCTATTCGCCGCAGCCTCGGTGGCGCATGCGGGCACCACCTTCGATGCCGTGCAAAAGCGCGGGTACGTGCAGTGCGGCGTATCCACCGGCGTGGCGGGTTTTTCCATCGCCGATAGCAAGGGCAAGTGGACGGGCCTGGACGTGGACTTTTGCCATGCGGTCGCGGCCACCATGTTCGGCGACGCGAGCAAGGTCAAGTTCACGCCGCTGTCGGTGCAGCAGCGGTTCACCGCGCTGCAGTCCGGCGAAGTCGATCTGCTCAGCCGCGACACGACCCAGACCATCACCCGCGACACCACGCTGGGTCTGATCGGCACCGGCGTCGACTTCTACGATAGCCAGGGCATCATGGTCAAGAAGGCCTCGGGCGTGAAAAGCGCCAAGGACCTGGCCGGCGCCACCATCTGCCTGCAGCCCGGCACCACGACCCAGCTCAATCTGGCCGACTGGTTCCGCGCCAACAAGATCGACTTCAAGACGGTCGTGATCGACAAGCTCGACGAAGCGCTGGGCGCGTTCGTGGCGGGCCGCTGCGATGCCTACAGCACCGACAAGTCTGCTCTGGCCGCGCTGCGCACCACGCTGGCCAACCCCGACCAGTACGTCATTCTGCCGGAGAACTTCTCCAAAGAGCCGCTCGGCCCCATGGTGCGCCAGGGCGACGATCAATGGTTCAACGTCGTGCGCTGGACGCTCAACGCCATGCTCGAAGCCGAGGAGTACGGCGTCACCTCCAAGAACGTCGACGACGAGCTCAAGAGCGCCAACCCCAACGTGCAGCGCATCCTGGGCGTGACGCCCGGCATCGGCAAGGGCATGGGCGTGGACGACAAGTGGGCCTACAACATCATCAAGCAGGTGGGCAACTACGGCGAAGTCTTCGATCGCGACGTGGGCAAGGACAGCGCGCTCAAGCTCGATCGCGGCCTGAACGCCCAGTACCACGACGGCGGTATTCAGTACGGTTGGCCGATCCGCTAAGCGCCAACGACCCGCGGCGGGGGGGCGGGGGGGGGGGGCCCCCCCCCCCCCGCGGGAGTTAGGCCAGGAATACAACCACAAAAAACAAGCCCCCCCCCCGCGCCAAGAGGGGGGAGAAACCC
>NZ_JBQCER010000047.1:0-42696 GCF_051960075.1 Bordetella sp.
GTGGGGTGGGGGGCGCCAAACCCGGGCCAGTGGAGGCGGGGGGGGTCGGCCGCGCCTGACGGGACGGGGAAAGAAAGACAAGACCAACAAAAAGGCCGCATGGAGCGCTCCATGCGGCCTTTTATTTGCGCGACTCAATTAATTAATTACTTGCCGCGCGCCATCGGAATCAGCTTGTCGACTTCTTTCAGCGCGCCTTCATAGCTGTTGCCCGCCAGCACCGGCGAAGTCAGATATTTGCCGCCCACGGAATAGGACGGCGTGCCGTCGACGTTGTAGATCTGGGTGAGCTCGTCGGCCCGCTTCACGTCGTTTTGCACCGCGAAAGAATCGAACACGGCCACGAACTTGTCCTTGTCCAGCCCCTGCTTGGCGGCCCAGTCGACCATCGCGTCCTTGGTGAACAAAGGCACATGCTGAACGTGGATGGCGTCGAACGCCTTGGGGCTCAGATCCAGGCGGTTCATCGCCTTGAGCGTGTAATAGAGCTGCTGCATGGGTTTCATGCTGGCGTTCCAGGCCACCGGAATCTGCTTGAACACCACGTCCTGGGGCGCGGTCTTGATCCAGTCCAGAACCATGGGTTCCATGTGGAAGCAGTGCGGGCAGTTGTAGGCGAAGAACTCGAGCACCTCGATCTTGCCCGGGGTGTCGGAAGGCTGGGGAGGGGAAACCAGGCGGTAAGGCAGCTGCGCGTCCTGGGCCCGGCCGGCCGAAACGAAACCCAGGCCTGCGAGGGCGGCCGTGGCGGCAAAGAAAGAGCGCCGGGTAAATGAACTGGCCTGCGTAGGGGACATGATGTGGGGTCTTCCTAAAAAGTGAGGTTGGCGAGCCCGAAATTAGGACCAGGGCATGAGCCCGTAAGTTCAATCGGCCTGGACTACTGGCGCACGATCGTCGATTTGATCTTGTTGTCGGCCAGCTTGACGCGGGCGCGGTTCATGTCATCGAGCTTGGCATAGGGGCCCACCCGCACCCGGTACCACTGCACGCCGTTGACCTCGGCGCGCTGCACCACGGCCTTCAGACCCAGAAGCAGGATGCGCGCACGCGCCGATTCGGCGTCTGCGGACTGTTTGTAGGCACCGGCCTGCAGAAAATAAGCCTCGCCGGAAGCCGTCGCGGGCGCGGGTTTGGGCGCCGCCGCAGGCGGCAGCGACACGATTGGCGCAGGCGCCGACACGGCCGGCTTGGCCGCGGGGGCGGGGGCGGGAGTCGAGGGAGTCGAGGGCGACGCGGCAGCCATCGGCGCCGGCGTTGCCGCGGCAGCAGGCTGCTTGTCGCCGGCAGGCAGAGAAGCGATCAGCGCTCCCAGGTCGTCCGCCTTCTTGCTGGCGGCGTCTTCTGCGTCGCTGGGGCCGGGGACGGGCGGCACTGTGACCGTGCCCCCGGCCAGGCCTTGATTGGGATTGACCTGGCTCAGGTCGGGCAATTTGCCCGGCTCATGCTGCCGCGAAGCCTTGTCGACGAAAGGCATGGGCGCGCGCGTCACGTAGAAGGCGACGACGGCCGCGATGGCCAGTCCGAGCAGCAGACCTGCCAGCACGCCGTACAGCGTGCTGCCTGCCGAAGAGCGTGAAGCTTTGCGTTGCGAGGCCATATAGTCTGATCAAGGTCCGTTGACGGGGCGCTGCCTTCGAATTACATGCTCTGCGGCGCCGAGACGCCCAGGAGCGCCAAGCCGTTGGCCAGCACCTGACGCGTGGCGTCGGCCAGGCGCAGGCGGGCAAGCTTCAGGGCCGTATCGTCGACCAGCACGCGGCAGGCCGAATACCAGGAATGCAGGTCCGACGCGCAATCGTTCAACCAGAAGGCCACGTGATGCGGCGCCAGTTCCTGGGCGGCCTGCGCCACCATGGCCGGAAATTCGGCCAGACGCTGCATCAGCGCGAACTCGCTGGGCGCGGTAAGCAGCGCGGCGTCGGCCGCGGCAATATCGGCCGCCTGTGCGCCCGAATTGACGATCATCGTGCAAATGCGCGCATGAGCGTACTGAATGTAATAGACCGGGTTCTCGTTGCTCTTGGACAAAGCCAGGTCGATGTCGAACACGAACTCGGTGTCGGCGCGGCGCTGGATGAGGAAGTAGCGCACGGCATCGCGTCCCACGTCGTCGATCAGGTCGCGCATGGTGACATAGCTGCCGGCGCGCTTGGAGATCTTGACCTCCTCGCCGTTGCGCATCACCTTGACCATCTTGTGCAGCACATACGCGGGGTAGTCTTTGGGAATGCCCTCTTCCAGGCCCTGCAGGCCGGCGCGCACGCGCGCCACGGTGCCGTGGTGATCGCTGCCCTGGATGTCGACCGCGTGGTGAAAACCCCGCTCCCACTTGGCCTTGTGATAGGCCACGTCCGGCACGAAATAGGTGTAGCCGCCCTCGCTCTTGCGCATCACGCGGTCTTTGTCGTCGCCGGTGCCCAGTCCGGTCGTGCGCAGCCACAGCGCGCCGTCCTGCTCGTAGGTGTGGCCCTTGGCGACGAGCGTCTTGACCGTCTCTTCGACGCGGCCCGACGTGTAAAGCGAGCTTTCGAGATAAAAGTTGTCGAAGACTAGGCCGAACGCCTGCAGGTCCAGGTCCTGCTCGCGGCGAAGATAGGCCACGGCAAAGCGGCGAATATCTTCGAGGTCGTCGATGTTGCCGCTGGCGGTAACGGGCTGGCCATCGGCCGCCTGCACCGACCTGCGGGCGACATAGTCGTTGGCGATGTCGACGATGTAGTCGCCTTTGTAGCCGTCGGCCGGCCATTCTGGCGCATCCACGCCGATGCCGCGCGCACGCGCCTGCACACTCACGGCCAGATTGTGGATCTGGTTGCCGGCGTCGTTGTAGTAGAACTCGCGGGTCACGTCCCAGCCGTTGGCTTGATACAGACGGCAGATGGCGTCGCCCAACGCAGCCTGGCGGGCATGGCCTACGTGCAGGGGGCCGGTGGGGTTGGCCGAAACGAACTCGACCAGCACCTTCTTGCCCGTGGATGAAGCGCGGCCGTAGGCCTCGCCCTGCGAGGACACGGCGGCGATCACGGCCTGGCGGGCCGAGGCCGTCAGCCGCAGATTGATGAAGCCGGGGCCGGCGATTTCGGCGGACTCGATCAGATCGCGCGCCGCCGGTTCGGCCATGAGGGCATCGACCAGCGCCTGCGCCAGCTCGCGCGGATTGCGCCTGGCCGGCTTGGCCAGTTGCATGGCGACGTTGGTGGCAATGTCGCCGTGCGCGGCGACTTTGGGACGCTCGAGCTGAACGTTCGGCTGCGCGTCAGGAACAAGGCGCGCAACGGCGGCCTGGATCAGAGAAATGAGTCGTTGCTGTTGCTCGAGGAGCATGAGGTAAATCGCATTGGGAAATACGCTGAATCATAACCGTGAATCGTTGCGGAGCCTCAGACTGGCGCCCAGAGCTGGCTTAGAGTAGCGTTATGGATAAATCCTTCTGCAAAGGAATTTTCTATGTTCATTACTTTTCATTCCAAAGCCGCTGCCGATGTCATGATGCGCGTAGACGATGCCGCGCCGCTGCTGCGCGCCGCCGGCAAAGCGATCGGCGGTGATTTCCCGGCTCTGGGCGTCTTCACGCATGAACAGCTGCCCGCTGCCATCGCCGGCCTGGAGGCCGCCGTGCACGCATCGCCCGCGCCCATGCCCGACGACGACGAAATCGATCACCGCCACGCCAAGGTCACGCTGCGCCAGCGGGCCTTTCCGCTGCTCGAGATGATGCACAAGGCGCTGGCCGCCAATACCGACATTCTCTGGGAACGCGCGCACGGCTGAGCGTGTGGCCTGGCGCGCCATCGCGGCTTGTCGCAAGGCGCACCGCTCGCCTAGTCGTCGATCAAGGCGCCGTCTTCGTGAAAGGGATAGGGACCCGGATAATCGCCGACGTAGGCATGATGCGTATTGAGCGCGCCGTCGCACCAGTGATGCAGGTGCAGGCCCGGCGGTTCCATGGCAAAGGCAGAAGGCCCCTGGGGCCGCAGGTCCAGCACCACCTGGTGCGCGGGGCTCGGGCAAGTGGAAACCACCGTGCCGCCGAAGCGGCGAAAGATCGTGCGATGCAGATGACCGCACACAATGCGCTCGATATTCGGATAACGCGCCACCAGTGCCTCGAGAGCCTGCGCGCCGCGCAATAGACCAATCTCGTCCATGTGCCCGATGCCCGTGGCAAAAGGCGGGTGATGCATGGCCAGAAGCGTCGGCCGGGTCGGCTGCTCGGCCAGGCGGTCGGCCAGCCAGGCCAGGCGGCGCTCGCACAGTTCGCCGTGGCTGGCCTTGGGCACCACGGTGTCGAGCATGATCAGGCGCACCGCCAAGTCTTCGATCGTGTATTGCAGAAACTCGCCGGTTCCTTGCAGATAAGGCAGGTGATCGAACGATTGCGCCAATTGCAAGCGCTCGTCGTGATTGCCGGCCAGCAGGTAGTAGGGCATGCGCAGGCCGTCGAGCATGCTGCGCAGATGCGCGTATTCGGCGGGCCGGCCGAAATCGGTCAGATCGCCGCTGACAATGACCCCGTCGGGCAGCGGATCCAAAGCGTTGAGAGTTTGCACGGCGGGCGGCAGATAGCGGTCGGTCTCGACCACGCGGTAGGCCTTTTGCCCGGGCATGCGGATATGCATATCGGAAATCTGGGCGATGAGCATGGCATGCGTCCTGAAATGAGGTGACAAGAAATCGAAAGCGCCGGGTTTTAGCGTCGACAGGCCCTACGCTTGAACGAGCTTGACGCTCACTTTATCGCCGGCCTGATGGATGCTGTCGGCGGGCGCTACGGCCGAGAAGCGCTGATCGTCGGGCAGTGCGAGCTCGTAGCGCACCGTATCGCCCAGGAAAAAGCGCGCCAGCACGCGTGCCTGCAGCGCGCGCGGCTGCGGGGTCAGCAGCACGGCATGGTGCGGCCGGAACGCCAGCTCGCTCGCTCCCGGCGCCAGCAGGCCGTTCTCCACGACGGCGCGCACATGGCACAAGGTGCCCAGGAACTCGCCCACGAAGTCGGTGGCCGGCTGGCGGTACAACGTCTCGGCCGTTCCGATCTGTTCGATGCGGCCGGCCGACATCACGGCGATACGGTCGCCCAGCATCATGGCTTCGTCCTGATCGTGCGTGACGATGACGGTAGTGATGCTCAACTCGCGCAGCATCTGCGCCAGCTCCACGCGCAGGTGCTCGCGCAGCTTGGCGTCGAGCGCCGTCAGCGGCTCGTCGAGCAGCAGCACGCGCGGCTCGATGGCCAGGGCGCGGGCCAGGGCCACGCGCTGACGCTGGCCGCCCGACAGCTGCGTGACGTTGCGCTCGGCGAAATCCTGCATGCGCACCAGCGCCAGCATCTCCATCGCGCGCCGCTTGCGGCTCGCGGCGTCCTGGCCGCGCACGCGCAGGCCATAGGCGACGTTGTCGGCCACGCTCATATTGGGAAACAATGCATAGCTCTGAAACACCACGCCGGCGCCGCGCTGCTCGGGCGGCAGTTGCGTGACGTCCTCCTGGCCGTAGAAGATCTTGCCGCCCGCGTCGCTCTGTTCAAGTCCGCAGATAAGGCGCAGCAAGGTCGTTTTGCCGCAACCCGAAGGGCCCAGCAGCGCGAGGATCTCGCCGCCTTCGACGCGCAAGTCCAGAGGCTGCAGGGCGCGCGTGCCGTCCGGCCAAGTCTTGGCGCATTCGCGCAGGGTGATGGAGGTCTTGTTCATATGAGATGACATCGTCGATCGCGTTTCTTTTTCAGGCGCGCCTGCCCGCAGCGGCGCGGCGCGCGTCCAGCCCGGCCAGCCACTGCAGGCCCACCAGCAGCGGCATCAGCATCAGCAGGAACACCAGGGTATAGGCCGAAGCCACTTCCAGCCGCATCGAGGCGTAGCTGTCGGCCAGGCCCACGGGCAGGGTCTGGGTAAGCGGCGTATGCAGCAGCCAGGTCAGGTTGAATTCGCCGATGGACAGCGTCAGCACCGTCAGGCCGCCGGTGAGGATCCCGGGTCGGGCGTTGGGCACCACGATGGTCAGAAAACGCTGCAGGCGCGAGGCGCCCAGCGTGGCAGCCGCTTCGTCCAGCACCGCCAGGCCCGCCCCCGTCATGCTGGCGCGCGCCGAGCGCACCATGAAGGGCAGCGTGAACAGCACATGGCCGATCACGATGAACAAGGTGCTGGTGCGCAAACCGTGCACCATGCCCCAGGAGATGATCAGCGCCAGCGCCGTGGCCAGACCCGGCACGGCCACCGGCAGCGTCAGGAGCTCCTCGAACGCGCGTGCCAGACGGCCGCGATGCAGCGTCAGCACCCAGGCGGCCGGCACGCCGGCCAGCAGACAGACGGCCAGCGTCAGCGCGGCAACGATCAGCGAGCGCCAGATGGTGCCGTCGTACAAGTCCAATACCTGACCCACCCAGCGCAAGGTAAGGCCGCTGGAGATACCCACGAAGTAGTTCTTCGTGAGGCCGGCCAATATCGACAGCACCACGGGGCCGATGAGAAAAGCCGCCACGGCCAACGTAATGGCCAGGCCCAGGCGGGTATCGGTCTTCGAATGCAGATTACTCATAGTGCCTCCCGAACCCGGCGCCGAGCAGAATCAAGCCGGGCGATGCATGCCTTGCGTCGGGGCATCGAAGACCATGCAGCGTGAGACGGGGAATGCACATCATCATGCGCCCGCCCCTCTATCGTTCGAGCCGGCCAGGCTGTGTGCGACGAACAGCACTACCCAGGTCGCCAGGCCCAGCACGATGGAAAGGGCCGCCGCGACCGGAATGTCGGCGTAATTGGTGAACTCGTTGTAAATGGTCATCGGCAGCACGTCGATGTTGGTGCCCAGCGTGAACACCGTGCCGAACGCGCCCATATTGGTGGCGAAGCTCATGGCGCCCGCCCCGATCAGCGCAGACCGCAGCGCGGGTAGTTCGATATCGGCAAAACGCCGCCAGGGCGAAGCGCCCAGCGTGCGGGCGGCTTCGAGCAGGCTGGCGTCCAGCTGCATGGCCGCTGCCTCGATCACGCCTATCGTGCGAGGCAGCGAAAAATAGAGATAACCCAGGAACAGCCCGCCCATGTTGTAGGCGAACACCAGCGTGTCGCCCGTGAGCCATTGCGAGAGCTGATTGATCACGCCTTGGCGGCCGGCCAGCAGAATGATCAGAAAACCCACCACCACCCCGGGAAAGGAGAGCGGGAACATCAGAAGTCCCACCAGCACGCGGCGGCCGGGGAACTCGCGGTGCCAGGCCAGGAAACGCCCGACCGGCAGCGAAATAAGCAAAGTGCCCGCCATCGCCGCCAACGACAGGGTCACAGTGTTGAAAAGACTGCGCCAATAACGCGGCGCGGTCACCACGGCTATATAGGCCGATCGGCCATGGATCGGACTGGCGCCTAGCAGCGCCAGCTCGACCATGGGCAACAGCCAGAAAGCCAGAAACAGCGCCGCGGCCGGCGCGGCAAAGACGAGCCATCCGCGGCGCTGCATGTCAGTGCACTTCCTTGGCGTAGCGATCGGAGAAGGCGCGCTCGACGTCGGCCATCTTCTGATAGTCCACCGTACCGGCGCGCGCATACTCGCTCGCGGGCAGGAACTTCTTCTGCGCCTCGGGCGAGATCGCGCTGGCGCGCACCGGACGCAGATAGGCGTTGGCCCACAGCGCCTGGCCTTTGTCCGACAGCACGAAGTCCAGCACCTTGTGAGCGGCGGCCGGGTGCGGGGCGTTGGCGACCATGGACATCACGTATGGCACGGTTATCGTGCCTTCGGCGGGAATCACGAAAGCGACGTTGGCCCCGTCGGTGTACTTGGCGCGATAGGCGTCGAAGTCGTAGTCGAGCAAAATGGGGATCTCGCCCGATAGCACCCGCGCATACGCCGTCTGCTTGGGCACGATGGGCTGGTTGGCCTGCAGCTTCTTGAACCACTCGATGGCGGGCGTGAAGTTGTCCAGCGTGCCGCCCAGCGCGCGGTTGACTGCCACGGCGCCCACATAGCCCACAAAGGCCGACGCCGGATCCAGATAGCCGATCAGGCCTTTGTATTCGGGCTTGAGCAGGTCGGCCCACGACTTGGGCACAGGCTTGCCGCGTAGCGCAGCCACGTTGACCATGAAGCCCATGGTGCCCGAATGAATAGCGAACCACTTGCCGTCGGGGTCTTTCAGGCCGGCGGGAATGTCGTCCCAATGCGCGGGTTTGTACGACTGCACCAGACCTTGCTTGGCGGCCTGGATGCCGAAGGTCACGCCCAGGTAAGTCACGTCGGCAACGGGGTTGCCTTTCTCGGCGGCGATCGCGGCCAGGGCCTGGCCCGAATTCTTGTTGTCCGGCGGAACGACGACGCCGGTGGCCTGTTTGATGGCCTTGATCTGGCCGGCCCAATCGGCCCATTCCGGCGGGCAGTTGTAGCAGATGGCCGTCTCGGCGGCCTGGGCCGAAGCGGAGCCGATCGCCAAGGCGATCAGCGCGCCGCGCAGCGCAATGTTGATCATGCGTTTCATGGGGTCTTACTCCTCGCGGTACGAGTGGAAGTGGGCGGCGCGGCGACCGTGCCGCCCTGGAGAATCCGGTGCGACAAGCGCACCGAACGGGTTTGGCCCCCTTGCAGGCGGGTCAGCAATTGCGCGCAGGCCGTGGCGCCGATCTGCCTGCTGGGTTGTTCCACCGACGTCAGCGGCGGCACCATCAGCGTTCCCATGGCCGTGCCGTCGAAGCCGCACACGGAAATATCGCGCGGTACGGCATACCCCATCGCCACCAGATGCGTGATCGTCGAGGCAGCCAACAGGTCGTTGGAGCAGAACAGCGCCGTGGGCGCATTCGGGCTGCGCAACGCGTCCTGCAGAATGTCGCGGCTGGCGGCGGTATGCGCCGGCATGACCCAGTGCGCGACCTCGCCCAGGCCCTGTTGCGCCGCTTGTTCACGCGCGCCGGCCAGACGCCGGCGCGCGCGATCGGATTCGGACAGCGGGCCGGTGACCACGGCGATGCGCCGATGGCCCAGCGCCGCTAGGTCCTGCATCATGTCGCGCGCCGCGCCGCGATTGTCAACCGACACGAAAGGATGTTTGCCGGACTCGTTGTAGACCAGCATGTGCGGCATATCGACCGCCTGCAGCATCGCCAGCGCCGCGTTGCGCACCGGCGTGCCGACGGTGAGGATGAGCCCGTCGATCTGATGATCGAGAAAAGCTTGCACCGCCTTGGCCTCGACCTCGGGCACGTAGCCCGTGGTCGCCATCATCACGCTGTAGCCCGCCTCGCGCGCATGCCGCTCGGCCCCTTCGAAGCATTCGGCGAAGACGGGGTTGCTCAGCGTCGGCAACAGCAGACCGATGGTGCGCGTACTGCCGGCGCGCAGGCTGCGGCCCACGCGATTGGGCCGAAAGCCGTCGTTGCGCACCACCGCCTTGATATGTGCCAGCGTAGCCGGCTTGAGCAGCTCGGGCTGGTTGAATGCGCGCGACACCGTCGCGGGAGAAACACCCGCCTTGCGGGCGACCTCGACGATGGACGAGCGGTTGGCGGCTTTACGGGGCACGGATCGAGACCTGAGTTGAATGCCTGACTGAAAACGTTTTCATTTTCAGAAACTCAGTCTACGCCGCACATGTGACAAGTCAATGTCACGTGCGTCCCGTCTTACCTGTTACCTATTCTTCGTGCCAGCGTCCTTCGGCCAGCATGACGCGGTTGTGCCCGCCTCCGGCCGGAATCATGGGAAAGCAATTCTCCTGCGCCATGACGACCGCATCCAGGAAATACGGGCCGGGATACGCCAGGCAGCGCGCCAGCGCCGCGTCCAGCTGCGCCGGATCGCTCACCCGCTCGGCCTGCCAGCCGAACGCGCGGGCCAGCGCCACGAAATCGGGCAGGGCCTCGTTGTAGCTGTGGCTGTAGCGACCGCCGTGGATCAGCTCCTGCCATTGGCGCACCATGCCCATATAGCCGTTGTTGCACAGCACGACTTTGACCGGCGCGCGATGCTGCGTCGCGGTAGCCAGCTCCTGGATGTTCATGAGCACCGACGCATCGCCGCTCACGCACACCACCGTCGATTCGGGGTGCGCGATCTGCGCCCCGATGGCGGCGGGCAGGCCGTAGCCCATGGTGCCCGCGCCACCCGACGTGAGCCAGCGATTGGGGCGGTCGAAGCGCAGATATTGCGCGGCCCACATCTGGTGCTGGCCTACGTCGGTGGACACGATGGCATCGCGCCCGGCCAGCGCGGCATTGAGCCGGCTCATCAGATGCTGCGGCAGGATGGCCTCGGCGCTTTCCGCGTAGTCCAGGCAGCGCCGCGCGCGCCAGCCTTCGATGCGCGACCACCAGTCGTTCAGACGCGCGACCGGCAGGTCATGCCGGCTCAGGCCCTGGTGCAGCGCTTGCACCAGGGGCAGGGCATCGCCCACCAGGGCCACATCCACCCGCACCACCTTGTTGATCGATGCCGGATCGATGTCCAGATGGATCTTGCGCGCGTGCGGGCAGAACTCGGCCAGTTTGCCGGTGATGCGGTCGTCGAAGCGCGCGCCCACGCATACCACCAGATCGGCCTGGTGCATGGCCAGATTGGCCTCGAGCGTGCCATGCATGCCCAGCATGCCCACGAATTGGGGATCGCTGGCCGGAAAGGCGCCCAGGCCCATCAAGGTCAGCGTGCAGGGCGCTCCCGTGGTCCGCACCAGTTCAGTGAACGCCGCGCAAGCCTCGGGACCCGCATTGATCAACCCGCCGCCGCCGTAGAACACGGGCCGGCGCGCCTGCGCGATCAGCTCCACGGCGCGCTGCACTGTGCCCTGCGGGATGCGGTGCTCGCGCTTGCCTGCCTGGCGCTGCGCGCTCAGCGTAGCCGTGCGCGGTGCGTCCTCCAAACCCTGCGAGGCCTCGACAGCCAGCTGCACATCCTTGGGAAAATCCACCAGCACCGGGCCGGGCCGGCCCTGTTGCGTCAAGGTATAGGCGCGCGCCGCGACGTCGGCCACGTCGCGCACATCGCGAATCTGCACATTCCATTTGGTCACCGAGCGCGAAATGCCCAGCGCATCGCACTCCTGGAAGGCATCGGTGCCGATCGCGGCGGTCGACACCTGGCCGCTCACGCATAGCACGGGGATCGAGTCGCACCAGGCATCGAGCAGGCCGGACGTGGTGTTGGCCATGCCGGGACCCGAGGTGACGAACACCACGCCCGGTTTGCCGGTGGTGCGCGCGTAGCCTTCGGCCGCGTGCACGGCGGCCTGCTCGTGGCGCACCAGCACATGACGGATGCGCGGCTCGGCATGCAAGGCGTCGTACAGCGGCAGCACAGCACCGCCGGGATAGCCGAACACGGTATCGACGCCGCAGGCGATCAGCGTGTCGAGCAGGCGCCGCGCGCCGTTGTCGGACAGCTCGGCAGTCGGGGAATCGTCGCAGGCGGCCTGATCCAGGGCGGCCAGAAGGGGGGCGGGGAGACGGTCGTTCATGGCAACCATCTTATCGGTCAAATGGAAGAATTTTTGTCTTATTTTCTCTGATATTGCCAGACATCAAGTAAATTTATCTTTAATTATTTGATTTAAAAGAAAATGCACCTAGACAAATTCGACCTGGCCATCCTCAAGGTTTTGCAGGACGATGCCCGCGCCAGCCTCAACGACATCGGCACGGCCGTAGGGCTGTCTGCCACGCCCTGCTGGAACCGCATCAAGCGCATGGAACGCGAGGGCGTGATCCGCGGCTACACGGCCGACATTTCGCCCGAAGCGCTGGGCTTCATGGACACGGTCATCGTGCACGTCACGCTCGAGAGCCACAGCGACGCCACGCTGTACGAGTTCGGCCGCGCGCTGGCCGAGATTCCCGAAGTGCTCGAGGCCTTCTTGGTGTCGGGCGACTACGACTACATCATCCGCATCGCCGTGCGCGACACGCGCGACTACGAACGGCTGCTGCGCGAAAGACTCTACCGCATCCCCGGCATCCGCCACAGCAAATCGGGCTTCGTGCTGCGCAGCCTGAAGCAATCGCGCCTGCCGCTATCGGCGGTCACGCCGGCTGCGTAAAAGCCGGCGGCGCACGTCATCGCCAGGCAACACCCCTATCCTATAATTTGGCCTCACGAGCCCGCGGCGGGTTCGCGCCTTCAGCCCCACACATGACTATCGACACCGAAAAGCCCTGGCACGTCGTGCGCCGCTCCAAGCTGCACGGCAACGGCGTATTTGCCGCGCGCAAGATCCCGGCGGGCACGCGCATCATCGAGTACGGCGGCACCCGCATCTCCGACAAAGAGGCCGACCGGCGCCACCCCACCAACCCCGACGATCCTTTCCACACGTTCTTCTTCTCGCTGTCGTCCGGCAAGATCATCGACGGCGGCGACCAGGGCAACGATGCGCGCTGGATCAACCACGGCTGCGAGCCCAATTGCGAATCGCAAGAAGGCAAGGGCGGCAAGCGCGTCTATATCGTCGCCGCGCGCGACATCAAGCGCGGCGAAGAGCTGTCCTACGACTACGGCCTGGTCATGGATGGCCGCATCACCAAAAAGCTCAAGGAAGGCTATCGCTGCCTGTGCGGCGCGCCGTCCTGCCGCGGCACCATGCTCGCGCTGCCCAAGAAAAAGAAAAAAAAGGAATGAGCCTCCCGGAGGCGTTTTGCCTCGGGGCGGCCCAGCGGCAAAACGCCGCGCGTACAATGACCGAAGCCGTGTGATAACGCACGGCTCAAGAGTACGTCTTCAGGGCGGGGCGAAATTCCCCACCGGCGGTAGGCCGCGCAATGCGGCGAGCCCGCGAGCGCCTGCTTCGATGCGAGTCCGCATCAACGCAGGGTCAGCAGATCTGGTGCGATGCCAGAGCCGACGGTCACAGTCCGGATGAGAGAAGATGTGCCGACACGATACCCGGCGCGGGCCTTCGGCTTGCGCCGGCGTCATTGCGTTCGGCTGTCGGCAGCCCTGGAACGTTTTTCGCCACTTCCATCAGCGAGAGCGTTTCCATGTCCCATACCCACTCCCTTTTCGACCTTCCCTTTGCCACGCGGCTCGAACACGCGCTGCATGACCTGCGCCGAGGCCGTCCCGTCATCTTGATGGATGACGCCGACCGCGAGAACGAAGCCGATCTGATCGTCGCCGCCGATACGCTCACGGTGCCCGCCATGGCCCGGTTGATCCGCGACGGCAGCTGCATCGTCTGCCTATGCCTGCCCGGCGAAACGCTGGACCGTCTGGGCCTGGCGCCCATGGTGGCCGACAACGGCAGCCGCCATGGCACGGCGTTCACGATATCGATCGAGGCGCGTCACGGCGTGACCACGGGCGTCTCGGCGGCCGATCGCGTCAAGACGATTCAGGCTGCCATCGCGCCCGATGCCGCACCCAGCGATCTGGTCAGCCCCGGCCATGTGTTCCCGCTGCGCGCACAGCCGGGAGGGGTGCTGACCCGCCGCGGGCACACCGAAGGGTCGGTCGACCTGGCCAGACTGGCGGGCTTGAATCCGGCCGGCGTACTGTGCGAGCTGATGAACCCCGACGGCACCATGATGCGCGGCGACGAACTGGCTCGCTACGCCACGGCGAACGGACTGGTCGCATTGCATATCGCCGAACTGGCTCGGCACGTGCAGCACCTGCGCGATGAGCAAGCCGTGCAGGCCGACGGCTTGGCTCGAGCAGCCTGAACGCGGCGCGCGAAGACGCCGCGACCGTTCAGGCCGCGGCGATTTCCCGCAGACAGGTTTGCGCGTCGCCTACCACTACACGCGCCGCGCAGGCCAGCATCAGATTCACGTTCAGGCCTAAATCTTCGACGGTATAGCCCGGGGCATCGACGACGCGCGACGCGGCGCGCGTCACGCCGGCTTGCGCCACCAACGGACGGGCATCGTCGGTGTAGGCCCACACCGGTTTGCCCAGCGCCGCGCCGTAACCCACTTCAAAGGCTGTACCCGAGTCGGGCTCGAGTCCACGGAACACATTGAGATTGGCCATGATGAAATCGGCTCGGCCTATCAGGCCGATGTTCTGCTCGTAGATCCATTGCGCCGCCGCACGGCCGGTCAGGTCCGGGGGCAGCGCGTTGTCCAGGGGGTAGAGGCCCTCGAACCCGTGCGCCAGGCAAAGCGCCTTGAGCCGCTCGCCCTGCGCCATCGCGTCGGCGCGAAACACGTCGAACCCCGCCAGATAGATGCTGCGCATGCGTCATGCCTCCATCGAACCGCGCAGAAACCTTGCGGTATTCACGCCTGACGCGCGGCACGCTGCGCCAGGTAGACCTGGATGTGGACGTAGGCTGCGCGCAAATAAGGCACTTGCAATCCCAGCTTGTCCGCACGCTGCACCATGTCGCCGATGAGATGCTCGCCCTCGATCTGCCCGCCCTGGCGCAGGTCGCGGAACATGGACGCGGTCGCACCTGAAGAGGAATCGGTCAGCATGCTGATCGAAAAGGCTTCGGCCTTGGGCCGCATGGCGTGGCCATGGCCACGCGCCACGCTGTTGATTTCATCGAGCAGGCTGCGCATGAAGTGTTCGCCGCCGGCGGTGCGTGCGATCTCGCCCACGCTGCCGCGCATCAGGCAGGTGGATGCGGCCAGGGTCGACAGGAAGGTGTACTTCTCCCAGATTTCCTGGTTGATGTCGTCGCTGAGCTTGGGGCTGAATGCTGCGGGCTCGAGCGCCTTGCGGATGGCCTCGCCGCGCTCGCTGATACCGCCCGCGCGTTCGCCAAAGATGATGGCGCCCAGCGCCCCCATGACCACAATCTCGCCTTCCGCACCGATGGTAGCCATGACGTGGCACAGGCCGCCCAGCACGCGCTCCTGGCCGAATGCCGCGTCGAGCGCGTCGTAGTGCCGCATGCCGTTGAGAATGGGCAAAACAACCGCCTCGGGATTCTGCTGCATGACGGGCCTGATCGACTCGATGGCGCCGTCCAAGTCATAGGCCTTGCAGCTCACGATCACCACGTCGTAGGGGCCGCCCAGCGCATCCGCAGTTGCCAGCTTGGGCACGATCACATCGGTGCCTTGATCGGTCTTGATGCGCAAGCCGTTTTCACGCAGCAGCGCTGCGCGCGCCGGACGCACCAGAAAGGTCACGTCCACGCCGGCCTGCGCTGCGCGGCCGCCGAAGAATCCGCCGGTGCCCCCGGCGCCCAATACCAATATCCGCATGACTTGCTCCACGCGCGTTCGCGTATGTATGAAGCATCTATTATGCGTCTTGCCGGGCACGGCCGACCGCCGACGCCGGCGGCCTCAGGTTGGGCCGAAGCGCCCGATGGTGAAGGGCGCGATGGGGAACGATGTCGAACCCTGCGTGACGAGCTCGCTCATGACCTGGCCGACGATGGGCCCGAGCTCGAAACCGTGGGCCGAGAAGCCGAAGGCATGGAAGGCGCCTTCCCGTTTCAGGCTGGCGCCGATGACCGGGATCTCGTCGGGCATGGCGGCTTCGATGCCGGCCCAGCCGCGATTGACGACGGCCTCTTTCATATGCGGAAACAGGTCGCATACCGTGCGCGCTCCCGCGCCCAATTCGCGAAAATCCAGTTCCGTCGACTCGGCGTCGCGGTCCAGCCAGGCGCGCCGCCCGCCGCCGATCAGCACCGTGCCGTTGGCGCGCTGCTTGAAAGACAAGGGTCGTCCCGTGCCGATCACCACCGGATCGAGAAAGTGCTCCATGCGCAGCGTGACCAGCATCATGGGACTGATGGGCTGCAAGGGCACAGGTTCGTCCCACTGCGCCGCAATGCGGTCGGCCCAGGCGCCGGCGCAATTGACCACGACGGGCGCGGTGTAGACGCCGTCGCTGGTCGAGACCGCCCATTGCCCCGCTTCGCGCCTGAGCTCATGCACCCGCACACCTTCGAGAAAACGCGCACCCAGGCTGGCGGCCTTGCGGCGAAAGGCCAGGGTCGTGCGGTAAGGATCGGCCGCCGCGTCTTCGCGCGCGGCCAGACCGCCGCGCACCGTGGGCGCAATTCGAGGAACCAGACTGCGCAGTTCATCGGCGTCCATCCAGGTCTCGTGCGTGTAGCCCAGCGACTGCATCAGCCGCAGACGCTCTTGCAACACAGCCACGTCGGCCTCGTTCTCGGCTACGCGTATCTGGCCGTGCTGCTCGAAGCCACAATCGTCGTCGACCAGCTCGTCGATGCGATACCAAAGTTCGCGCGAGGCCAGCGCCAGCGGTATCTCGGCCACATGGCGCGCCAGCGTGCGCACGCCGCCGGCATTCACGCCCGAGGCATGGCGACCGACGTAGTTCTTCTCGATCACCAGCGCCGACACGCCGGCGCGCGCCAGGTGCAACGCGGTCGAGCTGCCGTGCAGTCCGCCGCCGATGACGATGACCGCCGCGCTGCGCGTGTCGCTCATTGATACCCCTGTGGCGCTAGGCGCCGCCCCGCTTCTTCATCCGTATGACCGCCTGCCTGGAATCTTCGGTCTGCGGCAGCGACGCCAGCTCGCCCAGCGTCAGCGGCTTGGTCGGAAAGCGCAGCCGGTAATAGCCGACTTCCGATACGGGAACGCCGCGCTCTTGGGCGATGAGTTCGCTCACCGTCAGGCCGCAGAAGCGGCCTTGGCACGGCCCCATCCCGCAACGCAGAAAAGCCTTCATCTGGTTGGGCCCGGAACAGCCCAGCGCCACCGTCTGGCGCACCTGGTCGGCCGTAACCTCCTCGCAACGGCACACGATGGTGTCGCCCGTCGGGCGGCGATATTCGTCGGGCGCCTTGTAAAGCGCATCGAAGAAGGCGCGTCCGCGCACTGCACGCTCCAGGGCCTTCCAGTAAGGCCTGGCATCCTGGTCGCGCTGCGCCGTATCGATATGGCCCAGCACGCAGGCCGCGTTCAAGGCCGCCAGCAAGCCGCGGTACTCCGCCGCCCGAGCGCCCGCGATGCCCGCGCCGTCGCCCGCAATGCCGATGCCCGGCACCGAGGTCGCGCCCCAGGCGTCGACCTTGGGCTGCCAGCAATCCATCGCGGGATTCCAATCGTGCTCGATACCGGCCGCGCGCGACAGATTCACATTGGGCACCACGCCTTGATGCAGCATGAGTTGATCGGCCGCTGTCGTCTCAGTGCGCCCGTCGACGGTATATTGCACCGATTCGAGCTTGTCCTTGCCCAGAGCCTTCAGGCCCTGGACGCCCTTGACGATGGAAATAGCCGCCTTGACCTCGCGCACCAGCTTCATGCCCTTGCCGAAATAAGGCGAGCGCAGAAAATCGAAGGCATGTGGCAAGGCCTTCTGCAGCCGACCCGCCGGCGTGGTCTCGAGGATGCGGTCGATCTTGACGCCCGCATTCAGGTATTGCCAGGCGATCAGGTAGAGCAGCGGGCCGCAGCCGGCCAGGACCGTGCGGTCGCCGGGCACCAGCCCAGCGGACTTAAGCAGTATCTGCGCCGCCCCGGCCGTGACCACACCGGGCAGCGTCCAGCCCGGAATGGGAAAGGGCCGTTCCTGCGCACCGGTGGCCAGCAGGATGTGCCTGGCATGCAGCAGGCGTGCCTCGCCGCCCACCGAATAGCCCACCTCGAAACCTTCTTCGGGATCGGGCGCGGTCCTGCGCGAGATCGACCATACCGTGGCGCCGGGCTCGTGGCGCGCGCCGCTGGCCTTGAACGGCTCGAGCAGGCTCGCGCCGTGCCAGTAATCGTCACCCAGGATGCGCCTGTCGGTGACCGGCGTCGTGGTGATGGCGCGATAGATCTGTCCGCCGGGTGCCTGCTGCTCGTCCAGCAGCAGGGTGTCCACACCCAGCGCGGCGGCAACGGCAGCGGCCGAAAGACCCGCCGGCCCCGCGCCCACGATCAGCAGTTCGCATTGCGTGACCTGCATCATTGCACCTCGCGCGCGCCGCGCTGGCGCTCGATATTCATGCCCTCGGCCACCTGGGTCATGCAGGCCTGCCGATTGGGCCGGCCATCTATCGTCACCAGGCAGTCGTAGCACACGCCCATCATGCAATAGGGGCCACGCGGCACGTCGTTGACCACGGTGTCGCGGCACGCGTCGCGGCCGCTGGCAAACAAGGCCGCCGCCACGCTGTCGCCGGCGCGGCAGGCCACGGCCTGGCCGTCTACCGTGATGCGCACCGGCGCACCGGCGGCCTGGCGCTCGGCCTCAGCTAGCCTTTTGAACATGAAACCTCCGAGTGGAAAACGGCGACATGTCTTCATCGAGCATGCCGCTGACAATCATGGGCGCCATCTTGAGCGCATGGGCTCCGGCCAGCGTCACGCCGCTGTGGCAGGTGACCACGAAAGCGCCGGGGCAGGTGGCGGATTGTTCGTAAATGGGAAAGCCGTCGGGCGACATCACCCGCAGCGCCGACCAGGTCCGTACCGCGCGCACATCGCGCAGCGCGGGCAGCATGCGCACGGCGCGATCGGCCAATGTGCCCAGAATGGGCAGCTTCACCTCGTCATCGGCAAAACCGGCCTCTTCCTGGGAATCGCCGATCAGCCAGCTGCCCTCGTCCATCTGCCGCAACGTGGTGATGGGCGTCTCGAGAATGCGGCGGGTGCGCTCGAGCACGATGATCTGACCGCGTTGCGGCCGCACGGGCACATCCAGGCCGACCTGCCTGGCCATCTCTTTATTGCCCAGGCCGCAGGCCACGACGAGTTTGCGCGAACGCAGCACGCCGCCGGGCGTGCTCACCGAAAAAATGCCGTCATCGAACCGAATGCCCTGCGCCGGGCAGCGCGGCAGATAATCGACCTCGTCCTGCGCGAAAGCGGTATGCAGGGCGCGCAGCAGCTTGAGCGGATTGGCGATGCCGTCGAGCGACGTCCAGCATGCCCCGCGCACATCGGGCCCCGCGCCCGGCATCATATCGAGCAGCTCCTGGCGGTCGAGCATCTTCCAGTCGTAGGGTTTCATGCCCGGCTGCGCCATCAGCTCGTTCATGTACGCGATGCGCCCCTCGACCTCTTCGTCGCTCAGGCAGAGATGCAGACCGCCGTTCTGCTCCAGGCGCACGTCCACGCCGGTTTTATCCAGCAGTTCGCGGGCCAGCTGCGGCCAGACCGCCGCCGACGACTGTGTCCAGACCGAATAACGGGCCATGCCCATGCCCTTGCTCTGCACCCAGACCAGGCCGAAATTGCCGCGCGAAGCGCGATAGGCCACGTCGCCCTCGTCGAGCACGGCCACGCGCCCGAGCTGGCGGCGCAGGCCGTAGGCGATGGACGAACCCACCAGGCCGCCGCCGACGACCAGGGCATCGTAAATGCCGTCGCGCGGTGCGGCGCTTGCCGCGGGCGCGAGGCCTGTTGCTTGATTCATTAGCGTCCTTTTCCGACAAATAGCGTTTCCAGCCCGACGATGCGATCGAGAATGAAGACCGCAATGGCCGTCGCGAAAATCAGAAGCGCCGATACCGCCGTCACCATCGGATCGATCGTATCCTGGATGTGCAGGAAGATGCGCACCGGCAGCGTCGTGGTCGAGGGCGATGCGATGAAGATCGACATGGTCAGCTCGTCGAAGCTGGTGATGAAGGCGATCACCCAGCCGCTGATAACCCCGGGCATGACCAGCGGCAGCACCACGCGCCGGAACGCGGTCCAGGCCGATGCGCCCAGCGACAACGCGGCGCGCTCGAGCATCGGGTCGATGCCGGTGGCCGAAGCCAGAACCAGGCGCAAGGCATAGGGCATGATGATGATCACGTGCGCGATCACCAATCCGATGAAAGTGCCCGCCAGCCCGACGCTGGTGAAGAATCTGAGAAAGGCCAGGCCCAGCACCACCGACGGCACCAGCAGCGGCGACATCAGAAAGGCCAGCAGCGCTTCGCGTCCGCGAAAGCGGTTGCGCGCGATCGCCATCGCGCCGGGCAGCGACAAGGCGGTGGCCAGCGTGGCCGACAAGGTGCCCAGCCCCAGGCTGAACCAGATGGCCTCGATGAACTCGGGGTTCTGGGCGATTTCGCGGAAATGCCGCAGCGACAGCCCCGTGGTCGGCAGCGAGATATAGCCCAGCGGCGTGAAGGACACCGCGCACACCATGATGATCGGCGCCAGGATGAAAAGAATGAAGAGCGCGTGAAACAGCAGGCTGAGCGGTCCGTTGCGGGTGGCCATGATGCCTCTCTATCCGTTGAAAATCGCTCCGTAGCGGCGCTCGACCATGCGGTTGGCCGCCAGCAGCACGATCACCATGGAAATCAGCAGCAGCACGGCCAGCGCGGCGCCCAGCGGCCAATTCAGGGTGTTGAGAAACTCGTCGTACGCCGCCGTGGCCACCGTCTGCAGGCGCCGGCCCGCGATGATGGCCGGCGTGGCGAAGGCGCTGGCCGCCATGGCGAACACCATGATGGAGCCCGATAGAATGCCCGGCATGATCTGCGGCACGATCACGCGCCAGATCACCGTGAGCTGCCCGGCCCCCAGCGACAACGCCGCCGCTTCGGTGGCGGGGTTGATGCGCTGCAGGGATGCCCACACCGAGATCACCATGAAGGGCACCAGCACGTGCGTCAGCGCGATGCCCATACCCAGATCGGTGTACATCAGGCTGACGGGCCGCGACGCCAGGCCGAGCGCCATGAGCGTCTTGCTGATCAAGCCCGTGGAACCGAAGAGCAGCGCCCAACCCAGGGTGCGCACCACCACCGATGTCAGCAGCGGGCCCAGCACGATCATCAGGAACAAGCCCTTCCAGGGATTGCGCATGCGCGACAGCACATAGGCCTCGAACGTGCCCAGCACGGCGCAGGCCAGCGTCACCAGGATCGCCACCACATAGGTACGCAGAAAAATCTGGTGATAGTAGTGATCCGAAAAAACCTGGATGTAGTTTTTCCAGATGAAGGCGGGCTGCATGCCGCCCATGAATTTGAAATCGTAGAAGCTGATCACGAACACCATGAGCAGCGGCACGATGAGAAAAACGGAGTACACGACCAGGGCCGGCGTACTCAGCAGCCAGGGATTGGCGCGCGCCTGCATCGTCAGGTCCGATCCTCGCGCGCCGACTCGACCGGCCGCATGTCCGGCGCCTGCCAGCGCAAATGCACCGCACTGCCTTCGGGCGGCACCGGCACGCCATCGTTCTGGCGTAGCACCAGCACTTCACCCACCGAGGTCTCGACCTGGCACAGCCAGTGATTGCCCTGGAACACGCGGGCGCGCATCTTCCCCGGCAGGGCGGATGCCGACGCTTCGCCGAACGTGATCTTCTCGGGCCGCACGATCACCTGGCCGATCGGCATGGGCCGGCCGTCGAGCGCGACATGAGCCTCGCCGATGCGCGCGCAGGCCTGGCCTTCGTGCTGCGCGGCCTCGACGGCGAAGACGTTGGCCTTGCCCAGAAAGCCGCCCACGAAGCGGCTGACCGGATCTTCATAGGCCGAATACGGATCGGCCACTTGCTCGACGCGGCCGTGATTCATGACCACGATGCGATCGGACAGGGCCAGGGCCTCGGACTGGTCGTGCGTGACCAGGACGGTCGTGGTGCCCACGGTGCGCTGGATGGCGCGCAGTTCGAGCTGCATCTCTTCGCGCAGCTTGGCGTCGAGATTGGACAGAGGTTCGTCCAGCAGCAGCATCGAGGGCTTGATCACCAGCGCCCTGGCCAGGGCCACGCGCTGCTGCTGGCCGCCCGACATGCGCGCAGGATGGCGGTCGGCCAGATGCGCCAGCCCCACCATCTCGAGCGCCTCGCCGACCCGCCTGTTGCGCTCCTGCTTGCCCACGCTCTGCATCTCCAGGCCAAAGGCCACGTTCTGCGCCGCCGTCATGTGTGGGAACAAGGCGTAGTTCTGGAACACCAGCCCCAGACCGCGCTTGTTGGCTGGCACGCGGTTCAGATCGCGGCCGGCCAGCGTGATGCTGCCCGAGGTGGGTTCGATGAAACCGGCGATCATCTGCAGAGTCGTGGTCTTGCCGCACCCCGAGGGGCCCAGGAGCGAGATGAACTCGCCCTGTTCCACCGACAGGCTCAAGCTGTCCACCGCGACCATGTCGCCGTAGCGCTTGCTCAGTCCATTCAAAACCAGATAGCTCATGACGCGGTTTCTATTCTCTCTACACGGCAATGCGGCAAACGCAATCGTTCAATGCTCGATCTCGTGCGTCCAGCGGGTATTCCATTCGGTGCGATGCTGGTTGACCGTGTCCCAATCGACCGTAAGCAACTTGGCCGCGCGCGCACCGATAGGCAAGGGCACGTTGGGATCGTCCTTGATCGTCGTCTTCTTGTTGACGGGCGCGGCGCCCAGGGCTGCGGCCATTTTGGCCTGGCCTTCGGGCGAGGCCAGATAGTCGATAAGCTGCTGCGCAAGAGGATTGGGATGCGGCTTGGCGACGACGCAACCCACCACCAGCAAGGCATAAGCGCCCTCCTTGGGATAGACGAAGCCCACCGGGAAGCCTGTGTCGGCCAGCGCCTTGACGCGGCTGCTGCCCCATACCCCGATGACGGCCTGCCCGCTCGTGAACAGCTCGGTCATCTTTCCCGGCGAGGGTTCATAGACCAGCACATTGGGATCGACCTCTTTCTTGAAAGCCTTGAATCCCGGGTCGATGTTCTTCTCGCCGCCGCCGTTCATCCGCGCGAATTCGATGAGCGCGTGCAGGCCGTAGGTGTTGTTCAGCGGCGGAATGACCAGCAGCTGCTTGTACTTGGGATCGGTCAGGTCTTTCCAGGACGTGGGCGGCGCCCAGCCATGGTCGGCGAAGTACTTCTTGCTGTACATGATGCCGGTGGCGACCAGGCCCAGGCCCACAGCCTTGTCCTGCGGGAAAAGCGCGCTGGGATACAGATCGGCCTTCGGCAGATTCTTGATGGGTTCGCACAGGCCCAGCGCGATGGCCTGGTACATGGGACCGTCGTCGACGATGGCCACGTCGATCTGCTGGTTGCTTTTTTGCGCCACCAGACGCGCGACCGTGTCCGTGGAATTGCCGGCCACATAATCGATGGTGACGTTGTGCGCCTTTGCAAACGGCGGAAGGACGTCCTTGCGCATCAAGTCCTCGAAAGAGCCGCCATAGCCGGCGACCACCAGGTGCTGTTGCGCGCTGGCGCTCGCAACGAAGCCTGCGGCCAGGACGCCGGCCGCAAGAATTGAGAAGATCCTGTTCATGCACTCCCCTTCGATTTTGTGGACCTGGTCAGTATTCGGTCCGCAGGTTTGGCCGTACAATTTGTCCGGACATGAATGTCCGGACAAATAATCCCGCCAGCATGCCGAACTTGTCAATACGCGATTGCCCCAAAATTACACCGCGATGAAATCCACCACGTCGCCCATGCCCGATATGATCCAGGCATCCGCAGCGCCCGCAGCCAGCCAGGACCGCGAGCCGCGCTACAAGTCCATCTATCAGGATCTGATCGCCGGCATCCGCAGCGGCCAATATCCGCTGATGTCCCTGCTGCCCACCGAGCACGATCTGTGCGCACGCTACCAGGCCAGCCGCCATACGGTGCGCGAGGCCATACGCTTGCTGACCGAGGCCGGCATGGTGTCGCGTCGCGCCGGCGTGGGCACGCGCATCGAGGCCGTAAAGCCCCCCACACGCTACACACAGCGCATTTCCCAGCTCGCCGATCTGTTTCTCTATATCCAGAACGCCGATCTGCGGCTGCGCGACGTGCGCACCATCAAGGCCAACGTCCGTCAGGCTGAATTGCTGGGCTGCCCGCCCAAGCAAGAATGGCTGCATGTGCGCGCCGTCAAGCTGCTCGGCGGTACGTCCACGCCCGTGGCGTACTCCGAGGCCTTCGTGCACCCGGACTACGCCGCAATCCGAGACGACATCGGCAAGGTGCGCATGCCCTTATCGGCGCTGATCGAATCGCACTATAGCCAGCGCATCCGCGAAGTCGGGCAGGATTTCGCGGCCACCCCCATCCCCAAGGCCATGGCCGAGCAGCTGCGGGTCGCCCCCAAGACCGCCGGGCTGGTCATCACTCGGCGCTATTACGGCGAGCAGACTATTCCCATGCTGGTCACGGTCACCACCTTCCCGCACGACAAAATGAAGTACTCGATGTCGCTGCAAGTAGACTGGCCGGCGTGATTCGTCCAGGCCGGCTAACGGCTCCAACCCGATGTCTGGTTTGAACGTCGAAAAAGCTCAGGCCCCGCCGGCATCCTGGATGGCGGGTACGCCGGAGACCGCACGGGCTTGGCGTGCCCACGCGTCGTAGCCGCCCAGCAGCGCCCAGGTGTCGCCGTAGCCTTCGGCCCGCAGCCGCGCGGCCAGCCTGGCGGCCGAGACTTCGTTGGGGCACGCGCAATACACGACGATGCGGCTGTCACCCTGCAGACCCAGATCGGAAACCGGCGCATGCATATCGGCGACGATAGCGCCGGGAATGCGCGGCATCGATTCCAGATCGCCGGGCCGCACGTCGATCACCACCGGCGCGCACCCGGCGGCCTGCCACTGCAGCAATTCACCGATGGACAGGCGCGGCACGACGCGCAAACTGCGCACCAGCAGCCAGCGGCGCACGGCGCGCACAGCCACATAAACCGCGAGCAGCGCGGCCAGCAGCAGAAGGCCCCACTTGCCATACTGGCCAAGCAGCCCCACCACCCGACCGACCACGTCGCGGAACAAAGCCCCCAGCAGCAGACCGGAGCCTGCCCAGATCAATGCGCCGAGCAATTCGAACACCACGAAACGCCGGTAGGGCGTGCCGGCATATCCATTCATCACATTGGTGAGCGCCCCCGCGCCGGGCAGGAATTTGGAAACCAGCAGCGCGAACACGCCGACCCGCAAGAACCGGCTTTGCGTCTGGCGTATGCAGGAGTCGCGCGACAGCGACACCTTGCAGACCATGCGCAGCAGCGTGTCGCCGAACTTTCCGCCGGCCCAATACCAGGCCGAATCAGCCGTCCAGCAAGCCAGGGCGGCCAGCAGCCAGGCGGAAATCCAGCCGGCCGGGCCGCTCGACACGGCGCCCGACGCGAGCAGGGTCGGATAGGAAGGAATCGGCAGGCCCGCCTGCTCAACCAGCACGTTGAGAAAGACCACCCAATTGCCGTAGCTGTGCAGCAGCGTCTGCAGGTTTTGCATGAAGGCCCCGAAAAGCCGCGCCGAGCTAGGCGGGATACGTGCCCGGCACCAGGATGCGCTTGTCCACGTCGGCGATGTTCTTGCGCCCGCACAGCGCCATCGTCACATCCATTTCCTTGTAGAGGATCTCGAGCGCGCGGGTCACGCCGGCGCGGCCGTATGCCCCCAGGCCGTACAAAAAGGCGCGGCCGATCATGGTGCCGCGCGCACCCAGGGCGACGGCCTTGAGCACGTCCTGGCCCGAGCGGATGCCGCTGTCGAGCCACACTTCGATCTTCGAGCCGGCCGCGTCCACGACCGAGGGCAGCACCTCGATGGACGAGCGCGCGCCGTCGAGCTGGCGACCGCCGTGGTTGCTGACGATGAGCGCGTCGGCGCCGCTATCGGCGGCCAGGCGCGCGTCTTCCGCGTCCAGGATGCCCTTGATGATGAGCTTGCCGCCCCAACGCTGCTTGATCCAGGCCACATCGTCCCACGACAGGCACGGATCGAACTGCTCGGCCGTCCAGGACGACAGCGAGGACAGGTCGCTCACGCCCTTGGCGTGGCCCACGATGTTGCCGAAGGTGCGCCGAGGGGTGGCAAGCATGCCCATGCACCAGCGCGGCTTGGTGGCCAGGTTGATGAGATTGCGCAACGTGGGCTTGGGCGGCGCCGACAGGCCGTTCTTGATATCTTTGTGGCGCTGCCCGAGGATCTGCAAATCCAGCGTGAGCACCAGCGCCGAGCAGTTGGCCGCCTTGGCGCGGTCGATCAGATTCATCACGAAATCGCGGTCGCGCATCACGTAGAGCTGGAACCAGAAGGGCTTGCCGGTGGCGGCGGCCACGTCTTCGATCGAGCAGATGCTCATGGTCGAGAGCGTGAAGGGCACACCGAATTGGCTGGCCGCCTGCGCAGCCAGCATTTCACCGTCGGCGTGCTGCATGCCGGTCAGGCCCGTGGGCGCCAGCGCCACGGGCATGATGACGTCCTGGCCTATCATCGTGGTTCGCAGCGAGCGCCCCTCCATATCGACCGCCACGCGCTGGCGAAACTTGATTTTCTGGAAATCGCTTTCGTTGGCGCGGTAGGTGCTTTCCGTCCAGGCGCCGGAATCGGCATAGTCGTAGAACATGCGCGGCACGCGCTTTTGCGCGACGACGCGCAAGTCTTCGATAGTGGTGACGGTGGAAAGGTTTTGGCTCATCGTTATTCTCGCCATTGTTCTTCGTTCGAGGGGCGCCGGAAAGGCAAAATACCGGCTCAAAGTATAGAAGAACCCCAGCCCCGCGCGCCCCGCGCAAGGAACCCTCATGCAAGACCCGCACATCGAATCTCTGCTCATCACCGTTCATGGCAAAGTCCAGGGAGTAGGCTATCGCCACGCCGCCGTGCGCCGCGCCCACATGCTGGGCATTACCGGTTGGGTGCAGAACCTGCCCAATGGCACGGTCGAAGCCTTGGTGCAGGGCACGCCCGACCAGGTAGACCGGATGCTCGAATGGATGCGCCGCGGCCCGCCGGCCGCCGTGGTGAGCGAACTCGAAAGCGAGCGCCAATTCCTGGACAAGCGCTACGGCCGTTTCGAGCAGGTATAGCCGCCGTCGCAGCGCCAGCGCGCCGCTGCCGCACATCACTACAGTTTGGGCGCCTGCCTCCAGAACTGCGTGGCCTGCTCGAAAGCATGCGCCAGCTGCAGCACGCCCCATTCGTCGCGATAACGGCCCACGATCTGCAGGCCCACCGGCAAGCCCTGCTCGGTAAAGCCGCACGGCACGGAAATCGCGGGATGGCCGGTCATGGTGACGTAGTAGCTCGAACGCATCCAGTCTATGTAATTGCGCATCGCCGTGCCGGCAATCTCGGTGGGGTATTCGGTTTCCACCGCGAAAGGCGTCACCTGGCTCACCACGCCGATCATGAATTCGTACTTTTCCATGAAGGCATGCGTGCGTTCGAACAGCGCGGCCCGCTCGCGCTCGGCGCGGATCAGCGCCTCGGCCGGCTGGCTCAAGCCCAGCTCGGTATTCCAGATCACCGTCTGCTTGGTCTTGTCGCGATGGGCGCGAACCGTATCGCCCAACGATATGGCGAAGAGCTGCGCGCGCAGCGCATGAAATGCGGCATCGGCGTTGCCGAAATCGAGGCAGGCCTCTTCGATCTTGCAGCCTAGCGATTCGAACACCGGCAACTGCGCCTGGATGGCCTGCAGCACTGCCGGCTCCACCGGCAGGCCGCCCCAGGACGGCGCGCAGGCGATGCGCGTGCCGGCAAAGTCGCGTTCCAGCGAACTGGCAAAACGAAACGGATCCTGTTCGATGCTGATCGGATCGCGCGCGTCGGGGCCGGCCAGCACGGCCAGCATCAGCGCGGCGTCGGCCACGGTGCGCGCCATCGGGCCCGCCACGGTCAGCGTGCTGTAGGGCGTAAGAGAGGGCCATTGCGGCACGCGGCCCGGCGACGGGCGCAGCCCCACTACATTGCAGAAATTGGCCGGATTGCGCAGCGAGCCGCCCATGTCGGTGCCGTCGGCCAGAGGCAGCATGCGCGCCGCCAACGCCGCCGCCGCGCCGCCGCTGCTGCCGCCGGACGTTCGGCTCAGGTCGTACGGGTTGCGCGTGGCGCCGAATACCGGATTGAACGTATGCGAGCCGGCGCCGAACTCCGGCAGATTGGTCTTGCCCACCGTGATCGCGCCGGCCTCTTGCTGGCGCGTCACCGCCAGGCTGCTGCGCTCGGGCACGAAATCGCGATGCACCGGCGAGCCGTGCGTGGTGCGCATGCCTGCCGTGAAGAAGCTGTCTTTATGCGCCACCGGCAGGCCGTGCAGCAGGCCCAGCGGCCGACCGGCAACCTGTCTGGCATCGGCTGCGGCAGCCTGGCGCAGCGCCCCTTCGGCATCCAGCGTGACGATGGCGTTGACCGCCGGATTGCGCGCCTCGATGTTGGCCAGATGGGCCTCCATCACCTGCCGCGCGCTCAAATGCCCGGTTTCGATCTCGGCGCGCATTTGCAGCGCCGTCATGTCGCATATCGACTTACTATCCATGCTGCCTCTCCTTCGTCGCCGAATCAATATACCCCCATGCGCCTGCAAGTCCTGTCCGATCTGCATCTCGAATCCAACCCCGATTTCACCTTCACGCCCGCGCCGAATACGGACCTGCTGGTGCTGGCGGGCGACATCGGTTCCTATCAAGCGGGATCGAAGCTCGATGGTGCGGATTTCGGGCTGGAACGCTACGCGCCGCTGGGGCGCGAAGCCAACTGGCCCAAGGTGCTCTACGTGCCCGGCAACCATGAATTCGACGGTCTGGAATTCGATGAAACTCTGCTTCGGCTGCGCCAGACCTGCGAGCGCCTGGGCATTATCTGGCTTGAGAAAGAAACCCTCGTCGTCGACGGCATCCGCTTCATCGGCACCACGCTCTGGTCCGACTTCGAAGCACTGGCCATGCGGCAGAAAACCGAGACGCTGCGGCGGCAGCAGCTTGATAAGGCCTACCGGGCGGCCAACTTCTATCTCAGCAAGAACACCACCTTGCGCGATGGACAGCCCGTGCTGGCCGAAGAGATGCGTCAGCTCGGCCTGGACTGCCACGCCTGGCTGCGCCAGGCGCTATCGCAACCTTATGAAGGAACGACGGTCGTGGTGACGCACTTTGCGCCGACCTTGCTCAGCGCCGATCCGCGCTATGGCCTGTCGCCCGGCACGGCGGGGTTCTGCAATGCGCTGGACGACCTGCTGCCGCAGGCCGACTTGTGGATACACGGGCACCTGCATTGCCCGCACGATTACCGCGTGGCGGGGCAGCGCGGCGGACGCGACGTATCTTGCCGCGTCGTGGCCAATCCGCTGGGTTATGCGGGCAAGGGCGAGCAGGAAGGCTTTCGGCCGGACTGGGTGATCGAGGTAGCCTAGCGATATCGACGGCCTGGACGCTAGAGGCCCAGATCGGACAAGCCCGGATGCGCATCCGGGCGTCGGCCCAGAGGCCAGAAGTACTTTCGATCCGCCTCCTTGATGGGCAGGTCGTTGATGCTGGCATGGCGATGCGTCATCAGGCCCTGTTCGTTGAACGCCCAATTTTCGTTGCCGTAGCTGCGATACCACTGGCCGGCGTCGTCATGCCATTCGTAGGCGAAGCGCACGGCGATGCGATGGCCGTCGAACGCCCACAGTTCCTTGATCAGGCGGTAATCCAGTTCGCGTGCCCACTTGCGCTCGAGAAAGGCCTGCGCCTGTTCGCGCCCGGCAATGAACTCGGCGCGGTTGCGCCAATGCGTATCGGGGCTGTAGGCCAGAACCACGCGAGCCGGGTCGCGGCTGTTCCATGCGTCCTCGGCCAGGCGGATTTTCTGGATGGCGCTTTCGCGGCTGAAGGGGGGAAGAGGAGGGCGGGGTTCCATGATGGTTCCTGTCAGAGGCGGATATCGTCCGACAGTGTCTCTCTTGCGTCATGGAATGACAACGCCATGCCCAGGCGTTGTCCGCGCCGCACGAGGCTGATGCCGTGACGGGTGCTGACCCGATAGGGGCCATTGGTGCCCTTGAACGGACGCGCGGCGGTGGCAATGACGGCGGCATCGCCAAAACCGAGCGGCACCACAATGGCACGCGACTGCATGCGCGGACGCTGCTCGGTCATCACGCACTCTCCCCCCGTGAAATCCGTGCCCGGCTCGGACAGCAGCGCGATGACCTGCATGGGAAATGCCCACTGGTCCTCGCCGTGCCGCTGCAAGGGCATGGCATCCCCGGCGCCGAGGTGATTCATGCAGAACCGCGCGTGAACCGGGCCCGCGTCGCAAGCGAGCCGGACAAAGTCATCCAGCCTGGCCGGATAGCGTCCGTCCAGCCCCAGAGTTTCACGCCATTGATTCGCGATTCCGGCCAGACGGCGATATAGCGCGGCGCGCATAATCTGCAACGCCTCCGGCAAGCCGGCATGCATCTGCCGAGCGCAATGCGCCAGGCCACGCACCAGATCAGCCTCCAGCAGGCCGGGCAGCATGGCGTAGCCTTGCGCATCCAATTGCAAGGAAATGCCCGTCCAATCCAGTCCGTCAACATGCGCGGCGGGCGACGTGATGGAGAACGCTTCCCTCATCGCCGAACCTCATGCCGCGTCATGGAAAATGAGCCCCACGGTATGGCGCCTGCCGTCATGAATGCAGCCGACGCCGTGGCGCGAGGTCGCCCTGCGCATGCCGCGCCGACCCGCAACAGGCCGCTGGTTGACCGCAAATACCACCGCGTCGCCCTGGCGCAGCGGAACCACCTCGGCATGCTGTTCCTTCGCCGTCGTCTGGGTCATGACGAATTCGCCGCCGACAAAGTCCCGGCCGGGCTGCGACAACAGAATGGCCACCTGCAATGGAAAAACGTGTTCGCCATAAACGTCCTGGTGCAGGCAGTTGTAGTCACCCGCGCCGTATTCAAGAATCAGAGGCGTAGGCCTGAGCTGGCCCGCCTCGTGGCAGCGCCGCAGAAATGCATCCAGATCGTCGGGATACTGGACGGCAATACCCAGCTGGCGGTTCCAGCGATTGGCGATAGGCACGAGCTGCGAGTACAGCGCGTGGCGCAAGTGATCGAGCAAGGGCGGCAACGGATAGGCGAAGTATTTGTATTCGCCACGCCCGAATCCATGGCGCGCCATGACCACCCGCGAACGGTAACCCGTATTTTCTTGATAACGCGCGGCCAGCGCGTCGCACTGCCCGGCAACCAGAAGGCCGGGCAGGACGGCGTTGCCACGGCTATCGAGGGCCTGTTCGACGGCGGTCCAGTCGTAGATATCGGATCTCACGGGGCATGGCTTGTCGGAGCGATGAAGGAAGGCCAGTCTAGGAACCGTTAGCCATTGCGGCACTCCGATTCTTGCGCATGAAGGCGTGGCCTGCGACTGGCGCCGAGATCCCGGGCGCGCGCAAGCAAGATTCGGAGTGCCCGCGATCGTGGCGGCCGGCAAACTGCCGTGGTCAAAAAGGACCACACCTCATGCCGTCGCAAACCCTTCCCCGTCCCATACTGAATCTGGCCTGGTCGAACCTGGCCGCCCAATTCGCCGAGCAATTGAGTCTCGCGGCAGCGCCGCTCGTCGCCGTGCTGCTGCTCTCGGCCGACACGGCGCAGGTCGGCATGCTGACCGCCATGCAAACCTTGCCGTTCCTGTTGCTCTCCATGCCGATGGGCGTGCTGGCGGACCGGTTGCCCGGACGCCGCCTGATGATCTGGAGCGAAGGGATACGCTTTCTTGCGCTGCTGGCCACGTTCGCCTTGCTGCAATGGTCGAGTCTGACTATTGCATCGTTGGCCGCACTCGGCTTCATCGGCGCCGTCGGCACCATCGGTTTCAGCGTGACGGTTCCGGCCCTGGTATCGTCGCTCGCGCCGCGAGCCGTTCTCGGTCAAGCCAATGCCAGACTGGAATTGGCCCGCAGCATGGCCTTCGCTGCCGGTCCTGCCATCGCGGGCGCGCTGGTCTCGTGGGTCGGCGCCTCGACTGCCTACGTTCTGGGCGCCGTGTTGTCCGCTGCCGCCATCGGGTTTCTGTTTCGGCTGGCGGCCCCCGAAGCGGCCGTTCCGGATCAGTACACACCGCGCCGGGATGCACCGCGCAGGCACCCGCTGCGCGATATCGCCGAAGGCGCAGCTTTCGTGTGGCGGGACGCCCTGCTGCGGCCGATCCTGATCACGGGTGTCATCTTCAATATCGCCTGGTTCGTGCTGCTGGTCGTCTACGTGCCTTATGCCGTCCATACGCTCGGGCTCAGCGCAAGCGAAGTAGGCGGCACCATGGCCTTGTACGGCGTGGGCATGTGTGTCGGCGCGCTGCTGGCGCCGCGCATACTGGCCTGGCTGCCTTTGGGGCGGGCCATCCAGATCGGCCCCTTCTGCGGCGCGCTGGCCGCCGCGAGCCTGGCGGCGACCTTGCTGCTCCCCGGCGTCTGGCTGGCCGGCCTGTGTTTCTTCTTGCTGGGCGTTGGTCCCATCATCTGGACCATCGCAACCACGACGCTGCGCCAGACCATTACGCCAGACGCTTTGCTCGGCCGCGTATCTGCGGTTTTTCTCACCGTCAACGCCGGCGCCCGCCCCCTGGGCGCAGCACTGGGCGGCCTGATCGGCGCACGCTGGGGCCAGTCGGCCTGCCTGACGTTCGCGCTCGCGGGCTTCGTCCTTCAAGCCCTTGTCATCACCTTTTCATGCGCCGCGACGCTGCGGGAGATGCCGACATCTCCGGCCTGAATGCCGCGCTCCTCGTCTCGAGAAGCTCAAGCCACGTCGTCGTCTTCGAAGCAGATCGCAAGACCGAATGCCGTCTCGGGCGCGATGCAAGGGCCCGCATCCCTTGCGTCGAAGGCAATGCCCGCCTGCGCCAGGCGTTCGGCCTGCGCCTTGGCATCGGGCACGCGGATCGTCATCGAACAAAGCTTCAGTCCGGCCCGGTCGCAGGGATCCGGGTCGACCGTCAGCCGTCCGCCGCGCAGGCCTATGGATAAACGGCCTTGCGCATCCTGCTGCGCCGCCGCGCCACCGAAGTTGCTGAAAAAAGATCGATACCTCGGCACAGACGCCGCAGTCATGCCGACCGATGCGATTGCGCTCGCCCCGTTGTCATGCCGCTGGAATGCCGGATTCCAGAAATTCTCGGGAAAATGCTGCTGGCAAACGAAAAAGCCGGCCAGGGGAGCCTCGGCGGCAACCGCGAAGGCAAGCGTGAAGGCAACCTGGGTTTCGCCGCCGTCCGGCCGGCGTCCCTTGCGCTCGAAGAAGAAGGGCTCGAACGAACCCAATCCCATATCCGAAAACCGCGCGGCGTCGGCGACTGCATCGCCGCTGTCGAGCACCAGCATTGCCAACCCTTCGCGCTCGCGCAGATAGTCGCGCACGAACCCGCCGAAGCTGAAGTGCCCCGGCGCGTGATCCGCGATCGCATCTGCATCCGGACCCACCGTGATCAACTCGATGAAGGCGTTGCCGAACTGGATCACCCGGTTCTCGGTACCCCAGGGATGGCGGTTGCGGGCGCCCACCTGAAAGCCCATGCGCTGGTAGAACGCACCGGCGGCATCGAGGTCGTGTACGGCCACCACCACATGATCGATGCATCGCGGCGTTTGGCTCATCCTGTCTCCAGTCCGGACAATCTCAACGATTCACGGGCACGCCGTACGCCTCGACGATCCGCGCGTCCTGCTCTGTTGCGGGAAACAGCTCCCACAACAGGCCGTTCACGTCGATGCTACTCGAATAGCCTTGCGCCGAGTCGTCCTCGAATCCGACATGCCGCAACTGGCCTGCGCTGCCCGGCGCTTCGTTGATCGAGAAATTGAGCAGGTCCGTGCGCCACATCGCGTATCGGCCCGGTACGACCGCGGACGGCGCCTGCCCGAGGCGGGCGCTGTAGTCCGAGATGGAGGCTTGGAGATCGGCGACGGCCAAGGCAATGTGAAAGCGCTTCATGACAGGCTCCAGGTAAGGGATCGGGGCCGCCAGTGTAGGGATCGCGCATCGGCTCGAACAGCCCAGCCGCAATACTGGTATGGACATTACCCGTCTGCCTGGCCTGCGGCCGCCAGGGCCTGTTAACGCTAAAAGGCGCCGTAGTGGCTCAGGAACAGATCGACGCTCGCCACCGCCAGCTTCTTTTGCGCGGCCGGGGTCAGCCGCGGCTGACCCATCGCCACCTGCGGCCAGAACGCGACGCCCTTGATCAGGCATTCCAGCTGCTTGCAGGCCTGCGCGGCATCGTCGGCCTTGAGCGCGCCATGTTTCTGGGCGGCGCGGATCCAGTCCAGCATGGCGTTGTCCTTGCGGCTGATACGGTCCACCATTTCGCGAGCCCGCTCCGGCGCATGCAGTCCGGCGGCGATCGCCACGCGCGCCAGCGCCAGGAAATTGTCGTCGGCCAGCATTGCGAGCTTGCTCTGGAGCAGCTCGATCAATTGGTCGCGCACCGGTCGCCGCGGATCGTAGACCCGACGCATCTCGGCGGCGCTGCTCTCCCACAGAATGTGCAGGATGGCGGCGAACAACTCGTCCTTGCTCGCAAAGTGGTTGTAGAGCGTTCGCTTGGAAACCTCGGCGCGCGCCGCCACCTTGTCCACGCTGGTGGCCTCGAAGCCATGGGCGCGGAACTCGGCGATCGCCGCCTGGATGATGGCGTCGCGCTTGCGGTCGGTAAGTCGGGAGGGCGTGGTCATGGACAAATTTTACACCGTACGGTGTACTTTTTCCTGAAACGCCCGTAAACTAAAAACTACACAGTGCAGTTTACTTAAAGATCCGAGCCCAGTGCTCCCCGATCCGGATGCCTCCATGACCTGCCTTTGCCCGCGCATCATCCAGGCGCCTCCCGCCGACGTCGCCGCCTCGCCGCAGCATCGCAACGGCAAGTTCCGCAACCCCGTCCCGCGCCAGGCGCCGGGCTTGCGGCGGACCTTGGCCATCGCCTGGCGCATGCTGACGCAAAAGCCCGACACCACCGTTCCGGGTTCTCCCATCCCGGTGCGCGCGCTGACTGCCGGCATGCTGGCGGCGGCGCCCGATGCCAGCCTCTTCCGTCTCGGCCACTCGACGCTGCTGCTCAAGCTGGCCGGCGAATTCTGGCTCACCGACCCCGTGTTTTCAGAGCGCGCCTCGCCGGTGCGATGGGCCGGCCCCAGGCGCTTTCACGCGCCTCCGATCTCCATCGACGAACTGCCGCCCATCAAGGGCGTGATCCTGTCGCACGATCACTACGACCACCTGGACCGCGCCGCCGTGCTCGATCTTGCCCCCAAGACGCAGATGTTCATCACGCCGCTGGGCGTCGGTGAACGGCTCATCGCCTGGGGCATCGCGCCGCACAAGGTGCGCCAGCTGGACTGGTGGCAGCAGACCTCGCTGGACGGGGTGCATCTGGTGGCCACGCCCGCGCAGCATTTCTCGGGGCGCAGCTTCAAAGACGGCGACTCGACACTGTGGGCCTCATGGGTGATCCTGTCCGGCGACCTGCGCGTGTTCTTCAGCGGCGACACCGGCTATCACGCCGGATTCAAAACCATAGGCGAGCGCTTCGGTCCGTTCGACGTCACCTTCATGGAAACCGGCGCCTACGATGCGCAATGGCCCGAGGTCCACATGCAGCCCGAAGAGACGCTGCAGGGCCACCTGGACTTGCGCGGCCGCTGGCTGATGCCGCTGCACAACGGCACCTTCGACCTGGCCATGCATCCGTGGCACGAGCCATTCGAGCGCATCCTGGCCCTGGCGCAGGCGCATGGCGTGCCCCTGGCCACGCCGGCCATGGGCGAAATGCTGTCGCTGGCGCAGCCCCACTCGGGCGAGCGCTGGTGGCAGGCTGTCGATGCCACAGAGCGCATCGTGGCCGCGGCGCTGACGGCCTGAGGGGAATCAGGCTATGCCGATCTCGGTCATCCTCACCGGCGCCACCGGCATGGTCGGCGAGGGCGTGCTGCTCGAATGCCTGGCCGACCCGCGCGTGGCCCGCGTGCTGGCGATCAACCGCAGGCCGCTGGGCCGCGCGCATTCCAAGCTCACCGAAATCGTCCATGCGGACTTTCACGACCTGTCCAAAATCGAATCGCAGCTGGCCGGCTACGATGCGTGCTTCTTCTGCCTGGGCGTTTCATCGGTGGGCATGAGCGAAGCGGACTACACACGCGTCACCTACGACCTGACCTTGAGCTTTGCCCGTGCGCTGGAGTGGCAGAACTCCGATGCGGCGTTCTGTTATGTGAGCGGCGCCGGCACCGACTCCACCGAGCGCGGCCGCGCGATGTGGGCGCGGGTCAAGGGCGCCGCCGAGAACGAATTGCTGCGCTTGTTCAGGCGCGCCGCGATGTTCCGCCCCGCCGTGATGCGCGCGACGCCCGGCCAGAAGCACCTCAAATCCTGGTATCGGGCACTGGCCTGGGCCTACCCGGTCGCCCGCGCGCTGGCGCCGTCCCGGTGCTGCACGCTGCGAGAAGTCGGCCGGGCGATGATCAATGCCGCCATCGCCGGCGCGCCGCAGCCGGTGCTCGAGGTGCGCGACATTGTTGCGCTGGCGAACCTGCCGGCAAGCTCGAACCGACAGCTGCCGACGCCGGATTTCCTGGCTCGATGACCATGCGTTACTCGGCGCATGGTCGTCGGATACACGGTCTTTGCTTGCGAAACAAAACGCCCGGTATAGCCGGGCGCTTTCAATTTTTAATTGCTAGGTTTTTCACTAATCGCGTCGATGAGTTTTCACTAACCTGTCGAGATATTCGGTTTCTGTGTCACCCGACAAAACCTCAATCAAGCGTCGATATTTCCCGCCAACAAAGCATGCGCCTCGATGAACGCGCGCCGCGGCTCCACGTCGTCGCCCATTAGCGTCGTAAACACCTCGTCCGCTGCGATGGCGTCCTCGATCTGCACGCGCAGCAAACGGCGCACGGTCGGATCCATGGTGGTTTCCCACAGCTGCTCGGGATTCATTTCGCCCAAGCCCTTGTAGCGCTGCTTGGAGATTCCGCGCTCTGCTTCGCTGCGCAGCCACTGCATGACCTCGCGGAAATCGCTGACCGCCTGCTCTTTGCGCTTGTCGCCTTCGCCGCGGCTGACAACGGCGCCGGCCTGAACCAGGCCCAGAAAGGTTTTCGCCGAACGGGCCAGAACCGCATAGTCGGCGCCCTGCACGAAATCCGTATCGATCACGCTCGCGCGCACGTTGCCGTGATGCATGCGCTTGATGACCAGGCGATGCTTTTCCGCAACCTCGCCGGCTTCGACGTCCACGCCATTGGTCGAGCCCTCGACGTGCAGCGCGTCGTACAGACGCTTGGCCGAAGCCCGTGTGGACTCCGCGTCGGTCAGGTCGATCTGTACGCCCTCGGCCAGGGCCGACAGGGCCTGCACGTCGAAGATGCGCGACAGGCGCGAAATGACGGCGTCGGCCAGCACGTACTGCCTGGCCAATTCGGCCAGCGCATCGCCCTCGATCGGCGCGGCGCCCGCTGCCGGGATCAGACGAGCGTCCTTCAGCGCGAGCTGCATCATGTACTGCGCCTCCTCGACGTCGTCTTTCAGATAACGCTCGTCGCGGCCGACCTTGACCTTGTATAGCGGCGGCTGCGCAATATAGACGTGCCCGCGCGCCACCAGCTCGGGCATCTGGCGGTACAGCAGCGTAAGCAGCAGCGTGCGGATGTGCGCGCCGTCCACGTCCGCGTCGGTCATGATGATCAGACGGTGGTAGCGCAGCTTGTCGATGTTGAAGTCGGGGCCGATGCTGGTGCCCAACGCCGTGATCAGCGTGGCGATCTGTTCGCTGGCGATCAGTCGGTCGAAGCGCGCCTTCTCCACGTTCAACACCTTGCCGCGCAGCGGCAGGATGGCCTGGAACTTGCGGTCGCGGCCCTGCTTGGCCGAACCACCGGCCGAGTCGCCCTCGACGATGTACAGCTCGCACAGGGCAGGGTCTTTTTCCTGGCAATCGGCGAGCTTGCCAGGCAGGCCCGCGCCTTCCAGCACACTTTTTCTGCGCGTCATTTCGCGTGCCTTGCGCGCGGCTTCACGAGCGCGCGCGGCTTCGACGATCTTGCCGCACAAGGCCTTGGCATCGTTCGGATGCTCGAGCAACCAGCTTTCCAGCGAACGGGCCACCGCATCTTCCACCGCCGGACGCACCTCGCTGGAAACGAGCTTGTCCTTGGTCTGGCTGCTGAACTTGGGCTCGGGCACCTTGACCGACAGCACGCAGGCCAGGCCTTCGCGCATGTCATCGCCGGTGGTCTCGACCTTGGCCTTCTTGGCCAGCTCGTTGTCGGCGATGTACTTGTTGATCACGCGCGTCATCGCCGCGCGCAAGCCGGTAAGATGCGTACCGCCATCGCGCTGCGGGATGTTGTTGGTAAAGCACAGCACGGTTTCGTTGTAGCTGTCGTTCCACTGCATCGCCACCTCGACGCCCACCGTCGTGCCGCCGGCGCTGGACTCGGTATAGACCGCGAACACGTTCGAATGCAGCACCGTCTTGCTGCGATTGATGTATTCGACAAAACCCCTGACCCCGCCCGAGAAGGCGAAGTTCTCTTCCTTGCCCTGGCGCTGGTCGACCAGGCGGATCTTGACGCCGTTGTTCAGGAACGAAAGTTCGCGCAGGCGCTTGGACAGGATTTCGTAGTGGTATTCGATGTTGTTGAAGATCTCGGCATCGGCCAAATAGCGCACTTCGGTGCCGCGCTTGCTGGTGCTGCCGGTGACGGCCAGGGGCGCCACGCGCTCGCCGCGATGGAACTCCATCTGGTGCGTCTGGCCGTCGCGGTAGATGGTGAGCTTGAGCCACTCGGACAGCGCGTTCACGCAGGACACGCCCACGCCGTGCAAGCCGCCGGACACCTTGTACGAGTTCTGGTCGAACTTGCCGCCGGCATGCAGCTCGGTCATGACGATTTCAGCGGCGCTGCGGCCGAATTCGTCATCTTTGTGAATGGCGGTGGGAATGCCGCGGCCGTTGTCGGTAACCGAGATCGAGTTGTCAGTGTGGATGGTGACGACGATGTCGTCGCAATGGCCTGCCAGCGCTTCGTCGATGGCGTTGTCGACCACTTCGAACACCATATGGTGCAGGCCGGTGCCGTCGGAGGTATCGCCGATGTACATGCCGGGACGCTTGCGCACGGCCTCGAGGCCCTTGAGCATTTTGATCGAGTCGGCGCCGTAATTTTGGCTGGCGGTGTTCTGTTGGTCGGACATGGTCGAATTTTCAGTCATTCAATAGAGGACGGCGCGGCGCGCATGGCAGGCGCGCCGCGCAAAGGCTTGCCGCAAACCTCAAATGCGCATGGGCATGACGACGTACTTGAAGTTCTCGTCGTCGGGCAGGGTGATCAGCGCCGAGGCGTTGGCATCGGGCATCACGGACCAGCGGATGGTCTCGGTCTTGAGGTTGCCCAGCACGTCGAGCAGGTAGCTCACGTTGAAGCCCACGTCCAGCGCCTCGTGCGCGTAGTCGATGTCGAGCTCTTCCTGCGCCTCTTCCTGCTCGGCGTTGGTCGAGGAAATCTTCATCAGGTTCTGCGCCAGCTGCAGGCGCACGCCCTTGAATTTGTCGGTGGTCAGGATGGCGGCGCGCTGCAGGCTGCCCTGCAGGGCTTCGCGGCTCACGTCGAAGTGGCGCGTGTAGGTGGTGGGAATCACACGCGTGAAATCGGGGAACTTGCCCTCGACCAGCTTGGAGACCAGTTCCACGTCGCCGAAGCGGAAACGGATCTGGCCCGGAGCCACGTCCACCGCCACGGGCGCGTCGGAATCTTCGAGCAGGCGCTGCATCTCCAGCACGGTCTTGCGCGGCACGATGACTTCGTGCTTTTCGGAAATGCCGTCGGCCTTGGTGGCGCAGTGCGCCAGGCGGTGGCCGTCGGTGGCCACCGAGCGCACGAAGCCGGGTTCGAACACCAGCAGCATGCCGTTCAGGTAGTAGCGGATGTCCTGCTGCGCCATGGCAAAGTGCACCATATTGAACAGGTGGCGCAGGGTGCGCTGCGGCAGGCTCAGCGACACGCTCCACTGCTCGGGCTGAGCCACGGTGGGGTATTCGCTGGCGGCGAGGGTCTGCAGGGCAAAGCGGCTTTTGGCCGACTGCACGGTCATCTTGCCCGAAGCCAGCGACAGCTTCACCTCACCGGTGTCGGGCAGGGCCTTGAGAATGTCCAGCAGCTTGCGCGCGGCCACGGTGGTCGATTCGTTGTCGGAACCCACGCCGAAGTCGGCGTGCGTGGTGATCTGCACTTCCAGGTCGGTCGCAATGAAGGAAACCTTGCTGCCTTCCTTGCGCATCAGGATGTTGGCAAGGATCGGCAGGGTATGCCGTCTTTCAACGATGCCCGCCACGGTCGAGAGCGGTTTCAACAATGCGTCGCGCGTGGTTTGTACGAGTTGCATGGTCATCCTTTTAGAGTTTGTTCCAACACGTGCAGGGTATGGTTCAGCTCCGCTTGCTTGGCGCGGGCATCGGAAATCTTGCGAACAGCATGCAGCACCGTGGTGTGATCGCGTCCGCCGAACAGGTCGCCGATCTCGGGCAGGCTCTTCTGGGTCAGCTCCTTGGCCAGATACATCGCCACCTGGCGGGGCAGGGCAATATTGGCCGGACGCCGTTTCGAATACATGTCGGCGACCTTGATTTTGTAGAAATCGGCCACCGTCTTCTGGATGTTTTCCACGGTAACCTGGCCGCTGGAGACGGACAGCAGATCCTTGAGCGCGTCCTTGCTCAGATCCACCGTGAGTTCGTTGCGGCCGTGAAAACGTGCATAGGCCAGGACCTTGCGCAGCGCGCCCTCGAGTTCGCGCACGTTGCTGCGCAGATGTTTGGCGATGAAGAAGGCCACTTCTTCGGGCAGGGTGGCGCCTTCGGATTCGGCCTTGCGCAGCAGGATGGCCACGCGCATTTCCAGCTCGGGCGGCTCGATCGCCACGGTGAGGCCGGAATCGAAGCGCGAGGTCAGGCGGCTGTCGATGCCCGACATTTCCTTGGGATAGGTGTCGCTGGTGATGATGATCTGCTTTTTCTGCGCCACCATCGCTTCGAAGGCGTAGAAAAACTCTTCCTGCGTGCGCTGCTTGCCCGAGAAGAACTGAATATCGTCGATCAGCAGCAGGTCCAGAGAGTGGTAGTAGCGCTTGAAATCGTCGAAGGTCTTGCGCTGGTAGGCCTTGACCACGTCGGCCACGTACTGGTCGGCGTGCACATAGCGCACGTGCGTGCCGGTGCCGGCCGCCACCATGGCGTTGCCGATGGCGTGGATGAGGTGCGTTTTGCCCAGGCCCACACCGCCATAAAGAAAGAGGGGGTTGTAAGACGTGCCGGGGTTCTCGGCCACCTGCAGCGCCGCGGCGCGAGCCAGCTGGTTGGCCTTGCCTGTAACGAAATTGTCGAAAGTTAAGTCGGTATTCAGGCGCGAACGCTCGTACACCACGCCGGCGGCGTCGCTGGCGGCAGACGGCGAGGACGGGGCCGTCACGGCCTGCGCGGGCCTGGCCCTGGGCGCCGCCGCGCCGTTGCCTGTGGCCGGCATGGGCGCGGCCGGACCAGGCGAACCCGCTCGCTGCGACGCACCAGAAGAGGGCAGTTCGAAAGACACCTGCACCGGCCGCGCAAACCACTCGGAGGCCAGCACCTCGATCTGATGCGAGAAATTCTTGCGGACCCAGTCGAGTTTGAAGCGGTTCGGTGCGGCCACGCGCAGCAGGCCCTGCGCCTCATCGAAGGCTAGCGGGACCAGCGGCCGTATCCAGGCACTGATTTGTTGGGGGGGGAGTTCCTGCTCAAGACGACTGATGCAGGTCTGCCAGAATTCGTTCATGTCGCTCTTGTTCTAAACCTCGATTCTAGCCTACCCAGGGGGGTTATCCACAGGCCGGGGCTTCCCTGCCTCTTACGTCCCCCTCTAACTGTTTGACAGTACTGGATTTTCTTGTTGAAATAGTGGGCTTTTCCGAATTCTTCGGCCTCTCCTGCCGTGCGAGGCCCTTCACCTTTGTTCTTTGTGGAACGCACATGAAACGTACTTACCAACCTTCCGTTACCCGTCGCAAGCGTACCCACGGTTTCCGCGTGCGCATGAAAACCCGTGGCGGCCGTGCCGTTCTGAACGCCCGCCGCGCCAAGGGCCGCAAGCGTCTGGCCGTCTAAGACCCGGTCAGCCAGCCCGCCGGGCTGCTTTCGGGTTCTGGGCCCAAGGCCTGTAAGTCATGTCGCGCGCCACGTTCCCTGCGCAGGCGCGCCTGCATCGCCCCTCCGAGTTCGCCGCCGCCCTCAAAGGTCGGCGCCTGGCCCGAGGGGCGTTCTTCATTGTGAGCGTCGCGTCGCTCCCCCCGGTCGAAAAGTCTGCCGGCCGGGCAGACGGCGCGTCGGCAGGCGGCACCGAAACCGTCCAGTCCGGCGGTCAGCCCGACTGCGCCCGGCTCGGCCTGGTGATTGCCAAGCGCTACGCGCCGCATGCGGTCACCCGCAACGCGCTCAAGCGCGTCATCCGTGAGGCCTTTCGGGTTCGGCGGCTGACGCTGCCAGCGCGCGATTACGTTGTGCGCCTGCAAAGCAGAATCGCGCCGATGTCGCTCACCGCGCTCAAACAGGCTGCGCGCGCCGAAGTAGACGCTCACTTCGAACGTATCGCAAGATGACGGCCCCTCTTCCTGGCTCCCGCCCGAGTGCAGCTGGCCCGCTGGCACGGCTGCTTCTGATCGCGCCCATCCGGTTCTACCGTTTTTTTCTCAGTCCCTGGATCGGCCAGCAGTGCCGCTACACCCCCACCTGCTCGGCTTACGCCATCGAGGCGATCGAGCGGCACGGCCCCTGGGCCGGCCTGTGGCTGGCCGTGCGCCGCATCGGCCGCTGCCACCCCTGGACGCCCGGCGGCCTGGATCCGGTACCGGAGCTACGCTCGCGCGATAAACACCGTCATTGCAACCATCCGAAACCGGACCGACATTAATTAACGCTACACTGGCAAGCTTTGCTGGCGTATTGCCCGCTGCTACCTGTGGCCACTTTCTGAAATCATGGATATTCGCCGAACCGTCCTCTGGATGATTTTTTCGTTTTCTCTGTTTTTCCTCTGGAACAACTGGGAAATCCATAACGGCAGGCCCTCGATGTTCGGGCAAGAGCCAGCCACCACGGCTGCGCAGTCTGCCGCCGCGGGCAGTGCG
>NZ_JBQCER010000048.1:0-89783 GCF_051960075.1 Bordetella sp.
ACCGTGCGCGGTCATTGGCGCGACGACGGCGGTGCCGGCACCGCCGATCTGCAGGGCAAGATCGCGCGCATGTCCGCCCCGGCCATTGCGCGCTATCTGCCGCGGGTCGTCGATCCGAACGTGCGTCAATGGATGACCGCCGGCCTGCTCGCGGGCGAGATTCGCAACGGCACGGCCACGCTCAAGGGACGGCTCGGCGATTTTCCGTTCTCCAGGCCCGGCAGCACCGGCACATTCCGTGTAGCGGGTCATTTCCAGGGCATGCAGCTCGATTACGCGCCCGCGCACGGCAACGACAAAGGCTGGCCTGCGCTGGCGGGCATGACGGGCACTTTCGCGGTGGACAAGGCCAGCCTCGTGCTGGATAGTGCCGGCGGCTCGATGCAGACCGCACCGGATCAATCGGTGACGCTATCTCGCGTGCACGCGTCGATTCCCGACATGGAGCACGACGCGCAGCTGAATGTCGAGGGCGACAGCACAGGGGCCGTGCCGGCCTATCTCGCGATGGCGACCCATGCGCCCTTGGGCAAGCTGCTCGACGGCATGCTGGATCGCGCCGACGGCTCGGGCGACTGGGGCGTATCCCTGAAGCTGCGCATACCGCTGCTGCACGTCGCGGATACGCAGGTGGACGGCCACATCCTGTTCCAGGGCAATACGTTCCGCTTCATGCCCCAGCAGCCCGTCATGGGCGATCTGCAGGGCGATCTGCAGTTCACCGACCAGGGCATGCAGACTCAGGCGCTGCGCGGCACCTTCCTTGGGGGACCGGTGCAGATGTCGGGCAAGCTCGGGCATGGCGAGGCGCTGAACTTCTCCGGAACGCTGGCGGCCTCGGCGCTGGACGAACTGATCAAGCTGCCGGCCTGGAAGCGTTTCTCGGGCAAGACGGGCTATCAGGGCCGGCTGTCCTACAACAAGGGCGGCCAAGTGGATCTGACGATACAGAGCGATCTGACGGGCCTGGCCATCGATCTGCCAGCCCCTTTGGGCAAGACTGCGTCCGCCGGCATGCCGTTGGCGCTGCAATGGGGCCCGGCCGCCGATCGTGGCCGCGCGGGTCGGCGCTGGCTCTCGGGCAGCGTGAACCGCGACATCAATCTGTTGTTCGAATACGACCCGTCGAATCGTCACGGCGCGTATTTCGCGCGCGGTGCGATCGCCATGAAACAGGCGGCTGCGCTGCCTGCCGGCGGCCTGATTCTGTCGGGCTCGCTGGACACGCTGGACGCCGATGCCTGGGACGAGGCCCTGAAAAGCTTCACGCCTGCTGGCGCCGGCAAGGCCAGGACCCGTTCCGGCTCGGATCCGGCCATCCTGCCGACGCTGGAGCAGATCAATCTGTCGGCGCGCCGCCTGATTGCGGCGGGCCAGGAGTTCGACGATCTGACGCTCTCGGGCCAGCGGCCCGCGCCCGGACAATGGCGGGTATCGATCGACTCCCGGCAGGCCGCGGGCACCCTGGAATGGGCCGAAGCCTCGGGCGCCGCAGCGGGCAAGATCACGGCGCGGTTTAAGCGTCTGGCGCTGGGCAAGGCGGGCGAGGAAGGCAAGGACGACGGCAACCCCCCGGGCAAGAACGGCAGCAATGAACTGTCCGACTTTCCGGGCATAGATCTGCAAGCCACGCAGTTCCTTTTCTACGGACACGACTTGGGCAGCCTGAGCGTGATCGGCACCAATCTCGAGCGCGGCAATCTGTGGCGGCTGGACAAGCTGAGCATCGCCAACGACTCGGCCGCCCTGAACGCCACGGGCACGCTGCGCATGAGCGGCCCGGACCGGGGCCTGACCGCCAATGCCGACATCAATTTCAAGGACCTGGGCGCCGCGCTGGATCGCCTGGACCTGCATCCGGTCGGCGGCGGCCAAGGCACGATCCAGGGCAAGCTGTTCTGGCGCGATCTGCCGTGGCGCCACGACAAGGCCGACATCGAGGGCAATTTTCACGTCGATCTGCAGAAAGGTCGCTTCATCAACGTGAGCTCGCATGCCGCGCGCCTCCTCGAACTGCTCTCGCTGCAATCCATCCAGCGTCTGGCCACGTTCAACACCAATCCGGTCAATCTGCTGCGCCAGGGCTTTCCTTTCGACACGATCACGGGCGACATGCGTGTGTCCAAGGGTGTGATGAATCTGGACGGCTACAAGATCGACGGCCCGTCCGCCGCCATTGCCCTGGAAGGCAAGACCGACATCGTCAACGAAACCTGGGATCTGCACGCGGTGGTGGTGCCCAATCTGGACGCCAGCGGCGCGGCCATTGCGGCGGCCGTGCTCAATCCGGTAATCGGCGTGGGCGCTTTCATCACGCAATGGCTGCTCAAGAAGCCGTTGGCGCGCGCCCTGGCGTCGGAGTATCACGTCACCGGCAGTTGGGACGATCCCAAGGTCAATGACGTGCAGGCGCCATTGCCCGACGCGAAAGCCGCACCGGTCGGTCATTGATTGCCGTGCGTGCGGCCAGCCGGCGGCGTCATGGTGCGATCGAACGCGGCTGCGGCCCATGAAAAAAACCGCTCCTTGGAGCGGTTTTTTTCATGGGGGGAAAGCAGACTCAGCGCTTCATCATGTCGAAGAATTCGGCGTTGGTCTTGGTCGCCTTCATCTTGTCGAGGATGAATTCCATCGACTGGACCTCGTCCATGTCGTGGATGAACTTGCGCAGCACCCAAACCTTCTGCAGCAGGTCGGGCTTGATAAGCAGCTCTTCGCGGCGCGTACCCGACTTGTTCAGGTTGATGGCCGGGTAGACGCGCTTTTCGGCCAGGCGCCGCTCCAGGTGCACTTCGGAGTTGCCGGTGCCCTTGAATTCTTCGTAGATGACTTCGTCCATGCGGCTGCCGGTCTCGATCAGCGCCGTGCCCAGGATGGTGAGCGAGCCGCCTTCTTCCAGGTTGCGCGCCGCGCCGAAAAAGCGTTTGGGGCGCTGCAGGGCGTTGGCGTCCACGCCGCCGGTCAGCACCTTGCCCGAGGCCGGCACCACCGTGTTGTAGGCGCGCGCCAGGCGAGTGATGGAGTCCAGCAGGATCACCACGTCCTTCTTCATTTCGACCAGGCGTTTGGCCTTTTCGATGACCATCTCGGCCACTTGCACGTGGCGCGTGGCGGGTTCGTCGAAGGTCGAGGCCACCACTTCGCCGCGCACGGTGCGCTGCATTTCGGTCACTTCTTCGGGGCGCTCGTCCACCAGCAGCACGATCATCACCGCGTCGGGGTAATTGGCGGTGATGGCGTGCGCAATGTGCTGCATCATCACCGTCTTGCCGGACTTGGGCGAGGCCACGATCAGGCCGCGCTGGCCATGGCCGAGCGGGGCGAAGATGTCCATGATGCGGCCGGTGAGGTTTTCTTCGCTCTTGATGTCGCGTTCGAGGCGCATCACGCGGTCCGGGTGCAGCGGCGTGAGGTTTTCGAACATGATGCGGTGCTTGGCCGCTTCGGGCAACACGCCGTTGATCTTGTCGACCTTGACCAGGGCGAAATAGCGTTCGCCGTCTTTGGGCACGCGCACTTCGCCTTCGATCGAATCGCCGGTATGCAGGTTGAAGCGGCGGATCTGCGAGGGCGAGATGTAGATGTCGTCGGTGCTGGCCAGATAGGACGTGTCGGGCGAGCGCAGGAAGCCGAAGCCATCGGGCAGCACCTCGAGCACGCCGTCGCCGAAGATCTGCTCGCCCTGTTTGGCGCGCCGCTTCATGATGGCGAACATCAGCTCTTGCTTGCGCAGGCGGTTGGCGTTTTCGATTTCGAGGCCTGCGGCCATTTCCAGCAGCTGCGAGACGTGCTGCGCCTTGAGTTCGTTCAGATGCATTGCGGTGGGGAGGTAATGAGGAGATGGATTGGCAGGCAGCGGACGCGCCTACGCGGTGATTGTCTTGCTTGATCGTTTTTGGAGTTGGCGACCGGGCCGCGCTGACGCGACAGGCCCCGGGCCGTGCATGCATGAGCAAGGCCGCAAAGCCTCGCTACCCCCAAAGTGTACCTCGGGGGATCGCACACAATGAGGCTATTTTACAACGCGCCGTTCAGGAAGGCGGTGAGTTGCGACTTGGACAGGGCGCCCACCTTGGTGGCGGCGGCTTGGCCGTTCTTGAACAGCATCAGGGTGGGAATGCCGCGGATGCCGTATTTGGCGGCCGTGTCGGGGTTGGCATCGACATCGACCTTGGCCACGGTGAGGCGGCCGGCGTACTCGCCGGCGACTTCTTCGAGGATGGGGGCGATCATCTTGCAGGGGCCGCACCAGGTGGCCCAGTAATCGACCAGCACGGGCTGGGAGGACTGGATCACGTCGGTGTCGAAGCTGGCATCGCTGACGTGTTTGATTTGGTCGCTCATAGTGTTTCTCGGAGGTGCTCGGATAATCGAGAGGGAATGCTGATGCGTTCAAGCATAGCACTGTTGATAACGACAGAAGTCGGGTTTCCACTAGCTCTAGTGAGGACTTTCCGGCGGGTTTCAAGGGCGATCGCAGAGATTATTCTGCGCTTCGCGTTGAACCGTTGCACTTTTTGCAGCAGTTTGATTTCTATCTGGTTTTATATGGGGACTGATAGGGTTTTTTCATTCGTCCAGATAGGGGCCACATACGACCGATTATGATTCTGCCGCGCTAGTCAATAAAATTTCCGAGGACAACTTGGCCACACCGCGTTACACCGAAGCATCGATCCGAGTGCTCAAGGGCCTGGAGCCCGTGCGCCAGCGTCCGGGTATGTACACCCGCACCGAAAACCCCCTGCATATCGTGCAGGAGGTTATCGACAATGCGGCCGACGAAGCCCTGGCAGGGTTCGGCAAGCAGATCCAGGTCACCCTGCATGGCGACGGCAGCGTGTCCGTGGAGGACGACGGCCGCGGCATTCCGGTCGGCCTGCATCCCGAGGAACAGGTCCCGGTGGTCGAGATCGTGTTCACCCGGCTGCACGCCGGGGGCAAGTTCGACAAGGCGGCCGGCGGCGCCTATGCCTTTTCCGGCGGCCTGCACGGCGTGGGCGTGTCGGTGACCAACGCCCTGGCGACCCGGATGGAGGTGACCGTCTGGCGCGACGGCGGCGCGCACCGCCTGGTGTTTCGCAACGGCGACGTGGCCGAACCGCTGGCTGCGATCGATGCCGCCGGCAGGAAAAAATCCGGCACCCGCGTGCAGGTCTGGCCCGACCCCAAGTATTTCGACAGCCCGGCCATTCCGCTGAACGAATTGACCCACTTGCTGCGCAGCAAGGCCGTGCTGCTGCCCGGCGTGAAGGTCACGCTCAAGAACGAAAAGACCGGCGACACCAAGATCTGGCAGTACGCCGACGGCCTGCGCGGCTATCTGGCCGAAGCCCTGGCCGGCGCCGAACTGATGATCCCCTTCTTCGAGGGCCAGCAGTACGCCGACGCCGACCATGAAACCTTCGCCGAAGGCGAGGGCGCCCAGTGGGCCGTGGCCTGGACCGAGGACGGCAACGTGGTGCGCGAATCCTACGTCAATCTGATTCCCACGCCGGCCGGCGGCACGCACGAATCGGGCCTGCGCGAGGGCCTGTTCGGCGCGGTCAAGAGCTTCGCCGAGCTGCATGGCCTCTTGCCCAAGGGCGTGAAGCTGCTACCCGAGGACGTCTTTGCCCGCGCCAGCTTCGTGCTCTCGGCCAAGGTGCTGGACCCGCAGTTCCAAGGGCAGATCAAAGAGCGCCTGAACAGCCGCGATGCCGTGCGCCTGGTCGGCGGTTTCTGCAAGAGCGCGCTCGACCTGTGGCTCAACAGCCATGTCGAATACGGCAGAAAGCTGGCCGAACTGGCCATCCGCCAGGCCCAGGCCCGCGCCCGCTCGGCGCAAAAAGTCGAAAAGCGCAAGAGCTCCGGCGTGGCCGTGCTGCCCGGCAAGCTCACCGACTGCGAAAGCTCCGACGCGGCCCGCACCGAGATCTTCCTGGTCGAGGGCGACTCGGCGGGCGGCTCGGCCAAGATGGGCCGCGACAAAGAATTCCAGGCCATCCTGCCGCTGCGCGGCAAGGTGCTCAATTCCTGGGAGGTCGAACGCGACCGTCTCTTCGCCAATAACGAAATCCACGACATCTCGGTCGCCATCGGCGTCGATCCGCACGGCCCCGACGACACGCCCGACCTGTCGGGCCTGCGCTACGGCCGCATCTGCATCCTGTCCGACGCCGACGTCGACGGCTCGCACATCCAGGTGCTGCTGCTCACGTTGTTCTACAAGCACTTTCCCAAGATGGTCGAGGCCGGCAACGTCTACGTCGCCCGTCCGCCCCTGTTCCGCCTGGATGTCCCCGCGGCCGGCAAGCGCCCGCCGCGCAAGCTCTACTGCCTGGACGAAGAAGAACTCAACGCCGCGCAGGACAAACTGCGCAAAGAAGGCGTGCGCGACGGCGCCTGGAGCATCAGCCGCTTCAAGGGCCTGGGCGAAATGAACCCCGAACAGCTCTGGGACACCACGCTCAACCCCGACACCCGGCGCCTGCTGCCCGTCGCCTACGGCAGTCTCTCACCCCAGGAAACGCTGGAAATGTTCGACATGCTCATGGGCAAGGGCGAATCCGCCCAGCGCCGCGCCTGGATCGAGGAAAAGGGCAACCTGGCCGAGCTGGATATCTAAAGCAAGACGAGAGCAAGAGATCAGAAGCCAGCACAGGTACCAGAGGCTGGATACCAGCGACACAGCAGCCGAGGACCCCGGAGCAATCCGAAGCGCGGACGCGGAAGCGGCGAGCATCGGAATTGCGCAGGGCAGCCTCGGCGACTCAAGAACTCAATCGAGCCGCCGCAAGCAATCAAAGCGGCTTAATGAACCCGCGAAATGACCGACACTTCTCAACCCGACTTCTTCGTAGATCAACCCGACGAAGACGAAGCCATCACCCTGGGCCGCTATGCCGAACAGGCCTATCTGGACTACGCCGTCTCGGTGGTGCGCGGCCGCGCGCTGCCCGACGTGGGCGACGGCCAGAAGCCCGTGCAGCGCCGCATCCTGTATGCCATGCAGGCCATGGGCCTGGCCGCCGGCGCCAAGCCGGTCAAATCCGCGCGCGTCGTCGGCGATGTATTGGGCAAATATCATCCCCACGGTGATCAGGCCGCCTACGACGCCATGGTCCGCATGGCGCAGAACTTCTCCCTGCGCTATCCGCTCATCGACGGCCACGGCAACTTCGGTTCGCGCGACGGCGACAACGCCGCCGCCATGCGCTACACCGAAGCGCGCCTGACGCCTTTTTCCAAACTGCTGCTCGACGAACTCGACGAAGGCACCGTCGACTTCATTCCCAACTACGACGGCAGCCAGCAGGAGCCGCAGCAACTGCCAGCCCGCCTGCCCATCGCGCTGCTCAATGGCGCCTCCGGCATCGCCGTGGGCATGGCCACCGAGATGCCCTCGCACAACCTGGGAGAAATCGCGCAGGCTTGCGTGGCCTTGTTGCGCAATCCCAGGCTGCCCGACGACGAGCTTCACGCCCTTGTTCCCGGGCCCGACTTTGCCGGGGGCGGCCAGATCATCACCCCCGCCTCGGACATCAGGCAGATCTACGCCACCGGCCGCGGCTCGCTCAAGGCGCGCGCGCGCTGGCAGTTCGAGGAAATGGCGCGCGGCCAATGGCAACTGGTGGTGCATGAACTGCCGCCCGGCGCCTCGTGCCAGAAAGTGCTGGAAGAAATCGAAGAGCTCACCAATCCCAAGATCAAGGCCGGCAAGAAGAGCCTCACGCCCGAGCAGCAGCAGGTCAAGGGCATGATGCTCAACCTGCTGGATGCCGTGCGCGACGAGTCGGGCAAGGACGCGGCCGTGCGCCTGGTGTTCGAGCCCAAGACATCCAAGGTCGACCGCGACGAGTTCGTCAATACGCTGCTGGCGCAGACCAGCATGGAAAGCAATGTGTCGGTCAATCTGGTGTGCATCGGCACCGACGGCCGGCCGCGCCAGAAGGGGTTGCGCGACATTCTCGTCGAATGGCTGGCCTTCCGCACCGACACCGTCACGCGCCGCACGCGCCATCGCCTGGACAAGGTCATCGACCGCATCCACGTGCTCGAAGGCCGCATGGTGGTCTACCTGAACGTCGACGACGTCATCCAGACCATACGCGAATCGGATGAACCGCGCGCCGCGTTGATGTCGCGCTTCAAGCTTTCCGAGCGCCAGGCCGAGGACATCCTCGAAATGCGCCTGCGCCAATTGGCGCGCCTGGAAGGCATCAAGATCGAGCAGGAACTGGCCGACAAGCGCGCCGAGCAGATCCGTCTGCAGGAACTGCTGGACAACCCGTCTTCGATGAAGCGCCTCATCGTCAAGGAAATCGAGTCCGACGCCAAACAGTACGGCGATACGCGCCGCACACTCATCGAGACCGCCGAGCGCGCCGTGGTCGAAGCCAAGGTGCCCGACGAGCCGGTGACGGTGATCGCTTCGCAGAAGGGCTGGCTGCGCGCCCGCCAAGGCCATGGCCACGACGCCTCGCAGTTCGCGTTCAAACAGGGCGACGACCTCTACGGCGCCTTCGAGTGCCGCACCACCGACACGCTGGTGGCCCTGGCCGACAATGGCCGCGTGTATTCGGTGGCCGTGGCAGGCCTGCCTTCGGCACGCGGCGACGGCCAGCCCGTCACCGCCAAGATCGATCTCGAATCCGGCGCGCGCATCGTGCATATGATCGCCGCGGCGCCCGATACGCGCTGGCTCTTCGCCACGCGCGGCGGCTACGGCTTTGCCGCCGGCCTGGGCGATCTCTTCAGCCGCAACAAAGCCGGCAAGCAGTTCATCACCTTGGAGAAGGGCGACGCCATCCTGCGTCCGGTGCCGCTGTTCGCAGGGGCGGACAAGCTGGCGCTGCTGTCGGCCAAGGGCAAGTTCCTGGTGTTCGGCCTGGACGAGGTCAAGGTTCAGCCGGGAGGCGGGCGCGGCACCATCCTCATGGGCCTGGACGACAAGGACGGTCTGGCGCAGGCGGTGCCTATCGGCGCAGGCGGTTTGCGCGCGACGGGCGTCTACCGCAACAAACCCACTGAAGACATCCTGGCCGGCAGCGATCTGGGCCCGTATCTCGGCAAGCGCGCCCGCAAGGGCAGGCTGCTGGACGTGCGGCCCAAGGATCCCCTGCTGTCGCCGGTCATTTCATGAGCGCGGGCGTGAACTTCCCGGAAAGCTATGGATCGGGGTATGCGGTTTCTGTAGTATCTGTGTATTCGGGTAACGGGTTTTCGATAAGCAAATGCTAGGTCCAAAACTGCGCAGCGCAAGAGTCGACCAATACAAGCCGCTGGGAAACGGCGACCGGCATCTCTACGAAATCGCCCCCCAGATACTGGCGATGATCGAAAAAGAAGCCCCCGGCCTGTCCCGCTGCTTCGCCGTGCCGCAGGTCAGCGCCGACGGCAGCTGGATAGACTGGTATGCGCCTGAGCCGGGCGTCGTCGCATCCTGGGCGGAACTCATGGCGTCCGAGCAGGAAGAGGCCCGGGCGCGTCTGGTCGGCATACGCCATCAGATCGTCAAACTGCAGAAGTCGCTGCAGGACAGCGATGACGCCGACGCGCGCCTGTGCCGCGACATGCTGCCCTGGGTGTTTCATCATCCGGACGCCAGCAATCGCTTCACGGTCAATGACCGACCCGTGCTCACCTTCTGGGGCTTCGCGCACAGATCGGCCCGTGCCGGCCAGGATCCCCTGGATTTCTCCGTCGCCTACTACGCCGATCTCGCCCCGTCGACTGCGCGCCGCGTAGTGCCCGGCGCGAGTTTCGAGGAGTCGGTTCCGTGGTACCGGCGCTGGTGGGTGTGGACGGTCTTGATTCTGGTGGTCTTGGTATCTTTCTTCGGTTTTCCCAACATACCCACCGATCCGAACACAGATTCGAAGCCGGCAGCCGACAGCGCCTCGCCTCCGCTCTCCTCGGACTACGATCAGGCTCAATGCAGGAAAAACTGGGGGCAGTGCGCCAACCGGGGCTGGCGCGGCGGATCCCAATAAATCGTCGAACCCATGACCGCTCATATTTCCAGTCTGCATATCTATCCCATCAAATCCTGCGCGGGCATCGCCCTGCAATCTGCCGAACTTACCCGCGCCGGTCTGGCGCACGACCGGCGCTGGATGCTGGTCGACGCCGCCGGGCAGTTCATGACCCAGCGGCAGTTGCCGCGCATGGCCCTGATCCACGCCGCGCTCGATACGCAGTCGCTGGTGCTGACCGCGCCGGACATGTCGCCGCTGCGCATACCGCTGGACGGCTCGGAGCTGTCGGGCACGGTCGAAAACGTGGTGGTGTGGAGCGCCACGGTGCCGGCGCGGGCCGAAAGCGATCGCGCCAATGACTGGTTCAGCCGCTTCCTCGGCCACGGCTGCCGCCTGTTCAAGGTGGACCTCGAAGCGCGCCGCACGCCCAATCCCGAGTGGGTGAACCGCTGGTTCGCGGCCAACCCCGATCGGGCGGCAGACTTTGCGGGCGAGCACGTGTTCGGTTTCGCCGACGGCTATCCGTTGCTGGTGACCAACCAGGCTTCGCTCGACGAGCTCAACGCCAGGCTGGCCGAGCAGGGCAAGGCGCCGGTGGCGATGGACCGATTTCGTCCCAATATCGTGGTGCACAGCGACGACTGGGCCGCCTGGGACGAGGACCACACCGCGTTTCTGCAGGCCGGCGCAGCAGGCCTGGCGCTGGTCAAGCCGTGCGCGCGCTGCCCCATACCCAACGTCGATCCGCAGACCGCCGCGACCGGCGACGAGCCCGGCGCTACCCTGGCCGTGCTGCATACGAAAGAAACGGGGGTCATTTTCGGCATGAACGCCATCGTGGCGCAGCCGCAGCCGCTCACGCTCAAAATCGGCGACCCGGTCGAAATTTCGCTCGATTTCTGAGTTGGACCGCTCGGTTTGCCGCCGCCGCAGGATGCTGCGTCCGCCGGCGGCCGGGGCGGCAATCCCTTGGGACGGCCCCAGCCGGGGAAGGTAAAATCTCCGTTTTGCCCGGTGGGCACAGGTCTCTTCCGTCTAAGCGCTCATGAGTTTTCAGGTCACCATCCAGTCCACCCATCATCAATTCTCCGCCGAGGCCGATCAATCGGTGCTCGACGCCGCGCTTGCCGCCGGATTGGTGCTGCCCTATAGCTGCCGCACCGGCGCCTGCTCCACCTGCAAGGGCAAGGTCGTGTCCGGCGAGGTCGACGCAGGCCAATATCCCGCGCAGATTCTCTCGCCCGAAGAACTGGCCGAAGGCTACACGCTGTTCTGCCAGGCCCATGCCAAGTCCGATCTGGTGATCGCCGCGACCGAAGTGCGCATGGCCTCCGACATCCAGGTCCGCAAGCTGCCCGTGCGCGTCGTGACCATGGAGCGCGCCACGCCCGACGTGATGCTGCTCAAGCTGCAATTGCCGGCCTCCGAGCAGTTCCGCTTCTACGCCGGCCAATACGTCGAAGTCATCATGAAGAACGGCGACCGGCGCAGCTACTCCATGGCCAACGCGCCGCACTCGGCCGCGCAGCTCGACCTGCACATCCGGCATACGCCCGGCGGCAAGTTCACCGACCACGTGTTCGGCGCCGGCCAGACGCAGATGAAAGAGCGCGAGATCCTGCGTCTGGAGGGGCCTTTCGGTTCCTTCTTCCTGCGCGAAGACAGCGACAAGCCCATCGTGCTGCTGGCCAGCGGCACGGGTTTCGCGCCCATCAAGGCCATTGTCGAGCACATGATCTTCAAGAACATCCAGCGCTCCGCCGTGCTGTACTGGGGCGGCCGCCGCCCGCAGGATTTCTACATGAACGAGCTGGCTCGATCCTGGGAAGCCGCGCTGCCCGGGTTCCGCTACGTGCCCGTGGCGTCCGACGCGCTGCCCGAAGACAACTGGCAGGGCCGCACGGGCTTCGTGCACCAGGCCGTCATGCAGGACTTCCCCGACCTGTCGGGCCACCAGGTCTATGCCTGCGGCGCGCCCGTCATGGTCGATTCCGCCCGCCGCGATTTCTCGGCCACCTGCGCATTGCCGGCCGAAGAGTTCTACGCCGATTCCTTCACCTCCCAGGCAGATCTGGCAAGAATGGCCGGCGCCCAGGGTGCGGGAGCCTGATCCCCAAGCGCGCCGGCCCACCCGAATTCATCAGTGCACAGAGACGAGAAAGCTATGAAAGTCGCAATTTTCGGTAGTGGCATCATCGGCGTGGCGAGCGCCTGGTGGCTCAAGCAGGCGGGGCACGATGTGGTGGTGGTGGACCGCTGCAGCGGTCCTGCGCGCGAGACCAGCCTGGCCAACGGCGCGCAGATCTCCGTCTCCTACGCCGAACCCTGGGCCAATCCCCAGGCGCCGCTCAAGCTGCTCAAGTGGATGTTCCGCGACGATTCGCCGCTGCTGTTCCGGCCGCAGCTCGATTGGCGCCAATGGATGTGGGGGCTGGCGTTTCTGCGCGAGTGCCTGCCTTCGCGCCTGGCGCCCAATATCCGCGCCATGGTCAGGCTGGCCGAGTACAGCCGTTCCACCCTGCAGGGCATGCGCCGCGAGCTGGGCATCGAATACAACCATCTCGAGCGCGGCATCCTCAACTTCTACCGCGATCCGGAAGAGTTCGAGGGCTCGCAGCGTGCCGCCGGCCTGATGCGCGATTTCGGCGTCGAGCGACGCATCGTCAGCGCCGACGAAGTCGTCGCCATCGAACCGGCCCTGGCGCCGCACCGCGCCCAGATTGTGGGCGGCGACTACACGCCCGAGGACGAAACCGGCGACATCCATCTGTTCACCGTCGAGCTGGCCAGGCGCTGCGAGGCTGCCGGCGTGCAATTCCGCTTCGACACGCAAGTCACGCGCCTGCTTACCGCCGGCGGGCAGATCGAGGCGGCCGAAATCATCGGCTCCGACGGCCTGTACGGGCAGATCAAGGCCGACGCCTACGTGGCGGCGATGGGCAGCCATACGCCGCACCTGGTGCGGCCGCTGGGCGTGCCGTGCAACGTCTATCCGGCCAAGGGCTACTCGGCCACTTTCCCGGTGCGTGACCCGCAAGGCGCGCCCATGGTCAGCCTGACCGACAGCAGCTACAAGGTGGTATTCTCGCGGCTTGGCGACCGTCTGCGCATGGCCGGCACCGCCGAGCTGGCGGGCTATGGCCGCGGGCTCAACACCACCCGCTGCGAGGCCATGACCAAGCTTGCCCGCGAACTTTTCCCCGACGCGCTCGACTTCGAGAACGTCAGCTACTGGTCGGGCCTGCGTCCGTCCACCCCCTCCAACGTACCCATCATCGGTCGCACCCGCATCCCCAATCTTTTCCTCAATACGGGCCACGGCACGTTGGGTTGGACGATGGGCGCCGGTTCCGGACGGGTTCTGGCAGACCTCATCAGCGGTCGCAAGCCCGAGCCCGATTTTCCCTTCATAGGTCTGTAGGTATCATGAAGACATCGCAGTTCACCCGCGCCTCGCGCGCATGGCTGGCCGGCGCCGCGCTGGCCGTCCTGACCCCCGTGGCCGCCCAGGCGGCCACCCAGATTCAGGTCTGGCACACGCTCACGGGCGTGAACAAATCCGAGTTCGAAAAGCTCGTCAAGCAGTACAACAAAGAGCAGAGCGGGGTCGAAGTGACCCTGCGCGCGTTCGCGTCCGAAACCGCGCTCAAGCAAGAGGCCGATGCAGCCATCCGTGCCAAGCATGCGCCCAATCTCATGCAGTTGGCCGACAACCACTCGCCCGAGGTCGTGGCCGAACGCGCCGCCATCAAGCCGCTGTACGAACTGCTGGCCAAATACCCCATCAAGGACGCCAAGTGGTACCTGCCCGCCACGACCGAATTCGTGCACGACGCCAAGGGGCATCTGCTGGCCTTTCCCTGGATGGCCGAGATCCCGCTGATGTTCTACAACATCGACGATTACAAGAAAGCCGGCCTTGATCCGAACCAGCCGGCACGCACGTGGGCCGACCTGCAGACCCAGGTCCTCAAGGTGCGCGACCAGGCGCACGTCGATTGCTCCTTCGCCACCAGCCAGGACGTAATGGTGCATATCGAGAACCTGGCTCCGGTGAACAACCAGGCGCTCACCAGCAACGAAAACGGCCTGAGCGCCAGCCGCGCCGCGCCGACCATGGAGTTCGACACGCTGTATATGCGCCATCTGGCGCTGATGGTCAGCTGGGTCGACTCGCAGATGTATCCCAAGCACAGCAACGACCGCAGTTCCGACGCCGCCTTCGCCAGCGGCGAGTGCGGCATTCTGCTGAGCGGCTCGGGCGCGATGGGCGATTTCCAGGCGGCTCGCGGCCTGAATTTCGGCGTGGCGCCGCTGCCTTATTACCCGCAAGCCACGTCTTCGCCGGGCCGTCCGTTCGTCAGCGGCGCGGCGCTGTGGGCCACCGAAGGCCATCCGGCCGACCAGGACAAGGCCACGGCCGAGTTCCTGGGCTGGCTGTCCAAGCCGGTGATCGCCGCCGAATGGACGCAGCACACGGGCTATCTGCCGCTGACCGAAGCCGCCTTCCGCGCGTCGGACGTGTCCTACTACAAGCGCATTCCGGGCGCCCAGGCCGTGATCGCCTCCATGAGCGGCCCCACCCCCGCAACCGGCCGCGGTTTCCGCATCAACAACTACGAGCGCATCCAGGCCGTGTTCGGCAATGCGCTCGACGATGCCTTCGCCGACAAGATGACGCCGATGGCCGCGCTGCAATTGGCGGCCATGCAGGCGCACACGCTGGCCGGCGGCGAAACGGCGATTGCACATCATCCGGCTCCGGTTCATCACCTGGTGGCCAAGAAAAAGCCCGTGGCCAAGAAGTAGCAACGGCCGGGCATCAGGAGACATCTCAATGAGCAGCAAGTCGACGAAACAGATCCTGCGCGAGCAAGTGGCGCGGCGCAACGGCATGATCGTGGCCGGGGCGTTCAACGCCATGAGCGCCAAAGTCGTCGCGGATCAGGGCTTCGAGGCCGTCTACCTCACGGGCGCCGGACTCACCAATATGCACTACGGCGTGCCCGACCTGGGCATCATCGGCCTGCGCGATGTGGCCGATGCTACGGCGCGCATCCGCGATGCGGTCGATCTGCCGCTCATCGTCGATGCCGACACGGGTTTCGGCAACGCGGTCAATGTGTGGCATAGCGTGCGCGCGCTCGAACGCGCCGGCGCCGACGCCATCCAGCTCGAAGACCAGGTCTTTCCCAAGCGCTGCGGCCACTTTGCCGGCAAGGCCGTGGCGCCGCTGTCGGAAATGCTCGACAAGATCCGCGCGGCTACCGACGCGCGGCGCGACGCAGACTTCCAGATCATCGCGCGCACCGACGCGCGGGCGGTCGAGGGGTTCGAGGGCGCCGTCGAACGGGCTGCGCGCTTTGCCGAGGCGGGCGCCGACATTCTCTTCGTCGAGGCCATGACCACCGCGGAAGAAATCCGCGAAATTCCCAAGCGGCTCAACCACCCGCTCCTCATCAATATCGTGGTGGGCGGCAAGACACCCACCATGACGGCCGAGGATCTGGGCAAGCAGGGTTACAGCCTGGTGCTGTACGCCAATGCGGCGCTGCAAGGCGCGGTGCTGGGCATGCAGAAGGCGCTGTCGACCCTGCGCCGCGACGGCAAGCTCGACGAAGATCCCAATCTGCTGGCGCCTTTCAAGGAGCGCCAGCGCCTCGTCAGCAAAGATCTCTACGACGATCTGGAGCAGCGCTACGCCGAGCGTTGATCCGCGTTGCCGGTTCAAGCGGGCGGCCCTGGGCCGCTCGTTTTCGTTTCAGGCCTTCAGCAGCCTGGCAACCATCGGCAAGTAGTGCGACAGAGGCGGCGTGACGGCCTCGGGGTCTTTGGCGAGATCGTCATAGCGGCGCAGGCGCACCGCGGCCTCGGCGTACGGCTGCATGATGAAAACTTCGGCTGCAGCCGGATCGTAAGGGCCGCCCTGCAGCACCAGGGTGTCTTTCGACGCCTGCGATAGCGTGTCGTGATAAGCCGCGTCCACAGCGCACAGATAGCGTTTGGCCGCCACGTGCAGCCGGATGGGCTCGATGACGCCGGGCTCCATGACGGGCGCCAGCGCCGCGGCGGCAACTTCCTGATGCCTCATGTCTTCCGTCTGGCTCGAGGCCTCCAGCAGATGGCCCAGATCGTGCAGCAGTGCGGCGACGATCAGTTCGGGCTCTTCGCCGGCCTGTTCGGCCAGGTGAGCGCATTGCAGCGCGTGCTGGGTCTGGGTGACGGCTTCCGCGCCGTAGAAGGCCGTGCCATAGCCGTCGAAAAGCGCCTTGATCTGTTCCAGAGTGAGGGTCTGGCCCTGCGTTTCGATGACATCGTTCATGGTGTGCTCCGATCCGATTGCGCAAGCCCAGTATGCGAGGCACAGATGACCGGGCCGTGAACGCGCGAGGCGCAAGGCCTGCTGTCATCGAACCGACATGCCGGTGTCACCGAGCCTACATATAACGTAGATAAAGTGCCGCCCTGCAGTTCATTGCGCGTCGGTATATGTCACGACGCCGGTGGGCGCTTTGCCGGAGGTGTGCGTGGAAAGCAAGTTCGATGTCGTGGTCGTCGGGGCGGGTATCGTCGGTCTGTCGGCGGCCCTGGCCGCGGTGAACAAGGGCAAGCGCGTCGCCGTGCTCGACCGCGGCGCCAAGGCCATCGGCGCCTCGATCCGCAACTTCGGCTTCGTCACGGTCACCGGGCAGCAGGCCGGCGCCCATTGGGAGCGCGCGATGCGCAGCCGCGACGTCTGGCTGCAGGTGGCCGAGCAGGCCGGAATCGACGTGATCCATCGCGGCCTGCTGCTTCCCGCCCGCCGCCCCGAAGCCGCGGCGGTGCTGCATGCCTTCCACGCCACGCCCATGGGGCAGGGCTGCCGCATGGTCACTCGCGAAGAAGCCGCGCGCATGGCGCCGTCGTTGCGCATGAACGATGTGCGCGACATTCTCTACAGCCCCCACGAGATCCGCGTCGAATCTGTCCAGGCGATTCCCCGAATCGCCGCGTGGCTGGCCGAGCGGCACGATGTTTCGTTCCATTGGAACACGGCGGTCCACGCGATCGACGGCCACCGCGTCGAAACCAGCCGCGGCGTCGTGCACGCCGAGACCGTCGTGATATGCCCCGGCGACGATCTTTCTACGTTGTTTCCCGAGCGGATCGCGCAATACGGACTGCGGATATGCACGCTGCAGATGCTGCGGCTCGCGGCCAACAGCGAGCAGGCGCGGCTGGGCGCGGCGGTGATGTCCGACATGAGCCTGGCGCGCTACGAAGGCTTCGACGCACTACCCGAAGCGCGCACCCTGGCGCGCAGGTTGGACGAAGAAGAGCGCGAGAGCCGCGAGGCGGGCATCCATCTGATCGTCGTGCAGTCGGCTGACGGCTCGCTCGTCGTGGGCGACAGCCATGTTTACGGCGCGAGCCAGGAACCGTTCGCGCGCACCCGCTTCGACGAACTGATCCTCGACGAATTCGACCGGGTTTTCGATCTGCCGCGTCGCGAAGTCGTGCAACGCTGGGTCGGTTCCTATGTGTCGGCCGGCGACCGTACGGTGCTGATCGACAAGGCGGCCGATCACATCCGTCTTGTCATGGTGACGGGCGGCACGGGCGCTTCGACGGGCTTCGCGCTGGGCGAGCAGGCCGTCGCCGACCTGTATTCGTGAAAGCCGAGCAAAAGAAATGGAAAAGATGAATGTGGAAAAGCTGAAGGCGGTCGTCTTCGATTGGGCCGGAACCGTCGTGGATTTCGGCTCTTTCGCGCCCATGGGCGTGTTCGTCGAGGCCTTCAGGCAATTCGGCGTCGATGTGACGATCGCCGAGGCCCGTGAACCGATGGGTCGCCCCAAGTGGGACCATATCGACGCCATGCTGAGGATCCCGCGCGTGCGCCAGGCCTGGACGGCGCGGCACGGCAGGGAGCCGGGCCCGGACGACGTCGACGCGATCTATCGCGTGTTCGTCCCCATGAACGAAGAGGTCGTGCACCGCTATGCCGATCTGGTGCCCGGCGCGCGCGAAGCCGCGCAGGCGCTGCGCGCGCGCGGCCTGAAGATCGGCTCGACCACGGGCTATACGCGCTCGATCATGGCGCGCGTATTGCCGCTGGCCAAAGCGCAAGGCTACGAGGCCGACAACCTCGTTTGCGCCGGCGATCTGCCCGAAGGCCGGCCGACGCCGATGAATATGTACAAGTGCTTCCTCGACCTGGGCGTGTGGCCGGCCCATACGGTGGTCAAGGTCGACGACACCGGCGTGGGCATAGACGAGGGCGTGCGCGCCGGCTGCTGGACGATAGGCGTGGCGCTCAGCGGCAACGAAGCCGGCCTGACCGCGGACGAAGTCCGCCAGGCCGATCCCGCCGCGCTCGACGCCGTGCGCCGTCGGGCGACCGAGGCGCTCGAGGCGCACGGCGCGCACTACGTGATCGATACGGTGGCGGACCTGATGCCCGTCATCGACGATATTGAACGCAAATTGGCGCAGGGTCTGCGTCCTTGATAACCCCCAAGAGGTATTACATGAAGAATGATCACATGCACGGCAAGATCAAGGTGTTGGCGGCGGGCGTGGTCTGCGCGCTCGCGTCCATGGCGGCGGTGCCGGCCTGGGCAGACGCAGGCGTGGTCACGGTCTATTCGGCCGACGGCCTGCACGACGGCAAGGGCAGCTGGTACGAAACCGAGTTCGCCGAGTTCACCAAAGAAACCGGCATCAAGGTCCAATACGTCGAAGGCGGTTCGGGCGGCGTGGTCGAACGCCTGACCAAGGAAAAATCGAATCCGCAAGCCGACGTTCTGGTGACCTTGCCGCCCTTCATCCAGCGCGCGCAGGCACAGGGCCTGCTGCAGAAGTTCCGCCCCGCGGCCGCGGCCCATATCGCAGGCGGCACCGACAGCTACCAGCCCCTGGTCAACAACTACACCAACTTCATCTATAACGCTTCCGAGCTCAAGCAGCCGCCCAAGTCCTTCGCCGATCTGCTCGATCCCAAGTTCAAGGGCAAGATCCAGTACTCGACCCCCGGCCAGGCCGGTGACGGCACCGCCGTCATGCTGCTGGTCAACCACGCGTTCGGCGGCAAGAACGCGGGCTTCGAGTTCATGAAGAAGCTGCAGGACAACAACGTCGGCCCGTCGGCGTCCACCGGCAAACTGACCGCCCTGGTCAATAAGTCGGAACTGTTGGTGGCCAACGGCGACCTGCAGATGAACATGGTGCAGATGAAGGACAACCCGAACATCCGCGTGTTCTGGCCCGCAGGCCCGAACGGCGTGCGCACGGCGTTGTCGCTGCCGTACTACGTCGGTCTGGTGAGCGGCGCGCCCGATTCGAACAACGGCAAGAAGCTGATCGAATTCCTGCTGTCGCAGAAGGCCCAGTCCACCGTTTCGTCGGTTGCCTACGGCCTGCCGGTGCGCAAGGACGTTACCCCGACCGACGCCAACTACAAGAGCTTTCACGAGGCGATGCATGGCGTGAAAATCTGGACGCCTGACTGGAATGCGGTGTTGAAGGATCTGCCCGCCGACGTCTCGCGCTGGCGCCAAGTGACGGGGAGCTGATGTGACGACGCCCACGCTCTCTACCTTCGCATCTTCCCAGGAGGGCGTGCCGGAGCCTTGGACGCTGTCCGGCGGCGCCGACGCCGCCCGGCCGGCCATCGCGGCGGCCTCTCATCCAGGCGCGAGGGCGTCGCGCGACACGATCGGCGGTTCGTCCGTTTCGTTCGAGCAGGTGAGCGTGGCTTATCGCGGCAATGTGGTGCTCAAGCCGCTCGACCTGAAGGTCGAGGCCGGCGAGTTCCTCGCGCTGATCGGTCCGTCCAGATCCGGCAAGACGACCGCGTTGCGGGCCGTCGCCGGATTCGTGCGGCCGGCCGGCGGCCGCATTCGCATCGGTGACGTCGATGTCACCGATCTTCCTCCCTACGAGCGCGGCCTGGGTATGGCCGTGCAGAACTACGCCTTGTTCCCGCACATGCGCGTGGAGCAGAACGTGGCTTTCGGATTGAAAGCGCAACGCGTCGAGAAGTCGCTCATCGCCGAGCGGGTGAAGGAGGCGTTGCATATCGTCGGCATGACGCAATATGCCGGCCGTTACCCGCGCGAACTCTCGGGCGGACAGCAGCAGCGTGTCGCCATCGCCCGCGCGCTGGCGGTGCGTCCGCGCGTGCTGCTGCTGGACGAACCGCTCTCGGCGCTCGACGCCCAGATCCGCCGCAGCATGGTGGAAGAGCTGGCGCGCCTGCACCGCGAACTGCCGCACCTGACCGTGCTGTACGTGACGCACGACCAGAGCGAGGCGCTGACGCTGGCCGACCGAATCGCGATCATGCGCGACGGCGAGTTGAGCGCGCATGGCCACACCCTGCAGCTCTATCGACATCCGCCTAACCGCTTCGCCGCCGAGTTTCTCGGCCGCGCGAACCTGCTGCCGGCCGTGGTCGAAGCGCCGGCCGATGCGACGGGGGTCGCCAGAGTACGGGTCGGTTCGTTCTCGGTCCATGCCAGCGGCGGCGAGGTCGCGCCGGGCGCGCGGCGCCTGCTTTGCGTGCGTCCGCAGAACCTGTCGCTGCAGCGCGGCCGTGCCGACCTCAACACCTTGACCGGCATCCTGCGTTCGGTGCATTGGCAAGGAGAGCTGACGCATCTTGCGCTGGACGTCGAGGACACGCCCGTGCGCGTGGTACTGACGCGGCCCGATGCGCTGCCGCAGACAGGCAGCCGCATGGACATCCACTTTTCCGCAGACGACGCGAGCCTGATTCCGGACGAGGCGCATGTCTGATACCGCGGCTCTGCGCCTTCATGCGATTCCCCGCACCCGCAACGCCGGGTGGGCCGTCGTACCGATCGTGGTCATCGCCGGGTTGTTTTTCTATCCGCTGGCGCTGATCGTGCGGCAGGCTTTCTGCGACGATGCGGGCGCGGCGACGATCCGACCTTTCATCGACGTGCTGCATGCCCGCTACTTCGGGCACGCGCTGCTGAACACGATCGAGATCGCCGCGTCGGCGACCGCCGGATGTCTGCTGCTCGGCCTGGTGCTGGCTTTGATTCTGACGTTCGTGCCTTTTCCGGGAAGCGTGTTCGTCGGACGACTGGTCGACACTTTCATCGCCTTGCCGACTTTTCTCGTCACGCTGGCCTTTACCTTCATCTACGGATCGGCGGGCATCCTCAATAGCCTGCTGCAGCTGCATTTCGGTTTCGCCCAGCCGCCCGTGCAGTTTCTGTATTCGATGTGGGGCGTCATCCTCGCCGAGATCACGGTTTATCTGCCTTTTGTACTGCGGCCTTTGCTCGCCAGCCTTTCGCTGATGGATCCGAGCCAGATCGAGGTGGCGAGCACGTTGGGCGCGCGCCCCTGGCGGGTCATACGCCAGGTCATCCTGCCCGCCGCCTTTCCGGCGCTGATCGCCGGGGGCAGCCTGTGCCTGCTCCTGACGATCAACGAATTCGGCGTCGTGCTGTTCATCGGCGCCAAGGGCGTGACGACGCTGCCGCTCCTGATCTACAGCAAGGCCATTCAGGAGTCGGACTATCAAGCCGCCTGCATCATCGCCGTGATCAACATCGTGCTGTCGCTCGGTCTGTTCGGTCTGTATCGCGCCGCCGCACGCCGGCTGGGAGCGTGAGCCATGCTGATCTGGTCCCGCTCGGGGCGCGTCGCCGTCTGGATCGCCGCCGCCGCCATACTGGGCGTCCTGTTTTTTGCGCCGCTCGCCGTCATCGCCATGGCGAGCTTTTCGAGCCAATGGAACGGCGCCTTGCCGACAGGTCCCACACTGGCGCATTACCGCGACGTCTTCACCGGCGAAAACGGCAGCGCGATCAAGGCGAGCCTGGCGACCGGGCTTTTTGCCAGCCTGGCGGCGCTCGTCATGGGCACCTGGGCCGCGCTGGCGCTGCGCTTGCAGGGCGAGCAATGGCAAAAGCGCCTGGGCTGGCTGTTCTTCGTTCCCAGCGCGGTGCCTTCGGTGTCGGTCGGCCTGGGTCTGCTGGTGGCGTTCAGCCAGCGGCCTTTGCTTCTGAACGGCACGATCGCCATCGTGATGATCGCGCACTTCGTGCTGATATCGGCCTTCACGTACGGCAACGTTTCGGCAGGCCTGTCGCGTCTGCCGCCCGATTTCGAACAGGTGGCGTCCAGTCTGGGCGCGCGTCCCGCCTACCGCCTGCGTCATGTGACGCTGCCGATGATCGCGCCGTATCTGCTCGCCGCGTTCGGCTTGAGCTTTGCCATGTCCATGGGCGAACTCGGCGCGACCGTCATGGTCTATCCGCCCGGCTGGGTGACGCTGCCGGTCACGATCTTCGGTCTGACGGACCGCGGCGCGGTGTTCTCCGGCGCCGCGCTGACGATCGTGCTGATCGTCACGACTTTGCTGCTGTTGCTGGCCCTGGAGCGCATTGCGTCCAGGACCATGCCTGCCGCGCGATAGCGCGACGGCGCGGCTTACCGGCTGAAATCCGGCTCGCTGCGCATCAGGCGCCGGCGCACGCTGTCCAGGTGGGCGCGTGCGCTGGCCGGATCTTCGGCCGTCATCTGCGCGGCGGTCCGGGCGGCGATGTCCGGTGCGATGGGCTTGATCTTGCGATCCATGGAGGCGGCCAGACGCTGCACGTGGGCGGCGCGCTCCAGGTAGTACAGATCGTCCCAGGCGCGTTCGATGGATGCGCCCAGGACCATCACGCCGTGGTTCTTCATGAAGACGACGTCGTCCTGATCGCCCAGGGTGGCTGCGATGCGGTCGCCTTCGGATTCGTCCAGCGCCAGGCCGTTGTAGTGCTCGTCCACCGCCACGCGGCCCCAGAACTTCAGCGCGGTCTGTCCGGCCCACAGCAGCGGAGCGCCCTCGATCAGGCACAGGGCCGTGGCGTTGGGCATGTGCGTGTGAAACACCGCACGGGCGCGCGGATGGCGCCTGTGCACGCGCGCATGAATGTAGAAGGCCGTGGCTTCCGGTTTGCCGGCGCCCTGCAGCACATGGCCGTGCAGGTCGCACACCAGCAGATTGCCGGCCGTGATTTCGTCGAAGGCCAGCCCGTAGGCGTTGACGAGAAAGAACTCGTCGCTGCCGGGCAGCATGGCCGAGAAGTGGTTGCAGATGCCTTCGCCCATGCCCAGGCGCGCGGCCATGCGAAAGCACGCGGCCAGGTCGATCCGGGCCTCGCGCACGGCGTGCGCGTCCAGGGCGGCCAGCCGATCTGCGGCCAAGTCGTTCAGGCCGGGTTCCGTGTTCATCGTGTGGGCCATGATGCCTTCCCTTCCGTTGCGTCGTTGCGCGGCGCGATGCCGACCGATGCGGCCTAGTTTAGCGGCGCCGTCGGGCCAGGGTCTTTGGGTGTCGACAGGCCCTAGCGCGTCGAGCGCGGCAGCAGGCGCGCGGCGAGGTAGCAATGGTCGGCCGAAAACAGCCGCCGATAGGTCAGCAGCACCGCGCCGAGCGTGCCCAGCGAGGAGCCGGCGGCGATCAGGAACATGATGACGATCTGATAGCGCACGGCCTGCAAGGGCGATTGACCCGCCAGCACCTGGCCCGTCATCATGCCCGGCAGGCTCATGATGCCGACCACCGTCATCTGGTTGAGCGTGGGCAGCATGCCTGCGCGCACGGCCTGGCGCGCAGGCTCGCGCGCGGCCTCCCATCGGGTGGCGCCCAGGGCCAGCGCCGATTCCACGCGGTCGCGCCGCGCGGTCAGCTCGTGCGTCATGCGTTCCACGCCCAGCGCCGCGCCGGTGAGCGTGTTGCCCAGGATCATGCCCAGAATGGGAATGGCGTACTGCGGCGTGTACCAGGGATGAATGCGGATCACCGCCAGCAGGCCCACGGCAGCCACCAGCCACGAGCCCATCCAGATCGACACGATGCTGTCCAGAGTCTGGCCGGCATAACGCCAGGGGCCGCGCTGCGAGCCGGATATGCCGGCGATCAGCGTCATGGCTGCCATGAGCGCCAGCACCGCATACCAGCGGTCGTAGGCGAACACCCAGCCCAGCACGTAGCCCACGGCCAGCAGCTGCAGCACCGTGCGCAGCGCCGCCCAGAGCAGTCGGCGCTCCAGATCCAGGCGCAGCAGCATCGACACGGCGCCGTTGATCAGCACCAGCAACGCGGCAATGGCCAGATCCGCCAGGCTCAGGTCTTGCAGAGCTGGGCTCATGGTGCGCACTCCGCGGTCAGCCGGCCGCCGGACTGCATGGCGATATGGCGCGTGCCCACGCGCCGGGCCTGCGCCGGGTCATGGGAGATCCAGAGCGTGGCGCGCCCGGCGGGGTCGTCTTCAAGCCAGCGGGAGATAAGCGCCTCGACGGCCAGGGCGGAGTCCGGATCGAGCGATGCGGTGGGTTCGTCCAGCAGCAGCACTTGCGGGTTCAGCTGCAGCGTGCGGGCCAACGCGACGATCTGCGCCTCGCCGCCCGACAGGTCGCCGGCCTGGCGATCCAGCAGCGCCTGGGCGTCGCGGCCCGCCGCGGCGAGCAGGCCGAGCGCCTTGTCAGGGTCGTATTGCATGCCGCGGTAAACGTGCAGGCCGAACGGGTAGCGCAGATTCTCCTGCACCGTGCCGTCGAGCAGGGCAGGGCGCTGTCGCAGATACGCGATGTGACGGCGGTAGGCGGGCACCTTGCTGCGCGAGACCGGCCGGCCCTGCCAGTGGACGGCGCCGCCGTCCAGCGGATCGAGCAGGGCCAGCGCGCGCATGAACACGCTTTTGCCCGAACCCGACGGGCCTGTGAGCGTGACGCGCTCGCCCTGACGCAGCGAGAAGTCGGCGGGGTGCAGCAGAAACTGTCCGTTGCGGGGATCGCGGCGGGCGATCGCGCGGGTTTCGATCAACAGCGTATCGGCCATATGACGATTCGTGCAAACAATGACGCGATTGTCGCCGATCCGAGCCGGGAAAGCGCCGGCGCCCGCGGAATATCTCGCCGTTATTTCCCTGGTGGCCGGAATCACCGGTCTCCTGCGCGCCGTGCAGTCCATGCGACCAGCCAATCGACGAGATCGTCGGGCGGCATGGGCCGGCCGATGCCAAACCCTTGCATCGTCACGCAGCCCAGCTCGATCAGCTTCTGGCCATGCGCCTCGGACTCCACGCCTTCGGCGACGACGTCCAGATCGAAAGCGTGGGCAAGCTTGATGGTGCCGTCAACGAGCGCCAGATCGTCGGAATCGACCAGCATGTCCCGCACGAAGGACTGATCTATCTTCAAGGTGTCGAGCGGCAGCTCCCGCAGATACGACAGCGACGAATAGCCGGTGCCGAAGTCGTCGAGCGCGACGCGCACGCCCATCTGCCTGCATTGGGTGAGGATATGCACCGTCTTGTCGATGTCGCTGATCGCCGACGTTTCGAGCACTTCCAATTCGATCAGCGCCGCCGGCACCGGCGGTTCTCTGCGTAGCAATCCGAACAGGCTGTCGTAGAAATCCGTCTTTTGAAGGAGCGCTGCGCTGACGTTGATGCTGACCGCCAACGACCTGCCTTCGCACAGCCATGTGCGGCATTGTTCGATTGCCGTTTTCAGCACCCAATAGTCGAGCGCGAACTCGAGCTGGTGTCCGGCGATCCTGGGCAGGAACTGGCCCGGCAGCAGCAAGCCCAGGTCGGGATGCCGCCATCTGACCAGCGCCTCGACGCCCTTGATCTGTCCCGTCGCGAGATCGACCTTGGGTTGATAGTGCAGCACGAGTTCGTTGCCCGAGATGGCCTCCTGCAGGCGCACCAACTCCCGGTTGCGCCGCTGCAGCTTGCGCTCGCCTTCCGGATCGAAGATGACGTATCCGCCTTTTCCCGCCTCTTTTGCAGCGTACATGGCCTGGTCGGCATGTCGGATCAGCGCGTCGGCATCGGCGTTATCGTAGGGAAACAGCGTGACTCCGATGCTGGCGGACGCCTTGATGACGTAGCCGCCCTCGATCGCCGCGCCTTGGTAGAGATTGCGCAGTATCCGGTCCAGAATCGATCGGCACTCTTCGATGGATTCGAGCTGGTTCAGGATGACGATGAATTCGTCCCCGCCCGGTCGGGCCAGCGTATCGGCGCTGCGTATGCTGGATTTGATGATTCCCGCGACGCGGGACAGCAGACTGTCGCCCGCTGCATAGCCGTATTCGTCGTTGATCGATTTGAACCGATCCAGATCGATGAAGCACACGCCCACCAGGCGGCCGCTTGCGCCGGCCTGCGCCAAGGCGTCTTCGAGCCGCTCGGAAAGCTGCCGCCTGCTCGATGCGGGACCGCGGCTGGTGCGCGCGATCGACGGAAGATCCTCGCCGGCGAGCCGGTGGTCTGAGATGTCGGTGAGTATGCCGATCAGCCGCAGGGGCTTTCCTTCTTTGTCGCGGCTCACCACCTTGCCGCGCAGCCGCAGCCGTCTGCATGGGTCGTCGGCATGCCTGACCCGGAAGTCGACGTCGATACCGCTGGATCGGGATGCGAGATGGTCTTGGACGGCGCCGACGAATCTGTCCTGGTCCTGCGGAAAAAGCCGGTCGCGAAAAGGCAGCGGACCGCCGTCGGACTCGGGCCGCATGCCCAGCACTTCGTAAAAGCGGGCGGAATAAAAAACCTTGCCTGTGACGAGGTTCCAGTCTGTGATGCCGTCGCTGATCGAATCGATGAACCATCCAAGGCTATCGAGCGCGAGTCCCGATTCTTTTTCTTTTGTTATGTCCTCGACCGATCCGGACAGCTGGCACACGCGACCGTCGGAATTCGCATGCGGCCGGATGTGTATGCGGATCCATTTGCAGGCGCCGTCGGGTTGGCAAAGCGTGAGCTGGCAGGTGTTGGGCGACCCGGTCTCTATCGCCGCTTTGGCCGCGCAGGTCAGCTGCTCCCAGGACGTATCGTCGAATTGTTGCCGGATCTGCTGGCGATCCGGGGCGCTGGCCGATTCCGCCAGATTGAGAATTTTGCGCGCTTTCTTCGAACAGGTTCCGGTTTTGCTGGGAATGTGCCAGCGCCACCGGCCGATGAGAGGGCGCACGGATACGGTTTCGATACGGTTGCCGGCTGCGGTGCATAGGGAAAACATAGATGAGGCATCAATAGATGTGACTGAATTTCCGGCATGCCGGGGCGGACATGCCATTTGCGGCCCATCGCCCGCAGAGCTTCGCCGGCCGTCCGGCGGCGCGGCCGGACATTTCGAGTTTCTCTGACTGTACGGAATATCCCGCCTGTGTAGATCGTGGCAAATTTCAACTAAAATAGGCATAAGACAACCTTTTAGTACGTATATCACAAACTTTTTGGTCGTGCATAGACTTAAAGGTGTGTTACTTACTATGAGTTGATGCTCAACCATTTCCTATGAGTGAAACAGGAGATGGCACCCATGGAGAAAGACAAGGCAATTCTCAAGAAGATGGGGCAGACCATCGCAAAAAAGCGTAGGGCTGCGGACTACACACAGGAGCAGGTGGCCGAAAAGCTCGGCATTGGCGCCGAGGCGTTCTCACGGATCGAACGCGGATTGAACGGCCCCGGAATTCCGAAGCTGTACGCGATGGCGGAGCTGTTCGGGTGCGGCATCGAGGCTTTTTTCGTCGAGAGCAGCAGGCGCCCCACGGACCAGGCCATGCGCATCGAGCGGATGCTGCAGGGGCTCAGCCCCGTCGATCGATCCTTCATCGTCGGCGTCGTCGATCATTTGTCAAAAAAGTTGAAGAAGGCAATGTCACCCAAGCCACTGAAGAAAGCCGAGTCGTCGGACGAGGGGTGGACGTCGAGATGACGAGAGCGGTTGCCGAACCCGCCGGCAGCCGGGTTGACCCTTAGGGCCCGGGTGCCGCCTGTCGGCACGCATGGGCCATTTCGAATCAAGACAGGGCGAGAATCTCGCGCGCCAGCAGCTCCAGCGTGCGCGGCGCGCTGCCCTCCGCCTTGTTGTTGGCCGTGATCCATACCGGCTGCCCCGCGTCCCTTGCGGCGCGGCTGGCCCGAGCCAGCGCGCTTCGCGTGGCGGGATCGGGAATCACGATCTTGTCGAAGGGAAAAAAGCGCGCTTTGGCGTCGTCATAGCGTTTGCCCGCGAGCAGGCTCCAGCGCACCACCAAGGGCCCCGGCCCGGTTGCCGCCACGGCCTGCATCTGGCGCTCGGCCGACGGCATGCGCGCATGGATCGCCACGCAATACCGCACACCGCGTTCGGCCAGCATACGCATCATGCGCGGCGTGACCACGTCGGGGTCGCGAAACTCCACGGCGTAGAAAGGCTGCTCGTGCGCTTGCGCGAGGGGCAGGGACGGCAGCGCGGCCAGGAAAGCCGACAGGCGCTCCACGAAAGCCGCCGTATCGGCCAGGATTTCCAGCGGCAGCGGCGAAAACTGGAACACCAGCGGCCCCGCCTTGGCGCCCAGGCCCGCCACGCACGGTTCGACGAAGTGCGGGGCTGCTTCGGCCGCGTCGAGAAAATTGGGATTCGGGCCTGTCGGCGCGCCGCGCTCGCCGCGCCGCACGGCGTCGGTGAAAAGATTCGGGCACTTGACCACGAAGCGAAAGCCATCGGGAACCTGGCTCGCATGGCGCGCGTATTGCGCTTGCGAGAGCGGCGCGTAAAAGGTGCGGTCCAGGCTCACGCTGCGCAGCAGCGGGTGCGCGCTGTAAGCGGGCAACCCCTCGCGCGACAACCGGGATTCGCTGACTTCTGCGCCGTAGACCAGGCCGTTCCAGCCGGCGAAAGACCAGGAGGAGGTGCCGAGGTAGACATCCTTGGACAAGGCCGCGCCCAATTCCCGCAGCGGCTCGGGGTGCTCGGCGGCGGGAACGGCCTTACCGCCCGCGCGCTGTGCATGTGGCTTGGGAGAGGGCGCAGCGGGTTCGTCGTCGAAGAAGGAAGCCTGGGTCACTTGTCCTGGACAACAAAAAGCCTTAGAGCTTTACGTCTCTAAGGCTTTTAGGCTCAATCGGGGTGGATTGATAAGAGCTTTTGGTGGAGCGGAGGAGGATCGAACTCCCGACCTTCGCATTGCGAACGCGACGCTCTCCCAGCTGAGCTACCGCCCCAAAGCAAGACCGCAACTATACCGTATTTTTCGCGCCTCGGCGCGCGATCGCTTCTCCCGCCTTGTCGGCCGACACCCGGGGGGCCGTGCACAGGCGCCGGGCCGCACTGCGGTAGCCGGTGTTGCATTATGATGCGGCGCTTGAAATAAAGCGCGCCCTAGGAGACCCGACCTCGTCAGGTAATGGTATTGTCAGGGGCGGAACCATTCGCCTGTCTGCTGTTACATGTCAAGATCCGCCACTTCGCAATGGTCCGCGCCGTCATGGGCCGACACTCAAGCCGACCAATCGGTTGCCGGTTCGACGGCGGGCGAGCCGATGCAATGCAACGAAACCGACACGGCGCGCGAGCAATGGCTGGCGCTTGCCGTCGCAGGCAGCGGCACGGGCATCTGGGACCGCAATGTCGTCACCGGAGAGATCCGCTACTCCGCAGGCTGGAAAGCCATCCTCGGCTATGACGACGACGAGCTGACGACGCGCATCGAAGACGCCTATGAGCGCCTGCATCCCGACGACCGGGACTATGTGCAGGCGGCGATGCGGGATCATTTCGAGGGCCGCACCGAGAGCTACGAGGTCGAGCACCGCATCCGCTGCAAGGACGGCCGCTACAAGTGGATATGCAGCCGCGGCAAGGTGACCAGCCGCGACAGCGAGGGGCGCGCCTTGCGCATGGTGGGCACGACCACGGACATCACGTCGATACGGGAAATGGCCGAACGGCTGCGCGAAACGGTCGGACTGATCACCAATCTCACCAACGAAGTGCCGGGCCTGGTGTTCCAGTGCAGCCGCCAGCCGGACGGCCGCATGGCGTTTCCCTACGTGAGCGCAGGCATTGCGGACATCTACGAGCTGGCGCCAGAGACGGTCGCGCGCAATGCGGCATGCATCGAGGCCTTGGTCCATCCGGAGGACCTGGAGACCTATCGCGCCTCGTTCGTGCAATCGGCCGCCAGCCTCGCGCCATGGCATCTCGAGTACCGAGTCTGCCTGCCCAAGCAGGGGTTGCGCTGGCGCCAGGGGGATGCGAAACCGCAGCGCCTGCCCGATGGCTCCACGGTATGGCACGGGTTCATTACCGACATCACCGAGCGCAAGCGCATCGAGTCCGAGCTGCAAGAGCTGGCAACGACGGACGGGCTTACCCGGCTGCCGAATCGCCGCCATTTCATGAGTTGCCTCGAGGCGCATTTCGCCTATCTGCGCCGCACCAACGGCTTGCCCGCCGCGGTCCTGATGTTCGATCTGGACAATTTCAAGGCCATCAACGACCGATGGGGGCATGCGGTAGGCGACGAGGCCCTGCGCCATTTCGCCGGCATTTTGCAGATGGAGCTCAGGACCGCCGATATGGCGGGACGCCTGGGCGGCGAGGAGTTCGCCGTGCTGCTGACGCTCGCCGATGCGGCCGGCGCGTGCTTGGTGGGGCAGCGCATTCAGCGCCGCCTGGCGTCCCAGTTGCTGTCGCACGGGCGGGAGACGATTCCGCTGACAGTGAGCATCGGCGTCACAGAGTTGCGCATGGACGACGCCGACTCCGAGGCCGCGCTGTCGCGCAGCGACCAGGCTCTCTACTGCGCGAAGAAGAACGGGCGCAATCGCATCGAGTGCGCCTGAACGGCATGCGCCCGGGGCGCCTCAATACCCGGTCGCGACCGCGAACGCCAACACCGCCGAAGACAGCAGCAGCAGGATCACGAAAAGCGGCAGAATGAAGCGCAGCCATTCGCCGAATCCGACGCGCGCGGTCGCGAGATAGGCCAGCAGCATGCCGGAGGTCGGCGTGACCATGTTCGTCAGGCCGCCGCCCAGCACGAAGGCCAGCACGGAGGTCTGGCCGGTGACGCCGGAGAGCTGCGCGATCGGCCCGATGATGGGCATGCTGACCGCGGCCTTGCCCGACACCGACGGAATGAATACGTCGAGCAGCATTTCCACGGCCATGAGGCCGTTGGCTACCCAGGCGGGCGAATGACCGTTGGCCAGCTTCGTGAAGTCGTTGATGATGGTGTCCAGCACCAGGCTGTTGTGCAGAATCTGCTCGATCGAGGCTGCCAGGCCGATCAGCAGGCCGGCCAGCACCATGCTCTTCATGCCGTCGACGAAAGCATCGCTGGCGCTGCGCGAGTCGAGCCCACCCAGAAGCGCGGTCACGATGGCGATGGCCGCGTAAAAGGCGGAGAGCTCGATGTTGCCCCACTTCAATTCGCGTGTGCCGAACACGAGCGCCGCGACGGCGAAGGCCAGCACGGCCAGCGTCGCTTTGTGGCGCGGCGAGAGCGGCTGGGACGCCGGCAGCGCACCTGCGATATCCACGCGTCGATAGCCGGTGTGCCGCACATGAAACAGCAGATAGGCGATGCCGATCGCGAGAAAGACGACGAATACCGCCAGCCGCAAGCCGATGCCGCTGAAAAGCGGCACGCCGACCAGCGGCTGGGCGACGGCGAGCGCCAGCGGGTTGGTGACCGAGGCGACATAGCCGATCTTGGCTGCGATGGCGACCAGCGCGATGGCAAAAAGATTGGACAGGCCCAGGCGCTGCGCCAGCAGCACGACCATGGGGATGATGACCAGGTATTCGGAGATGAAGCCCAGCAGCGTGCTGCCTAGTCCGATCAGGATCATGAGCATCGGCGCGAGCACGTAGACGTTTCCTGAGGTGAGCTGAAGGAGCCGGTCGACGCCGGCATCGACGACGCCGGTGCGGCGCATGACGCCGAACATGCCGCCCACGAACATCACCATGACGATGAGCGGCGCGTTCTTGACGAGGCCGCCGGGTATGGCGACGAACACCGAAACCAGGCTCGCGGGCGCGGCATGTTGCGGGGTGCTGCGCGTCACGGTCGGGGCGAAGAGCGTAGCCATGTCGTGGCTCTTGGGCACGACCTGATACGTGCCGGGCACCACGAGTTTGCCGTGGCGCTCGAACTGCCCCGAATCGACGAACCAGGTCATGGCAAGCGCGGCGATGAGCACCCAGAGCATCATCACGACGGGGTGCAGCATCTTGCCGTGCGGCGCGTTTTCGCGTTGGGATGAGAGCGGGGCAGCGAGCATGGGAGTCGGGTCCTGGGGAGGGGTTTTACGAACAGGTAGGCTAGGAGAGAGGCTCAACCACCGGGCCGCGCGACGCCGCCGGCATAGCCCAGTTCGGCGGAGATGGCGTCGGCGCAGGCTTGCAGGCGTTTGAGGTAATCGGGGATTTCCTTGCGTCCGATGCGCATTTCGGGGCCGGAAATCGCCACCGCGGCGATGGTGTCGCCGGACATGTCCCGCACCGGAATGGAGATCGCAACGGCGCCCGGCGTAATGTCGCCCTGGCTGACGGCATGCCCTTTGCGCGCGATGGCGCCGAGCGCTTTAGCGACGACGGCCGGGTCTGCCGCCTGAGGCTTGCGCGCGGCGTGGGCCAGGTATTCGGCGCGCACGGCTTCGGGCGCAAACGCCAGCAGGACTTTGCCCGACGCGCCGCTGTTGAGCGGTCTGCGGTTGCCGACGGCGCCGACGGCCCGCACCGGATGCGAGGTTTCGCAGCGCGCGACGCAGACTGTTTCCAGGCCTTCGCGCACGCGCAGAACGACGGTTTCGTCGATGGCCTGGTTGAGCGCAAGCATATGGCGCGACGCGGTTCGCACCAGCGTGTTCTGCTGCGCCGCGGCCACGCCCACCACGAAAGCCTGCGGGCCCAGCGCGTAGGTGGCGCTGCGGACGTCCTGCACGACATAACGGTGCGCTTCGAGCGTGCACAGCATGCGGTAGGCGCGCGACTTGTTGATGCCGATCTGCTCGGACAGTTCGGTCACGCCCAGCCCGGGATGTTCGGCGACGTGGCTCAGCAGCTTGAGCGCATAGTCGACGGCATCGACGATGTAGGTCATGGCCGGCCTCGCACGGCGCGCAACTGCGCTTGCACATAGGCCGCGAGGGCGTCGGCAAAACCGTCCAGGTCGCGCTTGAGCGCTTCGCAGCCCTGGTTTTTGACGAAGTGCTTTTCGTCCATGTAAAGCGCGCGGTTGAGTTCGATCTGGATGCTGTTGCGGCCGCGCGCGGGGTCGCTGATGGCGCGCAGCAGGTCGCCGCCCTGGTAGGGCTCGTTCACCAGCACGCGGTATCCTGCAGCGGTGAAGTGGTCGGCGACCCATTGCGTGAACGCCGGGTCGGAGCAGGTTCCGCGTCGATCGCTCACCACCAGATCGGGGCGCATCCGGCCCGCGTCGACGTTCATGGCGTTGCCGCGCGATTTCATCGAATGGCAGTTCACGTGCCAGAGCGCGCCGTGCCGCGCCCAGGCCGATTCGCCGGCCTGGGCGAGCGCGGCGCGATAGGGCAGATAGCAGGCGTCGATACGCCGCCGCACCTCGGCGATCGACAGTTTGCGGTCGTAAAGCGGGATGCCGGGCAGTGCATAGCGTCGGATCAGCCCCATGCCGCGCTGCGTGTACGGCTGTGGCGCGAGCGGCTCGGGCCAGGGTTCGTCCAGCAGTTCGGCGTCGATGTCGGTGACGGCGCGGTTCGGATCGATATAGGCGCGCGGGAAATGCGCGCTGAGCAGGAAGCCGCCGCGCGCCGGCACGCCGGACCACAGTTCGTCGACGAAGGCATCCCAGGTGCTGAGGATGGCGTCGCGCGGTGCGATCGTGCCGAAGTCGTCGGGCAGTTCGATGCCGCTGTGAGGCGAGTCGAACACGATGGGAAGCGGTTCGGCCGTCGGCACTGCCAGGGTGTACGGCGTCCTAGGCACGGGGGAATCTGCGCGGGGCATGAAGCAGGTGTCTTCTTTGTTTTAACTAATAAAACAGTGTTTTATATTTAGATTGAAGCGTAAGGCGATTTTGACCAAAAGATGATCAGGGTTTTCCCTTTATTTGTTGCCGCGGCATCGTAGCGCGGGTGGGGAGCCGGGTAAACGCTAGCCCTGGAATATTGACGCGGATTCCGTATCCGCTTAACCTGATTTAATCAGCATACTGATTATTTTAGAGGCCCGGCCGACATGACTTTCACCTACGCAGCCCATCTTTCGGATTTGATCGAAGATGAACCTCTGGCGGTTCGGCTGGGCGACGAGCAGATCGCGCTGTACCGGCTCGGCGGCGAGGTTTACGCCACCCACAATGTCTGCACGCACCAGTTCGCTCTGCTGAGCGACGGCTATATGGAAGACGGATGCATCGAATGCCCGCTGCATCAGGGCAAGTTCGACATCAAGACCGGCGCCGCCCTGTGCGCGCCGGTCACTCAGGCCATACGCGTCTATCCGGTCAAGGTGGAAGACGACCGGATCCTGGTCGATCTCTGACCGGCGTTTCGCCATGACGCAGGAAACCTTTTTGATCGTCGGCGCGGGCCAGGCCGGCGGGCAGGCGGCCCAGGCCTTGCGCGAGAACGGCTTTGGCGGCCGCATCGTGCTCGTGGGCGACGAGGCATGGCGCCCCTATGAGCGTCCGCCTTTGTCCAAGGACGTGCTCCTGGCCTCGAGCGACGACGACTGCTTCAAGGGGTGGCTGCACGAGGCGAGGTTCTACGCCGCGTCCGCCGTGGAATTGCGCCGCGGCGCCGTCGCGCGGCTGGATACCGCCAAGCGCCTGGCCGTCCTGACGGACGGCCAGGCGCTGCCTTACGACAAATGCCTGCTGGCCACCGGCGGCCGCGCCCGTCAGATCGATCAGGCGCCTTGCGGCGCGCGCATCGTCAGTCTGCGCACGCTCGACGACGCGATGCGCCTGCGCGGCCTGATCGCCTGCAGCCGATCGGTCGCGGTCGTCGGCGGCGGCTTTCTCGGCCTCGAATTCGCCGCCAGCGCGAACAGGCGCGGCTTGCAGGTAACGGTGTTCGAGCAGGCGGCGCGTTTGTTGCCTCGCGCGTTGCCGGCCGCCGTTGCGCAAAAGCTGCGAAGCAAGCACGAGGCGCAAGGCGTGCGCATCGCGCTCGATGCGGGCGCGCTGCAGATCGAAGCGGGCGAAACCGATGTCGTGATCGCCGGCAAGGACGAAGGCGCGGCGTCGTTCGACTTCTGCGTGGTTGCGGTGGGTCAGATACCCAACGATGCCGTGGCGCGCGCCTCGGGTATCGAGACAGGCAACGGCATCGTGGTGGACCGGTATTGCCGCACCTCCGACCCGCATGTCTACGCGGCGGGCGACTGCGCCTGCTTTCCGTTCGGCGAGGCGGGGCAACCCCTCAGGCTGGAGTCGTGGCAGAACGCGCAGCAGCAGGCCATCGCTGCCGCCAGGAACATGCTGGGTCAGTGCTGCGCCTATCGTCCCACCCCGTGGTTCTGGACCGATCAGTACGACTGGAACATCCAGATGCTCGGCCTGCTGGATGCGGGCATCGACCGCTGGATCGAGCGTCCCGCCGCGGACGACAAATCGATGCTGATCGGCTTGCGCGGCAATGTCGTGGTCTATGCGGTGGCCGTCAACCAGGGCGGCGACCTGCGCGCGATCAAGCGCCTGGTGGAGCAGGCCGTGCCGGTGGATCCGCAGCAGCTTGCCGACACGAGCGTCAAATTGCGACAGATCGAGCGCCAGGCCGGCGCCTGCGGCATTGACACACCCTATTGAGAAATCCACGGAGACTCCTGTGTATTCGAACGAAGCAATCATCGGCAGTACGACGCTGGCGTCCAAGAACGCGCCCATCGAGTCGCTGGCCTGGCCTCAGGAGGGCCTGCATGCCGTTCCCGACTGGGTCTACACCAACGAATCGGTGTACGCGCTCGAGGTCGAACGCATCTTTCACGGACGCACCTGGAACTTCGTCGCGCTCGAGGCCGAAGTCCCCAACGCCGGCGACTACAAGCGGTCTTATGTCGGGCCGACCCCGGTGGTCGTGTCGCGCGCCGAAGACGGCTCCATTCATGTGTTCGAGAACCGCTGCGCGCACCGCGGCGCCGAGTTCTGCCGCCACAGCCGCGGCAACAACAAAGAGTTCGTCTGCCCGTATCACCAGTGGTCGTACGATCTGAAGGGGAACCTGCAGGGCATACCCTTCAAGCGCGGCGTCAACAAGTTGGGCGGCATGCCCAGGGACTTTCGCAATGAAGAGCACGGCCTGCGCAAGCTGGCCGTGGCAACTCGCAACGGCGTGGTGTTCGCCTCGTTCGCGCACGACATGGAGCCGCTCGAAGACTACCTGACGCCGGAGATTCTCAAGGATTTCGACGCTGTGTTTTCGGGCAAGAAGCTGCGCATCCTCGGCTTCTACAAGAACGAGCTGCCGTGCAACTGGAAGATGTATCACGAGAATCTGAAGGATCCCTACCACGCGACGCTGCTGCACTCGTTCCTGGTGGTGTTCGGGTTGCTGGTAGCGGGCAACCGCTCGGCCATGGTGGCCGACAGCAGGTACGGCGTCCACGGCACGATGGCGTCGGCCAAGAGCGACACGCTCTACGCGCAGATCGACGAGGACAAAAAGAAAGAGATGCGGTCTTTCCATGACGGCATGACGCTGCGCGACGAGCGCTTTCTCGATTTCGTCAAGGAATTCGACTCGGAGTGGTCGGTGACCATGCAGACGATCTGGCCTAACCTGGTCGTGCAGCGCGAGATGAACACGCTGGGCGTGCGACATATCGTGCCCAATGGCCCGAACAGCATGATCATGCTGTGGACCATGTTCGGCTACGAAGACGATACGGACGACATGGTGCGACACCGCCTGCGCCAGGGCAATCTGATGGGGCCCTCGGGTTTTCTCGGCCTGGAAGACAACGAAGCGATGAAGTTCGTCCAGGAAGGCGTGCGCCGTTCGGTCACCGACCGCAGCGTTCTCAAGCTGGACGGCGACAAGATAGGCACTGCGGACAATCTGATATCGGAAGCCGCGATACGCGCCATGTACAAACATTATCGCGAAGTGATGGGGTTCTAGATGCTGCCAGGATTTGAAAAGAAAGCGCTCGCTCCCGCCGCGGCGCTGGCCGCCCGCATGGCAGTCGAAGATTTTCACGCCGAGTACTGCGCCGCTCTGGACGGGGGCGACCTGGAGCGCTGGCCGGATTTTTTCACCGAAGACTGCCTGTACCGCGTGACCGAGTTCGAAAACGCGGCGCACGGGCTGCCGGTGGGCCTGGTCTATGCGGAAGGCCGCAACATGCTGCACGACCGGGCGGTGGCCATCGCGCGCACGCAGATGTTCGCGCCGCGCCAGATTCTGCATTTCGTCTCCAATGTGCGTATTCTCGATGTCGGCGCTGACGAAATCGTCGCGCAGAGCAATTACCTGCTGCTGCAGACGCTGGTCGAAGGCGCGACCACGCTGCATCAGGCCGGGCGTCTTTTCGACCGATTCGTGCGCCAGGGCGACAGCCTTTTGCTGAAGGAGCGCCAGGCGATCTACGACACCGCGATGATCGCGAACGACCTGGTTTATCCGGTCTGATCCGCACGGGGCGAACGGTTTCAACGGAATAGGGCAGGAGAGCGCTGGATCATGAGCGAACACGTCGAACAACCGACGGAAGACGGCGGGGTCGGCGCCCGCGTCAGGCGCCGCGAAGACGAGCGGCATCTGCACGGCAAAGGCCGCTTCGTCGCCGACTACAGCTTTCCCGATCTGCAGGAGGTCGCTTTTCTGCGCAGTCCTCTCGCGCACGCGCGCATCCTGCGCATCGGCAAGCCGCAGCGCTATGCCGACAGCGTCGTCACGCGCGCCGACATGCACGATGCGAGCGATATCGTCGCCGATTCGAGCCTGCCCACATACAAACCCTCGTCGCATCCGCCGTTGGCATCGGAAAAAGTGCGTTTCGTCGGCGAGCCGGTGGCCATGTGCTTCGCCAAGACGCGCGCGCAGGCCGAAGACATCGCCGAAGAAATCGAACTGGATCTGGACGAACTGCCGGCTTTCGCCAATGCCTATGCGGCACGCGAGCGCACCGACGTGCGTGTGCACGACCACTGGACCGACAATCTGTTCCTGGATCTCACCGCGGACGTCGATTTCGAGGCACGCGCCAAGGACGCCCCGGTCGTGGTCAGGCAGAAGGTCGATCTGGCGCGGCAGTGCATGGTGCCCATGGAAGGCAAGGCGGTGCTGGCGTATTGGGATCACCCTCAGTCCCAGCTCGTGGTCATCACGTCGACGCAAGTGCCGCACATGATCCGCACGGTGCTGGCCGAGTGCCTGGGCATCGAACACGCGCAGGTGCGGGTGATCTCGCCGGACGTGGGCGGGGCCTTCGGCTACAAGTGCGTGCTGCAGCAGGAAGAGCTGTGCATCGCGTGGCTCGCGCTGACCTACAAGCGGCCGTTCCGCTTTATCGAGGATCGTCGCGAACACCTGATCGCCGGCGCGAACACGCGCCAGCATCACTACGAATTGACCGCTTACGCCGACAAGACCGGCCGGCTGTTGGCGCTGGACGCCAGGCTGCTGATCGATGGGGGCGCCTATTCGGCCTGGCCCTTCACCATAGGCCTGGAGACCGGGCAGGCGCTGGGCAATTTGCCCGGCCCCTACGACTTCCGGGGCTACCGCTGCCGCACGCAATGCGCCGCGACCAACAAGCCGGGCTTTCTGCCTTATCGCGGCGTGGCGCGCACGGGCGTGTGCTTCGCTATCGAACTGACTATGGATGCGATCGCGCGCGCGGTCGGCCGGGAAGCCTGGGAGGTGCGTCACGACAACCTGGTGCGCGGCGCCGACATGCCCTACACCAACGTGGTCAAGAAGCACTACGACAGCGGCGATTTTCAGGAAAGCCTGCGCCGCGCGGTGGAAAAGCTGGATTTGCCCAAATGGCGCGCGCGCCAGCGGGCCGGCGAGCAAGACGGCAGGCTCGTGGGCGTGGGCTTCGCCACCTTTACCGAGCAGTCCGCGCACGGCACGGCGGTGTTCGCCTCCTGGGGCCTGCCGGTGGTGCCGGGCTACGACCTGGCCACGGTACGCGTCACCGCCGACGGCGGCCTGGAACTGCGCGCCGGCATCCACTCGCACGGGCAGGGCATGGAGACCACGCTCGCGCAGATCGCCAATGAGGTGCTGGGCGTGCCCGTCGCGAAGATAAAGGTCGTGCATGGCGACACTGCGCTGACCCCGTACTCGACGGGCACTTATGCTTCGCGCAGCATCGTGATGGCCGGCGGCGCGGTCGCCGTGACCTGCCGCGAGCTCATTCCGCGCATCGTCAAGATCGGCGCGCATCTGCTCAAGGAAGACGAAAGCGCCGTGCGTTTCGAGAAGGGCGAGGTCGTGGGCGCCACGGGGCGTGTCGCGCTCGGGCAGATCGCCGACGCCTGGTATCTGCATCCGGACCGCCTGCCGGCGGGCGTGAACCTGGCCGGACTCGAAGCGACGCAAGGCTTCAAGCCCAAGGTCGACACGGGCGCGTTCAGCTATGCGACGCATGCGGCGGCGGTGGCGGTGGATCCGCAAACGGGCCACGTCGAGATTCTCGATTACGTCATCGTGGAAGACTGCGGCCGCATGATCAACCCCATGGTGGTCGAAGGGCAGACCATCGGCGGCACGGCCCAGGGCATCGGCACGGCTTTCTACGAAGAAACGCTGTACGACGACAACGCCCAGCCGCTGACGTCGACCCTGGCCGACTACATGCTGCCCGGCCCGACCGAACTGGTGAATATCCGGATCGACCACATGGAAACCCCTTCGCCGTACACGGAGTTCGGCGCCAAAGGCGTTGGCGAAGGCGGCGCCATCGCGCCGCCTGCGGCCTTGTTCAATGCGGTCAACGATGCGCTCAGGCCGCTGAATGCCATTGTTTCCGAAACACCGCTCACGCCCAGGCGGCTGCTGGCGGCCATCGACGCGGCGCGTGCAGATGTCGGCGCCGCGGCGGGGAACGCGAACTGCGAGGTGGCGCAATGAAGGCAGCCGCATTCGACTACGTGAGAGGCGCCACGCTGCCCGAGGCGCTCGAAGCCCTGCGGGATGGCGGCGCGGGCGCCAAGCCCATTTCCGGCAGCCAGTCGCTGGGGCCCATGCTCAATCTGCGGCTTGCAAGGCCTGCCCGGGTGGTGGATCTATCGCGCCTGGACGATCTGCGCGGCGTGTCGGAGACGCACGACGGCATCCGGGTCGGCGCCGCCGTGACGCACGCCGACATCGAAGACGGCAGGCACGAGCCGCTGCGTCATGCCTTTCTGCGGCACGTCGCTTCCGGCATAGCCTATCGGGCGGTGCGCAACCGCGGAACCCTGGGCGGCAGCCTGGCTCATGCGGACCCTGCTGCCGACTGGCCGTTGGCGTTGACAGCCCTGGATGCGCGCTTGGAGCTGGCCCGCGCCGGTTCGTCGCGCGTCGTGCGGGTCGGCGAATTCATGCTAGGCGCGTTCACGACCCGACTCGAGGAAGGCGAGATCATCGCCGCCGTGCTGCTGCCCAGGCTGGGCCATACGCTGCGCTGGGGTTACTACAAGCTGTGCCGCAAGACCGGCGAATTCGCGCATGCCAGCGCGGCGGCTGCCTTCGATGCGCGCACCGGGCTGGCCAGGATCGTGTTGGGGGCGCTGGACGGGCCGCCAGCGGCGCTCGACGGGCTGGCGCGGGACGTTGCGCAAGGCGGTGCCGCGGCGGCCACGCCGCAGGCGATCCAGTCCGCGGTGGCGGGCGCCATGCCCGAAGCCGACAGCATCGACCGGAGGATGCACGCCGCCGCCCTGGAGCGCTGCCTCGCCCAAGTGTTCGAAAACTGAAGACCACACGCCTACGACGGGACTTTCCCCCATGCCAGCCATCGAACTGAACATCAATGATCGCCCCGTGCGCGCGGACGTGGAGCCGCGCGTGCACCTGGGCGATTTTCTGCGCGATGCGCAGCATCTGACCGGGACGCACCTGGGCTGCGAGCACGGCGTATGCGGCGCATGCACGGTGCTGCTCGACGGCGAGCCGATCCGGTCCTGCATCACTTTCGCCGCAGCCTGCGACAGGCGGCAGGTGCGCACCATCGAAGGCTTCGACGACGACGAGCTGATGCGGCGGCTGCGCCGGTCTTTTTCCTTGCATCATGGATTGCAATGCGGCTATTGCACGCCCGGCATGCTCATCACCGCGCGCGACATCGTGCTGCGCTTTCCCGACGCCGACGAAGCGCGCATCCGCCTCGAGCTGTCGGGAAACCTCTGCCGCTGCACGGGATATGTGGGCATCGTCAATGCGATCAAGGCGGTGCTGCAGGACCTGCAAGCGCATCCGCTGGCCTTGACGCCCACGATGCCTGCGGTCAGCGCCGCGGCGGGCGAGGCCGTGCTCAAGCGGGCCGAGCCCTTCGAGACGTTCACGGCGGCCAATGCCTCGTCATTTACCCCGAACGCCGCGCCGCCGATGTCCGCCGCCGACAGCGCGGCCGAGGATCGGCCGGCCGCCCAGCGCAAGGGCTGGACGGCCATCGAAGACAGTTTCGTCGTGCCCTTCGCCCCGGATCGGGTCTGGGCTTTCATGGGCGATCTGTCGTCGGTCGCGGCCTGTCTGCCGGGCGCGCAGCTCAGCGAGAACGACGGCGACACCGTCAAGGGCATGATCGCCGTCAAGTTCGGTCCCATGTCGGCCAACTTCGCCGGCGCGGCGCGGCTCGAGCGCGACGAGTCCGCCCGCCGGGCCGTGATGCGCGGAGCCGGACAGGACAACATCAGCCGTTCGCGCGCCAACGGCGACGTGACTTATGCGCTGACCGCCGAAGACCAGGGCAGGCAGACGCGCGTGACCGTGACGCTCGAATACATGCTGCAGGGGCCTCTGGCGCAGTTCTCGCGCTCGGGCCTGGTGAAAGACTTCATACGGCGCATGATCGCCGATTTCGGCGCGCACATCGCGGCCCGGCTCGCGGGCGCCGAAGCGCCCGGGCCGGCGTCGGTCAAATTCAATGCCGGCGGCCTGGTCTGGCGCATCATCCGGGACCGGGTTCGGCGGCTGTTCGGCAAAGGCGAGTAGGGCCTGCGGGCAGGCCCCAACCCATATCTGAGGAGTGGCAATGAGCAGCAGCAACGAACGGCGCATACGCAAGATCGCCCTGGAAGAGCATTTCACCACGCCGGGCTTCCAGAGTTACTCGAAGAGTTTCACGCAGCATATTCCGCCGCAAGTGCTGCAAGACCCGGCGGCGCGCCTGACCGACTTCGACGGACAGCGCATCGAGGAGATGGATAAGGCAGGCATCGACTACACCATTCTTTCGCAGACCGGGCCGAGCGTGCAGGGCGAAGCCGACCCGCAGCGGGCGATTGCGCGCGCGCAGGAAAGCAACGATTTTCTGGCGCAGCAGATCGCGCGCCACCCTACGCGTTTCGGCGGCTTCGCCACCTTGCCCATGCATACGGCGCAGGCGGCTTCGCGCGAGTTGACGCGCGCGGTGAAGGAGCTGGGCTTCAAGGGCGCGCTCGTCAACGGCCACACGCTGGGCACGTATTACGACGACCGGGCTTACGACCCGTTCTGGGCCACGATGCAGGAGCTGGACGTGCCGCTCTATCTGCATCCGGTCGACGCCTTCGTTTCGCCCCGGGTGCTCGACGGTCATCCGGAATTGACGGGCGCGACCTGGGGCTGGGGCGTCGAGACGGGCAGCCATGCCTTGCGGCTGCTGTTCGGCGGCGTGTTCGACCGGTTCCCCAGGCTCAAGGTCATTCTGGGGCATATGGGCGAGGGGCTGCCTTATCTGCGCTGGCGCTTCGACAGCCGATTCGCCGTGTATCCGCACGGCGTCACGCTGCAAAAGGCACCTTCGGCCTACATCGGCACCAACATCGTCATCACCACGTCGGGCGTGTGCTCGGCGCCCGCGCTGATGGGCGCGATCGGCGAGATGGGGCCGCAGGCGGTGATGTTCTCCGTCGACTACCCCTACGAATCCACGGCGATCGCGGCCGATTTCATCGAGGCTGCGCCGCTGGACGACACGGTCCGGCACCTCGTCTGCCACGGCAACGCCGAGCGGCTTTTCCGGCTCTGACGCCTCGGCGCCCTGTCAGGGCGGGCATGGCCGCCCGTCACGCTGCAAAGCGCACGCGAACCGTCAACCCGCGGCCCTCGGGGCCGGTCTCGAGCGCGACCGTTGCGTGATGCTGTTCGGCCACGCGCCGCACGATGGATAGTCCCAATCCGCTGCCGGTTCCGGCATGTCCGCTGCCGCGATAGAAGCGTTCCCACGCGCGCGCTCGTTCCGATTCGGGTATGCCCGGACCGTTGTCGCTGACCTCGAGCACCGTGTATGGGCCGTCCTGCCGCACCACGACGTCGACGCGCGCGTGGGCGCCGGCGTATCGGATCGCATTGTCGACCAGGTTGTTCATGAGCACGCGCAGGTTGTCGCTGCTGCCTTGTACGATGGCCGATTGTGCGCCCACCATGCCCAGGTCGATCTGGTTCGCATCGGCCAGGCGTTCCCGGTCGGCTACCACCGAACGCGCGAGCTGGGCCAGATCCACCGGGTGCCGGTCCGCGTGGCCGGCGTCGGGATCCAGCCGGGCCAGCGTCAGCAGTTGCCCGGCCAGGTGCGTGAGCTGCACCGCGCCCGTGCGTATGCTTTCGACGAGTTCGTCGCGTTCCTGGGCGTTCGCCGCCTGCGGCAGCAGCTCGGCCTGCAGGCCGAGTCCCATGATCGGCGTGCGCAGTTCGTGCGCGGCATCCGCGATGAATTGCTTTTGCAACGTGAAAGCGTGGTCGAGCCGCTGCAGCAGGTCGTTCAGCGCGTCGACGAGCGGCTTGACCTCGGTCGGCATGGCGGCGGTTTCGATGGCTTGCATATTGTTCGCATCGCGCCGCTTGAGCCCCGTGGCGATCTTGCGCAGCGGCTGCAGGCCGTAGCCGATGCCGAACCACAAGAACAGGGCGATGACGGGCGTGAGCGAAAGCACCGGCCAGAATTGATGCACGGAGATCTCCGCGAGCGTCTCCCAACGGGCCAGCCTGACCTGAGCAACGCGCACCAGCGTGTCGCCGCTGCGGGTCACGAGCGTGTGCCAGACCTGGCCGGCGACGATTTCGTCGGCAAGGCCCGGGCCTTGCGGCGGCGGCAGCGATGAATCCGGGTCGCTGGTGAACAGCAGCTTTTTGTCGCGCCAGACCTGCAGCAATACGCTGTGCGAATTCCGGCCCGACAGCCGGCCTTTGCGGTCAACGCCTGTGAGAGACAGGCGCCCGTCGGCATCGACCACCACATGCTCGGCGACGGCTTTCATCTGGTCGTTCAGCAGGTCGTCCAGATCGTCGAGCGAACCCCACCACGTCGCCGCGCTCGCCAGGGCGCCGGCCAGCAGGGTCGCCGGCAGCAGCCACAGCAGCAGGCGCCGGCGCAGCGACGACATGAACCAGCGCGAAATGCGCATGCGCAGCGTGCTCATGCAAGCTCCCCGATGCGGTAGCCCACGCCGCGCACGTTGTGGATCGCGTCGGTTCCCAGCTTGCGGCGCAGGTTGTAGATGTGCACCGGAATCGCATTGCTTTCGATTTCTTCGTTCCAGCCGTACAGGCGCTCTTCGAGCTGTTCGCGCGTGACGATGGCGCCGGGGTCGCGCATCAGTTCTTCGAGCAGCGCGAATTCGCGCGCCGTGAGGGCGACCTCGTCGTCGCGCAGCCAGCAGCGATGCTGGGTCGGATCCAGGCGCAGCGCGCCCACCATGAGCAAGGTCTGGACGCGGCCCGCCTGCCTGCGGTTCACGACGCGGATCCGCGCCAGGAGCTCGTCGAGCGCGAACGGCTTGACCAGGTAATCGTCGGCGCCGCCGTCCAGGCCCGCGACCCGGTCCGGAACCGCATCGCGCGCGGTGATGATGATGACCGGGGTCGCGTCGTTGCGCTGGCGCAGTCCGGCGAGAAGCGTCATGCCGCCTTGCTTGGGCAGGCCCAGATCGAGCAGCACGAGACCGTAGGTCGTGGTGCGCAAGGCGAGCGCGCCGGCTTCGCCGTCCTGCGCCCAGTCCACGGCAAAACCTTCGCGTCGCAGCCCAAGGCGCAGGCCATTGCCTATGAGCGGATCGTCTTCAACCAGCAATATTCGCATTGCGTCCTCATTCTGTTGCGGCGGCATCGCGGCAACGCATTGCCAGCGTAGCCGCCGGACCATTAACGCGAGGTTAAGGCGGCGGTCGGCTGCACGACGCCCGCTTCATGCTGGCTTTAGTCGTGTGTTCGTAGACTGCATCGCATCGCGGCCGCCGAGTCGCCCGTCTTCCGAAGGAGCTTGCATGAAAGAGCAAATTATCGCCTGTGCGATCGCGGTCGCCGTCGCCTCGATCGCACAGGCGCAGTACGCCGGCCCGGGCGCGCAGGCGGCGCCGGATACGGTCAGGCAGGTGCTTCAGACCGGCAAGGACGACCAGGCGGTGACGCTGCGCGGCCACATTGTCGAATCCATCGGCGATCAGACGTATCGGTTCGCCGACGGCACGGGGGACATCGTGCTCGAGATAGATCGCGAGCGCTGGCCCGAAGGGCCGGTGGACGACAAGAACACGGTCGAATTGACCGGCAGATACGACAAGGAACTGATCGGCGCCTCGAAGGTCAAGGTCCGCAGTCTGAGCGTGGTGCGGTAATGCCGCGCTTCAGTCGAAATGCTTGAGCGACGTGCGGCCGTATTGATTGTTGCCTTCGGCCAGTTGCATCAGCAGGCGCACGAAGGTCGCCTGGTCTTTCGGATTGAGCGGTGACAACAGCCTGACCTGGGCTTCGCGCATGCTGCCGTACATGTCTTTCATGACCTTGCGGCCGCGCGGCGTGATGTTGGCGATCTTCAGGCGGCCGTCGGCGGGACTGTTCGATCGCTTGACCAGGCCGCGCTCCTCCAGACGGCGCAGCACATCGGCCATGGTGGTGCGATCGACGCCGACTTCCGCACAGAGCGAGGTCTGGTCCAGGTTGGGGCGTTCGCTGAGCGTGGTCAGCAGCCCGTATTGCACCGGGGTGATGGCGAAGTCTTTGCAGCTTTCGAAGAACATCGCAATGTGAATCTGGTTCAACCTGCGGATGAGAAAGCCCGGGCGCTGCCAGAGATGCCCCGTTTCGATCGCGCTGTCCGGGCCGGCGGCGTCTTCTGTGGTCTCTGGTCGCATCGCTTTCTTCGAAAGAATGGGTTGCTCTGGAGTTTAGCTGCTCAGTTCAGGTCCAGCGTGGCGACGACGGGCGTGTGATCCGAGGGTTGTTCGTTGCCGCGCGGGCCCTTGTCGATGATGCAGCTTATGCACGCGTCCTTGAGCGGATCCGAAAGAAGAATGTGGTCGATGCGCAGGCCCGCGTTGCGCTTGAAGCCGAACTGGCGGTAATCCCACCAGCTGAAGGACTTGGCGGGCTGTTCGAAGAGGCGGAAAGCATCGGTCAGGCCCAGGTCCAGCAGACTGCGAAAAGCGTTGCGCTCCGGCTCGGAGACCAGCACCTGGCCGACCCATTTCTCGGGGTTGTGCACGTCTTCATCGGCCGGAGCGACGTTGTAGTCGCCCAGGACGGCCAGACGCGGATGCGCGGCCATTTCTGCTTGCAGCCAGCGGTTCAACGCGGCGAACCATTCGAGCTTGTAGGGATATTTATCCGAATCCAGTGCCTGGCCGTTGGGGCAGTACGCGCTGATCACGCGCACGCCGCCCGCGGAGCTGGGCAGCGTGACGGCGATCACGCGCTGCTGCGGATCGTCGAAGCCGGGGATGTTGCGCACCATGGCCTGGCCCGGCTGGCGCGACAGCACGGCCACGCCGTTGTAGGTCTTTTGCCCGGCCCAGGCGGCGTGATAGCCGACGTCGGCGAAGGCTTGCAGGGGAAACATGTCGTCGGCGAGTTTGAGCTCCTGCAGGCAGAGCGCATCGACGGGATTGGCGGCCAGCCAGTCCAGCACTTGCGGCAGCCGCACTTTGAGGGAGTTGACGTTCCAGGTGGCGAGTTTCATCTGAGAAAAAGTCTTTATTTTTCAGTTTCTTATTTTGAGGGTTCAGTCGGATTTTACCCTCGGCTACCCGCTCGGCCACGCCGTTTTGCCCGACGGGCTCACGGTCTCTTTGTTGCGTAAAAGCAGCGCCTCCCGATTTTATGGGCTGTCGGCGGCGATATCCGGACGAGAGACCCAGGGCGTGCCCGGCAGGAAAGAGAAAGGCAGGGTCGGAAAGGCCTTGCTTTTTAAATGATGATCATCATATTATTTAGATGATGATCATCATTTAATGAGCGGCAGGGCGCGCCCGGCCCTGACGATTGGAGAAGCAATTCATGCAGACAGATCAAATTACCGCGGCCAAGTCCGCAGCCACTTCGGCGCCGCACAAACGCCGGAGGTGGCTTCCCTTCGCCGCGTCCGCCGTACTGCTGGCGACTTTGGCCTGGTTCGCATACTGGCAACTGGACGGGCGTTTCTACGAATCGACCGATGATGCCTATATAGGAGGCAATGTCACCGTGGTGTCGCCCCGCGTATCGGGTTATGTCAGCCGAGTGCTGGTTGCCGACAATGCGTTCGTTCGCGCGGGACAGCCGCTGCTCGAGTTGGACGCGGCGGACTTCCGCGCCCGGCGCGACGCCGCCCAGGGCGAGGTCGACGCCGCGCAGGCGGCACTGACCCGCCTGCAGGCGCAGCATGCGCTGGTGCAAGCGGGCATCGTCCAGGCCGAAGGGCAGGCCGATGTGGACAAGGCCGCGATCGAGTTTGCCGCCGACGATGCGCGGCGCTACGGCAAGCTCGCCGACAGCCATTCGGGTACGCGCCAGGATTGGCAGCGGGCACGGTCTGCGCTGGCCCAGGCCCAGGCGCGGGGCAGGGCGTCGACGGCCGCCGTGCTGGTGCAAAAGCGCCGTTTGACGGTTGTCGATGCCCAGCGCGTCGAGGCCCATGCCCGACTCGAACAGGCCCAGGCTGCATTGCGCGGCGCTCGGCTCGACGAAGGGTATACCGTGCTGTACGCCGCCGTGGACGGTTATGTCGGCAATCGCTCCGCCCATCCCGGTACGTTCGTGACCGCCGGCACGCAATTGATGTCGCTGGTGCCTGCCCGAGGCCTGTGGGTCGACGCCAACTTCAAGGAAGACCAGATCCGCGACATGAAAACGGGTCAGCCGGTGCATATCCATGTGGATGCGGCGCCGGGACTGCGGATCGTGGGGCATGTGCAAAGCCTTGCTCCCGCCACGGGGTCGGTATTCAGCGTGATCCCGGCGCAGAACGCGACCGGCAATTTCACCAAGATCGTGCAGCGCGTACCTGTGCGCATCGCGCTCGATCCGGCCGTTTCCGGCGTGGGGGCGCTGCGCGCCGGGCTGTCGGTGACCGCCACGGTCGATACCCGGGCGCCGCGGTCATGAGCGCGGCAAACGCGGCCAATCCTGCCCACCCGCCGGTGCTGCCTTTCGCGGTGATGTGCCTGGGCATGTTCGTGGCGCTTCTGGACATTCAGATCGTCGCGGCCTCCCTGCAGGACATCGGCGGCGGACTGTCGGCGGGCCAGGATCAGATCGGTTGGCTGCAGACGGCCTACCTGATCGCGGAAATCATCGTCATACCGATGTCGGGCTGGCTGACCCGGGTGTTTTCCACGCGCTGGCTGTTCAGCGCGTCGGCCGCCGGATTCACGCTCGCCAGCATGCTCTGCGGCGCGGCCTGGAACATCGAAAGCATGATCGTGTTCCGCGCGCTGCAAGGCCTGATCGGTGCGTCGATGATCCCGACCGTGTTCACGTCCACTTTCCACTATTTCCCTGGCAAGCGCCGGCCGCTGGCCGCGGCCGTCGTCGCCACGATCGCCTCGGTGGCGCCGGCGCTGGGACCGGTGATCGGCGGCTGGATCACCGACACGCTGTCCTGGCGCTGGGTGTTCTACATCAATCTGTTTCCCGGAATAGGCGTGGCACTGCTCTCCGCCCGGAGGGTGGACATCGACGAGCCCGACTTGAAGCTGCTCAAGGACGCGGACTATCCGGGCATAGCGTTGATGGCGGTGTTCCTGGGGTTTCTGGAATATGTGCTGGAGGAGGGGACGCGCTGGAACTGGTTCGACGACGCGGGCATCCGGCGCGCCGCCTGGACGGCCGGGATCGCCGGCGTGCTGTTCGTCTGGCGCAGCCTGGTGTTCCCGCGTCCTGTCGTGGATCTGCGCGCCTTGGGCAACCGTAACTTTCTGGTCGGCTGCATCCTGTCGTTCATCACGGGGCTGGGCATCTTCAGCACCATCTACCTGCTTCCCCTTTTCCTGGGCTATGTGCGCGGCCTGTCGGCCCTGCAGATCGGCACCATCGTCTGCGCCACGGGTCTGGGCGGGTTTCTCGGGGTTCCCGCCTATATGCTCTCCACACGGCTGGTCGAGCCGCGATGGGCCATGGCGTTCGGCCTGACGATGTTCGGGCTGTCCATGCTGGGTTTCAGCGGCATCACGCACGACTGGGGCGGCGACCAGCTGTTCTGGCCGCAGGTCATACGCGGCTTTCCGCAGGTCTTTGCGGTGGCGCCCGCGGTGACGCTGGGGCTGGGAAGCCTGCCCATGTCGCGCCTGAAATACGCCAGCGGCCTGTTCAACATGATGCGCAATCTGGGCGGCGCAGTCGGCATCGCGCTGTGCGGCGCCATTCTCAACAACCGCACCAACCTTCACTTCGAGCGCATCGCCGGCGGCGCGCTCAATGCCGGCAACAGCGCCATGCAGCAATTGCTGCTCGCGCTGCAGGCCCGCTTTGTCGCGGCGACCGGCGATGCCGCGCACGCCAAAGTCCTGGCGCTGCTGCAACTGCGGGCCCTGGCGCTGCGCGAGGCCACCACGATGGCCTATGGCGACGCCTTCCTGGCGATTGCCGCCGCTTTCGGCGTGGCGGTGCTGCTCGTACCTCTGCTGCGCAAGGTGGCCCCTCAGGCTCCCGGCGCCGATTCTGGACATTGATCATGCACGAAAAACCACATACACCAGCACGACGCCTCGCCGGCTGGCTCAAGCCCGCTTCGGTATCGAGCCTGGTCCTGGCCTGGCTTCTCACAGGCTGCACGGTAGGCCCGGACTACCGCAGGCCGACAATCGCCCTGCCGGATCATTATCGGTCCGCCGAGGCCACGGCCACGCGCCGCGCGGACCTGGCCCGGTGGTGGAACAGTTTCGACGATCCCGGGCTCAGCCGGCTGATGGAGCATGCGCTGGCCGGGAATCTGGATCTGGCCGCAGCCCAGGCCCGGGTGGCGCAAGCCCGCGCGGCGGCAGGCATGGCCGCGGCCGCCGCCATGCCCAGGCTCGATCTGGACGGCAGCGCGGCAAGAGAGCATCAGTCGGAGCTCGGCCCGCTGGGTGCGATCGCCAGCCGAAGCCCGGGCTATGCGCGCGACCAGACGCTGCAGCAGCTGAACCTGGGGGCGAGCTGGGAGCTGGATCTGGCTGGCGGGCTGAAACGCCGGACCGAGGCCATGCGGGCACTCTGGCAGGCTGCTCAAGCCGAGCATGCCGGCGTGCGAATTTCGATTGCTGCCGAGACTGCCGATGCCTATTTCCAGTTGCGCAGCGACCAGCAGGCGCAAGCGCTGTTGCAGTCGCAGATCGACCTCGACCGGCAATATGTGCAGGTGATGCGGGACCGGGTCGGGCAGGGCGTCGCGACAGACCGCGACGTGGATGATGCACGGGCGCAGCTGGCGCAGGACCAGGCGCTGCTGCCCGCTTTGCGCACCCAGTTGGTTCGCCAGGCCGACCGGCTGGATATCCTGGGTGGCGACGTGCCGGGTACGGATCCGCAGCGATTGCGCGTTCCCGCCGGACCGAGCTGGCGGCTGCCGCCGTTGCCGGGCGAACTGCATCCCGCGCAGCTCTTGCAGCGGCGGCCCGACGTGATCGCCGCCGAGCGTCGGCTCGCGGCGCGCAACGCGGGCATCGGCGCGGCGCAGGCCCAGTACTATCCGGACATATCGCTGGCGGGCATCCTGGGCTTTGAACGGCTGGGCAACGACAACCTGTTCAACAGCGAGGCGTTCCAGCCTGCGGCTCTGGCGGGGATCCACTGGAGCCTGTTCGACTTCGGCCGGATCGACGCCGAGGTCGCCCAGGCCAAGGGTGCCTATGCCGAGGCGCTGGCGCAGTACCGTCAGGCCGTGCTGCGCGCGACGCAGGATACCGAGGACGCGTTGACCACGTTGGCCCAGTCCCATATCCGCATGCAGGACTGGGAAGCCGTCGTGGCGGCCCGCGAGCGGGCGGATCAGTCCACCCATCGTCTTTTCACGGAAGGCTCGGCGAGCATGGCCGACGTGCTGTCGCGCGAGCGCGATACGCTGCAGGCCCGACGGGCTTTGGTCCTGGCCCGCGGCGACGCGGCGCGCGCGGCGGTGGATCTGTACCGCGCCCTCGGTGGCGGGTGGACGGTGGCGGGTCCTTCGTCGCCGGCGGCGTGAAGGGCCGGCGAACGGCCTATGCTATTGCGTTTGTCATTTAAAAGACCTGGATCATGCGATACAGCGCACAGCACAAGGAAGAGAGCCGCCGCAAGGTGCTTGCGGCGACGGCGAAGGCACTGCGCGAATGCGGGCCGGAAGGCATCAGCGTGGCCTCCGTCATGAGTCAGGCCGGCTTGACGCACGGCGGTTTTTACGGCCATTTCGAATCAAAAAGCGAATTGATTGCCTGCACGATCGACTATATGTTCGATGTCGCCGCGGCCAAGCTGGACGAGCAGATCGCCGACCGGCCGCCGCGCGATGCGCTGGCGGCCTATGTGGACTTCTATCTATCCGGGCCGCATTGCGCGGCGCGCCAGACCGGCTGCCCGGTGGCGGCGTTGGGTTCGGACATCCCGCGGCTGGATCTCGCGGCGCGCGCGGCCTTCGCGCGGGGTATCGCGCGGCGCCAGCGCAGTCTGGCCGCCCTGATGCGGCAGGCCGGCGCGGCGGATCCGGAAGCGGCGGCTTCGTCGCTGATCGCCGAACTGCTGGGCGCACTGATCAATGCGCGCCTGGCGGACGAGGCCGGTCGGGACGCGATTCTCGAAGCATCCCGCCAGGCGCTGTATGTGCGGTATGGGCTTGGCGGAACTTGACGCACCCGTGCCAGGTCGAACGCACGCAAGGACTTCGCCGGACCTCGGCGGCTGCGCTCAGTGGCCGCCGGCCCCCATCGCGGCCGAGCTGCCGTCCTTGGACGGTTTCGTGACCCAGATCAGCGGCACGATGACGATGAAAATTACGGCGGACAGCCAGAAGATGTCGTCGAGCCCCAGCATTGCCGCCTGGACATCGATCGAACGTTCGATGAACGCCAGCGCCTGGCGCGTTCCGCCGCCCAGCGCATGCTGTATCGAAGCGATGGAAGCAGTGTAGGCGGGGTTGCCGAGATTGACCTGTTCGACGAGCTGCGCATGGTGGACGATGGTGCGATCGTTCCATTCCGTGCTTGTTATCGAAGTTCCGACTGCGCCGGCGAAGACCCGCACAAAATTCGACAGACCGGCTGCGGCCGGAATTTTTTCGGGAGATAGCCCCGACAGGATGATTGCGGTCAGCGGGACGAAAAACAGGGCGGTGGGAATGCCTTGCAGCAGGGTCGGCAGGACCAGCGTCAGGGTATCCACGCCGGTGGTGTAGCGCGAGCGCATGAAGAACACGACGGAAAAGCCGAGAAAGGCCAGCGTGGCCAACACGCGCGAGTCCGAGCGCGGCATGATCTTGGCCATCACGGGCGCCAGAATGACGGCGAAGATGCCGAGCGGCGCGGTCGCCATGCCGGCGTCGACCGAGCGATAGTTCAGATAGCCTTGCATCCATTGCGGCAGGATCACGAGGTTTGAGAAAAAGACGGCGTAGGCGATCGAGATGGCGATGGTGCCGCCCAGGAAGTTCCTTCCCATGAAGAGCCGCAGATCGACGATCGGATTCCTGTCGGTGGTTTCCCAGATGAGAAAGAAGACGAAGACGACGAGCGCGAATGCGCCGAGCGCGACGATGACGGGCGAATCGAACCAGTCGAGATCTTTGCCCTTGTCGAGCATGATTTGCAGTGCGCCCACCCAGCCAATGAGCGCAATGAGCCCGATCTTGTCGATCGGCAGCCGCTTGACGGGTGTTTCCCGGTTGCGGTAGATCGCCCAGGTCGCTCCCGCGGCAAACAGGCCGACGGGAATATTGATGTAGAAGATCCACGACCACGAATAATTATCGGTGATCCAGCCGCCCAGCGCGGGCCCGGCGATGGGGCCTACGGTGGCCGTCATCGCCCACAGCGCCAAGGCATGGGAGCTTTTTTCCTTGGGATACGAGCCCAGCAAAATGGCCTGCGACAGCGGGACGAGCGGGCCCGCAACCGCGCCTTGCAATATCCGGGCGCCGAGCAATATCGTCAGGTTCGGCGCAATGCCGCATAACCACGAGGACAGCACGAACAGCAGGATCGAGCCGACGAAGAGCCGGACCTGCCCGATCCGCTGCGTGAGCCAGCCGGTCAACGGGATCGAGATCGCATTGGCCGCCGCGAAAAGCGTGATGACCCAGGTTCCCTCGTCGATGGATACGCCAAGATTGCCCGAAATGGTGGGGATGGCGACGTTGGCGATCGACGAATCGAGCACATTCATGAATGTCGCCAGGGCGACTGCAAGCGTTGCGAGCACCAGTCTGCCGCCGGAGAGCGGCGCTGGTGCGTTGGACTGTGGAGCACTGTTCATGACGTCACCTTTTCGTTGCCGCCGAGGAGTACGGATAGTTATTTGACATGTCAGATAAATAGACAAGAAGAGCGAATGCCGCGCTGCCGCTCGACGTTGGAAAATCGATGCTGCGACAGCTTCCGAGCGGGTCAGTTTCCTTATTTTATCTGACTTGTCAGATAAAAAGGGAAAAAATTTATTCGCCGAGAAACAGGCGGAGCAGGCGGCAGAATTCCTCGAATTCGGCTTTCGAAAACCGTTTCAGCCGGGCATTGAGCACGGGGGGCGCAATGTCGGGGATCTGTTTTGCGACGGCCAGTCCGGCGCTGGTCAGCGTCAAATCGGTAACCCGGCGGTCCTCGAGATTGCGCGAGCGCTTGAGCAGGCCTTTGCTCTCGAGCTTGTCGAGAAGGCGCGTCATTAGGCCGGTATCGATGCTCAGCAGCTTCGATAACTCAAACGGCGTCGTTGCAATCCGGTGTTGCAGCGACAGCATGATGCCCATTTGCTGGCTCGTGATCTCGAGGTCCTTGAGCGCGCCGTCCATTTCCGCGACGAGCACATTGCGGGATTTGTTGAGAAGGTAGCCGACGCTGTGCGCGAGCATGAAATTGTCCTTGGTGTAGTGTTTCATGAGTTTCCCGAATTCAGATTTCATGCCGCAAAGTATCTGCAAAGTCAGATTTATTCAAGCCCCGCGCGGATCTGCGCGATCACGACCAGTATCACCGCCGCGTCGGCCGGCAGCTGTGCGTGCGAAGAAATTGTCCGTGCATGGCCTGCCTTGCTTTCCAGCACATCCGCGAATAAATCGGAGGCGCCGTCGACGACCGCGGGCTGCTGCAGCCAGCCGTCGGCGCTGGCTACCTGTCCGTCCACCCGCACAATATGATCCAGGCGCTCGAAGCCGCCCAGATAGGCATGGATCTGGGCCAGTACGTTGAGCGCGGCCAGTTCGGCGGCATGCCGACCTTCCTGCAGGGTCAGATCCTTGCCGACCTGACCCCGCCAGACAACCTTCCCGTCGGCCAGCGGCAACTGCCCGGAGATAAATAGCAGGTCGCCCGCCTGGCTGACGGCCGTGTAGTTGCCCAAAGGTTGGGGCGGATCGGGCAGTACCAGGCCGCGCGCCGCGAGTCGAAGCTCGACTGAGAACTCGTGAGATGCGGTATTGCTCATAATGCGACTCCACTTTTTTGACAGCCGGCAGGCGGTCCGTATCGCCAGCCGATCGCAGAAGTATCAGCGGCCGGCGCTGAATCCGCCGTCCACCGGCAGTACGGTGCCCGAAACGAAATCCGCCCTGGCCAGGTAAAGCACGGCTGCACTGATCTCGTCGATGCGCGCGATGCGGCCCAGCGGATGCAGGCCGCCGAGCGCGGCGTGGGTGTCGGCGGTATGCATGGGCGTGTCCGTCACGCCGGGCGCCACCGCATTTACCGTGACGCCGAACGGCGCCAGTTCCAGCGCCAGGGCTCGGGTCGCCTGGTTGATACCGCCTTTCAATGCCACCGCCAGCAAGGCCGGCACGCTGCCGTGCGGCTGCATCGCAACGGACGCCGTGATGTTGATGATCTTGCCACGCCGGCGCTCGCTCATGTATTTGGCGGCTTCCTGAGAGGGGTAGAGCGTGCCTTTCAAATTGGTGGATATCTGTTCTTCGATTTCCGCGGGCGTGAACTGGACGAAAGGCTTGGCGGCGAAAATGCCGGCGTTGTTCACCAGCACATCGACCTGGCCGAAGCGGGCGATGGCCTGCGCAAAGACCTCGCGAGCCGATTCGGGCCGACCTGGGTCGCCGGCCACGCCCTGGAAACGTTCGCCGGCGTTCAGGCGATCGGCTGCAGCCTGCAGACGCTGCGCCGAGCGGCCGGTGCCGACCACGTTATAGCCTTCCGCGAGAAACGCTTCGGCCAGGCCCAGGCCGATGCCGCTGGTGGCGCCGGTGACGATGGCGGTGGGATGCGTGTTGTTCATGACAATGCTCCGTTGAGTGTGCTTGAGAGACCGATGTCGCGCTGGAAGGTCGCCACCGGTTGGAGCCACTGTATTTCTACGCTAAAAAGCAATAAATAGGGTTCTATGAACTTTTGCTATTACATGAGGTAATGAATATGCCTAGGCAATTCGACGACATCTTGCTCGGCAGCATCGAGTTGTTCTGTCTGGCGGCCGAGGCGGGCAGCTTCACCGCAGCGGCCAATACGGCCGGAATCACGCCGGCGGCAGTGAGCCGCTCGATTTTGCGACTGGAGAAACGCCTGGGGGTGCGCCTTTTCGTGCGCTCCACCCGCAGCATCCGTCTGACCGAGGCAGGCAGGGACTACTTCGAGCAATGCCGCGCAGCGCTCGGGCAATTGGTCGAGGCCGAGCGCAAGGTGATGGGCGAGCAAGTACAGCCGTCCGGCACGTTGCGCATCAGCGCGCCCACGACCTATGGGCATTACCGGCTGCTGCCATGGCTGCCCGTGTTGCGCGAGAAATTTCCGCTCATCAAGTTTGATATTCACATCGGCAACCGCAACATCGACTTCCACGAAGAAAACTTCGACGCGGCGATCCGCTTTCGCGCGCAGCCTGACTCCACGCTGGTCTCGCGTCATCTCGAGGACGCCGATCTGGTGACGGTCGCGAGCCCCGCCTATCTGCGGTGGGCGGGGCAGCCCGAGACGCTGGACGACCTGGAGCGGCATGAGTGCATTCAGTTCGACCTGCCCAGCAGCGGCCGGCGGATCCCATGGCTGTTCTTGGACGACGGCAGGGAGCGGGACGTGCTCGCCGCCGACAGCCATTACCTGTGCACAGAGGACGTATTGGCTGGCGTCACCTTGGCCAGGGCCGGCGCGGGGTTGTTTCAGACCTATCGCTTTGTGGTCGAGAAGGATCTGGCCGACGGAACGCTGGTCGAAATCCTGCAGGCATATGCAGGTCGGTCGCGTCCCGTCGGCCTGATCTATCCGCACGGCCGGTTGCTGCCGTCGCGCCTGCGCGTGTTCGTGGAATTTTTGATCGAGCAGGCCGCCGCGCGGCGCAAGCCGCCGATGTCATCAACATGACGCCAATTGTCGTTAGCCTGTTCTCCCCTTTGTCATGGTGTCGAAACCCGATAAATGAAAGCCCTAGTCAATCTCGCCTGCGCCCTTGCCCTAGCGCTGAGTGCCGTCGTTCCCGCCGCCCATGCGCAGCCCTCGGGCACGATCACGCTCTACACCTCGCACCCCGACAACCAGCTCACCCAGCTGCTGGCCGAGTTCGCCAAGGCGCAGCCCAAGGTGACCGTGCGCGTCTTCCGTTCGGGCACGACCGAGGTCATGAACAAGCTGCAGGCCGAGCAGATGGCCGGCGGCGTGCAGGCCGACGTGGTCATGCTGGCCGACGACATCTCGCTGACGCGGCTCAAGCGCGCCGGCATGCTGCTGCCATATCCGGATGCGCCGACACAGCATCTGCCCGCCGCGCTGGTCGATCCGGATAAGACGTTCTTCGGTACGCGGCTGATCACCACCGGTCTGATCTACAACACCAAACTCGTTTCCAAGCCGCCCAGATCGTGGGTCGATCTGCTCGCGCCCGGCGTCGCGGCCAAGACCATCATGCCCAGCCCGCTGTACTCGGGTGCCGCGCTGATGAACGTGGGCGTGCTGGCCCAGCAGCCCAAGTTCGGCTGGAAGTACCTCGAAACCCTCGCGCACGAAGGGGCGACGGCGACCAGCGGCAACGGTTCGGTAATCGAGTCGGTGGCGCGCGGGGAGAAGGCCTACGGCATCATCATCGACTACATGGCGCTCAATGCGAAGGCCAAGGGCTCCCCGGTCGAATTCGTCTTTCCGACCGAAGGCGTTACGGTCATCTCCCAGCCCGTCGCCATCATGAAAGCCAGCAAGAACGTCGAGGCGGCCAAGGCATTCGTCGATTGGCTGCTGTCCGATGCGGGCCAGAACAATGCGGTCGAGCAGGGCTATTACCCGGCCGCGACCAACATCAAACCGCCGCGCGGCTATCCGGCGCTCGATTCGCTCGTCATCATGAAGGCCGACTTCAAGAAACTGCTCGACGCGGATCAGGCCAACAAGGAAAAGTTCGCCGACCTCTTCGGCCAATGACGGCACGCGCACCGCTGTCCGCCAATCCTACGCCGAGCAGACTTACGACCCCGGCGTTTTCGGCAGAGGCATGCCTGCTCGTCATCGTTGCCGTCTATATCGTCGTGGTCGCGCTACTGCCGCTGGTGCGGCTGTTCTGGACGGCGCTGACGTCCGACGAGAACGGCTCCGTCTTCGGCGCGCTGATCCGGCAGTGGCGCAGTCCATCGGCCGTGCGGGCGTTGACGCATACTCTCGAGACGGGCGCCTGGTCCGTGTCGGTCTCGATGGCGATCGGCACGGGGGCCGCGTTTCTGATTATGCTGTGCGATGTGCGCGCGAAGACCATGGCCGCCTTCGCCGTCATGCTGCCCATGCTGATCCCGGCGCAAATCACCGCGCTGGCGTGGGTCGAGATGCTCACGCCCTCTGGACCGCTGCAGGTTTTCGCCAGACTGGCCGGCGGCACGCTCGCCGGCTCCAATCCGCTGTATTCGGGCCGGGGTATCGCGCTGGTCATGGGCGTGGAGCATGCGCCGCTCGTCTTTCTGGCTGTGCGCGCAGGCCTGGCAAGATTGCCGCGCGACATGATCGAAAGCGCCCGCCTCGCGGGGGCTTCCCCCGCGCGGGTTCTGCGCTCGGTGATCCTGCCCGCGCTGGCTCCTGCCTTGCTCGGCGGCGGCACGATGGCCTTCATCGCAGCCATCGCCAATTTCGGCACGCCCGCGATATTGGGTATCCCAGGGCGCTATCCGATGCTGACGACCTTGATCTATCAGCGGCTTCAGGGTTTCGGGCCGGGCGCATTGGGGCAGGTAGCCTCGCTCGCGCTGATCCTCGCGCTGCTGGCCGTCGCCGGACTGGCATTGCGCGCGCTGCTCGCTCGCCGAGCGTATGCCCGGCTCGACGCCGCCGGCGCGCCCTTTGCCGGGTTCGAACTGGGACCCTGGCGCGACATGGCATCGGCCGTGCTGTGGCTCGTGTTGGCGCTCATTGCCGTACTGCCCTTGTTGACTCTGATCGGCGTCTCGCTGTCGCCGGCCATCGGCGTGCCGCTCAGCCTGCATACGGTCACGCTGGACGCTTACCGACAACTGCTCGGCAACGACACCGTCCGTCGCGCGTTTCTCAATAGCGCCGTGCTGGCAGGCGGAGCGGCGCTCGGCTGCGTGGCCGTGTCCGTTCCGCTCGCCTATCTCGCCGCCGTGCGCAGGCTGCGGGCCGCGCGGGTTCTGGACCTCGTCGCCGATCTGTCCTATGCCGTTCCCGGCACAGTGCTGGCGCTCGGCGTGATCCTGATTCTGTTGCGTCCGATCCCGCTCGTCGGCGTCAGCCTGTACGGCACGCTGGGCATTCTCGGTTTCGCATACCTGGCGCGGTTTCTCGCCCTGGCGCTGCGCCCCGTCATGGCAGGCGCGGAGCAGTTCGACCGCGCGCTCGACGAGGCCGGGCAGGCGGCAGGCGCAGGCCTATGGCGCCGCATTGTTTTCATTGTTCTGCCGGCGGCGGCGCCCTCGGCCGTCGCGGCGGCCTTGCTCGTCTTTATGGCGGCGTTCAATGAGCTGACTGTCTCGGCGCTGCTGTGGTCCACCGGCAACGAGACGGTGGGCGTCGCGGTGTTCCTCTATCAATACGAAGGCGATGCTGCGGCGGCGACCGCGCTGGCCAGCCTGTCGCTCGCGTTTACGCTGGGCCTGGCGCTCATGGCCCTGCTGCTGCGCCGGTATCTGCCCGAAGGAGTCTTGCGGTGGCGAGTCTGAGTCTGCACGCGGTATCCAAGCTCTACGGCGCGCACCGCGCCGTCGATGCCGTGAGCTTCGGCGTCGACGCGGGGGAGTTTCTCGCGCTGCTCGGACCCTCGGGCTGCGGCAAGACCACGCTGCTGCGGCTGATTGCGGGTTTCGAAGCGCCATCGGCAGGGCGCATCGAGCTGGACGGCCAGGTCGTCGCCGAGGGGCCGCGCATCGTGCCGCCGGAAAATCGCGGCATCGGCATGGTGTTCCAGTCGTATGCGCTATGGCCCACGATGACTGTGGCCGACAACGTCGCGTTTGCCTTGCGCCTGCGCAAGATGCCGGGAGCGCAACGCGAGCGCCGCGTGGCCGAGACGCTCGAGGCGGTGGGACTCGCGGCGTTGGCGCAGCGCAAGCCCCACGAGCTGTCCGGCGGGCAGCGCCAGCGCGTCGCGCTCGCGCGCTGCCTCGCGATGCGTCCGGCCGTGATGCTGCTCGACGAGCCGCTGGCCAATCTGGACGTGCATCTGCGGGCCACCCTGCAGCAGGAGTTCAAACAACTGCATCGCGAGACGGGCGCGACCTTCCTCTATGTCACGCACGATCAGGGCGAAGCGATGGCGATGGCTGACCGCATCGCCGTCATGCGCGACGGACGGATCGAGCAGCTTGCCGCGCCGCGCGAGCTGTACCGGGAGCCGCAAACGGCGACGATCGCCGATTTCATCGGCGCCGGCATGGTGGTTCCGGTCGATATCGTCGGCGTGCAGGCCGGCGGCGTGGCCGCGGCCGGCATGGGTGGCCGCTTTACGCTGCGCGGCACGGCGCGGGCGGGCCAGCGACGGCTTGCCTGTCTGCGCGCGACGGATCTTGCGCTGGCCGCACCCGGCGGCGGTGCCTTGCCGGGCGTCGTGCGCGCACACAGCTATCGCGGCGCCGTCACGACCGTGACGGTAGCGCCGCTGGGCCTGGCCGATCTGGACATCCATGTCGATCACGCCGGCGAGCCGCCGGCCATCGGCGCCAACGTCCACGTTGCCGTGCTCGATGGATGGATCCTTCCCGACGCGTCCTGATCAGCGGTGCACGCCGCCCAGGTCCAGCCCGGCAAACAAATCGGCCAGGGTAGGCACCGATCTGGCAGGCCAGATCGCGCTCAGATTGAAATTGGGCAGATCCTGGCCGTCGCGCACCTCGCAAAAACGTACCCCGTGAAAATCCAGCGAGCGTATCCAGCTGGGCAGCAAGGCCACGCCGCAGCCGCCGGCAACGCAAGCCAGCACGGTCAGCGTGCGGTTGGCCTCTTGCGACACAAAGGGCTCCAGGCCCGCCTTGCGCAGGGCGTCGAGAATGCCGGCATAGAGCACCGGTAGCTGATTGCGCGGATACAGCACCAGGCCCGCGTCTGCGATCCTCGCCAGCGATACGCAGCCGTCCTCGTCGATGTCGAAATCGCCCGGCACCGCTGCCACCAGCCGGTCGCGCAGCAGCAGGCGTTCGCGCATGCGGCCGGCCACCGCCACCGGCGTGTGCATCAGGCCGATGTCGATGGCGCCGGCGGCCAGGGCGTCGGCCTGCTCGGCATTGCTCATCTCGCGCAGCACCACTTGCACGCCCGGTGCCGTGCGGCGCAGCGCGCGCAATGCGCGCGGCAGCATGTCGAACAAAGCCGAAGACACCAGGCCGATGGTCAGACGTCCGGCGCTGCCGTGCGCGATGTCGCGCGCGCGCTGCGCGGCGGCATCGATGCGGGTCACGCTGATGCGCACGTCTTCCAGGATGGCCAGCGCCGCCGGCGTGGGCTGGGCGCCGCGGCGCGATCGGTCGAAGAGTTTCACGCCCAGTTCCTGTTCCATGCGGCTCAGGGACTGGCTGAGCGCTGGCTGGGCCATGCCCAGCCAGGCGGCCGCACGGCTGACGCTGCCGTGGTCGACCACAGCCAGAAAGTGCCGCAGGTGTCTGGTTTCCATATTGAATCGATATGAATAAATGATTTTAGGACTATAGGGCGTGATGGCAGGTCCTGCCTAGAATGCATCCGGTAATGCTTACGCCTGGTTTTTTTATTGGAGTCTCCCGCTTGTTTCCGACTGCCGACGCCGGCCGATCCGGCATCCGTTGCATCGACACGCATGCGCATGTCTTCAGGCGCGATCTTCCCCTGGCAGACCAGCGGCGCTATACGCCCGACTACGACGCCTTGCCCTCCGACTACCTGGCTCTGCTGGATGCGCACGGACTGGATGGCGGGGTGCTGGTGCAGCCCAGTTTTCTGGGCACCGACAACCGCTATCTGCTGCAAGTCCTGGCGGAGCATCCCGAGCGGCTGCGTGGTGTGGCGGTAGTGGACCCGTTGATCGGAGACGTGCAATTGCAGGAGCTGGGGCAGGGCGGCATTACCGGCATGCGCTTGAATCTTTTGGGCATGCCCACGCCGGCGCTGTCCGCGCGCCCTTGGCGCGGCTTGATCGAACGCGTCAACGCGCTGGACTGGCACGTCGAAATCCATGCCCAGGCCGAACGGCTGCCTGCGCTTCTGCCCGATCTGCTCGCGGCCGGCTGCCGGATCGTGGTCGACCACTTCGGCCGTCCCGGCGCGGCCGGCGACCTGGCGCCCTTGCTGCGCCACGCCGACACGGGCCGGGTCTGGGTCAAGCTCTCGGCGCCTTATCGCAATTGGGCCGACGACGGCGTCGGCCGCGCAGCCGCCCGCCAGGCCGCGCGCGAATTGCTCGATGTCTTCGGCGCCGACCGGCTGATGTGGGGCAGCGACTGGCCTCACACCGAACACCGGGACCGCACCCGCTACGCCGCCAGCCTTGCATGGCTGGGCGAGTGGCTGGACGACCCCGTCCTGCTGCGGCGTGTATTGGCAGACACGCCGCGCGCTTTTTTCAAATTCCAATAACGAGGAGACCTGTCATGACCTTTTTCACCCGATTGCATTCCACTGTCATGCGCCGCTGCGCGGCTCTGGCCCTGAGCGTGCTGGCGCTGGGCTCGGGCGCCGCGCACGCCGGCTATCCCGATCATCCCATCACCGTGATCGTGACCTATCCGCCCGGGGGCACCGTCGACGCCGTCGCGCGCATCATCGCCCCCACGCTGTCGGCCAAGCTGGGCCAGCCCATCGTGATCGAGAACCGCGGCGGCGCCGGCGGCATGATAGGCGGCTCGGTCGTGGCGCATTCCAAGCCCGACGGCTACACGCTCATGCTCGATGCCTCGAACTATGCGCAGAATCCGGCCCTGCACAGCAAGATGCCCTTCGATACGCTGGCCGATTTCACGCCGGTCTCGCTGCTGATTCGCGTGCCCAACGTGCTGGTCGTCACGCCCGGCTTCGACAAGGTGCATACGGTCGCCGATCTCATCAAGCTGGACAAGGCCAATCCGGGCAAGCCGATCTCCTTCGCGTCGGCAGGGCCGGGTTCGGCGCAGCACCTGGCCGGCGAACTGTTCAACCAATTGGCGGGCACGCATCTGCAGCACATCGCCTACAAAGGCGGCGGTCCGGCCATGATCGACGTGATGAGCGGGCAGGTGCCCGTGATGTTCGCCAGCCTGGGCTCGGCCTGGCCGCACATCAAAGACGGGAAACTGCGCGCCATCGCCGTGGGCGGCACCGTGCGGTCGCCCACCATGCCCGATCTGCCGACCATAGCGGAATCCGGCGTTCCCGGCTTTGCAAGCTACGAGTGGAACGCCGTCTTCGCGCCGGCCGGAACGCCCGCGCCCATCGTGAACCGGCTGTCGAAGGCGCTGGCCGAAACGATGAAGACGCCCTCGGTTGCCCAGGCGTTGACCGGCATGGGCGCCGAGATCATCGCCTCCTCGCCCGCAGATCTGGACAAGTTCCGGCGCGCCGAGATCGAAAAATGGCAGAAACTGGCCAGGAAGGCGCACATCTCGCTGGACTGACTACGCCCCGCTAGGGCGCGACCAGATCGCGCAAGGCGGCATCCAGGTCGGGAAAGCGGAATCGATATCCCGCTTCTTGGGCTCGGCGCGCCAGCAGGCGCTGGCTGCCCAGCAAAAGACTGGACATGTCGCCCAGCCCGAAGCGCAGCGCCCACGCAGGCACCGGCAAGCAGGCGGGGCGTCGCAATGAGGTTGCCAGGGCTCGCGTGAATTCTGCGTTGCGCACGGCTTGGGGCGCACAGAGGTTGTAGGGGCCGCGGCAATCTTCATGCTTGAGCAGGAAGTCGATCAGCCCGGTCGCATCGTCCAGGTGTATCCATGGCAGCCATTGCTTGCCGCTTCCCAGCCGGCCGCCCAGGCCGAGCCGAAACGGCAGGCGCAGGCGCGCGAGCATGCCGCCCTCGGCAGCCAGCACGGACGCGGTTCGCAGCAGCACCACTCTCATGTCCAAGGTCTCGGCGCGCCGCGCCTCGTCCTCCCAGGCCTGGCACAAGCGGCTGCCGAAATCGGTGTCGCCCCGCTCGATTTGCGTTGTCTCGTCGATCGGCTGCTCGCCTCTGTCGCCGTACCAGCCCGCCGCCGAGCCGGACAGCAAGACCCGCGGCGGCAGGGGCAGCGAGCCTAGCCATCCCGTCAATTCCCGCGTCAGGCGGACGCGGCTGTCCCACAGCAGCCGTCTGCGGGCATCGCTCCAGGGGCGATCGGCGATCGGCGCGCCGGCCAGGTTCACCACGGCATCGGGCGAGTCGAAATCGCCGATGTCTTCGAGCCGGGCGAAGCCGTGCGCGCCGCTGCAAAGTGCCGGCACCTCTTTCGGACGCCGGCTCCAGACCATCAGATGATGGCCTTGCCCGGCCCAAAGGCGGCATAGGGCTCGCCCGATGAGTCCTGTGCCGCCGGTCAGCAAAATCTTCATGATCATTCTTCGAGTTCTTACTGGGACGCTTCAGGCCACTGCTGCGGTACCTTGCGCAGCAGGCTGGCGTCGTAGCCCAGCTTGCGCACTTCGGACACTAGGCTTTGGTATTCGGTCTCGGAGAGCTGCGGCGTGCGCGCCATGATCCAGACATAGTCGCGCTTTGACCGCCCTATGATAGTGCTGCGGTAGTCCGGATCCAGATAGGCGACGACGTATTCGGCCTGGAACGGCCAGATGAACTGCATGGTCCATCTGGCGTTGTTTGTCTGCGGCACCACCGTGCCTACCGGATGCATGGTCTTGACCTTGCCGTCGAAGGCGCCGTCGCGAAACCGAAGCGTGGTCTGCACGCGCCCGTCGGGGCGCAGCGCATACGATTCGACCTCGTTATAGGCGCTGCGCTCCGGCCAGGCGGGAATGTCGGCGATCACGTACCAGGCTCCCATGAAGCGATCCAGGTCCACGTGTTTCACGGCAGGCATGGGGGGATTGGAGGAGCAGCCGCTCAGCGCGGCGCACCCCAGAGCAAGCATGGCCAGTCCGTGGATCCAGGTGCGGCGTTTCATGCGTGTTCTCCCTGCAGATCCGCCCGGGCGAAGCGATAGTGCGCGACGAGCCATTGCTGGCCGCCGTCATAGCCGAACAGCTCGGCGCATGCCATCCAGAATATGCGCCAGCGCTGGAACCACAGCGGGGCCAACGCGTCGCCGTATGCCTTGGCGAGCACTCGCATGGCCTGGGGACGATGCGCGTCCTGATTGGCCAGCCAATGGTTGGCGGTGCGCTGGTAATGCGTGCCGTCCACCAGCCAGCGCGCCTCGATGCTCAGGCGCTGCTGGAACCAAAGCAGGGTATCGGCGGCCGGCATGATGCCTCCCGTGAAGAAATGCCTGCCCAGCCAGTTGTCGGCACCGCCGGTCTCGAACGGATACATGAGGTCGCGGTGCGCGAAGATGTGCACGAACAGCTTGCCCTGCGGAGCCAGCCAATCGGCGATGCGCGACAACAGCGTCTGGTAGTTGCGCATGTGCTCGAACATTTCCACCGAGACGCAGCGGTCGTACGTGCCGGCGGGCAGCTCGAGCACGTTGACGTCCCGCGTGAGCACCTCGACATTGCCGACGCCGAGTTCGCGGCAGCGGGCCAGGATGAACTCCCGCTGCGAGGCCGAATTGGACACTGCGGTAATGCGGGCGTTGGGAAAACGCTGCGCCATCCAGAGGGTCAGGGAGCCCCAACCGCAGCCCAGTTCCAGAATGCGCTGGCCGTCGGCCAGTTCGGCGCGCTGGCCATAGAGTTTCAGCATTGCCGTCTCGGCCTCGTCCAGCGTTTCGGCGCCGGTGGGGTAGAAGCAGCCCGAGTATTTCAGGCGTGCGCCCAGGCACAGGCGGAAGAACTCGGGCGGCAATTCGTAATGCTGCGCATTGGCTTCCTGCGTGTGCACCGCCAGCGGACTGCGCTTGAGGTCTTGGATCAGGCCGCGGTAGCGATCCGCCGTGGCGCCGATGCCGCCGGCCGACTCGTCCTGCAAGCGTTGCCTGCACAGTTGCCGGATGCCATACCGCACTAGGGCGTCGGGCAGCCAGCCCCGTTCCGCCAGGCCAAGCAGGCCGGGAGCGGGAACGTCGGCGGACAACGGGGGGTCTATCATCGTCGCGGTATTCATCATTGGCCTCGCGCGGAGTCGTCGGAATTGGGAAACCAGGGGAAAAACATCGGGGTTGTACGCTGGTAGGCGCGATAGTCTTCGCCGCGCGTGCGCAGCGCCTGCATTTCCGTATAGGGAATGCCGCTGATCCAGCGCAGGAACACGTACATGACGAGCGGCCCCAGCCAGCTGATCCATTGGGCGGGGGCGCCGACGGCCAGCGCCACATAGGCGAACCAGTGGCACCATTCGAAGAAATAATTGGGATGCCGGCTGTAGCGCCATAGCCCGCTGCGACATGTGCGGCCCTGGTTGCGCGGATCGCGGCGAAAACGCGCCAGCTGCAGGTCGGCCAGCGCCTCGCCCGCTACGCTGGCTATCCAGATGGCTATCCCGACGATCGTCAGCGGCGTGACTGCGGACACCGGATTGGCGGCGACCGGCGTGAATGCGACCGCGAACAACACCACCAGGCCGGCCTGAAACACGAACAAGCCGTAGATTTTTCCCTGATGGCCTTGCCAGCGCTCGCGCAGGGCCCGGTAGCGGCCGTCTTCGCCTTCATCCATGCGACGCAGCAGATGCAGCTCCAGCCGCAATCCCCAGGCGCCTCCCAGCGTGGCAAGCAGAAGGCGCGGCAGCACCGCGCCGGCGCCCGTGACGGCGATCAGCAGCGCGCCCAGCCCTAGGCAGGCGGACCAGACCACGTCGACAATGCCGATGTTCTGATGCAGCCGCTGCCACATCCAGGCGGCGGTCATTGCCGCCCACGCCAGGGCGGCCAAAAGGCCCAGCTGTTGCCATGCCGTCATCGTGTGTCTCCCGGTATCATGCCGCGCGAATCGCGGGCGGCGGGCCATCGCGCCGCCAATCCGGCGAGCAGGGGCAGGGCGATTCCCCAGCCCACGGCCAGCCAGATCGCCGCGCGGGCGGCGGGCGCCTCGAAAACCACCGCTTGCCAGCTGCGCGATGCGCCCCAATAGGCCAGAGGGCCGCCGGCTGCGCCCAGGGCGAGTGCCCATGCGGGACGGCCCTGCAACCACACCATCGAATGATTCAAGGTCATGGCGAAGGCCACCCACAGCGCCAATATCCATAGTGGCACGCCCGGCGGCACGGCCCAGGACATGGCGGCGTAATGCATCCACCCCATATGCGACAGCACTCCGTCGACGATCAGTCCGCACAGCAGGGCAATGCCCACCAGGCGCAGGTCCGACGCGCGTCGGTGAGACACGCTCAACTGCCATGCGGTGAACACCACGGCACACAGCAGGCCCGGCAGCGCGCTGCCTCGGCTCGCGCCGATGACGGCTGCGAACCAGACGATTTCGTAGCCGAGGAAATTGCGCCAGAATTTCATGCGACGGTGTCCGGTTTGCGTCCCGCCCAGCCGGACGGAGCGGGCTGGGCGCCGGGACGGGCCAGCAGCAGGTGGGAGACGCCGATCGAGCGTTCGCGAAAGCCGCCCTCGCAATAGGCAAGATAGAACTCCCACATGCGCGCGAACCGCGGATCGAACCCTTGCGCGTATACCGCTTGCAGCTGCGCGAGAAACCGCGTGCGCCAGGCCTGCAGCGTGCGCGCGTACGACAGTCCGAAGTCTTCGAGATGCACCAGCGCCATGTCGGAGGCTCGCGTCTTGGCCGCCAGCATGCTCTGCACCGAGGGACTGAAACTGCCCGGGAAGATATGCCGCTTGATGAAATCCACCGAGCGCAGGGCCTGCTGGTAACGATGATCCTCGATGGTGATGGCCTGGACCAGCGCCAGCCCGTCGGGCTTGAGCAACTCGCCGATTTTCGCGAAGTAGGTCTGCAGATATTGTGCGCCGATGGCCTCGATCATTTCGATGGAGACCAGTTTGTCGTACTTGCCCTGCAGGTCGCGGTAGTCCTGGCAAAGAACCTGCACCCGGTCCGAGAGCCCCGCCGCGGCGATTCGTTCGCTCGCCAGCGCATGCTGCTCTTTCGAGATGGTGGTGGTGGTGACCCGGCAGCCATAGTGTGTCGCGGCGTGCAGGGCGAAGCCACCCCAGCCGCTGCCGATCTCCACGACATGGTCGCCGGGCCGCAGGTCCAGTTTGCGGCAAATGGCGTCCAGCTTGCGCACGGACGCCTGTTCGAGCGTGTCGTCGGGTCCGTCCCACACCGCCGACGAGTACATGAGATCGCTGGAGAGAAAAAGGCCGAAGAAATCGTTGCCCAGGTCGTAGTGTTCGGCAATGTTGCGGCGGCTGCCGGCGCGGGTGTTGCGCCGGGCGGCATTCCAGCACCGCATGGCCAGGCCGCTGTAGCGCGCGAATCCCGATTCCATGCGGTCGAGCCTGTCCCGGTTGCGCGCGAGCAGGCGCACCAGTCCGACCAGGTCGTCGCATTCCCAGACGCCGTCGCCGTAGGCCTCGCCCGCGCCGACACTGCCGCCGAAAGCCAGCGTACGGTAGAAGCTCAGGTCGTGGACTCGCAGGTGAATGCGAAGCTCGGCCCCGGCGGCGTCGCGGGCGCCCAGTTCGGTTCTCGCCAGCGGGTCGTCGATGATCAATTGGCCGTTCCGCAGATCCGCCAGATTCTTCAGGACCTGGCGGCGCAGCGCCCGGTCCAGCCAGCTTGCGGATTGGGGCGCGGCGGTGTCCGCGCTGAATTTTTTGTCAAGGCTTGCCGATGTCATTATCGAACTCCCGATTCCGATGCGTCGCGCTTCTTGTGGTCGTAGATGGGATTGCGTTTGAGCCAGAGTCGCAGCGCCTGCCAGTAGATGGCGCCGATGACCTGCGTGGTCATGAGCGGATAGCGCCACAGCACCCGCGCCAGGGTCCTGCCGTTCAGCGCATGGCGCGTCATCGACAGATCTGCGTCGAACTCGCATGCCGCGGCGTTCATGACCCGCATGTGCACCCGCAGGTCGTCGCCCGGCGCGCTGAGACACCAGTCATAGCGCCGATCCATGGCCATGAACGGCGAGACGTGAAAATTCTTGTCGAACTGCCAGCGCATCAGCCGGCCGCGACGCTCGGCCTGGGCTACCGGCAACACATAGCTGTGCCGTTCCGCCCATGGGGTGTTGGTGATGTCGGCCACGATCGCCTGCAGCGTCGCGCCGTCGGCGGCATAGCAGTAGTAAAAAGTCACCGGATTGAAGATATAGCCGGCGTAACGCAAATGCGTGAGCATGCGCACGGGGCCTGCGGCATCGACCTGAGTCGATGCGCGCACGCGTTCGCGTATGGCGTCGGCCAGCGGCCGGGCGCTATCGCCGAAATAGTCGCTGCGCCGCCACTCGGCCAGATTGCGCCGGTTGACCGACCACAGCCAGCGGTCCCGGAACACCTCGTCGATTTCGTCCAGGTCCAGCATGAGCTGGGCGATCCGGTAGTCGAACGCATGCGGCGCCGGACCATGGCGCACGTGCGCGACGCGGCCCTCGTAGACCGCGCTGTGCACGATACCCGGGTGCGGCGTTTCCCGTTTCATGCCGCCGCCTCGGCCAAAAGGGCAGATCTTGCAGGTGAGGACGATCCGTGCGCCGGGATGCATTCCAAACCGCGCACGACGTCCATGGCGCTGCGCATGCCGTCCTCGTGGAATCCCCAGCCCCAATAGGCGCCGGCGTACCACGTGCGGCGCTGCCCGGATATTTCATGCTTGCGGGCCTGCGCCGCCACGGATGCTGCCGTGTAGACGGGGTGTTCGTAATGCATCCTGGCCAGCACGGCGGCCGGGTCGATGTCCTCGCTGCGGTTCAGCGTGACGATGAAAGGACGGTCTGACTCGATTCCCTGCAGGATGTTCATGCAATAGCTCACCGTGCAGTGCCGCGCCGGATGCGCCGGCACATAGGCGTTCCATGCCGACCAGGCTTTGCGGTTGCGCGGCAGCAGCGACGCGTCGGTGTGCAGCACGACGTCGTTTTCCTGGTACGGAATCGCGCTCAGTATTTCCCGCTCGGCTCCGCTCGCGTCTTCGAGCAGCCGCAGAGCCTGGCCGCTGTGGCAAGCCATCACCACGTGATCGTACGCCTCATGGCCGCCGCGCGTCGCGACCACGACATGGTCTTCACGGCGGCATACGCCCACGACGGGAAGGGATGGCATCTCGCGCACCGTCCAGCGCTTGCGCAGGGCATCGACATAACGGGAAGAGCCTCCCTGCACGACCCGCCACTGCGGCCTGCGCGCCACTTGCAGCATCTGGTGATTGGCCATGAACTGCACCAGGTATCGGACGGGGAAGTCGGCGACGCGCTGGGCCGGCGAGGACCACAGGGCGGCAGCCATCGGGACGAGATGGTCGTCTCGAAACGCATCGCCGTAACGGTTTTGCGCGAGGTAGTCCCCCAGCGACGGTCCGGGACCGGTCAGGCGCAGCAGGTCCGGCGCTTCGCGGTAGAAGCGCCGCAAATCTTTGAGCATGCCCAGGAAACGGGGCGATGCCAGATTGCGCCGCTGGCAGAACAAGGTGTCCAGGTTGGCGGCGCCATATTCCAGGCCGCTCGCCTCGTTCTGCACGGAAAAACTCATCGACGTGGGCTGCGAACGCACGTCCAGCTCATCGAGCATTTGCGTGAACAGCGGATAGCGTTCCGGATTGAAAACGATGAACCCGCTGTCGACCGCATAGTGCCGACCCCCTTGTTCGACCGGGTGGGTGTGGGTATGCCCGCCCAGGTAGTCGTTGGCCTCGTACAGGGTGACGTGGTGTTCGCGGGACAGCCGGTAGGCGCTGGCCAGGCCGGCGACGCCCGCTCCGATGACGGCGATGCGCATGATCAGTCCTTGGCCTTGTCCGACACCCAGGCCGGAACGGGTTTCAGGTCCCAGATCAGGCCGGTCCTGGCCAGCAGCCACAGCCCGTACCAGGTCAGGTCCACTTCGCGGGCGCGAAAGCCCTGGCGTGCGGATCCCGGATAGAAATGGTGATTGTTGTGCCACCCTTCACCCAGCGTCAGCAGGGCCAGCCACAGATTGTTGCGGCTGTCGTCCCTGGTCTGGAAACGCACCTTGCCGTAACGATGCGCCAGCGAGTTGATGCAAAACGTGGCGTGATACACCGCGACGGTGGAGATGCAGAATCCCCACACCGCCATCTGCAGGCCGCTGGTCCCCCAGGCGGGCGCGTACCGTTCAAGCGCCGCGCCGGCTGCGTACAACGAACCCAGCACGGCCAGCGGAACGGCCACATCGTATCGATCCAGCCAGCGCAGCTCCGGATAGCCGCGCAGGTCCGGGATGCGATCCCAGTTCGTGGCGAAGGCGCGTCGGGTGAGAAACCAGCCGATGTGGCTGCGCCCGAACCCTCGGCTGCGCGGCGAATGCAGATCGGCAGGCGTGTCGGCGTGCACATGGTGGCTGCGGTGATGCGCCGCCCACCAGAGCGGGCCGCGCTGCACGCACGTGGCGCCCAGCACGGCAAAGACGAATTGGGCGGCGCGGGACGTGCGGAACGCGCGATGCGAGAAATAGCGGTGATAGAACGCCGTCACGAAGAACATGCGCAAGACGTACATCGAAAGCGCCACGGCCACGGCGATGGGCGACACGCCGACCCACAGCACGCCCAGGCAGCCCGCGTGGATCAGGATGAAAGGAATGGCCCTGGGCCAGTCCACCTGGTCGTGCCCGGGATCGTCCGTTGCCGATTGTCCGTCGGCTTCCTGCGTGTCGAACCAGCGCCGTAGCGAATTCGTCCACGATGCCCGCCGCATTGTGTTTGCGGGGACCGCCGATCTAGATTCTTCGCAGCGAGTATTCATCGCAGATCCTGTAAACCGTGTTCTTGTTCTCTCATATACGGACGGCGGCCCGAACCGGATTCACTAGTGAAAACCCTTAGTTGGAGGTGTCGCATCGCTGTACGAGCGGTTCGGTGGCGGCCCGCTCGATTTGCGCCGAGGACGGTGGGGGGTATTGCTTGTCGGCGGGAAATTCGATGCGCACTTGCTGCGTGCGGCCCCGATCGTCGCGGATATTGCTGACGCCCGCGAAGCGAAGCAGGCGGTGGTCGTCTTTCGAATACACCACTTCGATCGACGGGGCGGCAAAGCCATACCAGGCATCCAGGCTCAGCCGAAACTTTCGAACGGCTCGACCGCCGTCCTGCCCGTCGCGGGGGTGTATTTTCAGATGCAGATAATCCAGCCGGCTGGGTACCAGAAACGCAATGTGCGTGCCCTTGCCCTCGCCGAGCGCATTCCAGCGCCCGCGCAGATAGGCATCGAAGCCGGCATCGACGACGGCATTGCGCGGCACGGCCAAGGGCGCAGCCTGGCGCGGCGCCGACCGGTCGCGCTGTACGTACACCTGGCGTTCGCCGTCGCCGCCGGTCACGCCTTCCCTGTAGCCGTCGCGGCGATCATGAAAGTCGAAATCCGGCGTGGGGTCGTCGATTCCGCCATGCAGGCGCTTGCGGGCGAACGGGTTGCCGTTCGGGCATCGGTACAGCACGACGCGCTGTTCGCCGCGGGCATTCCGGGTAATCCAGTGCTCTTCGCTGTAGAGCAGCGTGTCGCCGGCGCTGGCGTAGGCCATGCCCACATAGTGCTGCGCAGCGGGTTCCTGCGCCGGGCTCGCACAGGGCGCGAAGCTCGCTGCGAGCCACAGCGCGGCGCAGTAGTTCCCTATTTTCATGCTTGCGCTTTCCTTTGGCTTTGCCTTTGGTGACTGCCCAGAAAGGTGCATAGGTCCTCCAGTACCGGGGCACGCCAGCGCAAGGGGCGAGCGAGGGCGCCGACGAGCAGTTCGTGGCCCAGCCCGCGGTAACGGATCGCCTGCACCTGGGCGCCCGCAGCGGACAGGGCCTGTTGCAGGCCGTCGGTATTGCGACGCGGGTCCACGATCTTGTCGGTTGAACCCGCCATCAGCAGGGCCGGCGGCGCGCCCGCATGCGCGTGCAGGACAGGCTGAGAATCGACGGGGGTGTGCGGATAGTGAAAAACCGGTCTTACGGCGCGGGTCTCGATCGGCAGGAAGTCGTAGGGGCCCGCCATGCCCGCCCACCCGGCCAGCATCCGGGGCGATCTGCCGTGAGCGCCCAGCCAGCGCGAGTCTAGGGCAATCATTGCCGCGTTGTAGGCGCCGGCGCTGTGGCCGACCAGGTAGATCCGGTCCGGATCGCCGCCGTAGGCGGCGCAATGCTGGGCCGTCCATGCAACGGCCTGGGCGCAGTCCTGCAGAAAGACGGGGTATGCGGCCTGCGGATACAGACTGTAGTCGGCCACGGCCGTGACGAAGCCGCGCGACGCGAGCGCGTCGCCCACGAAGCGGTAATCGCTGCGTGCGCCGCTGCGCCAGCTTCCGCCGTAAAAAAAGACCACCACCGGAGCGCCGGCGGCCTGCCAGGGCATGTAGATGTCCAACTGCTGCCGCGGCCCGCGGCCATAGGCAATGCCTTCGCTCACCCGGCAGGCATCGGGGGGAATGACGCCGTTGATCAGCGCGAGCGGAGAGCGCGTGGCCAGCGCGCGCAGGGCGGCCCGGATCCACGCGCTACGCACGCGCGACCCTCGAACGAATAGCGGCAAGAATCATGATGTCCGTACAGGGGAGTGCTTCTACCCCTATACGGACGCGCGGGCGTTTTGGATGCAGCCCGGGGCGTAGTCAGCTCAGCAGCACGTCGCCGGTCATGAGAACCGGACCCGTGGGCAGGCCGGTGGGCGATCCGCCTGGCGGCTCCAGACTGATGCCCAGCTTGGCGAGTGTTCCGGCGCCCTCGGGAAGAGTAAGCCTGGTCACCCCGTTGGCGGCCACCAGACCCAGCGATACGGGCTTGCCGTCCGCAGGCATCGACCATAGCTGCAGCGCGTGGCCGTCCGCCATGCGGGTCAGGTTCTCCAGCGTGGTCGCGTACAGGGTGCCGGAAGCATCTTTGCGTATGACCAGATAGGCCTGGCCCTGGCCGCCCTGGAGCACCGCGACCTGCTGGGGAGGCTGGGCGCGGTTCAGCCACGTGGGCTGGACCACCACCAGGGCGATCAGCACCGCGGCCAGCGTCGCCGAGCACAGGCGCCAGAAGTAGGCGCCGTCCCAGGCCCAGCCTTTCGCGCGGGCGGGCGCCCGCTGGCGAACCTGCGCACGTATGGCTCGCCAGACGCGCTCCGGGGGCTTGACCGCAGGCATGGCCCAGATCAGCGCGTACAGTTCGTCTTCCCATGACCGTACCTGGCGACGCAGCGATGCGTCGGCGGCCATCAATCCCTCAAAACGGCGCCGGGCACCGCCTCGCATCGCGCCGGATGCATAATCCGCCGCCAGTCTGGCGCGCAACTGCGGATCGTCGTAGGTTTTCATGACAGACACCTCTTGAGGCGTTCCATGCCCCGGCGTACCCAACTCTTGATCGTGCCCAGCGGCGAGTTCAGCCGGCTCGCGATTTCGCCGTGGCTCAGATCATCGAAAAACGACAAGGCGATCGCCATGCGCTGTTTGGACTCCAGCTGCGCCATGCAGTCTGCCAGCCGCTTGCCGTCCTGGCGGCTGCGCAGGCGCTCCATGGGGCCCGCGGCCTCGTCGGCCCAGGAATCCAGAATCACGCCGTCCGGATCGGGCCGTTCGCAGTCCGGACGGCGCAGCAGGTCGATACATCGGTTGCGAACGATATGTGTCATCCAAGTCATGGCCTGGCTCTGCTCGGCCGAAAAGCGGCCGGCATTGCGCCAGATGCTGAGGAAACTCTCCTGCAGCACTTCTTCGGCCAAATCTTTACGTCTCAATATACGGACGGCGAGTGCAAATAGATGCGGGGCGCTGAGTCGATACAGTTCTTCAAGCGCCGTTTCTCGCCGTTGAGCGCATTGCAGAATCAGTTCGTCCAGGCGCCTAGGGTTGTCGGGCATTGAAGATTCCTGGTCTGGCTAATGTGGAGGGCCTCGCGGGCCGCATTCCTGGCGTGCTGCCGTAGTTTGCCCCACTCGGCGCCGTTGCGGAAAGTCTCATCGTCCGATCGCGGTGTTGTACGCGTCAGCCTGCGCGAGCAGCCAGGCACGAAAGCGCTCCAGCGGTTTGCCGTGGCTCAGCTCCGTCGGGTAGACGAGGTAGTAGGCCGAATCGACGGGAGGGCTGGCCTCGAAAGGAATCATGATGCCCAACTGCTCCAATTGGCCGTCCACGAAGAACTTCGGCACCAGGGCGATGCCCAGGCCGGCGGCCGCACCGGCGATGAGCATGGTGTGCAGCTCGTAGCGCACGCCGTGCATCGTGGCGTTGTCTTCGACGCCGTGGTGGGCGAACCAGGCGGACCACCCGTTGGGGCGGGTCGTCGAATGCAGCAAGGGATAGTCCAGCAGGTCGCGGGCTTTCTTGATGGGGCTGTCCAGCAACGAGGGCGAGCAGATGGGTACGACCTCCTCGCCGAAGAGATAATCGGACGACGTTCCCGGCCAGGTCGGCTTGCCGTAATGGATGGCCGCATCGAAATGCGACTCTTCGAACGAAAACATGCTCGTGCGGATGCCCATGTTGACCCGCACGTCGGGTGTGCGATCGTTGAAGTCTTTCATCCGGGGGATGAGCCATTGCGAGGCGAAGGCCGGCAGGACGGCGAGCTCCAGATAGCCGCCGCTGCTGCCGTGGGCGATGATCGACAGCGTGTCGCGGTCGAGCGCCTCGAGCGTGCGCCGCACCTGAGTGCCGTAAAGTCGCCCTGCGCGGGTGAGGACGACGCGCTGTTTGGCGCGCACGAACAGCCGTACGCCCAGGTTCGATTCCAGCGTCGCGATCTGCCGCGAGACGGCGCTTTCGGTGAGAAACAATTCCTTGGCGGCGTGAGTGAAACTCTCGTGGCGCGCAGCGGCCTCGAACGCCATCAGGGCCCCCATGTTGGGGATTTTGAATTTCCTCATGATGCGTCCGTCATAGCGTCGATAGGCCGATTTGAATCCGTCAGGCAGGCATTGGGGTATCTCCCAATGCCTGACGCGGCGGGACAGAGCCCCTGAATTTGCTCGATTTTATAGGCATGATGACGAAAACTCATCAGGTTGTGCATAGATATCGGTTGATGCGGGTCTATCGCCTACCCACAATCGTTCTACATCCTCGTCGCGATCCGCCGCGGGGAGACGATCAGCGCGCGCCGGAATCCGCTGCGGTGGAGCTGGCGCGCTGTGTCTACGATAGATGACAAAGGAATCTCCACCATGGTTTCTCGTTTTCGCATTTCCCCTCGTCCCGTCTTTCTTGCCGTGTCCCTCATGCTGGCGGCAAGTTCCGCGTATGCGCAGGTAGAGGTGAAGGTCGGCGTGGCCAGTCCGCTCACGGGCGGCAATGCCGCCTACGGCAAAGACATCGAGAACGGCGTCCAACTGGCTCTAGACGAAGCCAACGCGACCAATCCGACCATCGGCGGCCAGAAGGTCAAGTTCGTCATCGACTCGCAAGACGATCAGGCCGATCCCCGCATCGGCGTCCAGGCGGCGCAGAAGCTGGTGGACGACAAGGTCGCGTTCGTGGTCGGCCACTTCAACTCCGGCACCACGATCCCGGCGGCGCCGATCTATGCCAAGGCCGGCATTCCCATGATCACCCCGTCGGCCACCAATCCTGTCATCACCCAGTCCGGCTTCAACACCATTTACCGCATCATCGCCACCGATGCGCAAAATGCGGGCAATGCCGGCGTTTACGCCGTCACGGTCACCAAGGCCAAGCGCATCGCCGTCATGGACGACCGTACGGCTTTCGGCCAGGGCGAAGCCGACGAGTTCATCAAGGCGGCCAAGGCGCACGGCGCGCAGATCGTCGACCGCGAGTTCACCAACGACAAGGCGGTGGATTTTTCGGCGCAGCTGACCGCCATCAAGAGCCATAAACCCGATCTGATCTTCTTCGGCGGCCTGGACGCGCAGGCGGCGCAGGTGGTCAAGCGCATGCACCAGCTGGGCATCAAGGCCCAGTTCGTCGGCGGCGGCGGCGTCAAGGATGCCGATTTCATCAAGATCGCCGGCGCCGATGCCGAGGGCGCTCAGGCCTGGGAGTACGGCCAGCCCCTGGACATCCTGCCCAAGGGCAAGGGTTTCGAGGCGAGGTTCAAGCAGAAGTTCGGCAAGGACGTGCTGGCCTATGCCCAGTTCGCCTACGATGCGGCCTGGCTGGGCATCAACGCCATGGAAAAGGCCAACTCCACCGATCCGGCCAAGTTCAACGCCGCGCTCAAGGCGAGCGACTATGACGGCATCACGGGCCATATCGCCTTCAACAAAGAAGGCGATCTGAAGAACTCGAGCTCGACCTTGTATCAAGTCAAGAACGGCAACTGGGTGACCGTGACCACCAAGACGGGCGAGTAATCTTTTCGCACAAGGCAGTACAAGGCGCCCGCCCGACCGGCGGGCGTCTCGCTTCAAATCAATGATATTTACGAGGTTTTACCGTGAAAGCAGCAACCATTCTCTCTGAACTCGGCATTTCCCAGCTCGCTCAGGCGGGCGACATTGCCGTCCATTCGCCCATCGACGGCGAACTCATCGGCCGCGTCGCCAGCCAGTCGGTCGATCAGGCCGACGCCGCGCTGGCCAAAGCCCAAGAGGCGTTCAAGGCCTGGCGCAACGTGCCGGCGCCGCGTCGCGGAGAGCTGGTCCGCCTGCTGGGCAACAAGCTGCGCGAGCGCAAGGCCGCGCTGGGCAGCATCATCACCCTGGAGACCGGCAAGATCCTCCAGGAAGGCCTGGGCGAAGTGCAGGAAATGATCGATATCTGCGACTTTGCGGTCGGTCTTTCGCGTCAGCTCTACGGTCTGACCATTGCCTCCGAACGTCCCGGCCACCGCATGGCCGAAACCTGGCACCCCATGGGCGTGTGCACGGTGATCTCGGCGTTCAACTTTCCGGCCGCGGTCTGGTCCTGGAACGCCGCGCTGGCCCTGGTGTGCGGCAACGCCGTGATATGGAAGCCTTCCGAGAAGGCGACCTTGACCGCGTTGGCCGTCGACCACATTTTGCAGGAAGCGCTCAAAGAATTCGGCGATGCGCCCGAGGGCCTCACCAGCGTGGTCATCGGCGGACGCGAGGTCGGCGCCAAGCTGGTTTCCGACCGGCGCTCGAGCATCGTCAGCGCCACCGGCAGCACCGAAATGGGCCGCGCGGTCGGCGTTGAAGTTGCACGCCGCTTCGGCCGTTCCCTGCTGGAACTGGGCGGCAACAACGCGGGCATCGTGTCGAACACGGCCGACATGGAACTGACCCTGCGCGGCATTCTGTTCTCGGCGGTGGGCACCGCGGGCCAGCGCTGCACGACGCTGCGCCGCCTGTTCGTGCACGAAAGCATCTACGACAAGACCGTCGAACGGCTCAAGGCGCTCTACGGCAAGGTCAAGATCGGCAATCCGCTGGAGCAGGGCACGCTGATGGGCCCGCTCATCGACGAAGCGTCGTTCCACCGCATGCAGGCCGCGCTCGAGCAGGCCAGGAAAGAGGGCGGCAAGGTCTTCGGCGGCGAACGCCACGTGGTCGCGGGCAACGAGAAGGGTTTCTACGTGCGCCCGGCCATCGTCGAGATGCCTGAGCAAACCGAGATCGTGCTGACCGAAACGTTCGCGCCCATTCTGTACGTGCTCAAGTACGGCAAGTTCGACGAAGCGATCGAGGCGAACAACGCGGCGCATCATGGGCTGTCTTCGTGCGTCTTCACCACCGACATGCGCGAAAGCGAGCGGTTCCTGTCGGCGTCGGGCAGCGACTGCGGCATCGCCAACGTCAACCTCGGCCCGAGCGGCGCCGAAATCGGCGGCGCGTTCGGCGGCGAGAAAGAAACCGGCGGCGGCCGCGAGTCCGGCTCCGATGCCTGGAAGGCCTACATGCGGCGCGCGACCAATACGGTGAACTACTCCTCGGCGTTGCCGCTGGCGCAGGGCATCGATTTCAACGTCGGCTGACGCGTTCGTTCATCGCCCTCTGGAGCACTTGCTGTGAGCTCTCACGTTGTTATCGCCGGCGGCGGGGTGATAGGCAGTTCGATTGCCTATTTCCTGCGCGCGTCGGATCCGACCGTTTCCGTCACCGTCATCGAGCGCGATCCGACCTACGCGAAGTCATCGTCGGCACTGTCGGCCGCGTCCATCCGCCAGCAGTTTTCGACCCCGCTGTCGATTCAGATGTCGCTTTTCGGCATCGACTTTCTGCGCCACATCGGCGACCGGCTCGAGGTCGACGGTCACAAGCCGTCCATCGACTTGCACGAGGGCGGCTATCTTTTCCTGGCCACCCCCGGCGGCGAGGCTACGCTGCGCGAGAATCATGCGCTGCAGACCCGCCTTGGCGCGAACAACGCGCTGCACGCGCCCCATGCCCTGCAGGCAAAGTTTCATTGGCTGAACGTCGACGATCTTGCCGCGGGGGCCTACGGGGTCAGCGGCGAAGGCTGGTTCGACGGTTATGGCCTGGTGCAGGCGCTGCGCAAGAAGGCGCAGGCGCTGGGCGCGCGCTATGTCGCAGCCGAGGTGACCGGCATCGAGCGCGACGGCCGCAAAATCACGCACGTGCAGGCCGGCAACGGCGAGCGCTACGCCTGCGATACGCTGGTCAATGCCACAGGCGCGTGGGCGCGGCGCATCGCCGCGATGATGGGCATCGACATCCCCGTCTATGCGCGCCGCCGCAGCATTTTCAACGTGTCCTCGCCGGCGCGGCTGACCAACAGTCCGCTGCTCATCGATCCGACGGGCGTGTACTTCCGACCTGAGGGCAAGACATACATCACCGGCACGTCGCCCAGCCCCGACAACGATCCGGACGACCTGCCGCTGGACGAAGTCGATCACGACCTGTTCGACGAGGTGATCTGGCCGACCCTGGCGCATCGCGTGCCGCAGTTCGAGGCGCTGCGCGTCGAGAACTGCTGGTCTGGCTACTACGAGTACAACGTGTTCGATCACAATGCCATCATCGGCCATCACCCGGACATCGACAACTGCATCTTCGCCAACGGTTTCAGCGGCCATGGCCTGCAGCAAGGGCCGGCGACGGGGCGCGGAGTGAGCGAGCTCATTCTCAACGGCCGATACACGACGTTGGATCTGTCTTCGCTCAATTGGGACCGGGTGCTGAACAACCGTCCCATTGTCGAGAAAAACGTCGTGTAGTGAAGACTTGCCGCAGTGGTTTCCCTCTGCGGCTTACCTGCGGCCCCGGCCGGGCCGACGATGACATGTACGCATACACAGCGCCTTTTCAAAATCCCGCGGGCTCGCCCATACGCGAGTTGTTCAAGTATCTGAGCGAGCCTGGGATGATCTCCTTCGCGGGCGGCTATCCCGCGAGCGACCTGTTCGACATCGACGGGTTGCGGGCCGCGCAGGCGCGCGCCTACCAGGATTCGATCCTCTGCCTGCAATACGGTCCCACCGACGGGCTGCCCAAGCTCAAGACGCAGCTCATCGCGTTGATGGCCATGCGCGGCGCGCCTTGCCGGCCCGAAGAAATGCTCGTCACGACGGGTTCGCAGCAAGGCCTGGACCTGCTGCTGCGCGTGCTGGTCGATCCCGACGACGTGGTGCTCACCGAGCAGCCGGCCTATCCGGCGACGCTGCAGGCATTGAGACTGCAGCAGGCCCGCGTCGTCACCGTGCCGGTCGACGGCGACGGCCTGGACGTCGGCAGGCTCGCGAGTCTGCTGGCCTCGGGCGTCGTGGCGCGACCCAAGCTGCTGTATACGGTGCCGACTTTCGCCAATCCCACCGGCGCGACGCTGACGCGCGAGCGTCGCATCGAACTGCTGCGGCTCGCCGTCAAGTACAAGTTCCTCATCGTCGAAGACGACCCCTACGGCGACCTGAGATTCGCGGGGCAGGCGGTTCCCTCGATACTCGCGCTCAGCGATCAGGTCGACGGTTCGCGCGAGTGGGTCGTGCATTTCTCCAGCTTGTCCAAGGTCGTCGCGCCTGGCCTGCGTATCGGCTGGACGGTGGCGCCCGCGGAAATCGCGCGCCGCTGCGTCGTCGCCAAACAGACTGTCGATCTGTGCACCACGCCGTGGTCCCAGGCCATCGCCGCCGAATACCTGGCGGACGGGTCGCTGGCGCGGCATCTGCCGCGCATCACGGCGGCTTACGGCGCCAAGAACGGCGCGCTGTGCCGGGCGTTGCGCGCAGGGCTGGGCGATGCCATCGCGTTTCACCAGCCCGAGGGCGGCATGTTCGTCTGGGCGCGCATGCCGGGCGTGGACGCCGACGACCTGCTCAAGCGCGCCATCGAACGCAAGGTGATTTTCGTGCCCGGGAAGGCGTTTTTCGCGGACCAGCCCGACACGTCCGCTCTGCGGCTCTCATTCGCGGCGCCCGACGTCGAGGCCATCGAAGAAGGCGCCCGGCGCCTGAAACAGGCCTGCGAGGCGCTGATCGCCTAGGCCTGCACGCGGGCGCCGGCACATTACGAAGGCTGTTGTCCCGGCGCGGCCTGGCGGCCTCCCAGCCGGCGCGAGCTGACGATCAGTGCCGCGACCGTCGCGGCCGTCGCCAGCCAGAGCGTCCATTCGATCGCGTGGGCCAGCGCGAGGCCCTCGAACTTGCCGCCGCCGGCCGTGACGCGCGCTGCATATGCCGACAGAATGACTCCGACCAGGGCCGTTCCCAGGCATTGCCCGAAGGTGCGCGCGATCGCCAATACCCCCGAGGCATTGCTGCTGCGCTCGCGCGACACGTTGGCCAGCATTTCGCGGTTGTTGGGGCTTTGGAAAAAGCCGAAGCCTGCGCCGCACACCAGCTCGCGCCAGGCGATATCCCAAATGGGCGCGTCGTAGGGCAGCAGCGCCAGGAGCGCGAGGCCGGCTGCGAAGAGGAGCAGGCCTGCCGTGGCGAGCGTGGCCGGCTTGTGCCGATCGGCCAGCCGCCCGGCATAAGGCGCTACGAAGACGATGGCGACGGGCCAGGGCGTAAAGAGCAGCGCCGATGCAAAGGGGCTGTAGCCGTAGGCGCTTTCCAGCAGAATGGGCAGCGAGATGAAAGCGATGCCCTGGCCGACGAACGAGGCCATGGACGTCAACGCCGCCATGGAAAAACGCGTGGACGCGAAGATATCCAGCGGCAGCAGCGGTTCGGGAGCGCGGCGTTGGCGGCGCACAAAGGCCATGCCTGCCGCGACGGCGATGGCCGCATAGGCCAGCGGAACATAGGCCCGGCCGCCATGGCCGAGTTGCGCGCAGCGGTCGGCGGCCATGATCAGCGCAGCCATGGCGATGGCCGACAGCAGGGCGCCGGCGACGTCGAAAGGCAGGCCGCGTACGCGGGCCTTGGGAATGGCGCGCCGCGCCAGGATCGTGCCGACGATGCCCAGCGGAACGTTGATCGCGAACAGCCATTGCCAGCTCAGGGCCGCCAGCAGGGTTCCGCCCAGCAGCGGCGCGACGGCCGAGCTCGTTGCCACGAGCAGCGCGTTCAGGCCGAGTATCCGCCCCAGCAATCGGGTCGGGAAAATCGAGCGATGGATGGCGGGCGCGATGCTCAGCGTCGCGGCGCCGCCGATGCCTTGCAGCACGCGCATCGCGATCAGCCACGGCAGCGAAGTCGACAGTGCACAGCCCAGCGACGCGAGCGTGAACACGGCGATCCCGGCGGTGAACTGCGAGCGAAAGCCGGTGCGCCGCGCCAGCGCCGAAAACGCCGCCAGGGTAACGGCCACCGACAGCAGGTAGCCGTTGGCCACCCAGACTGCCTCGCCGGTCGGCACATTCAGTGTCTGCGCGATCGGGGGCAGGGCGATGTTGACGATGGAGCCGTCGAACACCGCCATGGCCGTGGCGATCATGACCGAGATCATGGCCAGGCAGCGCTCGCGGCCCGGCAGCCCCTCGTCTCCCGGTTTGTCAGTGAACAATTCCATATTGAAAATCCTTGTTGTAGACGGGCAGCAGACCCGCCGGTGTTGCCATGGACACCAATGTATAAGGCCTTGAGATATGGCGGAAGACGCACGAATTGCATTGATAAAGTGCACCGTACGCTATGTTCGGCCATGCTAGGATCGGTCATGTCCGATCCCGACTTGAACCTGCTCTTCGCGCTCGACGCCTTGCTGGCCGAGGGCAGCGTGGCCGGCGCTGCGCGCCGCCTGGGGCTCAGCGCCTCGGCGATGAGCCGCACCGTGTCGCGGCTGCGCGAGGCAACCGGCGACCCCCTGATGGTACGCGCGGGGCGCCGCCTGGTACCGACCCCGCATGCACAGGCGCTGCGTCAGCGCGTCCAGGACGCGGTCCGTGCGGCGCGCACCGTGCTGAGTCCCGCGGCGACAGATCTGGATATTGCCGCTTTGCGGCGGACCTTCACGATCCGCGCCAACGACGGCTTTGTCGAGGCTTTCGGCGCCGCGCTCATTACGGCGGCCGCGGCGGCTGCGCCGGGCGTGCGTTTGCGCTTTGCTCCCAAGGCCGAGAAAACGACGGCGCCGTTGCGCGAAGGTCTAGCCGACCTGGAGGTCGGCGTCCTGAGCGAGATGGGGCCCGAAGTCCGGGTGCAGGCGCTCTTTCGGGATCATTTCATCGGTGTGGCCAGGACGGGGCATCCGCTCGAGGCGCAAGCCCAGGTGAGCCCCGAGCATTACGTCGCTTACGGCCACGTGGTGACGTCGCGCCGCGGGCGCGTTGACGGCCCGGTGGATGCCGCCTTGGCCGCTCTGGGGCTCAAGCGCACCATCGCCGCCGTGGTCCCCAGTTTTTCCGCCGCGCTGGCCGTGGCGCGGGCCTGCGACCTGGTCGCGCTCGTGCCGTCGTTTTTTCTGCGCATCCACACGGCGCGCGGCGAGCCGGCCCGCAACGGCATCTTCGCCTTCGAACTGCCGGTCCAGACCGAGAAAATCACGGTGTCGCAGATGTGGCACCCCCGCCTGGGCGCCGATCCCGGGCATCAGTGGCTGCGGCAACTGGTGCTGGCGATATGCCGCGAAGGCTTACAATGAGAACGTTTCTCAAATAAATTCATTGATGATGACTAGCACAACGTCCCTGCAAGCCCTGATGTCGCGCCGTTCGACCAAGCTCGTGCGCGGTCCCGGGCCTTCCGATGAAGAACTGGCCCAGATTTTGCAGGCCGCCATGAGCGCGCCCGACCACGGCGCACTGCGTCCGTGGCGCTACGTCGTCATCCGCGGCGAGGCCGTGGGCAAGCTGGCCGACATGGCCATTGCTGCCGTCAAGCGCACGGGCGACCCGCGCATGACGCCCGAAAAAGAAAAGAACAACCGCGCCTGGCTGGCGCAGGTGCCGCTGGTGCTGGGCGTGGCGCAGAAGAGTTTCTTCGACGGCAAGATCCCCGAGCACGAGCAGATGCTGGCCGTGGGTGCGTCGGTGATGAACGTGCTCAACGCCGTTCACATGTTGGGCTATGCCGCGTTCTGGAGCACCGGCCTGGGCACCAATGTGCCCGACGTACAGGAAGCGCTGGGCTTCGATCCCCTGGAATACCGTTTCCTGGGCTTTGTCGCCATCGGCACGCTGGCGGCCGACCTGCCTCCCATGCAGCGCCCCGATTTCCGCGAGTTCGTCACGGAGTGGACGGGCGAAGGACTCGCCTGAGAGAAGACGGGATGCCGGAAGGGACGCGCGGCGCGCGAATTTTCCGGAATAGGTCGGATGGCGCGGAGATGGCAAAATGGGCTGGCATCGCCCTTTGCGATCGACCCATCGAGTGGCGCCGATAATTATGATTCTGACCCGACGCGCGCGCAGGCTGTTGCTTGTCTGTCTGCTGGCGGTATTGGCTGTGGCACTTCCCTTCGCTGCGACCGTGTACGCCGCCTATGAGATCAGCATCCAGAGGTACCAGGATCGCGTCCGAGCCATGAGCGAAGACGTTCTGCAACACATGGACCGTACCGCAAGGCAAATGGCCAATGCGTTGCAAGCGCTTTCCGCGTCCTCGGACGGGGCGCCCTGTTCCGAACAGCGCCTGGATGCGATGCGCAGGCTGGTGCTTAGCTCCAACCAGATCATCGACGTCGGCATGGCCGAAGGAAACCGGTTGTTGTGCTCGTCGTTCGGAAACAAAGGGTTCGATCTCGGGCCACCCACTTACGTCAGCCAATACGGTCTCGAAGTGCGGACGTCTCTGCATGATCCGCTGCTGCCCGCCGCGCCGCTGCGATCCGTTACCGATGTTCGCAGCGGCGCCACGGCGATCGTCCACGAAGACGACCTTCTCGATGTGCCGGAGTCGGCGTCGGACATGTCGATTGCCTTGGTGGCCGTGAGCCAGCAACTGGTCATTACCAGCCGCGGGCGCGTCGATTCGCGATGGCTGCATATCGCCGATCAAGCGCCGCGAGCCCTAAAGATCGTCGATGATTACTTGGTTTCCGTCGTTCGATCCGATGCTTTCGATTATGCGGCGGTCGCGGCGGTGCCCTTGTCGCGGATCGAAGCCGGCACCGTCTCCAATGCGCTCATGCTGTCTCCGCTGGGCCTGTGCATCGTGCTGGCATTGCTTTACATTTTGTCTCTCTTTGCCAGGAAACAGTCCTCGATGCCCGCGTTGATACGCATGGCTATCGCCAAGCGGGAATTTTCTCTGGTGTATCAGCCCATCGTCGATCTGCGCAGCCGCGCCATCGTGGGGGCCGAGGCATTGATCCGCTGGCGTACGGAAGACGGCAGTTTCATCAATCCCGACATCTTTATTCCCATAGCCGAACAGCATCATCTGATCACCCAGGTCACAGATTGCGTGTTGGCGTTGATCGCGCTGCAGATGGGCCAGCTGCTGCGCGCGCAAAGTTCTTTCTATGTTGCCGTCAACCTGTCGGCGGACGACCTGATAGACCCGGCGCTGCCGATCCGGTTGCAGCGCTGGATGGCGGACATGGGCGTGGACCCCAGGCGCATCCATATCGAAGCCACCGAACGCGTCTTCATGGACAATGACACCGCCAGGCGCAACCTGGCCGCACTGCGTTCCTACGGCATTTCCACGGCGATCGACGACTTCGGCACCGGCTACTCCAGCCTGGCCTATCTCACCCGTCTGGAACTGGACTGCCTGAAGATCGACAAAGCCTTCGTCGACACCATCGAAACGCAAAGCGTGACCAGCCACGTCGTGGCGCACATTATCGAAATGGCCAAATCGCTGGGCCTACGGATGGTCGCCGAAGGGGTGGAGACCGAGGCGCAATCGGCGTACCTGCAAAAACGCGGGGTGCGTTACGCGCAAGGATGGCTGTTTTCGAAGGCGGTTCCCGCCGCAGGCCTTCAAGCCTTGATGAGTCGGGCCGCAGACGACGGGCCCGCCGCGTCGGCCTGAGCGTTGTCGGGGCGCGGCCGCCGCGCCCGCGCGCTCAAGCCGTCTCGTTCAGCACCCGCTGCGCTTCTTCGCGTACGCGCTCGGGCGCGGTTCCGCCGATGTGCTTGCGCGCCGCCACCGAGCCTTCCAGCGTCAGTACCTGATGCACGTCGGCCTCGATGGCCGGGTTGTAGGCCTGCAGTTCGGCCAGTGTGAGATCGGCCAGGTCGATGCCGCGCTGTTCGCAATCGCGCACCGCGTGGGCCACGACTTCGTGCGCATCGCGAAAGGGCAGGCCGCGCTTGACCAGGTAGTCGGCCAGGTCGGTTGCGGTGGCGAAACCCTGCAGGGCCGCGGCGCGCATGTTGTCGGCTTTGACCTTGATGCCGCCGGCCATGTCCGCAAAAATCGTCAGCGTGTCGCGCAGCGTATCGACCGTGTCGAAGATGCCTTCCTTGTCTTCCTGGTTGTCCTTGTTGTAGGCCAGGGGCTGGCCCTTCATCAGCGTGAGCAAGGCCATCAGATGACCGTTGACGCGGCCGGTCTTGCCGCGGGCCAGCTCGGGCACGTCCGGGTTCTTCTTCTGCGGCATGATGCTGCTGCCGGTGCAGAAGCGGTCGGCCAGATCGATGAAGCCCACGCGCGGGCTCATCCAGATCACCAGCTCTTCGGACAGGCGCGAGATGTGCGTCATGATGAGCGCGCCGGCCGCGCAGAACTCGATGGCGAAGTCGCGGTCGGACACGGCGTCCAGCGAGTTGCGGCACACGCCGTCGAATTCCAGGGTGCGGGCCACGCGTTCGCGGTCGATGGGATAGCTCGTGCCGGCCAGGGCGGCGGCGCCCAGCGGCAGGCGATTGACTCGGCGGCGCGCATCGATCAGGCGCTCGGCGTCGCGGCCGAACATTTCGGCGTAGGCCAGCAGATGATGGCCGAAGGTGACGGGCTGGGCCACTTGCATGTGGGTGAAACCGGGCAGGATGGTGGCGGCGTTTTCCAGCGCAACCGTAGCCAGCGCACGGCGCAGCTGGCCCAGCAGCGCGATCAGGCCGTCGATCTCGTCGCGCAGCCAGAGGCGCACGTCGGTGGCGACCTGGTCGTTGCGCGAGCGGCCGGTATGCAGGCGCTTGCCCGCATCGCCCACCAGTTCCACCAGGCGCTTCTCGATGTTCAGGTGCACGTCTTCCAGGTCGAGCAGCCACTGAAAGCGGCCGGCGTCGATCTCGGACAAAATCTGCTGCATGCCGCGCTGAATGTCGGCGTAGTCCTGCGCGCTGATGATGCCCTGGGCGGACAGCATTTCGGCGTGGGCCAGCGAGCCGCGGATGTCGTGCCGGGCCAGGCGCTGGTCGAAATCCACCGAGGCGGTATAGCGCTTGACCAGCTCGGAAACGGGTTCGGAAAACCGGGCGGACCAGGCCTGCGCCTTGTTGGCGAACTGGTCTTGGGTAGTGTTTGCGTTGTTAGCCATGCAGAATGCCTCGTCTGGAACCGGAGAATTATAGGCGCAGGCTCGGGCCCGCCCGACGGGGCCTGCCGGGCTTTTCCATCGCGCATGCGATAATTTGCCCTGTCCCTTTTCTCCTGTTTGGAACCGTATTGCCATGAGCGCCGCCCGTGTCGCCTTTGCGCAAATCAACACCGTCGTCGGAGGCCTGGCCGGCAATGCCGCCAAGATCCTGCAGGCGGCCCGCGCGGCTCATGCCCAGGGCGCCGACGTGCTGGTGACGCCCGAGCTATCGCTCACCGGCTATCCGCCCGAAGACCTGCTGCTGCGCCCATCCTTCATCGAGGCGCAGGAACAGGCCTTGCGTCAGCTGCGCACCGATCTGGCCGATCTGGCCGGCCTGCATGTGGTGGTCGGCCACGTCGCGGTCAAGCACCTGGCGCGGCAGCAGCAGCTCGGCACGCGGTTCAACGCCGCCAGCGTCCTGTGCGAAGGCCGTGTGCTGGGAACCTACACCAAGCTCGAGCTGCCCAATTATTCGGTATTCGACGAAGACCGCTACTTCGTGCCGGGCGGCGAGCCGCTGGTTTTTCAGGTCAAGGGCGTGTCTTTCGGGGTCAATATCTGCGAAGACATCTGGTTCGATTACGCTCCGCAGGCCGCCGCGGCGGCCGGCGCCCGCGTGCTGCTGGTGCCCAATGCCTCTCCGTACAATCTGGGCAAGCAGGCCGAGCGCGTCGAGGTGGCTCGCCGCAGCCTGCAAGGCACGGGCTGCGCCCTGGTCTATGCCAACCTGGTGGGCGGTCAGGACGAACTGGTGTTCGACGGTCTGTCCTTCGTGCTGGACGCTCAAGGCCGCCAGGTGGCCCAGCTGGACGGATTCACCGAAGGCCTGGGTCTGGTCGAGATCGATGCCTCGGGCGCGGTGACCAACTTGAATCGTCTCCCCGCGACCGTGCAGATCGGCGAAGAAGAAGAGGTCTGGAACGCCCTGGTTCTGGGCGTGCGCGACTATCTGGGCAAGAACGGCTTTCCGGGCGCCATCATCGGCCTGTCGGGCGGAATCGATTCTGCGGTGGTGCTGGCCATCGCGGTCGACGCGATCGGCGCCGAGAACGTGCGCGCGGTAATGATGCCGTCTCGCTACACCGCCGACATTTCCGAGATCGATGCCGACGACATGGCGCGTCGTCTGGGCGTGCGCTACGACAGCATCGCCATCGCGCCGGCCTTCCAGGCCTTCGAATCCATGCTGGCCGAGCAGTTCGCCGGCCTGCCCCTGGACGCCACCGAAGAAAACATTCAGGCTCGCGTGCGCGGCACGCTGCTCATGGCGCTGTCCAACAAAACCGGTCGGCTGGTGCTGACCACGGGCAACAAGTCCGAGATGACCACGGGCTACTGCACGCTGTACGGCGACATGGCGGGCGGCTTCGCCGTCATCAAGGACGTGCCCAAGACGCTGGTCTACCGCCTTGCAGCCTGGCGCAATACCCGCGGCGACGTCATCCCCGAGCGCATCATCACGCGGCCGCCCTCGGCCGAGCTGCGCCCCGATCAGACCGACCAGGACAGCCTTCCGCCCTACGACGTGCTCGACGGCATCATGTCGCGCTATATGGAAAATGAGCCGCTGGAAAGCATCATTGCCGCCGGCTATCCACCCGCGGCGGTGGAGCAGGTGGTGCGCCTGATTCGCGTCAACGAGTACAAGCGCCGTCAGGCGCCCCCGGGGCCGCGCATTACCCAGCGCGCGTTCGGACGGGATTGGCGCTATCCTCTCACCAACGGTTTCCGCGAAACGGTCTAAGCCATCACGCCAGGGAAATACATGAAACAAGTCACCGCCATCATCAAACCCTTCAAGCTGGACGAAGTGCGCGAAGCGCTGGCTGAAGCCGGCGTGAGCGGCCTGACGGTCATCGAGGTCAAGGGCTTCGGCCGCCAGAAGGGCCACACGGAGCTCTATCGCGGCGCCGAGTACGTGGTGGACTTCCTGCCCAAGATCCGCGTCGAGGTAGTGCTGCCCGACGATCGCGTCGAAGGCGCCATCGAGGCAATTCTGAAGGCCGCGCGCACCGGCAAGATCGGCGACGGCAAAATCTTCGTCACGCCGGTCGAGCAGGCCATTCGCATCCGCACGGGCGAGAGCGGCGACGCGGCGCTGTAATGTCCGCGGGGCGTCGTTGAAACGGCCGGCATCCACGATGCCGGCCGTTTTCTTAGCCTGGCGCCTTGGAGTATAACGCGACGCCATCACCACGCGCGCGGGCACCCCAACCACAAATAACCGCGGCGCGTATCCCGCCGGCGT
>NZ_JBQCER010000049.1:0-135515 GCF_051960075.1 Bordetella sp.
GACTGGTGTATGCCTTACAGAGACATTTCAATGAGGAACGGACCGCGCCGCGAGAATGCATGCTCGAGCTGCGCCACGAGTTCTTCACCGGTTTGCGCGCGCGAAGCCTCGACCCCATATGCGCGAGCCAGTCCGACCCAATCGATACATGGATTTGCGAGAGACGTCAGCGTCTCGGCGCGCGCTCCCAATGGTTTGCCGTCACGGCGCAACTCGTTGCGCAGGATGCCGTACTGATGATTTGCCGCAATCAAAACCACGACATCGAGGTTTTCATGCGCGATTGTCCAAAGCGCCTGGACGGTATATTGGGTACTGCCATCGGAAAGCAGGCCGACAACCGTGCGTTCGGGACAGGCTATGGCCGCCCCCATGGCAACGGGCAAGCCCTGCCCGATGGCCCCGCCGGTATTGGTCAGCGTCGTGTGCGTTTCGGCCGCGGCGGATACGGCATAGAACGGGTAGCCGCAAGTGCCGCCTTCGACGGAAACAATGGCTCCCTTGGGCAGCGCGCGCGCCAGCGCGGAGGAGATGGAAGCCGGGGTCAAAGGCCCAGGAGCGACTTCCGGCAACGCAACGCTTTGCGCCCGATATGCCGGGGCCTGCATGGCGTCGGCAAGCTGCTCGAGCTGCGTGGCCACCGCCTCGCCTGGCCGGCTCAGCACCAACAGGCGTTCGGTCTCGACCAGCGCGCTGGGGTGCCCGGCGTAACCAAAATAGGTAATCGGGGCGCTTGCGCCTATCAGCACCACCAGATCGGCGCGGTCGAGTACGTCGCGGGCCGGCTCGGGAAAATAAGGCAGACGCCCGAACGCGGGAAGCCCTTGGCCGCGCTCGCTGCGAGACGGGAACGTCTCGGCATATGCGGTGGCCCCCAGCGCTTCGCAGAGACGGGCGACCTCGCATTGGCCCCGCGCGCCGAGCGCGCTGTGCTCGCCGCCCCCGCCAAGCAGGAAAACAATATGGGAAGCGGCGCGCAGCCTGCTTACTGCGGCAGCCAGGTCAATCGATGCGGATGCCTCGTCGGCCAGCGACTCGCCGGCCGCGGCAGTATCTGCCGGCGCATCCTGCAGCTCGGCCTGGAAATCCGCCGGGAAAATGAGCGTAGCCCCTTGGCCACCGCGCGCCCGACTGCCGGCAACCGCGGCGTGGGCCGCCGGCACGATGTCGCCAGGGTCGGCTATACGATGCACCCAGCCGGAAACGGGACGGGCAAGCGACTCGATATCGGAAGTCAGCGGCGCATCGTACTTCAGGTGCCAACTGGTGTGATCCCCGATCACATTGACAATGGGCGTGTGCGCGCGGCGCGCATTGTGCAGATTCGCAATGCCGTTCGCGAACCCAGGCCCCAGATGCAGCAAGGTCGCGGCGGCGCGGCCGGTCATGCGGCCATATCCGTCGGCGCCCCCGGTGCAGATATTTTCCTGCAGGCCCAGGACGCAGCGCACATCGTTGCGCAGCTCGAGTCCACGCACCATATCCAGCTCGGTCGTCCCGGGGTTGGCGAAACACGTGTCCACTCCCTTCGCAGCCAACGCCGCCCATAGAGCTTGCGCTCCCGTCATCCTAGCCATGGACTCCTCCTCACCGTCATACGCCTGGCAAGCGTGGCTGATTTGCTTTTCATATTTGTTATTTTATCAAATTATAGTAAATCAGCAATACATAGACGAAATTTTCGGGGAAGAATGAAGTTCTTATTGCAGAATTACCTTTTTGCGTAAATATCGCTTTTGCCCCACACTCGCACACTGTTGCGAACGCACGCAGAAAACCGCGAAATATCCATGAACAGCCTTCAACGCATGCTCGAGGTCCTGTCCCTGTTCCGGGACGACCAGCCCGTCATCGACATCGACGTCATCAGCAAGGAACTCGGCTATCCCGCTTCGAGCGCTTACCGCTACGTGCGCGAACTGGCCGGCGCCGGCCTGCTGGTGCGACTGCCGCGCGGCTATGCCGTGGGCCCGCGCATCATCGAACTCGACCGGCACATGACCCGTTTCGATCCCGTGCTGTCGGTCAGCCGCGATATCGTCGACGATCTGGTGCGCAAAACCAGCCTCGATCTGCTCATCAGCGAGTGGTACGGGTCCAAGGTCATCAACATTTTGCAGAAATCGGCCAGCGACACCTCCGCGCTGGATTTCGGCCGAGGTTCGCCCATAAACCTGTTCCGCAGCGCGACCGCTCGCGTGGTGCTTGCCTATCTGCTGCCTAGACAATTGCGGCGCCTGTACGATCAAACGCCGCCGGAAGAGAGCGGCGCGGCCCTGGGCACCTGGAAAGAATTCTCGAAAGCCATGCTGCGCATCCGCAAGGACGGCTACTGCATCAGCGAACATGAACTCAGCCCGCACAACAGCGGCATTGCCGCCCCCATCTTCGATGAAAAGCATCGAATCCTTGGCAGCATCACGCTTGCCGGCAGTTCAGACCGCTTCAACGCCTTCAATCGCGAATTCCTCGCCACCTTGATTTGCGGCGCTGCCAACGAAATCGCAGCGCGCATCGCAAGTTGACGGACAATACGCCATCAAAGGCGCCTGCCGGATTCCGGTTGCGCGCCTCGGGAGCTGGCCCTCGTCGGATCGATACCTGGATCCGCTGCGCTATCCAGGCATACGATTCAGGACTTCAAACCCAGATAAATTCGCGTCAATCGGTGGTCTCGGCCGAGCAGCTCGGCCGGGCCTTCCTGGACGATGCTGCCCGTTTCGAGAACGTAGGCGCGGTCCGCGATGGCAAGCGCAGCCCGCGCGTTCTGCTCGACCAGCAGCACCGAAACACCGTGTGATTGCAGCCGACCGATGATGTTGAAGACTTCCGTCACAATGCGTGGAGCGAGGCCGAGGCTCGGTTCGTCAAGCATGAGCAGCCTGGGCTTGAGCATCAGAGCGCGGCCGATAGCCAGCATTTGGCGCTCGCCGCCCGACAACGTGCCCGCAAGCTGACTCGCGCGCTCTTTCAGCCGCGGGAAGACGCTGTAGACGCCGTCGAGTTCGTCCTGTAAGTCGCGTCTGCCGTGAAAGCGGCGGCTGAACGCGCCGAGCACGAGGTTCTCGCGCACGCTCATGTCGGAAAACAAGTCGCGCGATTCGGGTACCAAGGTGAGCCCGCGGCGCACCCGCTCGGTGGTGGTCCAATGTTCGATGCTCTCGCCGCAATAGCGTGCGCCGCCCGAGAAAGGCAACATGCCCATCAGGGCTTCCATGGTGGTGGTCTTGCCCGCGCCGTTCGGGCCGAGAATGGTGACCACCTCGCCTTCGAACAGGGTCAGGTTCACATTTCGTACGGTTTCTATCGCGCCGTAGCAGACCGACAGGTTGTCGACCTGCAGGATCGGAGTTGCGGACTCGGCTTTCATGATGCCACCCCTCCGAGGTAAGCGGCGATGACATCGGGATGCGACTGAACCTGGGCGGGAGTGCCGATAGTCAACGTGCACCCAAAATTCTGAACAATGACGCGGTCGGCCAGATTCATGACGAACGCCATGTCGTGCTCGACGAGCAAAATGGTCATGCCTTCTGATTGCAGCCGCTTGAGCAACTCGGCCAATTCGTCTTTTTCGCCGGCTCGCAGGCCTGCGGCGGGTTCGTCGAGCAACAGCATTTGCGGACGGGCGACGAGCGCGCGGGCTACTTCCAGAATACGCTGCTTTCCGAGAGGAAGGGAGCCGGCGGGCTGGTTGGCAACTTCGGCAAGCCCGGTGCGCTCGAGGGCCGTGGCGGCGGCTTCCATGGCTTGTCTCTCTTCGTGGCGATCCAGCCTGAGCATGGTTGCGAGCATCCCGCACCGCCCGTGGCGGTAGGCCCCAAGCGCCGCATTATCGATGGCGGACAGCTCGCCCAGCAGCTTCACATGCTGGAACGTACGCGACAGGCCGGTGTCGGCGATGGAGTGGCCGGTCAGATCGTTGATCCGCTTTCCGGCGAAGATGATTTCGCCGGACGTGGGCTTGAGCGCGCCCGAGATCAGGTTGAACATGGTCGATTTTCCCGCTCCGTTGGGACCGATCATGGCCATGATTTCCCCGGGCGCGACATCGAAACTGACATCCGACACGGCGGTCAGCCCGCCGAACCGCTTGGTGGCGCGGTTCACACGCAGAATCGGCTTGCCGGCCTCCGGCGCCGGGCCCGCATACATCGTCAACAGCGCATCGCCGCCCTCGGGCACTTTGCGCGGCCGGATGAACGCCGTGAACAGGTAGGCGATGCCGTGCTGCGTGCGTTGCAGCAGCAAAACGATAAGCACGCCAAAGATTACCTGCTGTAGGTTGCCGAATTTCTGCAGGACATTCATCTGCAGGATGCTTTGCAGCCAATCGCTGATCGCGCCGACCACCGCCGACCCGACGATGGCGCCGGACAGTTGCCCAATGCCGCCGATCACCGCCGTGAAGATGTACTGCACTCCCATTTCCAGGCCGAAAGACGAGGGATTGATGAAGCGCTGCATATGCGCATAAAGCCACCCCGAAATCCCGGCGAGAACAGCGGCGAGGACGAACACCTTGATTTTCAGGAGCGGGACGTTCACGCCCATGCTTTCCGCCATGAGCGCCTTGCTCTTGAGCGATCGTATTGCCCGGCCGGTGCGGGAATCGAGCAGGTTCCGGCTCGCCAGGGCCAGGATGACCAGCACGAGTGCGACCAAGTAATAGATGCGCAGCTCGTAGCTCTGAACAAATCCGAACGTGGGCAACGGAATGGGCGGAAGATCGGTCATGCCCGTGGAGGCGCCGATGCTGTCGGTATTGGAGAACACGTAGAAAATACTGACCGCCCAAGCGATGGTGGCGATGGGCAGGTAGTGGCTGCGCATGCGCAAGGTCACGGCGCCGAGAATCCAGGAGCACAGCGCCGTGGCGAGCAGAACGAGAGGCAGGGCCAGCCAGGGGGAAATCAGCCAGGCTTTCGTGAGCACGGCGCTGGCATAGGCGCCCACCCCGACGAAAGCGGCCTGCCCGAACGACACCTGGCCCGCCACGCCCGTCAGGAGAATGACGCCGAGGCAGACGATGGCGTATAGATAGATGTAGCAGGTGAGCGTGACGTAGTAGTGCGACAGCCCAAAGGGCAGCACGGCGATGAACACAAGCAGCGCGATGAGCCAAAGCTTGCCGGGCACGCGCCACGCCGCGTCGCGCAGCGCTTTGATGAAGCGCGGAACCGTGCGCATGCCGCCCCCCGCCTTTTCTTCTTCTTCGTCGATAATGTGACTGGAGAACATCGAGCAGCCCAGCAGGATCGGCACCATCAGGGCAAATACCAGAGCGTCTTTGTAGCCGCTCGACCAAAACGCGGCAAAGCTTTCGAACACGCCGATCGACAAAGCCCCCAGCGCGGCCAAGGGATAACTGACCATGGCGCCGACCGTGGCTCCTACGAAAGCTTTCAGACTGACAAGAAAACCCGAGTTGTAGTAAATGGTGACGAAGGGCGCGATGAGAATGCCCGCGATGGCGCAAATGAGCGCAGTCAGCCCGAAGCTCGTCAAACCGGCCATGTCTGCGCTGATGCCCATGAGGAGCGCGCCGCGCCGGTTGCTGGCTGTGGCGCGAAGCGCACGCCCGTGGGCGGTCTTTTGAGAGAACCAGTACAACATGCCCATGAGCGCGGCACTCGCGACCAGCACGAGCAGGTTTTGCAGCGCAACGCTTTGTCCGGCGACCTCGAAGCGAGTGTCGGTGAACGCAGCCGTGCGCGCGCCGTCAGGACCAAACGCCGCCAAGGCCAGCCCGTCGAGAACGAAATGGGCGGCTACCGAGACGATGAGCAGAACCAGGATCGAGGCATTCGCGATCGGCTGGTAGACGACCCGATACATGGCCGAACCGATGGGCACGACGATGGCGAGCGTGAGCAGAACCTGAAGCGCCATAGGTGCGTGGGCTTTCGGCACCGCGACCGTAACGGCTGCGATGACGGCCGGCACGGCGACCCACCAGACGACGGGACGCAAGTACCGCGCGGCAGGAGCGTGCGCGCAGCGCAACCGGATCAGTTCCATGACGCCGGCAACGCAGCAGGCAGCCAGCATGAACCACACTGTCATGGGGGTCTGGCCGTTTTGCAGCGTATAGATGGTGAGCGCGCCGAACGAGACGAACTCGCCGGCCTGCACCATGATCACGCGTGTGACTGAAAACGCCAGAACGAGCGCCAGCGCTATCAGCCCATACGCAGCGCCGTTAGTGAGCCCGTCTTGCAAAAGAGAGAATGCGACAGTGAAGTCCATGAGGCTGCCATCGTGGTGATGAGAAAACCCAATCTGTCGAAAGGTTTTATTTCAGGAGGACCCATTTGCCGTTTTTCACGACCATCATGAGCGCGGAGCGCTTGTCCATCCCGTTGTGGTTTTCGGGCGTCATGTTGAACACGCCCTGCGTTCCGACCACGTCCTTGCTGTTTTCCAACGCATCTCGCAGCGCACTGCGGAATTGTTCCGTACCCGGTTGCGCCTTTTTCAGCGCCACGGGGACGGCATTTTTCAGAAGGATTTCGGCGTCATAGACATTGGAACCGAAGGTGGACGGTTTGGTGCCTTGTGCCTTTTCGTACTCGGCGATGTAGCCCAGAGCAACCTTCTTGATGGGATTGCTATTGTCGAGCTGATTCACGACCTGCAGTGGGCCCGCGGCCATCAACGCCCCTTCCGCCGACTTTTTGGCAAGGCGCACGAAGTCGTCGGTGGCGGCGCCCTCGGTCTGGTAGATTTTGCCGCGATAGCCGCGCGAAACCAGCGACTGCTGGCCGAGCGCCGAAGTGCCGCCGGCCGCCGCCACCAGAATGGCGTCGGGGTTTGCTGCCACGAGATGGATGGTTTGCGCCGCAATACTGCTGTCGCTGCGCTGGAAACGCTCGTCGGCCACGAGCTTGATGCCGGCTTTATCGATAATGGGCTTGAGGGTGGTGGCCCATTCCTCGCCGAGAGCGTCGTTTAGGCGCAGGAGACCGAGCGTCTTGATCCCGCCCTTGACCATGTTCCCGACCTCGGCCTGCAAAATCAGCGAGTTGGCCTGTGCGGTCTTGAAGACCCATTTGCGGACAGCATCCACCGGCTGGATGACGGCGTCGGTTCCGACGGCAGCGATGAGCGGCGTTTTCGATTCGGCCACGAAGTTCAGGATCGCCATGGCATTGGGAGAAATCGACGGGCCGATCAGCGCATCGACGTGGTCTTCGCTGATGAGCTTCTTGACGTTGTTCACGGCGTTCGTCGCGTTGCCGCCGTCGTCGAGCACCGTGATCTGCACAGGCGTGCCGTCGATTTCTTTGGGCATGAGCAGCGCCGAGTTGCGCTGCGGGATGCCGATGACGGCAGCCGGCCCGGTGCTGGAAACCATGAAACCGATCTTGATGGGAGTGGTCGCTGCGAGGCACGGCGCCGTGGCCATGGAAATGGCTGCTGCGACGGAGGCCGAAATGAGTGCTCGGTGCTTGATGACTGACATGAAAGTCTCCTCGGTAACGTTCGGTCGGCTGATAAATGTTGAATTACTGTAATTTGATAATATTGTTATAAAAACAGCCATAAAATAAACTGCGGGGAAACACCTATTCTTACAATATCGTTTTGAGACATCTTTTGGTTGGTGAAAAGTCAGGCGCAGGCAAGACCCTTGCGCCTGTTTCAGGCGCTTGAAGTGGGAAGAACCATGCCCGGCAAGGCCGACTGGCGAAAAGCCCCGGATCTAATTTTTCTAATTTCTCTTAATATGAGAATTTTGGCTTTTCAAAGGCGGACCGTGACAGAGCGCCCCCCTCACCGAAGGTGAGACCCTGCCGCCGTTCTCCGGTATCAGGCCTGGCGCAGGCCCTGCCCGCTCACTTTTTGGCGATCGATTGGTGGGCCGGCCTCATCCGTGCCACCGCCGACGTCCACAATACGTCGGTGATTTCGCTGAACTCGCGCCATTCTTTCTTCCACATATTGCCGCTATTGGTGGATGTGAACAGGTCGCCGTATTTGGCGCCTGCAATCATCTGGGCGGTGTTCGCCGGGTTGATGCCGATGGCCCAGATGCATGAGTTGGGCTGCTGTGGAAACGGCTGGAGCTCCCAGGTTTTTGCCGCATCCTGCGTGATGAGCACCTTGCTGGTGGCGCCTGGCGTGCCGTCGGAAATGCTGATGTAGAGCGTGTCATCGGTGCCCGCGGGCACGCCCAGGGCCCGTATGTAGTACAGACCCCAGGCCTCCTTGGCCAGCAGGCCGGTCCAGGTCTGGCCCTCGTCTTCGCTGCGGTATACGGCGTTCACGCAGACCACGACGACGACTTTTTTGCCTCGATTGGGCAGTACCGCGATGTTGTGAATATCGGTGTGAAAGTCGTACAGCAGGCGGTCGTCGACGCGCTCCCAGTTGTCGCCGCCATCGCGGCTGTGAAACAGCCCGCCCTCTTCCAGGCCGAACCAGAGTTGGCTACGGTCGGTGGGATCGAAGGCGAACGCGAGCAAGCGCGGCCGGCTTACACCTGCGCAAAACTCGGGGATCTCGACAGGCGCGCGCGTCCAGCTCTTGCCTGCGTCCAGCGTGCGCCACAGCACCGCGCGCGAGGGTGCCCCGGTGCCGACAAAAATGCGATTGGCGTCTCGAGGATCGACTGCCACCTTCCAGACAGTCTGGCCGTTGAATGGACTGTCCACCCTTTCCCAGACATTGCCCGTGTCGTGGCTGACGCACAGGCCGACATCGGTGCCAGCATAGACCGTCTCGGCCGAGATCGGGCTGGCGCTCAGCGAACGCACCGTGCCGTCGAACTCCAGGATTTGCCCAAGGCCCTGGCGGTGCCAGGTCAAGCCGTCGTCGGCGCTGCGCAGAATGGCCTGTCCGGCCGTTGCCACGAAAAGCGTGCCGTTACCCATGCAATTCTCCCAATATATGAGTATAGGATGCATCAAACAGCTTAATTATTACACTAATTTTTTATATAAATTTCATATTACAGTAATTCAGCATAAAATAGCCAGACATCAGCGATGCTGATGCCGCTAGATGCCGGATCCGGTCCTCGCGTGCAAGAACGAGGCGCGGCGGTCGTCCTCGCGCGTGGCCCGGGCGCCCGCTGTCGCGGCCGGCTCGGCTAGCGTTACCAAGACGATGAATTTCAATTGCCAATGGCAAGGAGTGTGATATGAGCAAGGCACGCGACGTCGTAGTGCTGGTAGGCAGTCTGCGCAAAGACTCTCTCAACCGTAAGATGGCAAACGCGCTCGAGGCGCTGGCACCGCCCGAACTGAAGCTGGACATTGTCGAGATCGGCCAGTTGCCGTTCTACAACCAGGACCTCGAAGCAGAAGCCGCGCCTCCCGCCTGGAAAGACTTTCGCCAGCGGGTAGCGCGCGCCGATGCTGTCCTGTTCGTCACGCCGGAATACAACCGCAGCGTGCCGGCCGTTCTCAAGAACGCCATCGACGTGGGTTCTCGACCCTATGGCCGCAGCGTCTGGAATGCCAAGCCCGGTGCCATAGTCAGCGTGTCTCCCGGAGCCATCGCCGCATTTGGAGCGAATCACCATCTGCGTCAGTCGCTGACGTTCCTCAATATCCTGGCAATGCAGCAACCGGAAGCCTACATCGGCGGCGCTGACAAGCTGTTCGACGCCGACGGCACACTGGTCAATGAAGATTCGCAAAAATTCCTGCAAAGCTTCATGCAGGCATTTGCCGCCTGGATCGCGAACTTTCTCGAAAGCGGCCCAGGAGTCCAGGGTTAAAAATCTCTTGCTCTTTACGGCATAGGCGTCGTACCAGCACACCGCGGCAATCCCACTGCCTCCAACCGATCAAATCATTGCGATTACACAACTCGCGATGGGGCATGACTTGCACCACGCTTCATTCAGGCGCATGGCTGCCCGCGGGTGCTGCTTGTTTCCTCTCTTGCAATGCCGGTGCGCGGAGTCCGGGCGGCCTTTTTATGAACAGTGCGGGGGGCAGCCTCTGCAGATCCGCGACGGCGGTCAACCGCAGCCCACCGGGCGAGCGCCGGAACTCCCGCAGGCCTGTCGAAGGCGCCTTAGCAACTCAAACCAGTCCCTCAGTGAACCCAAGCCGGCGGCTCAAGAGCTCAACCAAGGCACTTCAAGAACCCAGACCAGTCCAGAGCCCTCCGGCTCACTGGCTTGGGAACCCGAGGAAGGAAGTTAAAATGCCCGGTTTCCCGCCCATCTCGCCGGCAAAATGCTTACCTTTCAGCAAATCATCCTCACCCTCCAGAACTACTGGGACAAGCAAGGCTGCGCCCTCCTGCAGCCCTACGACATGGAAGTCGGCGCGGGCACCTCGCATACCGCCACCTTCCTGCGCGCCATCGGTCCCGAGCCCTGGAAGGCCGCTTACGTCCAGCCCTCGCGCCGCCCCAAGGACGGCCGCTACGGCGAGAACCCCAACCGCCTGCAGCACTATTACCAATTCCAGGTCGTCCTCAAGCCCGCGCCGGCCGACATCCTGGAGCTGTACCTGGGCAGCCTGCAGGCCCTGGGCTTCGACCTGAAGAAGAACGACATCCGCTTCGTCGAGGACGACTGGGAGAACCCCACGCTCGGCGCCTGGGGCCTGGGCTGGGAGGTGTGGCTCAACGGCATGGAAGTCACCCAGTTCACCTACTTCCAGCAGGTCGGCGGCATCGACTGCAAGCCGGCCACCGGCGAAATCACCTACGGCCTGGAGCGCCTGGCCATGTACCTGCAGGGCGTGGAAAACGTCTACGACCTGACATGGACGGAAGGTCTCAGCTACGGCGACGTCTATCTGCAGAACGAAAAAGAGCAGTCGGCCTACAACTTCGAGCACAGCGACGCCGACTTTCTCTTCACCGCCTTCGGCGCGCACGAGCGCCAGGCCCTGCACCTGATGCAAGCGCAGCTTGCGCTGCCGGCCTACGAACAGGTGCTCAAGGCCGCGCACAGCTTCAATCTGCTCGATGCGCGCGGCGCCATCAGCGTCACCGAGCGCGCCGCTTACATCGGCCGCATCCGCAACCTGGCCCGCAGCGTGGCGCAAAGCTACCTGGACAGCCGCGCGCGCCTGGGCTTTCCCATGGCGCCCAGGAACTGGGCCGAAGAAACGCTGGCCAAGCTCGACAAGAAAGTAGCTTGATAACAACCATGAGCAATCAAAATCTTCTCGTAGAACTGTTCGTCGAAGAACTGCCGCCCAAGGCGCTCAAGAAGCTGGGCGACGCCTTCGCCGGCGTGCTGGCCGAGCAACTCAAGGCGCAGGGCCTGGCGGGCGCGGACTCCACGCTCACGGCCTATGCCTCGCCGCGCCGCCTGGGCGCGCACCTGACCGCGGTGGCCGCGCAGGCCGCCGACCGCGCCGTGTCGCAAAAGCTCATGCCCGTGAGCGTGGGCCTGGACGCCTCGGGCCAGCCCACGCCCGCGCTGCTCAAGAAACTCGCCGCGCTGGGCGCGGATGCGTCGGTGGTGCCGAATCTCAAGCGCGCGCCCGACGGCAAGGCCGAAGCCCTGTTCTACGAAAGCACCGCCAGGGGCGCACTGCTGGCCGACGGCCTGCAGAAGGCGCTGGACGAAGCCATCGCCAGGCTGCCCATTCCCAAGGTCATGACCTACCAACTGACCGACGGCTGGACCGACGTGAAGTTCGTGCGCCCGGCGCACGGCCTGGTCGCGCTGCACGGCGCGCAGGTAGTGCCCGTCTCGGCTTTGGGTCTGACGGCGAGCAACGCCACGCACGGCCACCGCTTTGAAGCGACCGCCGATCCCATCGTCATCAAGGACGCCGACAGCTATGCCGCCACGCTGCAGGAAAGCGGCGCGGTGATACCCGGCTTCGACGCGCGCCGCGCGCAGATCCGCCGCCAGCTCGATGCGGCCGCGGCGCAGGTCGGCGGCGGCGTCAAACCCATCGACGACGACGCCCTGCTTGACGAAGTGACGGCACTGGTCGAACGGCCCAACGTGCTGGTCTGCCAGTTCGAGCAGGAATTCCTCACCGTGCCGCAGGAGTGCCTCATCCTCACGATGAAGGCCAACCAGAAGTACTTCCCGCTGCTGGACGCGCAGGGCAAGCTCACCAACAAATTCCTGGTCGTCAGCAACATCAGTCCCGCCGACGCTGGCGCCGTGACCGGCGGCAACGAGCGCGTGGTGCGCCCGCGCCTGGCCGACGCCAAGTTCTTCTTCGACCAAGACCGCAAGAAGACGCTGGCAAGCCGCGTGCCGGGCCTGTCCAAGGTGGTCTATCACAACAAGCTGGGCACGCAGGGCGAGCGCGTCGAACGCGTGCGCGCGATCGCCAAGGCCATCGCCGGCAAGCTGGGCATCGACGCGCAGCTTGCCGACCAGGCCGCACAACTGGCCAAGGCCGACCTGCTGACCGACATGGTGGGCGAGTTCCCCGAGCTGCAGGGCATCATGGGCCGCTACTACGCCCTCAACGACGGCCTGGCGGCGGACGTGGCCGATGCCATCGAGGACCACTACAAGCCGCGATTCGCAGGCGACGAGCTGCCGCGCGGGCAGGTCGGCGTGGCTGTGGCGCTGGCCGACAAGCTCGAGACGCTCACCGGCATGTTCGGCATCGGTAACCTGCCCAGCGGCGACAAGGACCCGTTCGCACTGCGCCGCCACGCGCTGGGCGTGGTGCGCATGCTGATCGAAAAAGACCTGCCGCTGGATCTGGACGTGCTGCTGGGCCAGATCGCGACGCCCGCTTTCGGCGACAAGATCCAGGACGCCGGCGCCGCGCTGGCCGACTTCATCTACGACCGCCTCGCCGGCCTGCTGCGCGAGCAAGGCTACAGCGCGCAGGAAATCGACGCCGTGCTGGCCCTGCGTCCGCAGCGCCTGGGCGACGTGGCCAAGCGGCTGGCGGCGGTGCGCGCCTTCGCCGCGTTGCCCGAAGCCGCCGCGCTCGCCGCGGCCAACAAGCGCGTAGGCAATATCCTGAAGAAGGCCGACGGCCAGGCGCAGGAACGCATCGACGCCGCGCTGCTTACGGAAGCCGCCGAGCAGAAACTGGCAGGCGTGTTGACCGAGGTGCGCGCCGCGTCCGACACGCTGTTCGACGCGGGCGAATACGCCGGTTCGCTGCGCGAGCTGGCCGCGCTCAAGGGCCCGGTCGACGCGTTCTTCGACGGCGTGATGGTCAATGCCGAGGACCCGGCCCTGCGCGCCAATCGCCTGGGGCTGCTCGCCTCGTTGCACGCCGCGATGAACCGCGTGGCCGATCTGTCGCGCCTCGCGTCGTGAGCACGGGTCACAAGATCATGAAGCTCGTCATTCTCGACCGCGACGGCGTCATCAATCACGAGAGCGACGCCTTCGTCAAAAACCCCGACGAATGGATCGCCCTGCCGGGCAGCCTGCAGGCTATCGCGCGCCTGACGCAGGCCGATTGGACCGTGGTGGTCGCCACCAATCAGTCGGGCCTGGCGCGAGGCCTGTTCGATGTTTCGGCGCTCAACGCCATTCACTCGAAAATGCATCAGGAGCTGGCCCAGGTGGGCGGCGTGATCGACGCCATCTTCATGTGCCCGCACGGCCCCGGCGAAGGCTGCACCTGCCGCAAACCGCTGCCGGGCATGTACTTTGAAATAGGCCGCCGCTACGACGTGGACCTGGCTGGCGTACCGTCACTGGGCGACTCGCTGCGCGATCTGCAGGCCGCCCACGCTGCGGGCTGTTCGCCCTGGCTGGCGCTCACCGGCAACGGCATCAAGACGCTCGAACGAGGCGGTTTGCCGCCCGGCACGCAGATCTGCGACGACCTTCCCGCCTTCGTCGACATACTGCTGGCCAGCGACGGCAGAACCGCACGCAACACCGGAGCATGAAGAACATGGCCTGGCTACGATCTTTCATCTATGCCGTCTTCCTGATCGTCACCGTCATTCCCTACGCTTTCGCCTGTCTGCTCTGGGCTCCCCTGCCGGCGACGTGGCGCTATCGGCTCACTGTGGGTTGGCCGCGCCTGGCTGTCTGGGGTGCGCGCGTCATCTGCGGCATACGCTGGCAGGTCAAGGGCTGGGAGAACCTGCCCGACGGTCCCGCCGTGCTGCTGGCCAAACACCAGTCCGCCTGGGAAACGCTGTTCCTGCCGTCGCACATGCCGCGCCAGCTCTGCTTCATCTACAAACGCGAGCTGCATCGCGTGCCCTTTTTCGGCTGGGGACTGGCTCTGCTTTCCATGATTCCCATCGACCGCAGCAAGGGGCGCGACGCCTTTGACCAAGTCGTGAGCGTGGGCAGGCAGCGTCTGGACGAAGGCCGATGGCCCATGGTGTTTCCCGAAGGCACGCGGGTGGCGCCCGGCAAGATGGGACGCTTCAAGGCAGGTGGCGCCATGCTGGCCGTGCGCACCGAGACGCCGGTAATCCCGATCGCGCTCAACTCGGGCGAATGCTGGCGCCGCAACGCCTTCGTCAAGCGCCCTGGCCTCATCACCGTGTCGATCGGCCCGGCGATAGAATCCAAAGGCCTGACCGGCGACGAACTCAACGCCAAGGCATACGACTGGATAGACCGCGAAATGCGCGTCCTCAACCCGGAACGCTATGGCACCACCTGATCAGCTTGCGCTGTCGTTCGATTTCGGCCCGTCCGAACCGGACGGCAGCCATGCTGTCGCAACGCCTGCCGTTGCCGCTCCGGCGCCGGCGCGCATCGCACCGGATGATGCGCCCACGCTGGTTCTCACGCCAGCGCAGGCCGCGCCCGACGCTCGCGTACCCATACCCCGCCCCGCCCAGCTGCCCGAAGGCTCGCGCTGGCGCGAGGTCGAAACGCCCCAACAGACCATAGGCTTCGTGCTGCAGCGCTCGCGCCGGCGCAGCATCGGCTTCGTCATCGCCGACGACGGCCTGCGCATCACCGCGCCCAACTGGGTCACCCTGGGGCAAGTCGACGACGCCGTGCGCGAGAAGGCCAAGTGGATCCTGGCCAAGCTGCGCGAATGGCAAGAACGCAAAGAAAAACTCGCGCTCGGCGGTACGCGCTGGGTCGACGGCGGCGAGCTGCCGTATCTGGGCAAGCGCATTGTGCTGGGCCTGGCCGCCGACCGTCGGCAGGCCTTTTTCTCGGGTCAGGCCCAGGCCCCGCAGGACAGCGACACGCTCTGGCTGCCGTTGGCGCCCAGCGCCGATCAGACCCGCGTACGAGATGCCGCGCAGGCCTGGCTGCAACAGCGCGCCAGCGACCGCTTCGGTGCGCGCCTGGCGCACTTTCTGCAGCGCACCGGCCTCACCATTCGCCGCTGGCGCCTGTCGTCGGCCGCCACGCGCTGGGGCTCCTGCACCAGCGACGGCACCATCATGCTCAACTGGCGCCTGATCCACTTCGCGCCCGACATCATCGACTACGTCATCGCGCACGAGCTCGCGCATCTGCGCGAAATGAACCACAGCCACGACTTCTGGGCCGAAGTCGGCCACATACTGCCCGACTTCGAACAGGCCAAGCAGGCGCTGCGCCGCCACGATCCGGCAAGCCTGCCCTGACAGCCACGGCACCCGCGGGTCAGGCCGCCAGCATCAGATCCAGGTTCTGCACCGCCGCGCCCGAAGCGCCCTTGCCCAGATTGTCGAACACCGCCGCCAGCACGGCCTGGCCATGCTCGGCGTTGTGGAACACGCCCAGCCACATATCGTTGGTGCCGTTGAGCACCTCGGGATCGAGGCTGCCCATGACGCTCGTCTGCCCCAGCGGCAGCACCTGCACGTGGCGGGAACCGGCGTAGTGACGGGCCAGGCAGGTGTGCAGGGTTTCGGCGTTCGCGCCCAGCGACTTCAGATCCAGCGGCACCGTCAACACGATGCCCTGCCGGTAGGCGCCGTAGGCCGGCATGAAGAAAGGCCGGCGCGATAGCCCGATGTGGGCCTGCATCTCGGGCACATGTTTGTGCGCCAGACCCAGGCCATAGACCTGGAAGGCTGGCGCTGTCGCCGCGTCCGGGCCTTCGTATTGATCGACCCCGGCGCGGCCGCCGCCCGAGTAACCCGACACCGCGTGAACGGTCACCGGATAGTCGCCGGGCAGCAGGCCCGCCTCGCGCAAAGGCCGCAGCAGACCGATCGCGCCGGTGGGATAGCAACCGGGATTGGTCACCCGCCTGGCGGCTGCGACGCGTTCGCCCTGCCCCTGCGTCATCTCGGGAAAGCCGTAGACCCAACCCGGCACGGTGCGGTGCGCCGAACTGGCGTCGATCACACGCACCGCCGGGTTGACGACCGACTGCGCCGCCTCGCGCGCGGCCGCGTCGGGCAGGCACAGAATGGCGATGTCGCAATCGTTGATGGCCGCTGCGCGGCGCTCGGCGTTCTTGCGCTCGGCGGCGGCCAGAGTGACGACGCGGATGTCCGTGCGTCCCTGCAGGCGTTCGTGGATCTGCAGACCGGTGGTGCCCTGGTCGCCGTCGATGAAGACTATGGGTGCCGACATGATGATTTCCGACTCTCGATGTGAATGGCGCGAGTCGTCATCTTCGGCCCAAAGACAAGATATGAAAAGTTGAATCTTATGACTTCATGATTCAGTTTTCATGAATGTTGAAACTACTACGGTTTCCATTGAGGTTGACGCTTTTCGATGAAAGCGTCGATGCCCTCGCAGGCATCCTCCTCCATCATGTTGTGCGCCATGACGTCGCCCGCGTAAACATAGGCATCGGCCAGAGCCATTTGCTTCTGCTTGTAGAACATGGCCTTGCCGTAACGTATGGCCACGGGGCTCTTGCGCAGAATCTCGGCCGTCTTGCGCGTCACGGCGTCGTCCAGATCGTCGTCGGGCACCGCCTCGTTGACCAGCCCCCAATCGGCCGCCGTGGCCGCGTCGATGAAGCGCCCGGTTGCAAGCATGTCGAAGGCCCGCTTGGCCGAGACGTTGCGCGACAGAGCCACGGCCGGCGTCGAACAGAACAGTCCCACATTGATGCCCGAGACGGCAAAGCGCGCCGACTCCGCCGCGATCGCTAGATCGCAGCTGGCCACGAGCTGGCAGCCCGCCGCCGTGGCCACGCCGTGAACGCGCGCGATCACGGGTATGGGCAAAGCCTGGATCGCCTGCATCACGCGGCCGCATTTGGCGAACAACTCCCGGTAGTAGTCCAGGCGAGGCCTGCCGCGCATCTCGCGCAGGTCGTGCCCGGCGCAAAAGGCCTTGCCGGCGCCCGACAGCACCACGCAACGCGCCTGCGCATCCATGCTGATCGCGGCGAATTCGCGCTGCAGGGCATCGAGCAGCTCGTCGGACAAGGCATTGAACTGCTGCGGCCGGTTCAGGTGCAACGCCACCACGCCGCCCATGTCTTCCCTGAGCAGAACAGCGGAGGAAATTTCTGTGGTCATCGTCTTGCTCCCTAGCTAAAAGTGCCAAACCCGCAACGGTAGAGATTAAAGTAGCCGAGCTCAAGAATACGTAGAAAAACGGATAAAAGGCGTAAGAAACCAATGCGTGAAATCAGCCTGGACCGCCTGCGCACCCTCGTCAGCATCGCCGATCACGGTTCTTTCGCCGAGGCCGCGCGCCTGCTGCACCTGGCGCCGCCCACCGTCAGCCTGCACATCGCCGAACTCGAAGCCCGCGTCGGCGCGCCCCTTCTGACGCGCAAGCGCGGCCAGGTGCGGCCCACCGCCATCGGCGAGGCGCTGATCGAGCGAGCGCGGCGCCTCCTGATCGACGCCAGCCAGGCGCTGGACGACGTGCACCGCCAGGTGCAGGGCCTTTCGGGCCGCGTGCGGCTGGGCGCCTCCACCGGCGCCATCGCGCATCTGCTGCCTCAGGCCCTGGAAACGCTCAGGCGCGACCACCCCGGCATCGATGTCCAGGTTGCCGTGCTGACCTCGCAGGAAACACTTTCCGGACTGCGCCAGGGCACACTGGACGTGGGCCTGATCGCCATGCCGCAGCCGCCGGTGGCCGGACTGCGCATCCAGGCCTGGCGGCGCGATCCGGTCATGGCTTTCCTGCCGTCGCACTGGTCGAGCCCTGCCCGCATCACGCCGCGCTGGCTGGCGCAGCAGCCGCTCATTCTCAACGACGCCAGCACACGGCTTTCGCGCCAGACCATGGAATGGTTCGCCGCGGCGGGCGCGCACCCCGAACCGCGCATCGAGCTCAATTACAACGACGCCATCAAGAGCCTGGTGGCGGCCGGCTACGGCGCGGCCCTGCTGCCGCACGAGGCGGCAGCCCCCGAACCCGGACCGCGGGTCGCCATGCGCCCCCTGCGCCCGGCCTTGTGGCGCCAGTTGGGCGTCGCTCATCGCGCGGGCGACGTCGAGCGGGCAACGCGGCACGTACTGGAGGTGCTGCGCGGCATGGCCGCACAATAAAAAGCCCGGCGACTATTTCTTGCTACGATTGACGATTATCTCTGCCTGCAAGGAAGATCATCATGCGTCTGCTGCACACCATGCTGCGCGTCGGCAATCTCGACAAATCCATCGATTTCTACACCAACGTCCTGGGCATGCGCGTCCTGCGCCGCAACGACTACCCCGAAGGCAAATTCACCCTGGCCTTCGTCGGCTACCAGGAAGAGAGCGAAGGCGCCGTCATCGAGCTCACCCACAACTGGGACACCGACAAGTACGACCTGGGCACGGGCTATGGCCACATCGCCCTGCAGGTCGACGACGCCTACGATGCCTGCGCCAAGGTCAAGGCCAAGGGCGGCAAGGTCACGCGCGAAGCCGGCCCCATGAAGCACGGCACCACCGTCATCGCCTTCGTCGAAGACCCCGACGGCTACAAGATCGAGTTCATCCAGCGCAAGACGCAGCAGAGCTGAACCCCTCTCGCACGAAGACCCCATCCATGATTCACCCCATCCTCAAAATGGGCGATCCGCGACTGCTGCGCGTGGCCGCCCCCGTCGACAACTTCGGTTCGCCCGAGCTCGAAGCGCTGATCGCCGACATGTTCGAGACCATGGTCGCCGCCCATGGCGTAGGCCTGGCCGCGCCGCAGATCGGCGTGGACCAGCAACTGGTGATCTTCGGCTTCGAGCACAACGAGCGCTACCCCGACGCGCCCGCCGTTCCGCTCACGGTGCTATGCAACCCCGTCATCACGCCCCTGTCCGACGAGACGGAAGACGGCTGGGAAGGCTGCCTCTCGGTGCCCGGCATGCGCGGCGAAGTCCCGCGCTACCGCCGCATCCGCTACAGCGGCGTCGACCCCCAGGGCAAGCCCATCGAACGCGAAGCCGAAGGCTTTCACGCGCGCGTGGTGCAGCACGAATGCGACCACCTGATCGGCCGCCTCTACCCCTCCCGCATCCGCGACTTCGCGCGCTTCGGCTTTACCGAGGTGCTCTTTCCCGGCATGGATCCGAATAGCGACGATTGATCAATCAATCCGTGTTCGATCGCTGTTCAATCCCGAGAGGGCCTGCACCCCGCCGCGAGCATGCCGGCAAGAGCTCGAAAACAATCGCCCTTACTTCTGCGGCGCCGGCAGATAAGGAATGATGGCGTGTGCAATATTCGGCACGGCCAGGCTTTGCAGCCACACCTTCCCCGGCCCCGACAGATTCGCCACGAACAAGCCGTCCCCGCCGAAGAGCACGTTCTTGATGCCCTTCATCAGCGTCATGTCGAAGCCCACGCCGGCCTCGAACATCCCGATATGCCCCGGATGCACGCGCAGCGACTCGCCCGGCGCCAGATCGTAGAAAACCACGTCTCCGCCCAGCTCCACCCAGGCCTGCCCGCTGCCGCCCAGTTTCTGCATGATGAAGCCTTCCCCGCCGAAAATCCCGGCGCCCAGCGACCGCTGGAATCCGATCGACAGCTCGACATCCCGCGTGCCGCACAGAAAGCCGTGGCGATGCACCATGTAGTTGGACTGCGGATTCAACTCGACCTGCACGATCTGGCCCGGCATCTTGGAAGCGAAAGCCACCATGCCCTGACCCGACGACGCCTCGTAGGTATTGAGGAACAGCCCGCCGCCCGACAAGGCGCGTCCGATCGCGCCGAAAATGCCCTTGGCGCCGCCGGCCCCCATCTTGGTCTGCAGCTCGACATTGGCGGACATCCAGGAAAACTGCGCGGGCTCGGAGATGATCTGTTCGCCCGGCTCCAGGGTCAGTTGCAGAACCGGCATGGTGCTGCCGGAGATTTCGGCTTGCATGGCTACCTCCTTTGAAGCGGATGGGGCGATACGTATCGCCGGCGCCAGCATGTATCATCGAACGGCCCTGCCCTCGCCGGCGGTTCCCGGACTTATAACGCACCCTGAAGACGTCCACGTGAAAATCGTCATCGCTCCCGACTCGTTCAAAGAAAGCCTGACCGCACCCGCCGTGGCGCAAGCCATCGCGCAAGGCGTGCTCAAGGCCGCGCCGCACGCGCAGGTCGTTTGCGTGCCCATGGCCGACGGCGGCGAAGGCACGGTGCAGGCCGTGCTGGCCGCCACCGGCGGGCAGTGGCGCGAAACCGAAGTGCGTGGCGCGCTGGACGAACCGCGCCAGGCCGGCTGGGGCTGGCTGGGCGCGGGCAGCGCCGTCATCGAAATGGCCACGGCCGCCGGCCTGGAGCTCATCGCGCCCGATGAACGCCGGCCCCTGCGCGCCAGCAGCTACGGCGTGGGCCAGCTGGTGCGCGCCGCGCTCGACGCGGGCGCCACCCGCATCATTCTGGGCCTGGGCGGCTCGTCCACCAACGACGGCGGCGCCGGCATGCTCGCGGCGCTGGGCGCGCGCCTGCTCGACGCGCAGGGCCGTGAGCTTGCCGGCGGGGGCGGCGCGCTGGGCGCGCTGGCCTCGCTGGATCTATCGGGCCTGGATCCGCGCCTGAAGCAGACGCGCTTCGACGTTGCCTGCGACGTCGACAATCCATTGTGCGGCCCCAAGGGCGCCGCGCACATTTTCGGACCCCAGAAAGGCGCCACGCCCGAACAGGTGTCGGAACTCGACCGCAATCTGTCGCACTACGCCGATGTCTGCGCGCGCCATCTGCCGCATGATGCGCGCGATCTGCCCGGGGCCGGCGCGGCCGGCGGCCTGGGCTATGCGGCGCTGGCCTTTCTCGGCGCGCGCTTCCATCCCGGCGTGGAACTGGTGGCCGAAATCAGCGGATTGGAACAGGCTCTGGAGGGCGCGGCCCTGGCCTATACCGGCGAGGGTCGCATGGACGCACAGACTCTGCACGGCAAGACGCCAGCCGGCGTGGCGCGCATCGCGCGCAAGTTGGGCGTGCCCGTCGTAGCCCTGGCCGGCTCGCTGGGCGAAGGCTACGAAGCCCTGCACGATATCGGCATCACCGCCGCCTTCAGCCTGGCCGGCGGCCCGATCAGCCTGGCCGACGCCGTCAGGCAGGCGCCGACCCTGCTGGCCCAGCGCGCCTGCGATGCGACCCGCCTTTGGCTGGCGGCGGGTAAGCGGCGGCTCTAGAGGCCGAATCTTGCAGGCCGGCCTAGAAAAAGCCCGACACCAATCCGATCGCCGCGCCGCCGAACAGTATCCACAGCGGATGCACTTTCTTGGCGAATACCGATATCGACGCTGCAGCAAGCACAATGCACGCCAGAACGAAACCGTGCGCCGCCACCTTGGTGATCAGCCAGGCGCTGGCGATGAACAGGCCGGCCGTCACGGGAATCAGGGCCGACTGCACCACGCTGCGCCAGGGCCTGTCCTTGAAGCGCTCCCAAAGCCCCATGGCGATCAAGGTGATGCAATAAGAGGGCAGGAACATGCCGACGACCGACGCAAGCAGTCCCGGCAGCCCGGCAACATGCCAGCCCAATAGCGCAACGATCATCATGTTCGGTCCGGGCGCGGCCTGACTCAGCGCGAACAGCGCGTTGAAATCCGCCGCCGACATCCAGTGATGCACCGAAACGACCTGGCGCTGCATCTCGGGCAGAATGGTATTGCCGCCCCCGAAAGCCAGCACCGACAACTGCGCAAAGATCCCGAGCAGGGTTGCGAGGATACCGGTCATTTGATCCTCCGCCAGATCACCAGGACGGCGCTCGCCAATGTCAGGCCCGCCATGCCGTACAGCAGGGGAACCCGCGCCAGAGCGATCACGACGAAACTCAGGCAGGCCATGCCCAGGGCCGGCCTGTCGCGAAGCAGCGGCCTGGCGACCTTGATGCCCATCGCGATCATCAGCCCGGAAGCCGCTGCGGCCAAGCCGGCGAACAGGTGCTGCACATGAGCGTCGTCACGGAAATGGTCGTAGATCATGCCCAGAAAGACCACCACGATCGCAGGCATCGTGATCATGCCCAGGAGCCCCGCCAGGGCGCCCCTGGGGCCGCGGAACTTCATGCCCACCGCTACCGACATGTTGATGATGTTGCCGCCCGGCAGGAACTGGCACAAGCCGAGCAGCTCGGTGAACTCCTCGCCGGTGAGCCAGCCCTCGCGCTCGACCAGCATGCGGCGCGACAGAGGCAGTGCGCCGCCGAACGAGATCATGCCCAGGCGGAAAAAGCCCATGAAAATTTCGCGGCTGGTAGGCCGGCGCGCGGAATCCAGCGCGGTGGATGCGACGACAGAAGCCATGGAGTAGGCACTCGCTGTATTCGGGTTTACACGAATCAGCGTCAGGCTACTCTTATATAAGACTTATGTCGATCTTTCCGGGTCAATCGCGGAAATTCTGGAACTGCAGGGGCAGTTCCACGTCGGTCTTGCGCAACAAAGCGATGGCCGCCTGCAGATCGTCGCGCTTTTTGCCCGTGACCCGCAGCTTGTCGCCGTTGATCTGGCTTTCCACCTTGATTTTGCTGCCTTTGATCGCGGCCACCAGCTTTTTGGCCACGGCCTGCTCGATGCCCTGCTTGATGGTGACCTTCTGGCGGGCGCCGCCCAGATTCTCGAGCATCTCGCCCGGATCCACGCAGCGCACGTCGATGCTGCGGGCCGACAGGCGCCCGCGCAGGATGTCGAGCATCTGCTTGACCTGGAAAGCGGAGGCGGCCACGAGGGTGACCACGTAGCCCTCGAGCTCGAAGCTGGCCTGCACGCCCTTGAAATCGAAGCGCGTGGCCAGCTCGCGATTGGCCTGGTCTACCGCATTGGTCAGTTCGTGTTTATCGACCTCGGACACGACGTCGAAGCTGGGCATGGCGCAAATCCTGATGGCAAATGGCGGAGAAACAAGTTTAACCGCCCCGCCGCGTTCACCGCCGGGGCAGCACGCCCAAGGGATTGACCGGCTGCCCGCCGTGGCGCAACTCGAAATACAGCTCCACCCGGCGCGCGTCCGTATTGCCCATTTCGGCGATACGCTGCCCCTGCCTGACGTGCTCGCCCTGCTTGACCAACAGCTTGCTGTTGTGCGCGTAGATGGTCAGGAAATCGCGATCGTGCCGAATGATCACCATCTTGCCGTAACCGCGCAGCCCGCTGTTGGCATAGGCCACGGTGCCGGCCGCCGCCGCCATCACGGGCGAACCGGTTTCACCCGTGATGACCAGTCCGCGGGAACTGGAGCCGTTGTAGCTCGCCAACAGCTTGCCCCGGGCCGGCCAGATCAGCGAAATGCCATGCACCGGCGCCGAGGCCGATGCGGCTGCGCCTATGTAGGGCGCAGGCTTTGCCACGCCGCGATTGTCGCCGTGCGAGGGGGCTTCGCGGCCCTTGGTGCTGGCGTCGTGAAACGGGGGCTGCACCCGCAGGAGCATGCCAGCCGAGATTTCGTTGGCATTGGAGAGCTTGTTCCAGCGGATCAGGTCGTAGGTGCTCTGTCCGAAGCGGCGCGAGATATGCAGCAGCGTATCGCCCTCCTTCACCCGGTAGTACGCGGCGGAGTTGGCCGGCGCAGTCGAGTTGAACGTTGCGGCGCAGGCGGCCAGCATGACGAGTAAGGCGGCGCCGATGGCGCGCCGTCCCCATAGAATCCAGGGGCGTGCCTTGAAAAGAAGGCGTGGCGAGAGTCGAAGCGTAATGGCGGGCACAGAGAGTTTTCGTTAACGGGAAGCGGGCTAAGAGTAGCAGGAAGTCCGCACTGGAAAGTCGTCCGACGGCCCGGAACAGGTTGAATTTAGGATTATCTTGACTCAATCTGGTACTTTCTCTGACGTTGCGCCCCAACAATAGCCTCGCCAAATCATGTCACTCCTGGCCCTGCAAGACTTGCTGTCCGCGCTCAGCAGCGATGCGCCGCTCGGCAAGATCATGGATTCGCTGTGCCGCGAAATCGAGCGCGTCGCGCCCGAGATCGTCGCCTGCATCCTGGCCCTGGACGAAAACAAGCGGATACGTCCGCTGGCATCGCCCAGCCTGCCGGACCACTACAGCCAGGCGCTGGAGGGGCTGCCCAATTCCCCTACCGTCGGCACGTGCGGCGTGGCCATGACCTATGCCAGGCCGCACCTGACCTACGATATCGAGCAGGATCCGAACTGGACCGAATACCGGTACGCCGTCGAGCCGCTGCAACTGCGCGCATGCTGGTCCAACCCCATCACGCGCCGCGACGGACGGGTTCTGGGGAGCCTGGCCTTCTACTTCAGGGAACCCACCCGGCCCTCGGAATTTCATGAGTCGCTGGCCAAGGTCAGCCTCAATCTGTGCACCCTTGCCTTCGAGCACGAAGAAGCGCAGCACAACATTCAGAAGCTCGCCTATTTCGACACGCTGACCGGCCTGCCCAACCGCACGATGCTGCGCAGGGAACTCAAGCGCATGCTGTCGGACGCGCAGCGCGCCGCCGCCTCTTTCGCCCTGGTGTTCATCGACCTGGACAACTTCAAAGAGGTCAACGACAACCACGGCCATCTTGCCGGCGACGAAGTTCTCTGCCAGACCGCCCGCCGGCTGCAGGACTGCACGCGCGAGCAGGATCTCGTGGGGCGGCTGGGCGGCGACGAGTTCCTGGCGGTCATCCACGACGGCGACTCGAGCCAGGTCAACGCCATCGTCCAGCGCATTCTGGCATTGCTGCACAAGCCCCTGGCCATCACCGGCGAACACGCCGCCATCGTCCAGATTTCGGCCAGTCTGGGGGTGAGCTTTTATCCCAAAGACGGCCGCGACATCGATACGCTGCTGAACAACGCCGACACGGCGATGTACAAGTCCAAGAACGCAGGCAAAAACCTCGCCTCGTTCTTCCAGACGCCCACCGCGCCGCGCATGCAGGCCCCGGCAAATGCAGACGCCGCCCCCGCGGCCATCCTGGCCGCCGGCGGCAACGCGCAGGACACGCGCTACGGCCCGTCGGTAAACGCCGACATGGCGGCCTTGTCGCGAGACATTCCTTCAGTCATCGATAGCATCGTCGATCAGTTCTACGATCAGATCGTCGTATTGCCGGGTCACAAGCATCTGATCAATTGCCTGTCTCCCGACGAACGGCGGCATCTGAAGCGGCAGCAGGTGCGAAATCTGACGGAACTGTGCTCACCCGACCTGACCGACGAGCAGCACGAGGATATGGCACTCAAGACCGGTCGCATTCATGCCGTCACCGGCCTGTCGAGCGAACAGGTCATCACCAGCTACGACATCCTCTACACCATTTTGCGCGAACACGTGGACGCCGCGCGGCACGGCGCAGCGCTGGCAGTGCTGGCCCGGCGCCTGATTCGCGACCTGGCATGGCAGATGGCCGCCGCGCAATCTCTGCAGCTTGCGCGCCACAAGATTCTGCTCAAGATCAGCGACCTGTGCTGGAACGCCGAGAACTACACCGACCTCATCACCAAGACCGCCGATCTGCTGATCGAACTGGACGGCATTGCCGGATGCGTCTTCATGCGCCCGGATGCGCACGGCATTCTCAGGGCCGAGGCCCTGGCCGGAGCGGAAGTGGCCAACCTGCTCGCGCGCGGGGAAGCCCTGCAAAAAAAATGGATCCAGGAAGGCAAGGAGCCCATGCAGCCGGGCTCTACGGTGTCGGCCTGGAAAAGCGGCCACATCGAACGCTGCCTGAACTACACCACCGACCCGAAAGTCGCGGCCTGGCGGGAATCGGCCATGCAGGCGGGCTACCGGTCCAACATCAACCTGCCGCTGGTGCCGATCAACGGCCGCGACCCCACGGCCGTGCTCGTCATCTACAGCGCGCTGCCCGGCGGCTTTTCCTCGCTCGAGCAAGATGCCTTCTTCATCCAGATCAAGACCCTGCTCACCTTCGGCATCAGCAAGCTCGAAGCCTTCAAGGGCTCGGCCATCTCGATCCCCCATTCGACCCGAAAGCGCTGGCAGGACCTGCTGCGCAACGGAGGGCTGCAGATGTATTACCAGCCCATCGTCAATCCGCACACCCGGCAAGTCAAAAAAGTCGAGGCGCTTGCCCGGCTGTGCGACGGCGACAGAGTCCTCGCGCCCGGCGACTTCTTCCCGGCCCTGTCGTCCGAAGATTTCTACATCATTTTCGAGCAGGGCCTGAACCAGGCGCTGCGGCAACGCGCCGAGTGGATCGCGCAGAACAAAATCCAACTGGATATCACGCTCAACCTGCCCACCTCCGCCCTGGGCAACCCGCGCTATGTCGAAGCCGCGAAGCAGGCCTTGAGCCTGCACGGCTGCCCGCCCGGCACGCTTACCCTGGAATTGCTGGAAACCGAGGAGATCTCGCCCAGCATCGACCTGCTGGGCGCCCTGGAAGCCTATAAGCAACTGGGCGTCTGCCTGGCGGAAGACGATCTGGGATCGGGCTACAGCACGCTGACGCGCCTGCGTGAAATGCCTTTCGATTTCATCAAGATCGACCGCAGCATCATCAGCCAGGCCGACAAAGACCCCTACAACACCCTGCGCTTTGTCTACCAGCTGACCCGGCTCGGACACAGCCTGGGCAAGCAGGTCATCGTCGAGGGCGTGGAAGATGCCGCGCTGTTGGACGCGGTGGCGCAGTTAGGGCCCAACTATGTTCAAGGATTCGCCATTGCCAAGCCGATGCCCGCTTCGATGTTTCCGCAATGGCTCGGCGAGTGGCATTACGCGGCGCCTCTTGCGCCAAGCGAGAGTGATGCGCTGTCCCGCCTGGCCGACGCGCTGATCTGGGAAGAAGGCTTGCACGTGATTCACAAGGAAATCCCGGACTTCGCCGCCAAGGCGGCCATGCTGGAAGAAATGTACGCCGGTATGCTGAACAAGCCCGCCTCGTCTCCGGAAGAGCGCTTTCTGCGCGCCGATCTCGTTCAATACGCCCAGCGCAGCGGTCTGCACGACAGGGAGTATCTCGCGGCGCGCGAGCGCATGGTGGCGCTGTTGATGCGGGATCAGGCGCGCGGAATAAAACTTTGATTGCTAACAAGCGTTCGATTCCTCTTTTTTGCTTATAAGCAGATTGCAATTTCTTGCATTTGCTTCGAAAATTACGCGACCAATAAGCCGTTGCTGCAACTGAAAATGCCCCGCACAGCCTGGAGCGCGATCGATACGTCATTTCTTGCCCTGGCGGCTGTTGCACTTGCCGGATACCTCCCGCCGCGCCCGAGCCTGCGGCCCACTTCATGAGCCTCGCTCAGGCTGGCGTTTTTCGACACCGCAAACCTCCCGAATATCCACCCGACTATGCCTTTGCCCGTTGTTATTGCTGATGATTCGTTGCTGGCCCGCAAAGTCATGACCAAAGCGTTGCCGTCGGGCTGGGATATAGAAATTACCTATGCGACCAACGGGCGCGAGGCGCTCGATGCCTGCCGGGCGGGCAAGGCCTCGGTCATGTTTCTGGATCTCACCATGCCCGACATGACCGGATTCCAGGTGCTCGAAGCCATGCAGCAAGAAGACCTGAATTCGTCCGTCATCGTCGTGTCAGCCGACGTACAGCCGATCGCGCGCGAGCGCGTGCTTGCGCTCGGCGCATTGGAGTTCATCGCAAAGCCCGTCATGCCCGAGACGCTGCTGCCGGTTCTCAAGGAACACGGGCTGTATGACTGAGTCTTTTTTCACCGAGATGCAGCGCGACGCGCTGCAGGAAATCTCCAATCTCGCGATGGGGACTGCGGCGAAAGGGCTGTCCGAACTGCTTGACGCGTTCATCGAACTGTCAGTACCGCGCGTGCGCAGCGTTGCGATCGGCGAGGCTGCGCACGCGCTGCGCGAGATGACGGGCCTGGACGGCGCCGTCACCGCGGTGCGGCAAAGCTTTCGCTCCGGCATCAAGGGCGAGGCACTCGTCATCTGCCGCAGCGGCGAGATCGCCGATCTCGCGATGCTTGCGCAAAGCCTGGATGGAGAGTCCTCGCACGAAACGATGGGCGAAAACGAACTGGTGTTCGACATCGCCAACGTGGTCACGGGCGCCTGCGTGTCGTCGATCCTCGACCAGCTCGGCACGACGCCCGTGTTCTCGCCGCCGGGTCTGATCGGCGGTGGCATGTCCCTCGATGAAGTATTTCGGCCCGACGTGCTGACCTGGGACATGGCGCTGCTGCTCGAAGTCAATTTCTCGCTCGAAGACCGGAATTTCCGCGTGCACCTGGTCATGCTCATGGCACAGGAGTCGATCCGCATCGTGCGCGACGCGCTGGACGCGCTGCTGGGCGAGACATGAACGATACGGCAGGACAGGCATTGGATCCGTCGCTGTCCGAGTTGGTAGTGGAACGAGTAGGCCTGGGCATCTTCGTCGTCGACCGCGATCTGAACGTGCAGATGTGGAACCGCTTCATGCACGAGCACAGCGGGCTGTCCGCACAGCAGGTCATCGGGCGATCGCTCTTCGACAGTTTCCCCGATCTGCCCCGCGAGTGGTTGACGCGCAAGGTGAAAAGCGTTTTTGTGCTCGGCAGCTTCGCGTTCAGCTCATGGGAACAGCGGCCCTACCTTTTCCGTTTCGAGCACGACCGGCCGATTACCGGCGGAATCGACTACATGCAGCAAAACTGCACGTTCATGCCGCTGACGCGCGGCCGCGAAGTGGTGGCGGTGTGCGTGACGATCACCGACGCGACAGACGTGAGCATCGTGCAGCGCGAGCGCGAAGAGGCGCTTGCCAAACTGCGTGAATACGCGAATCACGACGGTTTGACCGGCATTACCAACCGGCGCTACTTCGAAGCGCGGATGCGCGACGAGTTCAAGCGCTGGCAGCGCCAAGGCGGCGAACTGTCGATGTTGCTGTTCGACCTGGACCACTTCAAGAAAATCAACGACGAGTTCGGCCATGTGGCGGGCGATGCCGTGCTGCGCGCCACAGCGCAGCGGGTATCGGCCGTAATCTGCCCGGAATACACTTTCGGACGCTTCGGCGGCGAGGAATTCGCGCTGCTGCTGCCCGCCACCACGCTCGACGAAGCCATGATCGTCGCCGAGAAGGTGCGGCTCACCATCGGCGCCGATCCGGTAGAGGTCGACGGCGTGCGCATTGCAGTGACGGCCAGCTGCGGCGCCGCGGCGGCACGCGCGCAAAACGACGACTGCGTATCGCTGGTCAACGACGCGGACGCCGCGCTCTATGCCGCCAAGCGCGAGGGGCGCAATCGCTCGGTGCGGTTCGCCTGATCTGCGTCTGCGACCCGTCGACGGCAGCCGCGCGACGACAGCGCATTCGCGGCCGATGTCTTATCGTCGAACCCTAGCTCGACCGGCCGGATGTGGCGGCGCCCGTCGACTCGCGTTCGATCAGGCGAAAACCGACATCGATGATCGACTGCTCCTCCACTTTGCCGCGGCATCGATCCATGATGAGCTGGGCGGCCAGCCGCCCCATACCCGAACCGTCCACGTGCACCGTCGTGATCGAAGGGACCGTGTACTCGCTGAAGTCGGTGTTGCCGAACCCGCACACCGCCAGATCTTCCGGTACGCGCATTCCACGCGCCCGCGCCTCCGTCAGCACACCGTTGGCCAGCATGTCCGACGTGCAGCACACCGCTTCCAGCTTGGGAGATTTTTCCAGCAGCTCGGTCAGCGCCCGCCGCCCGCGCTCCAGATTGCTCGGCGGCTGCACCACGGCGATCGGTACGTCGCCGCCATACGTGGTTCTGAAGCCGTCGGTACGCAGCCTGGCCCGAGGGTCGGCCCCGGTCACCGCGCCGACATGCTTCCAGCCCTTGGAGAGGAAATATCCTCCCAGCGTGCTGCCGACCTTCAAATGGGAAAAACCCACGGACATATCCACGGGCCGATCGCTCAGCTCCCATAGCTCCACCACGGGCAGGCCGCTGCGGCGCAGCCTGTCGCGGGCGCGCTGGGTCTGCACCAGGCCCACCACCACGATGCCGTCGGGCTGGCGACTGATCATGGTGTCGAGCACCGCCGCTTCTCGCGCGGGGTCGTATCCGGTTTCACCCAGGAGCAGTTGATAGCCTTCGCGAGCGAGTGTCGACGACAGGGCCTGCATGATCGGCAGGAATTCCGTCACGGCCAGCGCGGGGAACACGCCGGCTATCGTCAAACTGCGCTTGGACTTCAGGCCGCCAGCAAGCATATTGGGGATGTAGCCCGTCGCCTCGACGGCCTGCTGGACTTTTTCCCGGGACTTGGCGGACACGATGTCCGGATTGCTCAGGGCGCGCGACGCCGTGATCAAAGACACGCCGGCCGCCCGGGAGACGTCGCGTAGAGTTGCGGGTTTCTGCTTCAAGATTGGGGTTTTCCCTTGCTTGAATTATATTGACTTGGAATTTGATAACGATATCATTCTAAAAATTCCAGCGCGACATATTTCAAGAAAGGCCAGGGTTTTCCCCTGTAAAACTAAAAAAGCGATGTAATTCGCTTAAAAATGATAACGGTATCATTTTGATGGAGACAAAAATGAAGAAAACGCTGCTAGCCCTGATCCTGGGTGTGGTGAGCCTGAGCGCGCATGCCGCCGCTTGGCCCGATAGGCCCGTCACGCTCATCGTCCCCTTCCCGCCCGGCGGCTCCACCGACCAAGTGGCACGCGCGCTGGCGGCCGACATGGGGCAAAAGCTCCATCAGAACTTCATTGTCGAAAACCGCGCAGGAGCCACCGGCACCATCGGCGCAGGCTTCGTCGCGCGCGCCAAGCCCGACGGCTACACCTTCCTGGTGACCTCGCTCGGCCCGCTGGTGATCGTGCCGCACCTGATGAAGAACCTGCCTTTCGATCCTCTGAAAGACTTCACGCCGATCACGGTCGCCGTATCTTCGCCCAACGTGCTGGTCGTGCCCGGCAACTCGAAGTTCAAGAGTGTGGCCGACATCGTCGCCTACGAAAAAGCCCACCCGAACCGGGTGACCTTCGCCTCGTCGGGCGTGGGGTCGAGCGACCACCTCTCGGCCGCCCTGTTCTGGCAGCGCAGCGGCACGACCGGCATCCACGTCCCCTATCAGGGCGGCGGGCCGGCCCAGACCGATCTCATGGGCGGGCAGGTCGACGCTTCGTTCCAGAATTTGAACACCGTACTGCCGTACATCCAGGCCGGACGCATGCACGCCCTGGGCATCACCAGCGCCGCGCGCGCGCCCCTGCTGCCCGACGTCCCCACCATGGCCGAAGCCGGCGTCAAGAACATGGTCGTCACGTCCTGGCAAGCCGTCGTCGCGCCCAAGGGCATGCCCAAGGGCCTGCGCGACGAAGTGGCCGCCGCCTTCGTCAAGGCCTTGAACGATCCCAAAGTCAAGACGCCCTTCACATCGGTGGGCTACGACCTCATCGCCGATACGCCCGACCAGTTCACCACGTTCATGCAGCAGGACTCGGCGCGCTGGAAAAGCGTGATCGAGGCCGGCCACATCACCATTCACTAATCACCTGCCCGGAACGCAAGCCTCATGACCGAGACCATCGCCGCCAAGCCCTTGCTCATCAAGATGCACGAGCTGGACAACGTCGCCATCGTCGCCAACGATGGCGGCCTGCCCGCGGGCACCCAGATCGACGGCGGCATCACGCTGACGGACAAAGTGCCTCAGGCGCACAAGGTGGCCCTGGTCGACTTCGCCGAAGGCGACGCCATCCGGCGCTACAACGTGCCCATCGGTTATGCGCTCAAGACCATTCCCGCCGGCAGCTGGGTGCATGAAGGGCTGCTGCGCATGCCGCCGGCGCGCGAACTCGAAGGTCTGCCCATCGCCACGGTCAAGCCCGCGGCCCAGCCGGCGCTCGAGGGTTACACCTTCGAGGGCTATCGCAACGCCGACGGCTCGGTGGGGACCCGCAACATCCTGGCCATTACGCAAACCGTGCAGTGCGTAGCCGGCGTGACCGAATTCGCGGTGCAACGCATCAAATCCGAACTGCTGCCCAAGTACCCCAACGTCGACGATGTGGTCGCGCTGGAACACACCTACGGCTGCGGCGTGGCCATCGATGCGCCCGACGCCATCGTGCCCATACGCACCCTGCGCAACATCAGCATGAACCCCAATTTCGGCGGCGAAGTGATGGTGGTCAGCCTGGGCTGCGAAAAACTGCAGCCCGAGCGTCTGCTGCCTCCGGGCAGCATCGCCATCGCCGACGAACGCGAAGCCGGTTCAGCGCTGGACGTCGTGTGCCTGCAAGATGCCGCGCACGTGGGTTTCATGTCGATGATAGACAGCATCATGCGCCAGGCCGAAACGCACCTGGCGCGCCTGAACGCGCGCCAGCGCGTCACGGTGCCCGCCAGCGAACTGGTGGTGGGCGTGCAGTGCGGCGGCAGCGATGCTTTCAGCGGCGTCACCGCCAACCCGGCGGTGGGCTTTTGCACCGACTTGCTGGTGCGCGCCGGCGCCACGGTCATGTTCTCCGAAGTCACCGAAGTGCGCGACGGCATCGACCAGCTCACATCGCGCGCGGCGACGTCCGACGTCGCGCAGGACATGATCCGCGAAATGGCCTGGTACGACGCCTATCTCAAACGAGGCCAGGTCGACCGCAGCGCCAACACCACGCCGGGCAACAAAAAAGGCGGGCTGTCCAACATTGTCGAAAAAGCCATGGGTTCGATCGTCAAGTCGGGCAGCTCTCCCATCTCGGGCGTGCTCTCGCCGGGCGAAAAGCTCACGCGAAAAGGCCTGATCTACGCCGCCACCCCCGCCAGCGATTTCATCTGCGGCACGCTGCAGCTGGCCGCCGGCATGAATCTGCACGTCTTCACCACCGGCCGCGGCACACCCTACGGCCTGGCAGCCGTGCCCGTCATCAAGGTCGCCACCCGCGACGATCTGGCCAAGCGCTGGCACGATCTGATGGACATCAACGCCGGCACTATCGCCACCGGCGAGAAAACCATCGCCGACGTGGGCTGGGAGCTGTTCCAGTTCATGCTGGACGTCGCCAGCGGCCGCAAGAAAACCTGGGCAGAGCACTGGAAGCTGCACAACTCGCTCACGCTGTTCAATCCCGCGCCGGTGACCTGACGCAAGCCAGGCCAGACCGCCATTCCCCTACGCACACATCCGCTTTCTATCAAGGACACGCCATGAGCTACACCCCCCAGGAACTCAAGACCATCGTCAGCGACGGCCTGCTTTCGTTCCCGCTGACCGATTTCGGCACCAATCTCGAGTTCGATCAGAAGGGCTACGCAAAGCGCCTGGAGTGGCTCGCCCCCTACGGCGCCAGCGCGCTGTTCGCCGCCGGCGGCACGGGCGAATTCTTCTCCCTCTCGCCTGAGGAATATCCCGACATCATCAAGACCGCCGTGGACGTGTGCCGCGGCACGGTACCCAACCGCGCCGGCGCCGGCGGCTCCACCCGGCAGACCATCGCTTACGCGCAAGCCGCCGAAAAGGCCGGCGCGCACGGCATTCTGCTGATGCCGCACTACCTCACCGAAGCGAGCCAGGAAGGCCTGGCGGCGCACGTCGAGGCCATCTGCAAGAGCGTCAACTTCGGCGTCATCGTCTACAACCGCGCCCAGGCCAAGTACAAGCCCGACACCCTGGCCCGCCTGGCCGAGCGCTGCCCCAATCTCGTCGGCTTCAAAGACGGCGTGGGCGACATCGAATACATGGTCTCGGTCTACCAGAAAATGGGCGACCGCTTCAGCTACCTGGGCGGCCTGCCCACCGCCGAAGTCTATGCCGCGGCCTACAAGGCGCTGGGCACCCCGGTCTATTCCTCGGCCGTCTTCAACTTCATTCCCAAGACCGCGATGAAGTTCTATGAAGCCGTGCGCGACGACGACATGAAGACCCAGCACGAACTGCTCAAGAACTTCTTCATGCCCTACCTGGACATCCGCAACAAGAGCGCCGGCTATGCGGTCAGCATCGTCAAGGCAGGCGCGACCGTCGTCGGCCACAGCGCCGGCCCTGTGCGCCCGCCCCTGAGCGACCTCAAGCCCGACGAAGTCCAGGCCCTGCGCGCCCTCATCGAGCAACTCGGCTCGCAAGAACTCTGATCGGAACCCGACGAAGATCATGCCGACTTCACCGACTCCCCTACCCCAGGGCCGCGCCCGCAGGCTGCTGCTGACCGGCGCTGCCGGCGGACTGGGCAAAGTCCTGCGTCCTCGTCTCAAGGCCTATGCGGATGTGCTGCGCGTTTCCGACATCGGCGCCATGGACTCCGCGCAAGCAGGCGAGGAGGTCGTGGTCTGCGATCTGGCCGACAACGGCGCGGTCGATACGCTGGTGCAAGGCTGCGACGCCATCGTCCACTTGGGCGGCGTCTCCGTCGAACGTCCGTTCGAGGAAATCCTGCCCGCCAATATCCAGGGCGTCTACAACGTGTACGAAGCCGCGCGCCGCCACGGCGTGCGCCGCGTCATCTTCGCCAGCTCAAACCACACCATCGGCTTCTACCGCCAGAACCAGGTCATCGATGCGGACGTGCTGCCGCGCCCCGACGGCTACTACGGGCTGAGCAAGGTATTCGGCGAGAACCTCTCGCGCTTCTACTTCGACCGCTACGGCATCGAGACCGTGTGCATACGCATCGGCTCGTCCTTTCCCGAAGCGAAAGACCGCCGCATGCTGGTCACCTGGCTGAGCTACGACGATCTCGAGCAGCTCGTCGTGCGCGGGCTGTTCACGCCCAACGTCGGCCACACCATCGTCTACGGCGCTTCGGACAACCGCGACAGCTGGTGGGACAACAACCGTGCCACGCACCTGGGCTTCGCTCCCAAGGACAGCTCCGAGCAGTTCCGCGCCAAGGTCGAAACTCAGCCCGAACCCGATCCGACCGATCCCGCCAATCGATATCAGGGCGGCGGTTTCGTCAAAGCGGGTCCTTTCAACGACTGATCCCCCCATGGAAATCGAACGCATCGGCGCCATGCTGTGCGGCGTGGGCGAGAGCCCCGTCTGGCATCCCGCCGAACAAGCCCTCTACTGGACAGACATCCCCGCGCGCATGCTGTGGCGCTGGAATCCGTCGGACGGCAAGGCCGCGAGCTGGGCTTTGCCCGAACAAGCCGGTTGTCTGGCCATGCGCCGCGCCGGCGGCCTGCTGCTGGCCATGGAACGAGGTATCGGCGTGCTCGACCGCCTGCCCGACGCCGGCGAATCGGCCGACCCGATCCTGGCGGCCGCCGTGGAGCATGCCGAACCGGGTATGCGCTTTAACGACGGTCGCTGCGACCGGCAAGGCCGCTTCTGGGCCGGCACCATGGTGCAGGACATGTCGCTGGCTCGGTCAGCAGGACGCCTCTACCGCTACGCCCAAGGCGAGCTTCGCGCATCGGCCATCGGCGAGTTCATCACGCCCAACGGCATGGGCTTCAGCCCCGACGGGCGCACCATGTACCTGTCCGATTCCCACCCCTCGCGCCAGATCGTCTGGGCCTGCGACTACGACGTCGATGCCGGCCGGCCCGAGCGCCGGCGGGTCTTTGTCGAAAAGCTGCCCGCCGGCCGTCCCGACGGCGCAGCGGTCGACGCCGACGGCTGCTACTGGATCTGCGGCAACGACGCCGGCATGCTCTACCGCTACACGCCTGCGGGCCGACTGGACCGCAGCATCGCGCTGCCCGTGGCCAAGCCGGCCATGTGCGCTTTCGGCGGCGCCGACCTCGATACGCTTTTCATCACCACGATCCGCCCACCGTCCTGCTCGCCCGACGCGCAGGACGGCGCGGTGTACGCCCTACGCCCCGGCATCCGCGGCCTGCAAGAGCCAACTTACGTCGGATAAGCGTTCACAAAGCACCACCACCCCAAGGAGACACCATGCAAGTCAAACAAGCCCTGCCCCGCATATCGCTGCTGCTAGCGTCGACTCTGCTCGCATTCGGCGCCGCCAACGTCCAGGCGCGCACCTTCCGCGTGGCCAACGTGCACAACGACACTTACCCGACCGTACTGGCGCTCAAGTACATGGGCGAGCAGCTGTCCAAGGAAACCGGCGGCAAGGACACGATCAAGGTTTTCGGCAACAGCATGCTGGGTTCGGAGAACGACACCATCAACCAGGTCCGCGCCGGCGCGCTCGACATGGCCTGGGTCAGCACCGCCCCCCTGAACAACATCGTGCCCGAATCGGTGATCCCGTCGCTGCCCTTCCTGTTCCGCGACGTCGATCATTTCCGCAAGGTCATGTACGGTCCTGAAGGCCAGAAGCTGCTCGACCTGTTCCAGGAAAAGGGCATGGTCGCTCTGACTTTCTACGAAAGCGGCACCCGTTCGATGTACGCCAAGAAGCCCATCCGTTCGCCGGAAGACATGAAGGGCGTCAAGGTGCGCGTGCAGCCTTCCGATCTGATGTCCGACGAAATCAAGGCCATGGGCGGCAGCCCGACGCCGATGGACTTCGCCGAGGTGTACACCGGCCTGAAGACCGGCCTGATCGACGCGGCCGAGAACAACTACTCGTCCTACGCCGAGACCAAGCACTACGAAGTCGCGACGGTCTACTCGGAAACCCAGCACGCCATGGTTCCGGAAGTCCTGCTCTTCTCCAAGAAGATCTGGGACAAGCTCAAGCCTGAAGAGCAAGCCGCCATCAAGAAGGCCGCCAAGGCGTCCCAGGACGACTACGTGAAGCTCTGGACCGCCCAGGAAGAGAAGGCCAAGCAGTACGTCCTCGCGCACGGCGCCACGGTGATCCCGGCCAAGGAAGTCGATCGTGCCGCTTTCGTCAAGGCCATGCAGCCCGTGTGGGCCAAGTACGAGTCGACGCCGGCGATGAAAAAGATCGTCGACGACATCGAAGCCGTCCACTAAGATCCCTGCCTGAATCACCCATCGCGCCGGCGGCCCAGCCGCCGGCGCTGCTAGGGATGCCCATCATGAATTTCATGAAATTGCCCAACAAATTCATCGCCGGCGCGATGAGCTGGGTCTCGGCCATCAGCCTCGTCATTCTGTGCGTGATCGTGCTCTACGGCGTGATCATGCGCTACATCTTCGATAGTGCCGCCGACTTCGTCGAGCCCATCGCCTTGCTGATGGTTCTGGTCATTGCTTTCTTCGGCGCCGCGCTGCGCGTGCGCGACGGCGGCCACATCGGGCTGGACTCGCTGGTCGAACGCCTGCCGCCCAAAGGCAAGCTGGCCATGGAGGCCTTCCAGCAGCTGTGCCTGATCGTCTTTGCGCTGGCGGCCCTGAGCGGTTGCGTGCAGATGGCCCAGATCACCCTGGGCGACACGATACCCATCATCGGCCTGTCCGAAGGCATACGCTACATCATTCCCGCCGTGGCCTTCGTCTGCATCGTGCTGTTCTGCCTGGAACACCTGCTGGACATGTTCTTCCACAAACAAGACTAAGAATCCATGGAACTCGCCCTTCTCACCGTAAGCTTTCTTGCCCTCCTGGCGTTCGGGGTTCCGGTCTCGTTCGCGCTGGGCCTGTCCTGCGTGCTGACCTATTTCTACGAAGGTCTGCCCGTCGCCACGGCCATGCAGTCCATGGTGTCCGGCATCAACGCGTTCTCCTTCCTCGCGGTGCCCTTTTTCATCCTGTCGGGCGAGTTGATGCTGCACGGCGGCATCGCCGACCGCATTCTGCGCTTTGCTCAGAACGCCGTGGGCCACTTCCGCGGCGGCCTGGGTCTGGCCAACGCCGTGGCCTGCACGCTGTTCGGCGGCGTTTCCGGCTCGCCCACGGCCGATACCTCGGCCATGGGCGGCGTGGTCATTCCGCTCATGAAGCGCGAAGGCTACAGCGCGGCCTACGCCGTCAACGTCACCACGCACTCGTCGCTGGCCGGGGCGCTCATGCCCACCTCGACCAATATGATCATCTACGCGCTCGCGGCGCAGGGCATTGCGGGCACCGTGCATGGTCATTCGGTCAACGGCGTGTCCATCGGCGATCTGCTGTTCTCGGGGCTGATCCCGGTGCTCTGGGTACTGGGCCTGGTGCTGGTGGCCGCCTATTGGCAGGCCGTAAAGTTCGGCTTTCCCAAGCATGCCGACGGCACGACCGCGGTCACGAAGTTCCCCGGCTGGTATGCCGTGGCGCGCTCCTTCGTCGGCGCGCTGCCGGGCCTGTTCGTCATCCTCATTATCCTGGGCTGCGTGGCAAAAGGCGTCGCCACGGCGACCGAGGCAGCCGCCATCGCGGTGGGCTACTCGCTGGTGCTGACCACGATCGTCTATCGCAGCATGACGTTCGAAAAACTGTTCACGGCGCTGGCCCGCGCGGTCAAGACCACCGGCGTGGTGCTGCTGCTGATCGGCGTGTCGAACATGCTGCGCTTCCAGATGGCCTACCTGGAGATTCCCGACACCATCGAGCACATGCTGCGCGACGCCACGACCATACCCTGGCTGATGCTGCTGTACATCAACGTCATCCAGGTGTTCCTGGGCACCTTCGTCGACATGGCGGCGCATATCCTGATCACCACGCCGCTATTTTTGCCGATGGCCATGCACTATGGCGTGGGCCCCGTGCAATTCGGCATCATGCTTCTGCTGAACTGCTCGCTCGGCCTGGTGCACCCGCCCATCGGCTCGGTGCAGTTCGTCGGCTGCGCCATCGGCGAGGTGTCGATCGGGGAAACGACCAAGATAGCCTGGCCGTATTACCTGGCCATCTTCAGCGCGATCAATATCGTCACCTACGTGCCGTCGTTCTCCACCTGGCTGCCCAGCCTGATCGGCGGACATCCCGTGTTCTAGCGCGCAAGATACCCGCCGTGCCGCGGCCCGCAAGCACGCCAAAGTGGCGCACTTGCGGGCCGTTGCGTTATAAGGCCTCGTAGCGCGGTAATAAGGCTTCGTATAACAATTACGCCTCCCAGGAGATCTCATGCAAACCAGTTCCACCTCGCCAGCCCCGAGTGATGACGCCCGGCACGGCGACGCACCGCGCAATGGCACCCAACGCATCGGCGTCCCGCGGGAAACCTTTCCCGGCGAAAAGCGCGTGGCCACCGTACCCGATGTCGTCGAAAAGCTCGTCAAGCTGGGTTTTTCGGTCGCCGTCGAATCCGGCGCGGGCGATGCCGCCAATTTCAGCGACGACGCCTATCGCGCCGCCGGGGCCGATATCGTGGACAGTGCCGCAACCCTGTGGGCCACGTCCGACCTGGTCTTCAAGGCGCGGCCGCCCAGCGCGCAAGAGGTGGCGCTGATGCGCGAAGGCGGCATTTTGGTCGGCTTCATCTGGCCGGCGCAGAATCCCGACCTGATGCAGCAGCTCGCTGCGAAAAAGGCCACGGTGCTTGCCATCGACTGCCTGCCGCGCACCTTGAGCCGCGCGCAGAAGATGGACGCGCTGACCTCCATGGCCGGCGTCAGCGGCTACCGCGCCGTCATCGAGGCCGCCAACGCCTTCGGCCGCTACTTCAACGGACAGATCACGGCGGCAGGCAAGGTGCCGCCCGCCAAAGTGTTCATCGCCGGCGCCGGCGTGGCGGGCCTGGCGGCCATCGGCACCGCCGCCGGCCTGGGCGCCGTCGTGCGCGCCAACGATACGCGCGCCGAGGTCGCCGACCAGGTCAAGTCCCTGGGCGGCGAGTTCGTCAAGGTCGACTACGAAGAAGAAGGCTCGGGCGGCGGCGGTTATGCCAAGGTCATGAGCGAAGGCTTCCAGGCCGCGCAGCGCGCCATGTACGCGCAGCAGGCCAAGGATGCAGACATCATCATCACCACCGCGCTGATTCCCGGCAAGCCGGCGCCCAAGCTCATTACCGCCGAGATGGTCCAGTCCATGAAGCCGGGCAGCGTGATCGTGGACATGGCCGGCGAACAGGGCGGCAACTGCGAGCTGACCGTGCCGGGCGAAGCCGTAGTACGCCACGGCGTGACCATCATCGGCTATACCGACCTGGTCTCGCGTCTGGCCAAACAGTCCTCCACGCTATACGCCACCAACCTGCTGCGCCTGGCGGAAGAATTGTGCAAAGCCAAGGACGGCATGGCCGTCGTCAACATGGAAGACGACGCCCTGCGCGGCCTGACGGTGATCAAGGACGGTGCCGTCACCTGGCCCGCGCCGCCGCTCAAGCCCGCGGCAGCGCCCGCGCCCAAGCCTGCCGCCGCCCCCGCAGCGGAAAAAAAGAACGGCCATGGCCATGGCGGCGGTGCGCCGATGCCTGCCAGGACGATGGCGATCCTGTTCGCCGTCGCCGCGGTGGTGTTCTGGTTCATCGGGGCTTATGCCCCCTCAGCCTTCCTCGGCCACTTCACCGTGTTCGTGCTGGCCTGCTTCATCGGCTACATGGTGGTGTGGAACGTCACGCCCGCGCTGCACACGCCGCTCATGAGCGTCACCAACGCCATCTCCAGCATCATCGCCATCGGCGCTCTGGTACAGATCGCGCCGCCTGAAGTTGCCGCGTCGGTCGCCGCGGCAGGGGGCCGGCCCGAAGTGCTGATTCGCTGGCTGGCGATCGCCGCCATCGCGCTCACCGGCATCAATATGTTCGGCGGCTTCGCCGTCACGCGCCGCATGCTGGCCATGTTCCGTAAATAAGAAGAAGAGGAAACCGCATCATGACCCAAAGCCTCGCCACGGCAGCCTATCTCGGCGCCGCCATTCTCTTCATCCTCAGCCTGGGCGGCCTGTCCAATCCCGAAACCTCGCGCCGGGGCAATCTGCTCGGCATGGTGGGCATGGCGCTGGCCGTGCTGGCCACGATCTTCGGGCCGCGCGTGGGCGCCGCAGGCATCGCCTGGATCGTCGCGGCCCTGGCGGTCGGCGCAGGCATCGGCCTGTACGCGGCCAAGACCGTCAAAATGACCCAGATGCCCGAGCTGGTCGCGCTCATGCACAGCCTGGTGGGCCTGGCAGCCTGCCTGGTGGGCTTTGCCAGCTACGTGGATCCTTCGGTGCAGTTCCAGGGCACGGAAGAAACCATCCATCTGGTGGAAATCTACGTCGGCATCCTGATCGGCGCGGTCACCTTCTCGGGTTCGCTCATCGCCTTCGGCAAGCTCAGCGGAAAAATCGGCGGCAAACCTCTGTTGCTGCCCGCCCGCCACTGGCTCAACCTGGTCGCGCTCCTGGTGGTGATCTGGTTCGGCGGCCGGTTCATGCACGCGCACGACGGCGGCGCCGGCATGACGGCGCTCGTCGTCATGACCGTGATCGCCCTGCTCTTCGGCGTGCATATGGTCATGGCAATCGGCGGCGCCGACATGCCCGTGGTGATCTCCATGCTCAACAGCTACTCGGGCTGGGCCGCAGCGGCCACGGGTTTCATGCTCAACAACGACCTGCTGATCGTCACCGGCGCGCTGGTAGGCTCGTCGGGCGCCATTCTCTCGTACATCATGTGCAGCGCGATGAACCGCAATTTCATCAGCGTGATCGCTGGCGGCTTCGGCTCCGGCGCCGCCAAGAAAGGCGATGGCGCGGCGGCCGACGCCGCGGCGCAGCCCCAAGGCGAGGTGGCGCCCATCAGCGCTGCCGAAACCGCCGAGCTGCTGCGCGAAGCCAAGAGCGTGATCATCGTGCCGGGCTACGGCATGGCGGTGGCGCAGGCTCAGCACACTGTGTTCGAGATCACCAAGACCCTGCGCGAAAAAGGCGTGAACGTGCGCTTCGCCATCCACCCGGTGGCGGGCCGCATGCCCGGCCACATGAACGTGCTGCTGGCCGAGGCCAAAGTGCCCTACGACATCGTGATGGAAATGGACGAGATCAACGCCGACTTCCCCGACACCGATGTGGCCATGGTGATCGGCGCCAACGACATCGTGAACCCCAGCGCCGCCGAGGATCCGACCAGCCCCATCGCGGGCATGCCGGTGCTCGAGGTCTGGAAATCCAGAACCTCGATCGTGATGAAACGCTCCATGGCCTCGGGCTACGCCGGCGTCGACAACCCGCTTTTCTACAAGGACAACAACCGCATGCTGTTCGGCGATGCCAAAAAAATGCTCGACGAGGTGCTGAGCGCGCTCAGAGGCTGATTCAATGCTTCTGCGGCATGGCGGAAGAATGGTGGTGGACGATGAGCCACTTGCCGTTCTCCCATTGGTACACGTAGGTGTAGCGCGCGTGCACCACCTTGCCGTCGCCGAACTTGAAGGTGTAGGTACCGACGTTCTGCGCGGTATTGCAGCCGATTCGGATGTAGCTGCGGTCGATGGTTCCGCTGGGCTTGCCCGCCATGAAATGGACGAAATAATCGCGGATTTCGGCAGGCGTGGTCCGCGGCTTGTTCGACACCGTGGCCAGCAGCACCGCGTCCGGCGCGTAATCGGCCGCGATCTTGTCGGGATTGCCCGTACGCAGGTCGTCGTTCCACTGCGTAAATAGGGCGGCGACCTGCTGTTTGGTGATCGGCTGGCAGGTCTCCGAGGTGGCCGTCTGCGCGCCGGCCGGCACGGCAGCAGACAGCACGCCTGCCGCGGCGATCGACAACAATACAGCTTCAAGATGCTTCTTCATGGCATGTCTCCCTTGCTTGCTGTTGGCACTGCTTCGTCGTCTTCAACTTCCCCCTCCGGCCTTTGCCGGACGAGACGATCATAGCGCGGCGGCGCCCCGCGTCGTATGCTCCCGGGGTTGTCGCCGCTCCCGCACCGAAATCTTTTCGCCCTGATCATGCCCTCGACGCTCTCGCCCAGAATCCGCGCCACCTGCGAAGTTTTTGCAATCTTTCTCAGGCTGGGGCTGACCAGCTTCGGCGGCCCCGTCGCTCACATCGGCTATTTTCGGCGCGAATTCGTCGAGCGGCGGCGCTGGCTGGACGACGCGGCGTTTACCGACCTGGTGGGGTTGTGCCAGTTCCTGCCCGGCCCGGCGAGCAGCCAAACCGGCTTTTCGATCGGACTGCTCCGCGGCGGATGGCTGGGCGGGCTTGCGGCCTGGTGCGGATTCACGCTGCCTTCGGCCCTGCTCCTGCTCGTTTTCGCCGTTATCGCCCCGAATCTCGACGGGCCGGTCGGCGCCGGCCTGATTCACGGCCTCAAGCTGGTCGCGGTTGCGGTAGTGTCCCAGGCCGTCTGGGACATGGCGCGGCGCCTTTGCCCGGATCGCCGCCGCGCGGCAATCGCTCTTGCCGCCATGGCTGCCCTCGCCGTCCTCACCACAGTCTATGCGCAGCTCATCGTGATTGCGTGCGGCGCCGTGCTGGGCTCGATCTATTGCCGTGCGCAGCTGCCCGAACGCACGATCGGCACGACGCAGCCGGCCCATGAATTCCGTGTGCCGCGCATTGTGGGCGTGATCGCATTGGCGCTTTTCTGCGCCCTGCTCTTCGGGCTGCCGATTCTGGAGCAGCTCACAAATAACCAGGCCGTCCAGGTCTTCGACGGCTTCTACCGATCCGGAGCGCTCGTCTTCGGCGGCGGGCATGTGGTGCTGCCGCTTTTGCAGCAGCAGACCGTCGCCACGGGTTGGGTTGCACCCGGCGATTTTCTGGCAGGGTACGGCGCTGCCCAGGCGGTGCCGGGCCCGCTGTTCACCTTTGCCGCCTTTCTCGGCTGGATGACTCAAGTGCCGAGTCATTGGGCCGGCGCGCTGCTGGCTCTCGTAGGCATCTTTCTGCCCGGGTTGCTGCTCGTGCTGGCTACGCTGCCTTTCTGGCAGGCTTTGCGCGCGCGCCCATCGATGGCTGCGATTCTCTCCGGCGTGAACGCCGCCGTGGTGGGCCTGCTTGCGGCCGCGCTCTATTCGCCGGTCTGGACCAGCGCAGTTCGCTCGAGCGTCGATTTCACGATCGCGACGGTGGGTTTCTTCCTGCTGACGCGTTGGAAAATCCCGCCGCTTTGGGTGGTCGTGCTTTGCGCCCTCGCCGGCATGGCCGAAATCGTCGTCGCGCACGCATAAGAATGCGCCCGATTGGACATCGCGCCCTGGCCGGCGGTATGTTCGGCGGACGGCGCCGTGCCTGTCTAGGCCGCCACGCAGCGAAGGACTCCGAATGTTCATCCGCCAGTTCAACTATCTCATCGCGCTGGACAAGCATCGGCATTTCAGGCGGGCGGCGGAGAGCTGCCACGTCTCGCAGCCGGCCCTGTCCAACGGGATACGCGAACTGGAACGCGAGCTCGGCATCACCATCGTCAAGCGCAACCGCACGTTCGAAGGCATCACACCCGAGGGCGAGAGGGTCATCCAGTGGGTGCGCCAGGTACTCGCTTCGCTCGAAGGCCTGCAGCAGGAAGCCGACCTGGTCCGCAGCGTGCCGCGCGGTCACCTGGCCATCGGCGTGATTCCGACGGCGAACCATGCCGCCACGCTGCTCAGCGCGCAATATCGCGAAATCCTGCCCCAGCTGACGCTGGAGGTCACTTCGCTGAGCACCCCCGACATACTCCAGCGCCTGAAGTCGCAGGAGATTCAGCTCGGCATGCTCTACGACCGGTCGATCGCCGACGACGACGCCTATGATGTGCTGCCCCTGTTCTGCGAACGCTACGTGCTGATCGCCAGCGAGCAGGCAGCCCTGCCGCATCAGCTCGACTGGGGCGAGGTCGCCGGACTGCCGCTATGCCTGCTCAGCCGGGACATGCAGAACCGCCAGACCCTGGACGGGATTTTCAGGAAGCTCGAGGCAACGCCGCGCGTGGTGCTGCAGACCAACGACCTGCGCGTGCTGCTTGTCGAGTGCCTGAGCGGGCGTGCGTTCAGCATCATGCCCCTGAGCGCACTGCCGACCCAATACGAAGGCGCCGGTCTGACCGCTCACCCGATCGTGCCCGAGCATTCCGAGGATGTGTGTCTGGTGCGGCTGCGCCGCGAGGCACAAACCGCCTTGTCCGAGGCCGCCTGGCAGATTGCAGGCCAGATGGACCTGGAAGAGATTCTCAACCCGCTTCCGGCCAAAAAAGTTTGATAAATATAGGTTATCAATAGTTTCGAGTAAACGATTGGACCGATCCGGGTCACCTGCGCCATCCTGCTCTCAGTGTCTTGAAGCCTCTCAAGGAACCCGATCATGACTGAACAACGCGACGTGCCCGGCATACGCCCCTATGACGGCCCGGCGGGCGGCTGGGGGGCCTTGAAGGCCACAGCCCAGGCCGTGCGGCAGCAGATGGAGTTCACCGAAGCGCCCGTCGTGCTTCTGCGCACCAATCAGCCGGCGGGTTTCGATTGCCCCGGCTGCGCCTGGCCCGACAAAGAGCACCGCTCCACTTTCCAGTTTTGCGAGAACGGCGCCAAGGCCGTCACCTGGGAGGCGACGAGCAAGCGCGTGACGCCCGAGTTCTTCGCGCAGCACACGGTATCGTCGCTGTTGGCGCTGTCGGATTACGAGTTGGAGGATTTCGGCCGCCTGACGCATCCGATGATCTATGACGCGACGACAGACAAATTCGTTCCCATCGAATGGGAGGCGGCCTTCGCGCGCATCGGCGCGGCGCTGGGCGCCCTGGCCTCGCCGGACGAAGTCGAGTTCTATACGTCCGGACGCGCCTCCAACGAAGCGGCTTATCTGTTTCAGCTTTTCGCGCGCGAATTCGGCACCAACAATTTCCCCGACTGCTCCAACATGTGCCACGAGGCAACCAGCGTCGGCCTGCCTCAGTCGATCGGTATCGGCAAGGGCACGGTCGCGTTGGAAGATTTCGACCAGACCGATTTCGTGCTTTCCATCGGCCACAACCCGGGTACCAACCATCCGCGCATGATGGGCACGCTGCACGAAGTGGCGCGCCGCAAAGTCCCCATCATCGTGCTCAACCCCATGCGCGAGCGGGCGCTGGAGCGCTTTGCCGACCCTCAGAACATCGTGGAAATAGCGACCTACGGCTCGACCAATATCGCCTCGACCTACTATCAGGTACGGGCCGGCGGCGACGCGGCCGCGCTTAAAGGCATCATGAAGGCGTTGCTGGAACTCGACGCCGAACGCGGCAACGTTCTGGATCGCGACTTCATCGCCGAGCACACGCAGGGCTTCGAGGCGCTGGCCGACGATCTGCAAGCCACCGGCTGGGCCGACATCGAGCAGGAAAGCGGCCTGGCGCGCGTCGACCTGGAACACGTGGCGCAAGTCTATGCCAAATCCAGGGCAGCCATCGTCACGTACGGCATGGGCATCACGCAGCACAACACCGGCACGGCCAATGTGAGGCTGATCGCAGACCTGTTGCTCATGCGGGGCAATATCGGCAAACCCGGCGCCGGCATCTGCCCGCTGCGAGGTCACTCCAACGTGCAGGGCAACCGCACGGTTGGCATCACCGAGAAGCCATCGGAGGACTTCCTCAAGCGCCTGGAGCAGGTGTTCGGCTTCACGCCGCCGCAAGATCACGGCCATGACGCAGTCAACGCCATGCAGGCCATGGTCGAGGGAAAATCCAAGGCCTTGATCTGCCTGGGCGGCAATTTCGCCGTGGCTTTGCCCGACCCGGCGCTCTGCTTCGCGGCGATGAAAAACCTGCGTCTGAGCGTGCATCTGGGCACCAAACTCAACCGCTCGCACCTGCTGGTCGGCCAGGAGACTTTTCTCTTGCCGGTGCTGGGTCGCACCGAGATCGACGTTCAGGCGAACGGACCGCAATCGATCACCGTAGAAGATTCGATGTCCATGGTGCATGCCTCGGCTGGCCGGCTCAAGCCGGCCTCGACGCACCTGCGTTCGGAAGTGGCCATCGTCGCCGGCATGGCCCGGGCGGCGCTGATCGACAGCACGACGGACTGGGCAGGGCTGGCGGCCGACTACGACCGCATCCGCGACCTGATCGAGCTCACGATCCCGGGCTTCGACGACTACAACCGGCGCATTCGCGTGCCTGGGGGCTTTCGCATGCCGCTGCCCCCTACCGAGCGCAGATGGAACACGCCGTCCGGCAAGGCCATGTTTTCGGTGTTTCCGGGCGTGCGCGAACGCTACGAACCCTGGCCCGACGATATGCTGCGGCTGGTGACGATCCGCAGCCACGACCAGTACAACACGACCATCTACGGCCTGGACGACCGGTACCGGGGCGTGTTCGGCCGTCGCGACGTGCTCTTCATGCACCCGCAAGATCTGGCTGCGCACGGCCTCGAGCACGGCGACCTGATCGACATCGAAACGGTCTCGTCGACCCGCAATCTGCGTCTGGAGAACATCACTGCGATCCGATACCAGATCGCCCGCGGCTCCGTGGCGGCCTATTATCCCGAGGCCAACGTGCTGGTTCCGCTGGACTATATCGACAAGGAGTGCGGCACGCCTTCCTACAAGTCGATTCCGGTGCGCATCCGCAAAGCGGCCCAGGCAGGCGCCCCGGCCGACCGATAAATCGACCTGCCACGCATACATCATGATCGTACGTCCTCGTCCCGGCATCCTGGGCCTGTTCTACATCATGCGCGGCTCGATCGTGCCCTTGATCGCGGGCCGGTTGATCGTCATCCTGCTGCTGTCCTGCGCGGTGGCCTGGCTGCACCAGCGAGGCTGGTTCGCGGGCACGCACCTGAACGCAGTGCCGTTCTCGCTGTTCGGCCTAGCGCTCTCGGTGTTCCTGGGTTTTCGCAACAACATCTGCTACGACCGCTGGTGGGAAGCGCGCAAGCAGTGGGGCGAACTGCTCTATCTGATGCGCAATCTGGCGCGCGAATCGCAGGCGGCGCTGGCGGCCGAACCGGCGCTGCATGCAACGCTGACGCGCCGCTGCATCGGTTTCGCGCACGCGCTGCTGGCGCGGCTGCGCGCAGAAGACGAGACCGCTGCCGCCCGCCCCTGGGTCGACGCCGACGAAGGACGCGCGCTGGGCGAACGGGCCAATGTTTCGGATGCGCTGCTGCGCGCCATCAACGCGGACCTGGCCGACGCGCTACGCCGAGGCCTGCTGAGCGACATCGTCTATCAAGGCCTGCTGCAGCACGTCGCCCATTGCGCGGCGGTACAGGCCGCATGCGAGCGCATCCACAACACACCCGCACCGTTTGCCTATTCCCTGCTGCTGCACCGCACGGCCTGGCTGTTCTGCCTGCTGCTGCCCTTCGGGCTGGTTGGCGCGCTGGGCCTGTTCATGCCTCTGGTGGTGATCATCGTGGCCTACACCTTCTTCGGCCTGGATGCGCTGGGCGATGAACTGCAGGAACCCTTCGGCCTGTCGGACAACAGCCTGCCGCTGCGAGCCATCGTGCGCACCATCGAGATCGACCTGCTCGACGGCCTGGGCGTGCGGCCCCTGCCGCCATCGCTGACCTCCCGCGATTACGTGCTGCGCTGACCCTGCCGCTGCAAGGTCACGATCCGGGCCGGCGGCAGATTCGCCCAGACGATCCGGCTCGACAGCAGCGTAAAATCGCCTCCCGGGTCGGCCGCGCCCAGATTGGGCCGAATGTCGTAAGAGAACTGGATGACGACGCCCCCCGGGCGCAAGACATGCCGCCACTGGCCGACGATCGCCTCGACCTCCCCCCGCGGCAGCGAGCGCAAGGGCAGGCAAGAAACGATGGCGTCGACGCGCAGATCCAGCGGCAGGCTGTACGCCAGGTGAGCCGCGTCGGCATGCATTACCGGCACATCCGAGAAACGCACGCGCAGATGCCGGACAAAAGCCGCGGAACGTTCGACTACGATCAGCCGCCCGGACGACACGCCGTTTTCCAGCAGCGCCTGCGTGACCGCGCCTGTCCCGCCGCCCAGCTCGATGACAGCCCCGTGGCCCGCAGGCACCTCGCGCGCAAGCTGCGCGGAAAGCCGCCGCGAGCTGGGGCAGATGGCGCCGACGGATCGGGGGGCAATGGCCCATTCCCGCGCAAACAGGCGGGATCTATGCATGAACGTTTCCATTATCGGGTCACCTTCACGTTACAGACCTCGATTTGATTGCTCATGGGTTCTCCTTGTGGAAGCGAGCGGCGCAGCGGCCGCGATGCAAAGCAGTCTACGAATCCCAGGCTAAAGGCAGCATGAAGGCGCAAGGCATCGCAGCCGGTCTTCTGCCTTAACCGTGCGTTAATGATCCGGCGAATACACTCTTACCGCGGGAAAACGAGCCCAACACGAATTGCGCTGCGAACCATGGAGCAATTTCCGTGACCGATCTGAAGAAACTACTCGACCATAAATATATTCACCTGGCGTTCGAATGGAGTCTATGGCTGAAAGCGATTTTCGCGCTATCGGAAATTGCTGCCGGGCTGGCCACCTACTTCGTCCCGCAGCAGCTCTTTCTGACCTTCGTGCTTTGGGTCACGAAGAAAGAGTTCGCCGAAGATCCACACGATCTCGTCGCCAATTTTCTGCTGCATACTGCGCAAAACATGTCCGTCAGCGCGCAGAAGTTCGCGGCCGTCTATCTGCTCGCGCACGGGGTGGTCAAGCTGTGGCTCAGCGTCGGCCTTCTGCGGGAAAGACTTTGGTATTTCCCTCTGTCGATCGCGGTCTTCGGCCTGTTCATCGTGTATCAGGCCTATCGCTACACCTTTACGCACTCGGTCTGGCTGCTGCTGATTACGGCGTTGGACGTCGTCATCATCGCCGTCACCTGGAACGAATACCGATATCTTCGTGACGTGCGCAAGACGCCGCTGCTGCACTCCTGATCGAACCGAAGGAAACGAATCATGACGTCCAAGGCCTCGGGCCCAGATCCGATCCGCATCCCCCGCACCGTCTGGATGCTCGGATTCGTCAGCCTCTTCATGGATCTCTCCTCCGAACTGATTCATGCGCTACTGCCCATTTTCCTCGTCACGACGATGGGCATGAGCGTGAGCGCGCTGGGCGTGCTCGAGGGTGCGGCAGAGGCGACCGCGATGATCGTCAAGATTTTTTCCGGCAGTCTCAGCGATTGGCTGGGCAGGCGCAAGGCGCTCTTGCTGGCGGGCTACGGCGTGGCCGCGCTTTCCAAGCCGCTATTTCCGCTTGCGGGCACGCCCGCGGTGGTGATCGCCGCCAGGCTCGTGGACCGCCTGGGCAAGGGCATCCGCGGCGCGCCGCGCGATGCCCTCGTTGCGGACGTGGCTCCGCCGTCGATACGCGGCGCCTGCTTCGGACTCAGGCAATCGATGGACACGGTCGGCGCGTTCGCCGGACCGCTCGCGGCGATTGCCCTGATGTTCTGGTTTCAAGACAGCATTCGCGCCGTGCTGTGGTTCGCCGTCGTGCCCGCGTTCATCTCGGTGGGTCTGATCGCATTCGGCGTCAAAGAGCCGGCCGGCGCGAGCTCGCCGGGCACTTTCCGTTCGCCGCTGGCCTGGCGGACGCTGCGCGAGTTCCCCGCGCGCTACTGGTTTGTGGTCGTGCTCGGCGCCGTTGTCACGCTGACCCGCTTCAGCGAGGCATTTCTGGTCTTGCGCGCGCAGCAGACAGGAATGAACATCGCGTGGATTCCCGGCGCCATGGCGATCATGAGTGTTGTCTACTCGCTGTCCGCCTACCCCGTCGGCGTGCTGTCCGACCGCGTCGACCGCAGGGTTCTCCTCGCCCTGGGGCTGATCATCCTGATCGCATCGGATTTGATGCTGGGCGCAAGCACCTCGGTCGTCTCGGTGCTTGCCGGCGTAGCTTTATGGGGCCTGCACATGGGATTCACGCAGGGCATTCTCGCCGCGATGGTTGCCGAAACGGCGCCGCAGACACTGCGCGGCAATGCATTCGGCCTCTTCAACCTATTCAGCGGCGTCTTCATGCTGCTCGCCAGCGTGATCGCAGGCTGGCTGTGGGACCGCCACGGTGCGCCGGCCACCTTTTATGCCGGCGCCGTCCTGGCCGTCATACCGCTGGCCATGTGCCGCTTCGCGCCACGCTTGGCAAAGCAAAAACACTGACAGACTCCTTCCACGGAAAGCATTTCATGCAAGCAATCGAAGCCATCAATCGAGCCCTTTTTCTCGCCATCAATGCCACGCCCGAAACCCCGCACGGCCTTGTCGCCGCCAGCCTGTTCATCGCAAACGACGCCATTCTGCTCGCTCCGATCGTGCTGGTCTGCCTATGGCTGATGGGCGGCGACACGCGGCGGGAGCTGGCTCTGAGGGCGTGTGCCGTCGGCTTTCTGGCCCTGGGCATCAACCAGCTGATCGGTCTGGCCTGGTATCACCCGCGTCCCTTCGCCATCGGGCTGGGCCACACCTTTCTCGCGCACGTGCCCGATTCGTCGTTCCCGAGCGATCACGCCACCCTGCTTTCGGCGCTCTCGTTCACGTTTTTCTACGGCGGAAGGAGACTGCTGGGCCTGTTCGTGCTGATCGTGGACCTGGCCGTCGCCTGGGCCCGCGTCTTCATCGGCGTGCATTTTCCCTTCGACATGCTCGGCGGAGCGATCATCGCGTGGCTCGCCGGCATGCTGGTAAAGCCGCTCTGGGCGGTCGGCGGCCCCCTCGTAACTCAGGCGTCGATCGCGCTGTATCGCAGGCTGCTGATGCTGCCGATCAAGCGCGGATGGCTCAGGCCCTAGCATTCGAGCGACGCCGGGCCGCCGACATCCATCGGATCAGCGCGGGCCCAGCACCTCGGCCAATGCGCTTTGCTGCGGCATGCCGTTGTATTTCTTGACCAGGCCGTTTTCGTCGAGAACAACGATGCCCGGCGTGCCCTGGAACCCCATCGACAGCATGAGTTTCAGATTGCCGGCCAGCATCTTTTCCACGTCGGCCGGAACGCGCTTGGCGGGCGCGATTCCGCCCTGACCGAAGTTCTTTTCATTTTCCAGCAGGGCTGCAGAGGGGTCGGCCGCGCCGAGGATCGCAGCGGCCTTCGCCGGGCTGTCTTTGTCGATGATGCCCACGAGAATGTCCCGCATCTGCACCTTGCCCGAATCCACCCAGGGGCGGGCGGCCTCCCAGAAGCGATGGCAGTAGACGCAGTCGGCGTCGGCGAACACGTAGACGATGCGCGGCGCTTGCGCTTTGCCGTCCAGCACCCAGGTCGTCGCCGCCAATTGCGACCATTCCTTGTCGCTGACCGGCTTGGCGGCCGATGCGTGCAGCGCTGCCTCGTCGAGCGGCTTGCCGTCGGGGCCGACGCGTATTCCGATGATGGCGTTGCCGTCGGCGGTCACGTAGGCCGCGACCGGTTGATTGTTCGCGATGCCGGCGAATGCGCGCAGGCCGCCTCCGACCTTGAACTCTTTCGTAATCATCAGCCCGCGGCTTTCCAGCGCCTTGATGACCGGCGGCCGGGCCGCATCATCGGCCCGCGCCAGACCCGTGGCCGACATGAGGGCAGCGGCCAGCATGGCGGTGTTTGCCACCCGCAGGGCCCGGTAAATTGTCTTCATTTCAGAACTCCATGAACGTTCAATATGCGCCCGTAACCGCCAACGCGGCCAACGCAACCAGCAAAGTCGGAAGCATGGTCGCAATACCCAACTTGAGAAACGCGACCGCCTTGACCTCGATCCCTTCCCGCCTCAGCGCCGCCAGCCAGAGTATGGTGGCCAGCGATCCGGTCACCGACAGATTGGGCCCCAGGTCGATGCCCACCAGCACCGCGTTCAATACCTGGGCAGGCGCATGCGCCGCGGCGACCGTATTGCCTGCGATCAGGCCGGCCGGCAGGTTGTTGATCAGATTGCTAGCAAGCGCGACCGACACCCCGGACAACAGGCCCGCATGCGACGCCGAGTGCGCCGACAGTTCGCTCACCGCATGGGCGAGACGATCTATGACGCCTATGCGCGCGAGGCCTTCGACCAGGACGAAGAGGCCGGCGACCAGCGGCAGCACCGACCAAGAAATCTCGGCGAGATAATGCCAAAGGAACCGCCGCTTCTGCATGCAAAGACCCAAAAAGACGGCCAGGCCCGCCGCGAAAGTCGGCCATCCGAGAGAGATGCCCAACGCCGAGGCGGTCAGCATCACGACGGCCATCAGGGCTATGCCCCAACCCGTCGCCTTGCCCGCAGCGGACAGCACGGGAATTTCCGCCTCCTTTTCGATCTTCTGAGCCAGCGCGTCGCGCTGCAGAACACGCAAGATCAGATAGGTCAGGACGATGGACAGCGCCGAAGGCAGCAAAAAGCGCGCGAGCCACTGGCTCAATGTCGGCATATGCTCGCCGAAAATGACCAGGTTCGCAGGATTGGAAATGGGCAGCACGAAACTTGCCGCGTTCGCCACGAACGCGCAGGCATACAGATACGGCAGGGGCTGCTTGGCCTTGACCGCGCGCGCCACGGCCAGCACGGCCGGCGTCAGCACCACGGCGGTCGCGTCGTTGGACATCGTGATGGTCACGACGGTGCCGACGCAATACAGCAGAAAGAACAGCCGGCGCGCCGAGCCGTCGGCCCGGCGCGCCGCGAGCACCGCCATATAGTCGAACAGTCCTTCCTTGCGTGCGAGTTCCGAGGCCAGCATCATGCCGGCCAGAAACAGATAAACATCGGTGCCCTTGCCCACCGCATGCAGCGCCTGCACCCACGGCAGCTCGCCCAGGACGCAAAGCAGCAGCGCGCCGAGCACGGCCCAGACTGCCTCCGGCAGGCGGAACGGCCGCGCAATGACGCCCAGGGCGGCAAGGGCCGCAATGGCCCAGACCGGAAATGCAGAATTGAAGACAGCGTTCATTCGGTAATGTCGTAGGTTTGCTTGGTTGCGGATCTGTCGGCGAGCGGCATCCGGATCTCGACACGCAGTCCGGTCTGCTTCGTCTCGTCGGAGAATTCGAGCCGGACCTGCGCGCCGACACGGTCGATTATCGCCTTGACGATCGCCAGACCCAGGCCCGAGCCCAGCTGTTCGCTGCCGAGCGCGCGATAGAAAGAGTCGAATACGCGCTCTCGCTCGTGCGGCGCGATGCCCGGCCCCGTGTCCTGGATGCGCAGCACGGCGCATTCTCGCGACCGGCGCACCGACAGATCGACCCGGCCGCCCTCCGGCGTATAGCGAATGGCATTGTCGACCAGATTCCTGACCAGGGCGATCATATCCAATTCGCTGCAGCATACCTGGGCGTCCTGCTCGCCCTCGACGCCGATGTCGATGCTTTTGGCCTGTGCCAGAGGCATGAGATCTTCCAGCACGCGGCGATAAACGCTCTGGACGGATATCGGCAATGCCGGCGCCGTGGCCGCCTGCGCCCGTGCCAGACTCAACAGTTGATCGAGCAGCTTTCGGCCGCGCTCTATTCCCTGACGCAGCATCGCCAGCCGCTCGCACGCCAGACCGGACATGTCGGCATCCGCCAGCCGTTCCGCCTGCAGCGACAAGGCCGTCAACGGCGAGCGCAGCTCGTGCGCCGCGTCCGCGACAAAACGGCGCTGGCTCTCCATCGAACGGGACACGCGGGCCAGCAGGCGGTTGATCGCCACCACGAACGGACGTATCTCGCCGGGCACCCGTTCGTCCTCGATGGGATGAAGCTCCTGCTCCGAGCGCCGATCGATTTCCAGCGACAGCGAGACAATAGGCCTGAACATCTTGCGTACCAGATCGGCGACGATCCACAGCAGCACCGGCACCAGAATCAGGAACGGCGTCACAGTGCGCAGCGCGCTGCCGCGGGCGATTTCGTCGCGGAATCCGGACTCCTGGGCCACCGCGATCCGGTCGCCCGCGGACGTCGTCTCGACCAGGACGCGGAAAGTCTCGTTGCCGACCCGCAGGGTTTGCAGGCCGTCGGGCAGCGTGAGCGGCAACGCGACGGGCCCGCCGGCATCCACGCCCACGGACGAGTGCAGGCCCGCGCCCAGCCGCTGGACGATCACGCGCGATTCTTCATTGCCGTTCTGCAGATGGACGACGGTCGACAAAAAACGGCCGTCCGCAAGCTGCGCCACCTGGCGCAAGACATCGTCCTGCAACTCGTGCGCTTCGTCCAACGCCGACATAAACGAGAACAGGCCTGCCACGAGGGCCACCGCGAGGATGACCAGGGACAGGGCCAAGGACAGCTTGCGTTGGAGCGAGGCGTTCAGGCGCCTGGCGTCACCATCCATCCCACCCCTCGCACGTTCTTGATGACCTCGCTGCCCAGCTTGCGCCGCAGCGCATGGATCAGATATTCGACGGCGTTGCTCTCGACCTCTTCGCCCCAGCCGTAGATGCGGTCTTCCAATTCAGCGCGGGACAAAATAGCGCCAGGCCGCGCCAGCAAGGCATGCAGCAGGGAAAACTCGCGGCCGCTCAGCTGCACGGAATCGCCGCCCTGCACGCAGGCCTCTTTCGTGGCCGGATCGAGCGACACCACGCCGTTGCCGAGCACCGGGGCTGCGCTGCCGCCCTTGCGACGCAGAACGGCCCGCATTCGCGCCAGCAATTCGGCCATCTCGAAGGGCTTGAGCACATAGTCGTCCGCGCCGCCATCCAGACCGCGCAGCCGGTCATCCAGGTCGTCGCGCGCGGTGATGATGAGCAGGGGAACCGGATTGTCCCGGGCGCGGATGCGATCGAGCACGTCGAAGCCGTCCTTGCCGGGCAGGCCCAGATCGAGCAGCACCAGGTCGTAGTGCTGGCTGCCCAGCGTGACGAGCGCGGCTTGCCCGTCCTTGACCCAGTCTGCCGCGTGGGACGCATCTCTCAATGCGCCCTGGATCGCCGCGCCGATCATCGGATCGTCTTCGACCAGCAATACCCGCATTCGCCCTCCGCTCCGAAACCGCCGCTCACGGCCCTTGCCTGCCTGTCAGCGTACCCGATTCCGGGTGAGCGATCGGCGATGTCCGCAACCGCTTATTCGGCGGCCGGCTCGCGCTTGTCCGACGCCATGCCGAACTGCGCGACGGCCACCAGCAGGACGATCACCGACAGAAACAAGGCACTGGTCCACAACGTCCCCATGCCCAGACCGCCGTCGGCTCTGGTCTGCGTCAGCAGATCGCCCAGCGAAGCGCCGAACGGACGGGTCAGAATGTAGCCGATCCAGAAAGTCAGCACCGCGTCGCCGCCCATGCGCCAAGAGGCATAGGTAATGGCGATCATCGTGCCGAAAACGACCACGCCCCAGCCGAAGCCCATGCCCAGCGCTTCGGTTGCCAGGTCGCCGGAGGCGGTTCCCAGCGCGAAAGTGCACAGAATGGCGCCCCAATAGAACAGCTCGCGCCGCGGCGTCACGATGTCGTGGATGGACAAGGTGCGCTCGACCCGATGCCAGGCGTAGAAGATCGCGACCAGCGTCACCGAGAAGACCGAGGTGCTCAGATACAGGCTGACGCCGAGGCCGTCGGTCAGCATATCCGTGATCTGCGTTCCGACCACGCTGACCAGCACCACGGTAAGCCAATAGATCCACGGGGTATAGCGATGCGTGCGCAACTGCAGAAACAAGGCTGCCGCCAGCAACGCGGCCGTCACGGCGCTGGTCGCGGGCAGGCCCCAACCCATATTGACCGCAAGGAAGTCCGATCCGGTTTCGCCCACCGTGGTGGACATGATTTTGATGACCCAGAACGACAACGCGATTTCCGGAACTTTGCTGAGCCAGCCCTCGGGCTTGGCGGTGAGCCATGTACTCATGATGTTCTCCTGCCGAACGTAAAAAGTGAGAAAGTGGCAGGAGTCTGCCCGGGACGACTTAGCCCAGGCATAGGATCCGAAAATATGTGATATACTTTATTTATAGATTCGCACTAGTCCGCTTTTCCCAAGGTCTTTCTGCAGCCCCGCTGGCCACTCACGGCCTTTACCGCGCGAGCGGCTCGCTACAGCATCCCCATTGATTGCGTTTGAGTGTTTCTGTCCCCGTCGGCTTTGTGTCTTCGGGGTAGGCGCGTTTTTTAATTTAATTCCAAAAGGAAACACCATGGCCACTCAAACCGGCACTGTTAAATGGTTCAATGACGAAAAGGGCTTCGGCTTCATCGCCCCGGCCGACGGCTCCAAGGATCTGTTCGCGCATTACAGCGAAATCCGCAGCGAAGGCGGCTTCCGCTCGCTGGCCGAAGGTTCGACCGTCGAGTTCGAAACCAAGGAAGGCCCCAAGGGCCCGCAAGCTACCAATATCCGGGTGTGCTGACACTTGGATAGCCATATGAAGGGGATGCACCATCCCCTTTCTTCTCAAACCGCGCCAAGACGGTTTTCTCCGATCAAGGCGCACACCTCAAAAGACAATATGCAAAAAAATATTGAGGTCGGGCGTTACCTTGTTTCCCCCATGACCTCCCCTCACACCGAAGGCGGCTTCAGAGCCTCCGTTTCCATTCGATCGGGACGCGGCACGGGTACGACGGATCGCATCATGCGCTTCTCGCCCTGCTTCCCCAACCGCCAGGCGGCGCTACGCTACGCAACCGCCGAAGGATTGAGCTGGGTAAGCTGCCACTGATCGCACACATCTTGAACCCGGCACGGCGCCGTACGCTTGAGCCGGATTTCCACCCGTCAACCACACAGGAGCATCCGGATGGCCAAAGAAGAACTCATCGAAATGCAGGGCCTCGTCAACGAAGTGCTGCCCGATTCGCGCTTCCGCGTCACGCTCGATAACGGACATCAAGTGGTCGCCTACACCGGCGGCAAGATGCGCAAGCATCACATCCGCATCCTGGCCGGCGACAAGGTGTCGCTGGAGATGTCCCCCTACGATCTATCGAAAGGGCGCATCACCTTCCGGCATCTCGAACGTCGCCCCGACGCCGGCCAGGCGCAGCGCCATCGCCCGGCGGGAAATCGGCGTTAATGATTCAACCGGGCTCGCGCATGTTTTGTGCGAGTTCGGAGTGCCCGCGTTGCGCGGCGCCCTGCGCGGCGCCCAGACGGTCGCGCGCTTCCTTGTTCTGACTGAGCTTGCGCTTGCCGACCAATGAGGTCACCGCAATCTCGATGCCGACGATGGCCTTGAGCATGTCGTCGATGAATTCGGGCGCGGAATCTCCCATCTTCCAGGGCTTGGGCTCACCGGCTTCGTGCGTTCGCGTCAGGCGCGCGACGATGCCGCGCACGAACTTCTCGTCGTCGCGCACGGCAAGACGGCCGTACGCATGCACCACTTCGTAATTCCAGGTCGGCACCTGACGGTGCGTCTCGTGCTTGCTGGGATACCAGCTCGGCGAGATATAGCCTTCGGCGCCACGGAACACGACCATGACGTCCGCTCCGAGTTCGCATTGCCGCCAGAGCGGATTCGCGCGCGCGACGTGGGCCGTGAGCAAACCCTGCGTGCCGGCGTCGGGATCGAACTCGAAAGGAATGTGATTGGCATCCAGCCCATGCGCATCGTGCGTGACCAGCATGCCCAGCGGGTGCGCGCGGATGATGCGGGTCAGTTCTTCGGGGCGGGTTTCGGCAAAGTGGGCGGGGATGTACATCGGGCGGTCGACTCGTCAGGAAAATAGTGCCATCACTATGCCCCCAATCTGGCATCATTAAAAGAACCAGTTTTGGTAATTTTCAATGGGCCAGTTGCATTCCTCCGCGCAGCGCCGCCCCAGCGCCGGACGCCGCATCTACGAGCTACTGCGCGGGCAGATGGCCGACGGTACGCTGCCTCCCGGTGCCCGGGTCATGTCCACCCGCGCCCTGGCGGCGGAACTGGGCGTATCGCGCACCACGGTCACGGCCGTCTACGAGCAGCTGATCGCAGAAGGCTTCCTGGCGACCGCGCCGGGCCGTGCCGCACGCGTCGCCGGAACACTGACCGCGCCCGCCTCACGCAAAACCGCTGCGAAGCACAAGCCGTGCGCCGCGCCGCGGCTGTCCGCCTTCGGCCGCCGCGTGGCGGACCTGCCCACGCGCCTGCCGCCCGGCGTCGAGCCCGTCCGCTACGATTTTCTCTACGGCGCGCTGGCAGCGCGGGACTTTCCGACCCTGGCATGGCGGCGCGCCTATCAGGCCGCGCTGCTGCGCCAGCAGCGCAACTTGTCCTACATCCCGCCCGAAGGCGACCTGCCGTTGCGACGCGCGCTGCAAGGCTATCTGCGCCGTACACGAAGCATAGTCTGCGATGCCGAACAAATCCTCATGGTGCACGGCTCGCAGCAGGCCATCGATTTGTGCGCGCGACTGCTGCTGGATACCGACGATGCCTTCGCCTTCGAGAACCCCGGCTACCTGATGGCAAGACACTGTTTCGAGGCCGCCGGCGCGCGCCTGCTGCCGGTGCCGGTCGACGGGCACGGCATCGACACGGCTCGCCTGCCCGACGACGATCGGGTGCGGCTGGCCTATGTGACGCCCTCGCACCAGTTTCCGCTCGGCGGCGGGCTGCCTTTCGGCCGCCGCCAGGAACTGCTGCGCTGGGCGCAGCAGCGGCGCGCCTGGATCATCGAAGACGATTACGACGGCGAATTCCGCTACGGCCAGCGCCCGATCGATGCTTTGCAGTCCATCGACACGGAAGGCCGCGTGATCTATGTCGGCACGTTCTCCAAGGCCCTGTCGCCTCAGCTGCGGCTCGGCTACCTGGTGCTGCCGCACGCCCTGGTGCCGGTCTTCCGGCAAGCCAAGCGGCTGGCGGACCGGCACGCGCCGGCCCTCGAACAGCAAGTGCTGGCGGCCTTGATCGGCGATGGTGCCTACGAACGCCACGTGCGCCGGATGCGCCGCGAAAACGAGCGCCGCCGAGAGGCGCTGCTGGAGGCCATCGAGCGATATTTACCCAAGGACGCTCGCGTGGACGGCACGGCGGCAGGGCTGCATATCGTATTGTGGCTGCCTACTCTCGCATCGCATGACGAATCCGCGCTGGCGGCGGCAGCCCGCGATAGCGGCGTGGGTATTTATCCGGTATCTCCGTTGTTTGCGCGAACCGCCTCGCGCGGTAGGGCCGGACCCGCGGGCTTCATCCTGGGATATGCCAGCCTGACGATCGAGCAGATTCAGGAAGGGGTCCGGCTTTTTGCGAAAGCAATCGCCAACTGAAAACCGGAAACAGGGTCATACGTCGCGCCGAGCCCAGGGCTGATTGGCGAAGATTTCGACCAGGTAGTCGATGAAGCTTTGCACCCGGGCGGGCCGCCTGCGTCCGGGCGGCGTCAGGATATGCAGCACGATGGGCTCGACTTGCCAGTCGTCCATGACCGTCTCCAGCCTGCCGGCCTGAATATCGGCCCACACCAAAAACTCGGGCTGCAGCGCCAGCCCCAGCCCGGCCAGCAAGGCGGGCTCCAGCGCCTCGGCGTTGTTGACGCGCAGCGCCGCTTCCATCGATTGGGCGAACTCTCCGTGCCGCTTGTGCTGGAAGCGCCAGCTCGGGCCGTTCAGCGCATAGGCATATTGCAAGGCGCGATGCTCGGTGAGCTGGCGCGGATGGCGCGGTCGTCCGTAGCGTTCGAAATAAGCCGGCGAGCCGACCAACAGGATGCGCACGCTGCACAGGCGCCGGGTCAGCAGACTGGAATCGGCCAGACGCGACACGCGCAGCGCCAGGTCGAAGCGATGGGCCACCAGATCGACCAGCTCGTCGCTGAACTCGATATCCAGGCTCACCTCGGGATGCATTTGCATGAACGGCGGCAGCGCGGGCGCCAGGTGCGACAGCCCGAACGACATGGGCGCCGCAACGCGGACGGGGCCGCGCAGGCTGAGCGACTGCTCGGCCAGTACCGCCTCGACCGTCTCGCCCTCTTCGAGGATGCGCGTGGCATGTTCCAACGCCGCCAACCCGCTTTCGGTCAGGGTCATGCGGCGGGACGTGCGGTGAAACAGCATGGTCTTCATCCGCGCCTCCAGGCGCGTGACGGCCTTGGACACGGTGGCTTGCGACAGGGCGAGTTCGGCGGCGGCGCGGGCAAAGCTCCCGGTTTCGGCGATCTTGGCAAAGATGGCCCAGGCCTCGAGGTCGGGGAGTTTTGTCATATTCAATTCCTATCATGCCAAGAATGGAAAGGATGTTATTCCATTCTGGCCATTTCTTTCATGGCTCGCAGTCCATACACTGAGCGCATCGAAACATTCTCACCAGGAGATCGCAATGATCGAACGTCGCTCCTTCGGCAGCCTCGGCGGCGCCAACCATGGCTGGCTCGATGCCAAGCATCACTTTTCTTTTGCCGAATATCACGATCCTGCCCGTCTGCACTGGGGCGCGCTGCGGGTCTGGAACGACGACACCATCCAGCCCGGCACCGGCTTTCCGCCGCACGGCCACGCGGACATGGAAATCATCACCTATGTGCGCGAAGGCGCCATCACGCACCAGGACAGCCTGGGCAACAAGGGCCGCACCGAAGCCGGCGACGTGCAGGTGATGAGCGCCGGCAACGGCATCCGCCACGCTGAATACAACCAGGAACCCGGCGTGACCCAGATCTTCCAGATCTGGATCTTTCCGGAGAGCAAGGGCCAGCTGCCGTCGTGGGGCACCAAGCCGTTTCCCAAGGGCGAGCGCTCGGGCCAGTTCGTCGCGCTGGCCAGCGGCTTCGAAGGAGATGACGATGCGCTGCCGATCCGCACGAGCGCTCGTGTGCTGGGCGCGACCCTCAAGGCCGGCGAAACCGCCGAGTATCGCTTCGCCGACAAAGAGCGCTACGGCTATCTGGTGCCGGCCAAGGGCAAGATCGACATCAACGGCGTGGCCCTGGAGGCCCGCGACGGTGCAGCGATTCACGGCGAAGACGTCATTCGGGTGACTGCCGGCGAGGATGCCGAGCTGATCCTGGTCGACGCGGCCGCCTGAACGCCTTGTTTGACAGCGCGCATGCCCGCGCGGCCGGGCCTGCGAGCCGATATTGCCCGCGACGCATGCCGCATCGCCGGAACCGGTTCGCCCGCCGAACCGCCGCCGCACCTTCTTATCCCGAAGTCCGTCCAAGGAGCCATCTCATGTCCAATTATCTCGAAGTGCTTACCCCGCAGAACAGCCAGATCATCTTCATCGACCAGCAGCCTCAGATGGCCTTCGGCGTGCAGTCCATAGACCGCCAGACCCTGAAGAACAACGTCGTCGGCCTGGCCAAGGCAGCCAAGGCGTTCAATATCCCCGCCACCCTCACCACGGTGGAAACTGCGGGCTTCTCGGGCCATACCTACCCCGAACTGCTGGCCGTGTTCCCGGAGCACAAGATTCTCGAGCGCTCCTCGATGAACTCCTGGGACGACCAGAACGTGCGCGATTCGCTCGCCGCCAACGGCCGCAAGAAGATCGTGGTGGCGGGCTTGTGGACCGAGGTCTGCAATACCACTTTTGCACTGAGCGCCATGCTCGAAGGCGGATACGAGATCTACATGGTGGCCGATGCCTCGGGCGGCACCTCGCTCGACGCGCACAACTACGCCATGGACCGCATGGTGCAGGCCGGCGCCGTGCCCATGACCTGGCAACAGGTACTGCTCGAGTGGCAACGCGACTGGGCGCGCAAAGACACCTACGACGCGGTCATGAACATCGTCAGGGAGCACTCCGGCGCCTATGGCATGGGCGTGGACTATGCCTATACGATGGTCCACAAGGCGCCCGAGCGCGTACAGCACGGCGAACGCATCGGCCCCAACCCGGCCGCCAACTGACTCGCCCCTGCACCGGCGCTGCGCCACTCGAAACGGAGGCCACCCATGAAGCTCTATATTCTGTCGCTCGGCGCCGGCTTGCTCGTCGGCATCGTCTACAGCCTGCTGCATGTGCGGTCCCCCGCGCCGCCCCTGGTGGCGCTGGTCGGACTGCTCGGCATACTTATCGGCGAGCAGGTCATACCCGTAGGCAAGCAGCTGATCCACGGCAGCGCCTTCTGCGCCGCATGCGACAAGACGCAGGCCACGGACCACGTGCTCGGCCAACTGCCCGGGCGGCACATCGCGGCGAAGACGGCCGAGCGCGAGAACACGTAGTCGCCGACGCCAAGGCGACGGCCTTCATCCGCAGACAGCAAAGGAGCATGCAACATGTCCGACTCCCGTCCCGACATCATTTTCCATAACGGCCGCATTACGACGCTCGATCGCGCCAAACCGGTGGCCAGCGCCATGGCGATCGGCGCCGGAAAATTCATCGCTGTCGGCAGCGACGAAGAAATCCTGCCCTTGGCGGGCAGGAACACCCGCCTCATCGATCTCGAGCGCCGCCCCGTGCTGCCCGGCCTGTTCGACAACCATACGCACGTGGTGCGCGGCGGACTGAACTACAACATGGAGCTGCGCTGGGACGGCGTGCGTTCCCTGGCCGACGCGCTGGACATGCTCCGGCGCCAGGTTGCCATCACGCCGGCACCGCAATGGGTGCGCGTGGTCGGCGGCTTCACCGAACACCAGTTTGTCGAGAAGCGTTTGCCCACCCTCGACGAGATCAACGCCATCGCGCCCGATACGCCGGTGTTTCTGCTGCATCTGTACGACCGCGCGCTGCTCAACGCGGCGGCGCTGCGCGCCGTGGGCTATACCCAAGACACGCCCGAGCCGCCGGGGGGCCAGATCGTGCGCGATGCCCACGGCAATCCCACCGGCCTGCTGCTGGCCCGCCCCAACGCCACGATTCTTTACGCCACACTGGCCAAGGGCCCGAAGCTGCCGCTCGACTACCAGATCAATTCCACCCGCCATTTCATGCGGGAGCTCAACCGCCTGGGCGTGACCGGGGTCATCGACGCAGGCGGCGGCTATCAGAACTACCCCGAAGACTACGAAGTCATCCAGAAGCTGGCCGACGCGGGCCAGATCACGGTGCGTCTGGCCTACAACCTGTTCACGCAAAAGCCCAAGCAGGAAAAAGAAGACTTTCTCAACTGGACCGCGTCGGTCAAGTACAAGCAAGGCGACGACTACTTCCGCCACAACGGCGCGGGCGAGATGCTGGTCTATTCCGCCGCCGATTTCGAAGACTTCCGCGTCGACCGCCCCGAGATGCCGCCGCAAATGGAAAGCGAGCTCGAAGACGTGGTGCGCATCCTGGCGCAGAACCGCTGGCCCTGGCGCCTGCACGCCACCTATGACGAAACCATCTCGCGCGCCCTGGACGTTTACGAGAAGGTCAACCAGGACACGCCGCTTGCCGGCATCAACTGGTTCTTCGACCACGCCGAGACGATCTCCGACAAATCGATCGACCGCATCGCTGCACTGGGCGGCGGCATCGCCGTGCAGCACCGCATGGCCTATCAGGGCGAGTATTTCGTCGAACGCTACGGCGCCCGGGCCGCCGAGGCATCTCCGCCCTTCAAGCGCATTCTCGAGCGCGGCGTCAAAATTTCGGCGGGTACCGATGCCACGCGCGTCGCCTCGTACAACCCCTGGGTGTCGCTGTCATGGATGGTCACCGGCAAGACCCTGGGCGGCCTGCAGCTCTATCCGCAGCGCAACTTGCTGGATCGCGAAACGGCGCTGCGCATGTGGACCGAGAACGTAGCGTGGTTCTCGAACGAAGAAGGCCGCCGCGGGCGTATCCAATCAGGCCAGCTCGCGGACTTCATCGTGCCGAGCAAAGACTACTTCGGCGTACCCGAGGACGAGATTTCGTTTCTCACCTCGCACCTGACCGTGGTCGGCGGGCGCGTGGTCTACGGCGAAGGCGACTTCGCCGCGCTGGACGACAACCCCTTGCCGCCCGCCATGCCCGACTGGTCGCCCACCCGTCTGTTCAAGGGCTACGGCGCCTGGGGCGAGCCCGAAGGCGCCGGCAGGAACTCGCGCTATCCGCGCTATCAGGCCATGGCCTCTTGCAGCTGCGCGACCGCCTGCGGTTTGCACGGCCACGATCATGCCCGCGCCTGGGCATCGAAGACACCGGTCTCCGATCTCCAGGGATTCTTCGGCGCTCTCGGCTGTTCATGCTGGGCCGTATAGCAAAACGAACGGAGCGCACCATGTCGCGACCCCTCTCTTCCGCCCTCAGCAGGCTGGCCGAACTGGTGCGTCCCATCGTGGGCGGCGGCGCGGTGCGCTTCGCGGCTTATCTCGGGTTGTGCGCCGCCTATATCCAGGGCGGGCTGGTCAAGCTCGCCGATTTCTCCGGCGCGATCGGCGAGATGAGTCATTTCGGACTGTCGCCGGCACCGCTGTTCGCGGCGCTGGTGATCGCTCTTGAATTGGGCGCCTCGGCCATGATTCTCGCGGGATGGCGGCGCTGGCTCGGCGCGCTGGGGCTGGCGGGCTTCACCGTACTGGCCACCTTCGTCGCGCTGCGCTTCTGGGACATGCCTGCCGGCCAGGAACGCTTCATGGCGGCCAATTCTTTCTTCGAGCATCTCGGGCTGGCAGGAGGCTTTTTGCTCGTTGCCTGGCTTGACATGCAACGGGCGCCAGCCGCATAAGATGTCTGCGTGCGGCGACCCGCATGCTTCCCCCGCATGCAGGCCGCTTACTCGCGCAAAATCTCCTGACGAGAACAAAAGCATGGAACAGCCCACCGCATCCCCTCGATTGACCGGTCTGCTCGGATTCAACGCCGGCTACGTCGACACTGCCGGATTCCTGGCTCTGCATGGGCTGTTCACCGCCCACGTGACCGGCAACTTCGTCACCCTGGCCGCGTCGCTAATACACGGCGCAAACGGCGCCCTGGCGAAACTGTGCGCCCTGCCGGTGTTCTGCGTTCTGGTCATGCTGTCTCGCATGACGCGCTCGGTAAGTGCGCTTATGGCGGTCAAGATCGTTCTGCTCGCCGCGGCAGCGGTGCTCATGATCGCCTACGGGCCGTTTCCGGACAGCGATGCGGATCCCGCCTTCGCGGCCGGCATGCTCATGGTGGCCGCCATGGCCGTGCAGAATGCCGTCCAGCGCATGCACCTGACGAGCGCGCCGCCCTCGACGCTCATGACCGGGACGACCACGCAGATCATGCTCGATCTGGCCGATCTGCTGCGCGGCGTAGATTCTTCCGCGCGTGCTGCGGCGCGAACGCGCCTGCGCAAGATGGTGCCCGCCGTCCTGGTTTTTGCGGCCGGCTGCACAGCCGCCGCGCTGGCCTATGTCTGGACGGGAATGTGGTGCTTCGCCCTGCCGCCAGCCGTTGCAGCCATGGCCGCCATGGCCGCGGAGAGCGCTGCGCGCGGTGCGTGAGCGTCTCGGTCCGCAGCGGCCTCAAGCCGATGCGTCTTCCCCGATCTTGGGCTGATCCGCCACGTCGACCAATTTCGGCTGCACCATCCATTCGTGCCCCTTGAACATGCCCTTCCAGTAGACCCAAGGCAAGACGCGTTCCTTGAGCAGCCAGGCCAGGCGGGATGGCCGTGTGCCGTCGATAAGCCATGAGGGAAAGCTGGGCGCCACTTTTCCGCCATAGAGAAATTCGGCCAGCACGATCTTGCCGAGTTCGACGGTCAGCGGGCAGGACCCGTACCCGTTGTACTGTGCCTGGCCTTTGGCGTAACCCAGCGCCGCAAGCACGTTGTGGGCGACAACGGGCGCCTGAGCGCGAGCGGCAGCGGCCGTCTTGGCATTGCCCGTATTGCCGGCATCGCCGAGCGCGTGGACGTTTTCGTATTGCTTATGGCGCATCGTGGCCGGATCGATGTCGACCCAACCCGCCGCATCGGCCAGCGGGCTGACGCGGATGAAATCGGGCGCCTTTTGCGGCGGTACGACGTGGATCATGTCGAAGGCTTCGCGTATCGTTTCCTTGCCGCCATCGGGCCCGGTCCTGACGAACGTGGCCATTTTGCCCGGGCCGTCGATGGCGGTCAGCGTATGGCCGAAATTCAGGCCAATGCCATAGGCCTTCACATACTCCATGAGCGCGGGCACATAATCGGCCACGCCGAACAGGACGGCGCCGGAATTGTAGAAACCGATATCGACGTTTTTCAGCACGCCCCGGCGCCGCCAGTAATCGGCGGATAGATACATCGCCTTCTGGGGAGCGCCGGCGCATTTGATCGGCATCGGCGGCTGGGTAAACAAGGCTCTGCCCCCTCGCAGGGACTGCACCAGCTTCCACGTGTAAGGCGCGAGATCGTAGCGGTAATTCGACGTGACGCCGTTGCTGCCCAGCGTTTCGGCCAGGCCCTCGATGCCGCCCCAGTCGAGTTTCAGGCCGGGGCAGACGACCAGCTGCCTGTATCGAACCACCCGGCATCCGTCGAGGATCACCGCATTGCTCTGCGGGTCGAAAGCGGCGACCGCCGACTTGATCCACTGAGCGCCGCGCGGGATCAGCGAACCCATGGTGCGGGCGGTATCCGGGGCCTGGAATATGCCGCGTCCGACCAGCGTCCAGCCGGGCTGGTAGTAATGCACGTCGGCCGGGTCGATGATGGCGACATCCAGGCCGGGGTGGCGGCTCAGCATGCTGGCGGTCACCGCGATGCCTGCGGCGCCGCCGCCGATGACGACCACATCGTGTGTCGCCGCACTGATATCCGGTGCAGCGCTCGCCGGGTTGGCGATGCGGCGCGTGACGGCGCTCATGTCGTACCCGGCGCGATGCGCGCTTTCCAGGATGTCCGCAAGCGACGATTTACCGGCCTGCGAAAGCGCCCACATCGTCGTGGACCGCATGCCGGTGCGGCAATAGGCGAGCACGGGTCTGGGCAGGCTCGCCAGGGCATCGTCGAATTGCCGGGCCTGTTCGTCGGTCACCTTGCCGGATTCGACCGGCAGATAGACCGCATCCATCCCGGCCGCGCGGGCCGCTTGCTCGATTTCGGAAAACGAAGGCTGGTCGTTGCCTTCGCCGTCGGGCCGATTGCAGATCAGCGCGCGAAATCCCGCCGCTCGCAAAGCGGCGACATCCTGCGGGAAAATTTGCGGCGACACCGACAGCTCGGGGGTGAGTACGCGGGTATCCATGTCTTTCTCCAGAATTTGGCGTGCGTTCGTCGCGCGGGTCTTACAGACCGTTGACGGGAATCTTGAGGTAGCTCACGCCATTGCTTTCCGGTTCGGGCAAATGGCCCGCGCGCATATTGACCTGGACCGAGGGCAGGATCAGCACCGGCATTTCAAGCATCGCATCGCGCTTGGTGCGCATGGCTACGAACTCGTCTTCGCTGATGCCTTCGTGGACATGGATGTTTTGCGCGCGCTCCTGAGCCACGGTGCTGACGAATTGCAGTTCGCGGCCGCCGGGCTGATAGTCGTGGCACATATAGAGCCGAGTCTCGGCCGGCAAGGCCAGTACCTTGGCGATGGACCGGTACAGCGTATGCGCGTCTCCCCCCGGAAAATCGCATCGCGCCGTGCCGTAGTCGGGCATGAACAGCGTGTCGCCGACGAAAGCGGCCAGCTCGCGGCCATCGCCCACGACATAGGTCACGCACGCCGGCGTATGGCCGGGCGTATGCATAATCCGCGCCTCGAGGCCGCCGATCGCAAAACGATCGCCGTCGTCGAACAGCCGGTCGAACTGGCTGCCGTCGCGCGCGAACTGCGCGCCGACGTTGAACAGTTCGCCGAACACAGTTTGCACGGTCGTGATGTGCCGGCCTATGCCGACCATGCCGCCCAGCTTCTGTTTGAGATAGGGCGCCGCCGACAGGTGGTCCGCATGCACATGGGTCTCGAGAATCCATTGCACCGTCGCACCCAATTCCTTGACGCGCGCGACGAGCTTGTCTGCGCTGGCGGTGGACGTGCGTCCCGACTTGGGGTCGTAGTCGAGCACGCTGTCGATCAGCGCGCACTGCCTGCTCGCCTCGTCCAGAACGATGTAGCTCATCGTCGAGGTGTGGGTATCGAAATAGCCTTCGATCTGCATTGCCTTCTTGTCGCTCATGATTGCTCCCGCGCAGCCTGCCTGTCTTCGACGGGAAACGTTCCCGGCCCAGTCCATTGCTTTCCGGCGCATACCGCAGGCTTTTGTCACGCCGAAATGCCTTGCTTATTTATACTTTATAGAAATATACTTATTATTATAAGTAATTTATGACGGAGAAGACAAGACCCTCCAGGGTCGACGCCTCCAAGGAGAAGCATCGATGCTCTCGGCAGTTCAGTACCTTCTGGGGGGCGTCTCGGGCTCCCTGGTCGGCTTCACGCTCGGTCTGGTCGGCGGCGGCGGGTCCATCCTGGCCGTGCCTTTCATCGTCTACCTGGTGGGGGTAACAGACCCCCACTTGGCCATCGGAACCAGCGCGTTCGCGGTCGCCGCCAACGCCGGCGCCAACCTGCTTGCGCACGCGCGCCGAGGCACCGTGAAGTGGTCGATCGCCGGCCCCTTCGCGGCCGCAGGCGTCATCGGTGCCATGCTGGGCTCGTCTCTGGGCAAGGCCGTCGACGGGCAGAAACTGCTGGCGGCGTTCGCGCTGCTGATGCTTGCGGTCGGCGCGCTGATGCTGCGCAATCGCGGCGGCAGCGAGGCCGCCGCAGCGCAACCCGTGCGGCACCGCTCGGCGCGCGTTTCCGCGATGGGGGGCCTGACCGGCCTGCTATCGGGCTTTTTCGGTATCGGCGGCGGGTTCCTGATCGTTCCCGGCCTCATGTACTCGGCCAGGGTGCCCATCCTTTATGCCGTCGGCTCGTCACTGGTGGCCGTAACGGCCTTTGGCTTGACCACGGCAGTCAACTATGCCTGGGTCGGCTGGGTGGACTGGCCTCTGGCTTTCGTTTTCATCGGCGGCGGCGTTGCCGGGGGACTGATCGGCACACGGTTCGCGCACGGCCTGGCCAAGCGCAAGGGCATGCTCAATCTGGTGTTCGCCGGGCTTGTCTTCTTCGTCGCGATCTACATGCTCTATCGCAGCGGCCACGCCTTGGGCAAATGGTAGTCCGCTGCGGGCATGCCTAAGCGAATATCGGCATCAGTCAGAACCCGCCATGTGGCGACAACGTCGGAATCGTCACCATGTGGCATCCACATCGCAGCGCCGAAATCGGTCAGCGAGCGGCAAGCGTCGGATTCACCTCGACCGTCACATGCGATAGCCCTTTGAAGCGCTTGATCGCCGTGCGGTAGAAGCTCGGACTGCGCTGAGCGTCGTCGGTTGCCACCGAGACGATCGCACTCATATGCCCCGGGCCGACGCGCCACACATGCAGATCGAGTACGGCGTCGCCGTTGTCTTCGATCACATGGCGAACATGCTCGGCCATGCGCTTGTCCGGATTCATGTCGAGCAAAATGCCGCCGGTATCGCGCATCAGGCCCCATGACCAGTTAGCAATCACCAGCGCGCCGATTACGCCCGCAAGCGGATCCATCCAGACCCAGCCGAACGCACGCGCCAGCAGCAAGCCGATGATCGCCAGCACGGAGACCGCCGCGTCGGCAATGACGTGAACGTAGGCCGAGCGAATGTTGTGGTCGCGGTTCGCGGCCGCCTGAGCGTCGTCGTGATCGTGCTCGTGTTCCTCGAACTCGATCTGATATTCGCCGTCGGGCAAATGGACAATGGCCCTGAAGGCATGCGGTTCGGGAATATCTTCCTTGGATTCCAGATAACCGTCGCGATCTGCGAACATGAAGACCTGGCGCGCGCCGTCGGGGCGGATCGTCGTCACTGAAACGGCATTGGCCTGCAGCGTCATGGATGCCGTTTCGGGCGCAATGCGAAAGACCGGCGGCACACCGTCTTCAAAGACCGACAACACGAACGCGCCGGCGCTGCCAACGATGCGATGCGTCTCGCCTTCGTGCCCCTGTTCGTGTCCATGGCTGTGATTATGACCGTGGCTGTGCCCGTGACTGTGGCCGTGATGGTCGCCGCTCAGCAGCCAAACGCTCGCCAGATTGACCAGCAGGCCGAGCGCGGCAATGGGGATCGCCTGGCTGAAGTGGATGGGTACGGGCGAGAAAAAACGCGATATCGCTTCGTACGCGATCAGCAGCGCAATCATGGCGAGCACGATGGCGCTGGTAAAGCCGGCAAGGTCGCCCAGCTTGCCGGTACCGAATACGAAGCGCCTGTCGGCCGCGTGTCTACGTGCGTAGGTATACGCCAATGCCGCGATGAGCATGGCACCGGCGTGCGTAGACATGTGCAGCCCGTCGGCGACGAGCGCCAGCGAACCGAAGAGACCGCCACCCACGATTTCGATCACCATCATCGCGCTGCACAGCGCGATGACCATCCAGGTCCTGCGCTCGTTGTCCTCGTGAGCCGCACCCAGAAAGATATGGTCGTGTCCCGCTCCGAAGGCGGAATCTTCAAAGTCGCTCATGGTTTCCTCTTACTTGAAGTAGCTGTGGACGACTTCGATTAGTTGCTCGGTTCCGCTGCCTTGCCCGTGGTTCGGCTCCGCGTCGACCAGATGCGTTCGGATGTGGTCTTCGAGAACTACGGCAAGAAGCCCGTTCATCGCGCCGCGGCTGCTGGCGATAAGCTGGAGCACATCCATGCAGCCGTGTTCTTCTTCCAGCGCGCGCTCGATGGCCTCGACCTGCCCCTTGATGCGGCGAACCCGGTTGAGCAGCTTCTGCTTTTCGCGAATCGTATGGCTCACCGGCATCTCTCATAAATACTATAGGGGGGTATAGTATAAATCACAGGACGTAAAACGCTGTGCTGCCCGGCGTCCTGCGCCCCGGACTAGGCGGAAGCCTCGGAACGCCGGGCGGCCGCAGCCCGGCGCTCCTTCTTTACTGCATACATCAAAGCATCTGCCTGCTTGAGCGCCTGCGCAGCGTCGTGCGTACTGGGCCTCACGTCCAACACGCCGACGCTGGCACCCGTGTAATCGAACCTCACGTCTCCAAGCGGGTACTCGCCCGCCGTAGCCAGAAATATCCGCTCATGAAAAGCCTGCCGCGCGGCAGCCAGCCGATCCGGCTCCGACGCATCGGGGCAGAGCTCGACCACCACGAATTCGTCGCCCCCAATGCGGGCCGCCATGCCCCCGGAACGCAGAATGGAACGCAGGCGAGCGGCCAGTTCCACCAGAAACTGGTCGCCGACGTCATGGCCGTATCTATCGTTGATGGCCTTAAAGCCATCGAGATCCACGAAAGCGATCAGCACCGGGATATCGCGCGCATTGCGATCTTCGAGCATCTGCATCAGCTTCTGCTGCAAGGCGCGCCGATTGGCCAATTGCGTCAAGGGGTCGGTGGCGGCATAGCGGGCGAGCGCTTCGTTCGCCAGACACAGCTGCCGGATCAGCTTTTCGCGCTCGACTTGACGAGCGATCAAACCCGCGAACAGCAGAAGTATGTGCGTGATATCGACGGGCAACACGCGAGACCCGGTGCTGGCTGCGCACAACGTCCCGTACAGAGAACCGTCGTCCAGCCTCACCGGCGAGCTCAGATAAGTATGGATGCCCAGTTCCCGCGCCGCGGCGGAGTCGCCCCAGCATGCGCCGACGTCGTCGGTGAAAAACCGCCCGTCTTCCAGAGCCCGCTTGCACAACGTGTCGTTCCAAGGCACGGACAGCCCTTCCGGAATTTGCAGCAGACCCGTATTGCGGGCATAGAGAATCTGCTGGACGCCCGCCTCCAGATCGATGGTGGTCAGGTATGTCGATTCCAGGCCGGAAACGGCTTCCAGCGTTTCCAGCAACGGCCGGGTCAATTCCTCAAGCGTCCTGGCCGATGCCACGGATCTGGCAAGACAATCCAGCTGAAGGTCCATGAAAAACGCCTTTGCTCGAAGACGAAATCGTTGGCCAATCAAGCGCTGATACGAGAGGAATATAGGCTGCGCAGATACCCCCTTTGCAGCCCTGAAATGAATTTGTCGCTTCAGGGGGGGAACTCGCATGCTGCGAGAAACACCCCCCCTGCAAATCTTAGCCAAAAATCGACTTATTTGGGCAACAAAACCTTGTCCACCACGTCGATCACCCCGTTTTTCTGAATGACATCATAGGTGCTGATATCCGCGACGCCGCCGGTGCCGTCCTTGATCTGGATATTTTGCGGACCGTTCATCATGAGGGTGAGCATGCCGCCCTCGGCCGTCTTGAGTCGAGCCTGGCCGCCATGCTTGCGTATCAGATTTTCGAGGTCATGCTTGGTATAACGGCCCGGAACGACGTGGTAGGTCAGCACTTTCACGAGCTGCTGCTTGTTTTCCGGCTTGAGCAGGTTCTCGACGGTACCCGCGGGCAGCACGTCAAAAGCCATGTTTGTCGGGGCAAAAACCGTAAATGGCCCCTTGCCTTCGAGGGTGGGCACAAGGCCGGCGGCCTTGACCGCAGCCACCAATGTCGTGTGATCTTTCGAATTCACGGCATTTTGCACAATGTTCTTTTCGGGATACATCGCGGCACCGCCGACGTCAACTGAAGCGGCGACAGCCGTGCCGGACGACAGGGCTGCGATGAGAACTGCTGACAAAAGAGTGGCTTTCATGACGATTCCTTTCAATGGGGTGTTTTCCAGGCACTGCCATCACACATACGAGTGAGGATCGGGCTTGGATGCGCCGTCATGAAAAAGAATCAAGGCAGGCGGACTGCCGTGTCGTACAAAGAGAAATTCATCCCGCCGCATTAGGCCCCGCCGCAGCGGTGTCCGCCCCAGCGACCAGCGCCAGATCGGGCGCCGACTGCAGCAGCGCTTCCAAGCGCTCGATGCGATGACGGTGCGGCGTGGTGATGGCGTAAAAGTGCTCGTGCAACTGCGGGCACTGTCCGACGATGCAAAGCAACCCGTTGCTCAACTCGTCTTGCACCACCACTTCGGGCAACACCGCGAGCCAGCCACTGTCGCGGGCAATGAGGCGAAGCATGGCCATGTCGTCCACCTCGGCGCGCACCTGCGGCTTGACCTGAGCCGTCAGGCACAAGGCATCGAACTGGGAGCGCACGGCGTGATGCCGCCCCGGTAGCGCGATTTCCAAGCCGTCGAGATCCTGCGGCACACGCAGGTGCTTGCCGCGCCAGCGCCGCGACGGGCCGATCAATGACAGCGGCTGCTCTCCAAGAAAGCGGCTGTGCAGCGGGCGCTGCGGATCGGCGGTGACCGGCTCGTTGGCCAGGACCAGATCCAGCTGGTGCTCGGCCAGACGTCCGAGCAGATGCTCCAGCGTGCCGGACTCCAGGGTCAACACGACCGAGGTGTCGTTCAGAAGCGGGCGGAACAGGTTTTCCTGGTAGTTGCGCGACATGGTGGCCACGCTTCCGATGCGCAGGCGCATGACGCCTTCACTATGCCCCTGCAGCCGCCCCAACAACTCTTGCCCCAGGCCGAAGATGTTCTCGGCATAGGCCTGCACCAGTTGACCTGTTTCGGTCAGCACCAGGCGCCGCCCCTCGCGTATGAACAAGGCATCGCCCAGGCGCTCTTCGAGTTGCCGGATTTGCGCAGAAAGAGAGGACTGCGAGGTATGCAGTTCTCTGGCTGCGCGGGTCAGATGCCCGAGCTGGGCGACGCGCCAGAAATAGAGCAGATGATGGAAATTGAGTTGCTCAAGTTTCATCGTTCTATTTTATATATGTTTTTGTTCTTATCAATCTATTTTACAGAATTAATAATGCATCGCAACATGACGCCCGTCGATTCTTTTACGAAAAAAAGCCATGTCCGCTACGCCTGCATTGATTCTGTTGCTTCCTGCCGTGTCGATGGGAATAGGGCCGCTGCTCTTGCTGCGATTCGCTGCGAGCGCTCGGCCATGGCGTATCTTCATGCCGCTTTCCGCGTTTGCTTTTGCCGCCAGTCTGTCTGCGGCATGGTTCGGCGCGCGCATGCCGACGGGTTTGCCGTGGCTGGCCTGGACGCCGTTGGGCGGCCTTCTGGCCGCACTGGTACAGCTGCTGGGAACCGTGATCGGGGCGTTTTCCGCGCGCTACCTCGAAGGAGAGGACGGCCAGACACGCTACGCCGCGGCCCTGGCAGCCATGCTGGCCGCCGTGCATTTGTTGCTGCTGGCGAATCACTGGCTGGTGCTGATCGCAGCCTGGTCGCTGATCGGCGTCGCCTTGCAGCACTTGCTGTGCTTTTACGGCGACCGTCCGTTCGCGCGTCTGGCCACTCACAAAAAGCGTCTGGCCGATCGCCTGGCCGACGTGCTGCTGCTGGCCGCGGCGCTGCTGGCATGGCACGAAACGGGCAATGGCGCGCTCGGCGATCTCGCCAGCCGCATTGCAGCGCACGGCGCCAGCCCTGCGCTGCAATGCAGCGCCGTCTGCCTCGCGTTGGCGGTTGTTCTGCGCACGGCCTTGCTGCCCGTGCACGGCTGGCTGATCCAGGTCATGGAAGCGCCGACGCCCGTTTCCGCGCTGCTGCACGCGGGCGTCGTAAACCTGGGTGGATTCGTGCTGATTCGCTTTGCCACCCTGCTGGACCACGCGCCAGCCGCGCGCTGGCTGCTGGTGATAACAGGTTTGACGACGGCGGCGTTGGCCGGTCTGGTCATGCTCACCCGCATTTCCATCAAGGTGCGGCTGGCCTGGTCGACCGTCGCGCAAATGGGTTTCATGGTGCTGGAGTGCGGCCTGGGTCTATACACCTTTGCGGCACTGCACCTGTTGGGCCATTCGCTTTACAAGGCGCACCATTTTCTTTCGGCCTCCGGCGCGGTGCGCCAGACACGCCGGCAGATGATGCGGGATGCGGCGCCCGTTCATCCCGCCAGCTTGCTGCTGGCTCCCATCGCCGCAGCCGGGGTGCTGCACCTGCTGCACAGGGCCGGCGCCGCGGACTGGCCCTGGTGGTGGACCGTCTCGCTGGCCCTGGCCTGGGCGCCGCTTCTCTGGCTGCCTCGAACGCGCGAGCCAGGCGCGACACTGCGCCCGATTCTGGCCGGGTCGATCATGATCGCGGGCCTGGGAGGGGTCGCCTCGCTGGCGCACCTCCTGCCCCTCGGGTTGCACGATGCCCCCGAGACCGCGCCGGGGATACTGGCATTGAGCGGCCTGACGGCGCTGTACGGATGCCTGGCGTTGTTGCAATGGCGCCCGCAGGCCTTGGCCACATGGCGCGGCTGGAGCTATGCCGGCTTCTACATTGACGAGCACTACACGAGATTGACGCTGCGATTGTGGCCTACCCCCTGGACGGGGGCCGCACCGCAAGCCGCTCGCGGCCATTCTGCAGGCAATGCCAACACCAGCGCGGCAAACGTCTACTGACTTCAGGAGGCCGACCATCATGAACACCATTGAACTCGCTCCGCCGATGAGCGATACCGCCCGCCCCCATAACGAGACTGTCGCGAACGAACATGCCGGTGTAGAGGCGGCCTGCGAACAGGCCTGCGAGGCGATCGCTCCTGCCTGGCCGCTGGACCGCTCCATCGCCGTGAATCCGCACTGGTCCCGCATCCGCATGCCGGTTCGGACAGTGGCTGCGCGCATGGCAGTGTTCGGCCGCATCCAGGTGTTTGCCCCCCGCACCCTACAGCGCCAGGCCTGGCAGGAGGGGCGGATTCAAGCCACCGATCTGGCCCACGCCCTGGCCATGCTGCCTGCGGGAGACGCCGCAGCATGGACCCTGGATCGCCTGGTGGCGGTTCTGGACACGACGCCGCGCACGCATCAGCTGCCCTTGCTCATCGACATCCTGGACAACGATGCCCGCCGCAACACACGGCTGTCATGGCGGCAGGCCATCACGCATCAGATCAGCCAGACCTGCGCCGCCTATTTCGATATGCAGCAGGCAGAGTGGCAGCCCGAGCGCAATCAGGGCCTTTATGCATTCTGGCGCGACACGCTGAGCCATGACCACGGCATCGGCACACTGATGGGACTGCCCAAGCTGGGCAAGGCGCTGGGCGCGCTGCCGGCCACACGCGAGGCGGCCGAGCGCTGGGCGATGGAGCGCCTGCACCTCGCCCCGTCCTTGTGGGCGGATTACCTGGAGGCCGTGCTGCTCACCATCAACGGCTGGGCCTCATGGTGTTCCTATTTGCGCTGGCAGGCGCAACAGGAGGGGCGCGTCGATCTGCATTTACGCGACCTGCTCGCGATTCGCCTGGCATGGGGCGCCGTTTTGCTGGACGGCAAGGACGATGCCGATACGCGCCAGGCTTTCGGCGTCTTGCATCGCGCCTGGCGGCAAGCCCCCTCGTTGCTGGCGCAGTGCGAGCAGGAACTGCTGGCCGATGAGATCTGGCAATCGGCTCTGGAAATCGGCTACCAGCGTCAACTGTCCGAGCGGCTTGCCGCGGCCGGCCCGGCGCCGGATTCACGGCAGAACATTCAAGCGCAGGCCGTCTTTTGCATTGACGTGCGCAGCGAACCGTTGCGCCGCGCGCTGGAGGCGACCTGGCCCGCCGTACAGACATTCGGCTATGCCGGATTCTTCGGTTTGCCGATGGCCTATACGCCGTTGGGCACGGCGATGCGGCGGCCGCAGCTACCGGGTCTGCTGCCCGCGTCCCTGGATGTCGCGGAGCAAATCATCACGGCCGAAAACGCCCATGCCGGGCAGGACGCCGCTGCGCAGGACGCGGCCCGCCGTGCCAGACAGAATCGACTGGCGCTGTCGCAACAATGGCAGAGCGCCAGCCGCTGGCCGGGCGCCGCGTTTTCCTTCGTCGAGGCCGCCGGTGTCGGCTATCTGGCCAAGCTCGGGCAATGGCTACGCCCGTCGGACAGTCCGCGCGTCAACGATGATCTGGCGGGTTTGCCCGCCCGCCTGCGGCCTTTGTGCCGCCCCACGCTGCAGGGCTTGGGCACCGATGCCAAGGTGGCGTTGGCAGCGCGCGTTCTCAGGGGCATGGGGCTTGACCGGGAGTTTGCGCCGCTGGTGGTATTCGTCGGCCACGGAAGCCAGACCCGCAACAACGCCCAAGCCTCGGCGCTGGACTGCGGCGCCTGCTGCGGACAGACCGGCGAGGCCAATGCCCGCAGCCTGGCACGCCTGCTCAATGAGGCGTCGGTACGCGCCGGGTTGGTTCAACAGGGCATCGTCATCCCTGCCGATACCCGGTTCGTGGGCGCCCTGCACAACACCACGACGGACGAAATCGAGGGCTTCGATCTGGACTTGCTCGAACCCGCCGCGCGCGCGCGCTACGACGCGTTGGATGCTGCTCTGCACCGTGCCGGCGACCAGGTGCGACGCGAGCGCGCCCCGCGCCTGGGGATCGCTCCCCGCGACGGCCACGACCCATTGCTCAGGCAGTTCCGCCGCCGTGCCAATGACGGCGCCCAAAATCGTCCGGAGTGGGGCCTGACGGGAAATGCCGCGTTTCTGATCGCGCCGCGCTGGCGCAGCAGAGGCATTACGCTGGAAGGACGATGCTTTCTGCACGACTATGACGCGAGCCGCGATCCGCAGGGCGCGCTGCTCGAGCAGCTGATGACGGCGCCCATGCTCGTCACCCACTGGATCAACTGGCAGTACCACGCCAGCACCTGCGATCCCGAGCGCCTGGGCAGCGGCAACAAGCTTTTGCACAACGTGGTGGGCGGCGTCATCGGCGTTTTCGAGGGCAACGGCGGCGATCTTCGCATCGGCTTGTCGCGGCAATCGCTGCACGATGGCGCGCGCTGGGTACACGAGCCGCTGAGGCTGACCGTGGCCATTGACGCGCCGGCCGCCGCCATCGAGCGCGTCATGGGGTCTCACGTCGCGGTGCGGCAATTGATCGACAACGGCTGGTTGCATTTGTGGCGCTGGGCCAGCGACGGGCTCATGGAACGTTATGCCCAGGGCCGGTGGCACGCTCTGCCCTGGCGCTGACCGCCTTGGCACGGCTGAGCCGGGTTTGAATCGATCTGCCTGACTCAGCCGCTTCTATGTCATTTGCGCCTCACGCGCCTGCGAACGCGAAAACGTGCGAATATCGTGCTCTGAAAAAGCAGATATCGGTATGAGCGCATTGCCTGCATCGTTGCCTTCTCTCGGCTCAACCACACTGTCGGCACGTCATGCCCAAGCCTGCCCGCCATGCCGAAAATTGAACATGCACCTTCGTTCAAGACACCGAGAATAGGAGATGAATCATGTATCCACCGGGATGTCCTGCCAATGAAGAAGCGCGCCTGTCCACGCTTATCGACCTGGGCATTCTGGACACCCCGCCCGAAGACGAATTGGACAGGATCACCCGTCTGGCAAGAAAGCTATTCCATGTCAAGACGGCGCTGGTGTCGTTGATCGACGAAAAGCGGCAGTGGTTCAAATCGGCCATCGGACTCGATGCGAAGGAAACGCCGCGCGACATCTCTTTCTGCGGTCACGCGATTCTCGGAAACGCCACGTTCGTCGTCAACGACGCGCTTAAAGACGATCGCTTTTTTGACAACCCGCTGGTTACCGGAGAGCCCAACATAAGATTTTATGCAGGCCATCCCTTGCAATCGATCGAGGGATACAACCTGGGGACTCTCTGCATTCTGGACTCCCAACCCAGGGAATTTTCCCGAGAAGATGTCGACAGCCTGGTAGATCTCGCGAAGATCGTGGAAGGATATCTCCAGACTCTGGAGGTCTCGCGCAACAGCCAGAGAGTCGAAAATCTGCTGCAAAACACCAATTCACTGCTGGAACGCACCATACACTCGCTCGGGGTCGGAATCATCTGGCTCTCCGGCGACGCAACCATCGTCCAGATGAACCATGTGGCGTGCGACATCCTGGGCTACTCCCCCTTCGATCTCAGGAACAAGTCCTTCTACGACATCGTTCACGACGAAGGCCGGGAAAAGCTGAAAAATCTCGTCAGCGAGCCCCTGGTTCCCGGAACGGCCCTCTCTGCGCTCGAGATACGCCTGCGCGATCATGACAACTCATCGCGCTGGATCCAGCTCAATGTCTCCGTCCTCCAGGACGACAACATGGCGGACCGGTATCTGGTCGGCATACTGACAGATATCTCCGATAGAAAGCGGATCGAGAAAGATCTGGAAAAGCTGAGGCTTTCCCTGGAGCAACGGGTGGCTGCGCGAACCCAGAAACTCAAGCAATCGATTGCCATCCTCAACCAGGAGATCGAGCGCAGGCACCGCTCGGAGAGAAGCCTGGAGGAAGAAAAAGCGCATTTCGTGGCGACGCTCGAAAACGTAAACGATGCCTTCGTGGAAATCGACAGCCACGGCAAGATCCAGGCCTGGAACAAGGCAGCGGAAAAATTGTTCGGCTGGAGCAAGAGCGAAGTCTTGAACCAGGACCTGGCCGACGTCGTCATTCCGCCCGAAGCGCGAGCGCAGCACCATGCCGGGTTTTCGCGCTTTGTCAGCACGGGAAAAAGCGACATGATGGGCAGGCGTCTGGAGATGACGGCGCTGAAGAAATCGGGAGAATCCTTCCCGGTGGAAATGACGCTGGGATTTTCCAACACCAATAGCTCGCTGTTCATCAATGCCTTCCTTCACGACATCTCCGAACGCAAGGAAAGGCAAATCAAGCTGGAGAAAGAAGCCCTTCAAGACGCATTGACAGGCCTGCCCAACCGCCGGCATTTCATGCGCCTGCTGAAAGAGGCCTGCAGCAGGCAATACGAGGACGGGCACGGCATCGCCCTGCTCTTCCTGGACCTGGACGGCTTCAAGCGCATCAACGACACCCATGGGCACGAATTCGGCGACAAGGTGTTGTCGACTTTCGCGAAAACGCTCCAGGACTGCGTCCGCAAATCTGATCGCGTCTGCCGGCTGGCAGGCGACGAATTCACGGTCATTCTTGAAAATCTGCAGAACCCGGGCACCGACTCGCAGGCCATCGCGCAAAAAATCATCGAGCGAACCCGGGCCATGGAGCCGATAGAAGGCATGGCGCTGTCTTGCTCCACCAGTGTGGGAGTGGCCATTTCCGACTCCCGCCGCTCGCGCACCGACAAGGAACTCCTGAAGCTGGCCGACGAGGCCATGTACAAGGCCAAATCCGCCGGCAAAGATCGGTTTCATATCGCCTAGCGCGTCCAACGGCGAGCCTGCCTGGAAAGCCGATGCGCGCCGTTTTCGCTACCGCCCCCGCTGGCGCATGAAATCCTCGAACGCCTCGGGCGGCATGGGCCTGCCGAGCCAATAGCCCTGGCCGTAATCGCAACCGGCCTCGATGAGCAAGTCGTACTGTTCGCTCGTCTCGACCCCCTCGGCCACGACCTGGATGCCCAGCTTGTGAGCCATCTCGATCATGGCGCAGCAGAGCATCAGATCGGTCGTGCCGGCGCTGAGATTGCGGATGAACGATTGGTCGATCTTCAGATAGTCGACATCGAATTTCTTCAGATAGGACAATGATGAATAGCCGGTGCCGAAGTCGTCGATGGCGATCTGCACATCCTGCTCTTGAAAAGCCTGCAGGATCGCCTTGACATTGATGTCGGACTCCATAAGCGCGCCTTCGGTGATTTCCACCACGAGGCATTTACCCGGCAAATTTTCCCGGCGGAGCATGTCGAGCCAGTGACTGCTGTCCCGGTCATGCCGGCCGCGGTTTCTCGGATCGGCCGCGAACTGGATCGGCGATTTGTTGACGCTGACCTGGAAATCGCAACCGTATCGCGCGCGCCAGTGCTTGACCTGACGCACGACCTCTTCGAAAACCCAATCTCCCAGCGGATGGATCAGCCCGGTGTCTTCGGCCACCGGAATGAATCGACCCGGCGACACCATGCCCCGGTCCGGATGATGCCAGCGCACCAGCGCCTCGGCTTTCATCACCTGCCCGGTACGCAGATCGACGATAGGCTGGTAGTGAACCTGCAATTGCCCGGCCCCGATTGCCGTACGCAGATCTGCGGCCAAACGCATGCGCGCCAGCGCCTCTTCCTGCATGGAGTTGGAAAAGAACCGGAAACATTGCCGCCCGGAATTCTTGGCGGCGTACATCGCCTGATCCGCATTGCGCAGCAGCTCGACCAGCGTCGTCGCATCGTCGGGCAGCTTGGCAATGCCGATGCTTGCCGAGACGTAAACCGTCGAATGTTGCAGTGTGTAGGGCGCAGAAAGACCGTCGATGATTTTCTGGGCAATTTGCCCGATGTCGGAAGTGTCCGCGACATCCGACAGGGCCACGGTAAATTCGTCGCCACCGAGCCTGGCAACGATATCGGTCGATCGCACCGACGCGGCGATGCGGTTTGCCGCCTCGATAAGCAATTGATCGCCGATATCGTGGCCCAGCGTGTCGTTGACCTCCTTGAACCGGTCGATGTCGATGAAGAGGACCGCCAGCGAAGACCGATTGCGATGCGATTCCCGGATCTTCTGTTCGAGCCGGTCCGAGAACAGCCGCCGGTTCGGCAGCCCGGTCAGCCCATCGAAATTCGCGGCGCGCCACATATCGGCCTCGGCAGCGACCAGAGCCCGGTTTCTTTCATCCAGGGCAATTCGTCCTGCCTCCAGCGACTGAATGAACTGGTCCTGCCGGGCGAGGGTACGGATCAGCAGTTCGGACAGCAAAATCAGCATACCGCCGGCCAGGCCGATCAGCGCGATGACGAGCCATGCCTGGCGCCGCCATTCCGCGAACGCCGATCTTTCGCTGAGACCGACATTGACCAGATAGCCATAGCGCTGGCTGCGCAGATAGGAGTAGTAGCGGCGTTCGGGGTCCAGGCTATTGCCATCGCTGAGATAACTGCCTTCGGAGCCGTCTGCTTTCAGGGCTGCGAGCATCGTGTTGCTCACCTTCCTGGTTCCGATCGGCGTCGGATTTTCGGAGCCGAAGGTATAGCGCGCAATCAGCCCCAGATCATCGTCGCGCAGGGCGAGCGAACCGCCGGGCTCCATTTTGACCTTGTCGAGCATTTTCTCGACTTCACTGACATTGATGATCGCATAGACCGTGCCGCCGAACGAGCCGTCGGGATGATTGAAGCGCCGCGCGAAGATCCAGAGCCACTTGCCGGTGACGCGGCTGACGACCGGTTTTGCCACGAGCAGGCCGACCGACGGATCGTCGCGCAAACGCACGAAGAATTCGCGATCCGCCAGCTGGACGCCCCCCGGTATGAGGTTGCTGCTATTGACGATATTGCCTTTGTCGTCGGTGACCCGGAACCCCGTGATCTCCGGTATGCGCGACTGCTGCCGCTGCATGGCTTGCGTCAGGTCAGCCGAATTCAGCCGGCCCGGATCGGTTCGCTCGATCCCGTCGGACAGAGACAGCAACGCCACATTGACGGTGTCGATCAGACCATCGAAGGTCTGCGTGACAGATTGGGCCAGACTGCGAGTGGTGTTTTCCTGGCGCTTGGCCATCTGTTCGTGCAATGCGAACAGGACCACACCCGATGTCGACGCCATCAGGAGAATCAGCGCCGTAAAGCCTCCACGGATCAGGAGTCTCAGGCGAAATCGACCGGCGGAACCGGATCGGGGCACTCGTGAATGAGAAACTTGCATCGAAGCTTTCACCGCGGGCGAAAGTCGGTACTCGACTGTCATTGCCGTATGAACTTATGATGAATTTTCAGCAAAACAGAGCAGAGACAAGCGCAAAATTCTAAAACAGCATGATCCTATCACTACTCTGTGCAGTGCAAGAATGGCAATCAACCCTCGAGTAGCGTTAGCATGATGCCACTCGCCCTGGCGGGCGCGCCGTCGGTGCGCGCCGAGACGGGGCCGCCGGTCTGATCGGAGCGTCTGCATGCGCCATGCCACTGCCAACGAATTCGAGACTGATGAAACCAGTCCGTCCACGACGTCGCTGAGCGAATTGCTGGGGGCCTTCTCCTATGCCCTGGATCTGACCGAAGGGCAGCCTCCCGGCCATTCGCTACGATCCTGCTGGATCGCCAGCCGTATGGCGCAGACGCTGGGCCTGCCCGCGGCCGACCGACGCACTGTCTACTACGCCACGCTGCTAAAAGATCTGGGGTGTTCCAGCAATGCCGCGCGCATTGCCGAACTCTATCTGGCCGACGATCGGGTATTCAAGTACGACTTCAAACTGGTGGGGCAGGGCCTGGCGCCGACGCTCGGTTTCGTATTCAAGCGCACGGGCGCCAAATCGCCTCTCACTTTGCGCGCGCGCGCCATTGCGCGCATTCTGGGTGACGGCAACCGCATCGCTACCGATCTGATTCAAACCCGATGCACTCGCGGCGCCAACATCGCTCGCCAATTGCACTTTTCCGAAAGCGTCGCATTGGCCATCGCGGCGCTCGACGAGCACTGGGACGGTCACGGCAAACCCGAAGGCGCGGCCGGTCACGCCATTCCCCTGGCTGCGCGCCTCGCCCTGCTTGCCCAGATCGTCGATGTCTTTCACACGGCGGGCGGTTCCGACGCAGCCTACGCCGAAGTGGCTGCACGGCGCGGCACCTGGTTCGACCCGGAACTGGTCGACGTATTCCTGAGCCTGAGCGCCAATCCGGAATTCTGGTTCGATCTCAGCGATCCCGACCTCGAACTGCGCATTCACGCGCTGGAACCCGAAGAACACCGCAAACAGGTAGACGAAAACTACCTCGATGCCATCGCCGATGCCTTCGGCGCGGTGATCGATGCCAAGAGCCCCTACACCGGCGGGCACTCCAATCGGGTCGGCGCCTATGCTACGGCGCTGGGAGAGGCTCTGGGGTTTTCAGGCAGCGCCTTGCGCAGACTGCGCCGTGCCGCCGTGCTTCACGATGTCGGCAAGCTGGGCGTTTCCAGCCGCATTCTGGAAAAGCCGGACAAACTCAACGACGATGAGTGGGTGGAAATGCGCAACCATGCCAGCCACACCATCGCCATTCTTTCGCGCATAGGCCCGTTGCGCGATATGGCCGGCATTGCAGGTGCCCACCACGAACGCCTGGACGGCAAAGGTTATCCGCTCGGCCTCGAGGCGTCGCGGATCGCACCCGAGGCCCGCATCATCAGCGTCGCCGATTTCTACGATGCGCTGACCGCCGATCGGCCCTACCGCGCCGCCATGCCCGTGGAGAAAGCGCTGGCCATCATGGAAAACGAAGTCGGCAAGGCCATCGACCCGAGCTGCTTCGAGGCGCTTCGCAAGTTCGTCTCCTAGCCGGTCCAGCGCGACTCCCGGGTACTATTCCCGAACCCAAAACATTCTTCTCATCATTTTTCGCCGGGAGCCGCGACGCCATGAACAACGTCATCAACGCACTGCTGTCCCGTCCTTGGGCGGCCTTGCTTGCCCGCGTGCTGTTGACCTTTCCGTTCTGGTTCAGCGGCATCGTGAAGCTGCTGGATTTCAACGGCACGCTGGGCGAAATGCAGCATTTCAATCTGGCGCCGGCGGCCGTGTTCGGGGTTCTGGTCATTGCCGTGCAGTTGCTCGGATCCCTGCTGATCATCATGCGCCGCGCGATCTGGCTGGGCTCGGGAGCCTTGATCGTGTTCACTCTGCTGACCATTCCCGTCGCCCATGCCTTCTGGAAAGAATCGGGCGACATGGCCTTTCTGGATTCGATGTTCGTCGTCGAGCACATCGGCATGGTGGGCGGGCTGCTCCTTGCGGCCGTGTTCTGCGCACAATCCCGTTCGCGCGCGGCAAACGCCTGATATCCGGTTCAATCCCGGATATGCACGTCCAACTCTTTCTGGATCGACTGGCGTAGCGCCAACAAGGGCGAGCAGAATTTATCGACCACTCTCTTCAAAGGCTCTTCCGTAGAGAGACTGATGTTGAGAACGTAAATGGCATCCGACACAAGCAGGGGCGTCGCAACCGCAACGACCTCTGGCTGCCAGGCAGCAAAGCAGTAACCGCGCGTGATCACGGATTCTCGCGCTTCTTCGATCGCTTTGCTGACGACGTCCCACTGAGTTCTGCGCCGCTTGAACACGGCGAGCAGCGCATTGCGCCGGGATTGCGGCGCGACGGCCAGATACGCACGTCCTAGCGATGTCAACTCCATGGGAACGCGCTGGCCCGCAACGACGTGCCGAAGCGCAACACGACGGCTATAGCGTATCGATTCGAGATAGACCATCTCGTCTCTGTCGGGCGCGGCCAAGCCGACATTGATGCGCTGACTCTCGGCCAACGAGCGCATCAGCGGCGCTGCGATCGTCAGGATATGAGACCCGGTGCGCATGGCATGGGCCAGGCTGAGAACGGCCGGCGCCAGCCGATAGGCGCGCGTCTGCGCATCGATCTGCAGCATGCCCGTTCCGACCAGGGTCTGGGTCAGCCTGCTGACGGTGGATTTGGAAAGACCGGTTCTTTCCGCGATCTCTCCATTGCCGAGCAGCACGGATCCCGGCCGAAATGCCCGAAGAATTTCTATGCCCCGCTCGAGCGAGCGGTTGGCGGGAGATTGCCCCGGCTTGTCGTCGAGGATGGCGGATCGATGCTGGCCCATGGTCATGTCTCAAATGAATTTCAGCGACGGGTCCCGCCTGGGATCGAGCGGCCGGCATTTCCACTCCTTGGAATCAGAGGGCTGTGGGAAATTCTACCAATCGATAAGCTTTGCAGCACATAAATCAGATGTTGGCGCCGACTAGGCAAATCAACGCGGCACTCGTCGCACCTTCAGGAGACAGACAAATGTGGGCTTCCCTCGTTAATCGCAGCGTGAAATCGATTGCGCTTATGCTGGCTGCAGCAGCCTATGCCGGGCCGGCCCTGGCCGCCTTTCCCGAGCAACCCATCCGAATCATCGTGCCCTTCGCCCCCGGCGGCGGAACGGACTTGGTCGCGCGCACGATCAGCGTGGGAATGTCGAAAGACCTCGGTCAACCGGTGATCGTTGAAAACAAGCCCGGTGCAGGCACGATGATCGGCGAAGACTTCGTCGCCAAGAGCAAGCCGGACGGATACACCCTGGTCATCTCGACGTTTGCGCACGCCGTCAATCCCACGCTGCAACCCAGCTTGCCTTACGGTAGCAACAAGGCGTTCGCGCCGGTCATGCTGATCGCGCGGGGACCGAACGTGCTGGTGGTGCGTGCAGGCAGCCCGTTCAAGACGATCGGGGATCTCATTGCCTACGCCAAGGCCCACCCCGGCAAGCTGACCTATGCGTCCCAGGGAACCGGCACGTCGGCGCATTTGGCCGGGGCGCTGTTCGCCGATCTTCTCAAGACAAAAATGACTCATGTCCCGTATCGCGGCGCGGGTCCCGCGATGGCGGACCTGATGGGCGGCCAGGTCGACATGATGTTCGCCACCGCCGAGGCAGCGGGACCGCTAGTCAACAGCGGCAAGTTCAGGGCGCTGGGCGTCACGACCACCACGCCCTCGCCCGCATTCAAGGGCGTGCCGCCCGTCTCGGATAGCGTTCCGGGCTTTGCCGTCGAGAGCTGGTACGGAATGTATGCCCCGGCAGGTACGCCGGCCGCGGTGATCGATCGACTCAACGCCGCTGCGCGCAAGGCCGTGCAGGAACCCGTGTTCACTCAAATGATCAAGCGCGAGGGCCTGGCCGCGAGTCCGGGAACGCCGCAGGATCTGGCGAAGTATGTCCAGGCCCAGGAGCAGCGCTGGGGACATGTTGTCAAAGAAGACCACATCAAGCCCGAATAACGCTGAACCAACTTGATAAAGATCGGAGAATGCCATGGACCATGTCTTGATTGACTTCAAAGTCACCGACAGTGTGGCGACCATTACGCTCAACCGTCCGGAAAAGCACAATGCGATGAGCGACGACATGCGTTCGGAATTCATCGATGCCCTGGATGCGGTGGCAGCCGACAAGCGCATCAGGGCGCTGGTTCTCACGGGAGCCGGCAAAGGATTCTGCGCAGGCGGGGATATCAGCGGCATGCAAAGGCGAATGAATGCGCCTGCCGGCGAGATCGCCTTCAACGGCTGGCAACGCCAGCAGCGTGTCCACCACGCGCAGGCGTTGCTGCACACCATGCCCAAGCCCGTGATCGCCGCCGTGAACGGCGCCGCCTCCGGCCTGGGGGCCGATACCGCGCTGGCTTGCGATTTCATCATCGCCAGCGAATGGGCCAGCTTTACCTGGTCCTACATCCATCGCGGCCTCATTCCCGATGGCGGGGGCATGTACTTCCTGCCGCGCCGCGTCGGCCTGACCAAGGCCAAAGAGCTAATTTTCACTGGCCGCCAGGTCAAGGTGGACGAAGCGCTGAGCCTGGGCATCGTCGATCGCAAAACCGGTGCCGAGACGCTGCTGGACGAAGCCCAGGCATGGGCCTGCGAGCTATCGAAAGCGTCCTCAACCGCGCTGGCGCTTACCAAGACCATTCTGAATCAAAGCTTCGAACTCTCGGCCCACGATGTCTTCGCCCAGGGCAGTCAGGCTCAGGGAATCTGCTACACCAGCAGCGAGCACCGCGCCTGTGTCGAAGCTTTTCTCGCCAAATCGGCAGTCAGGGAGTGACGGCGTGAGCGACACCATCAGCAAGCTTCTATCGCCGCGCAGCGTCGCCATCATCGGCGCGTCGGCCGATCCGCAGAAAACCACCGGCAGACCCGTCGCCTATTTGCGCAAGCACGGATATTCCGGGCGAATCATGCCTGTCAATCCCAAGGTCGAACGCATCGGCGATCTGCCTTGTTACCCGGATATCGCCTCGCTACCCGATGTGCCGGACGTCGCCGTCGTGCTGTTGGGCGCCGATCGCGCGCACATTGCGGTGCAGGAACTGTCGGCACGCGGCTGCGCGGCTGCCATCGTTCTGGCCAGCGGCTACACCGAGACGGGTGACGAGGGGGCGCGGCGCCAGAAGCAGCTGATCGAGGCCGCAGGCCCTATGCGCATCCTGGGCCCCAACACCATAGGCCTGGTCAACTTGACCGACAAGATCGTGCTGTCGCCTTCCGGGGCGTTGGAAATGAGCGAATTTCCCGCGGGCGGCATCGGCGTGGTGTCGCAAAGCGGGGGGATTCTGGGAGCGCTTTTGTCGCGTGCCGCCGCGCGTGGAATCGGCCTGTCAAAACTGATATCCACCAGCAACGAGGTGGATCTGGAGCTGGCTGATTTCATCGATCATCTGGCAGATGACCCCGCCACCCGAGTGATCGCGCTGTACGTCGAAACGGTCCGCAATCCGGCCAAGTTTCGCGCCGCCTGCCTGAAAGCCGCGCGCCGGGGCAAGCCTGTGGTGGCGTTCAAGATCGGACGCTCGGAAGCCGGAGCCAAGGCCGCGGTATCGCATACCGGGGCCTTGGCCGGAGCCGACAGCATGTACGACGCGCTGTTCAATCAGATCGGCGTTATCCGGGCGCAGAATTTTTCCGATTTGCTGGATATCCCTGCTGCGCTGGTCACGCACCGCCTGTTGCGCGGCAAGCGGGTCGCCGTCCTGACCTCCACGGGAGGAGCCGGCACACTGGTTTCCGACGATCTGGGCGTGGCGGGTTTCGAGACACCGGCACCTGATGCGGCCACAGCCGGCGCACTGCGCGCACTGCAGACCGGCGGCGAAGCGGTGCTGGACCGCAACCCCATCGACGTAACGCTGGCCGGCCTTCGCCCCGATCTGTTGCGCGGTGCCATCAATGCGCTGCTGGCAAGCCCGAGCTACGACGCATTGGTAATCATTGTCGGCTCTTCCAGCCTGGCCATGCCGGAACTGATGGTCGATGCCATCAAGGAATGCCTGCCCAATTCCGATAAGCCGATAATGGCTTATATAAGCCCGCATGCGCCCGAGGTGGGGGCTCTGCTGACGCGAAGCGGCGTGCCGGCTTTCGCGGCCGCCGAAAGCTGCACCGCGGCCCTGGCGGCCATGCTGAGCGTCCGGCATTTCACGCCAACCGAGGAAAGCGATGCCGCGGCCGCTCCGATCGAAACCGGCCCGCTGCCCGGCGGCGCTCTCGACGAAATGCAGGCCAAACAGCTTTTCGCGCGCTTCGGCGTGCCTTGCGCCCGCGAATCGGCCGTTGCCTGCGCTGCCGAAGCCGAGGCCGCCGCCCGTGATCTGGGCGACCGCGTCGTGCTCAAGATCCTATCGTCGCAAATTACGCATAAAAGCGATGTCGGAGGCGTTGCCGTCAACTTGAACTGCGCGACCATAGGCGAACGGCTCGGCCGAATGATTGCCGATGTCAAAGCCGGCAGCGGCGTGACGCCCGAGAGATTTCTTGTTCAGGAGATGGTTTCCGGGGGCACGGAACTCATACTGGGTATGCATCGGGACGCGCTGGGAACCGCAATCCTTCTGGGCATGGGCGGCGTGACGGCTGAGCTGTTCAAGGACGTCACCATGAGACTGCTGCAACAGGATGAACGGGGTTTGAGGCCTTTGAGCCGCGCCCAGGCGCTGTCGATGATCCAGGATCTGAAAACCTGGCCGTTGCTGGACGGCTTTCGCGGCCGCCCGAAAGCCGACGTTCAGGCGCTGGCCGACACTGTCGTCGCGTTCTCCCGGATGGTCGCCCAGCTCGGCGAATGCCTGGTCGAAGCGGAAATCAATCCGGTCTTCGTGCTCGAGCAGGGCCTTGGCGTGCGCGCGGCCGACGGAGTCGCCGTTCTGGCGTGAAGAGGCTCGGGTCATGTACGCAACGGAAGTCTTCGGCAGTTATGCCGAGCGATATCAGAAGCAGGTTTTGCCCGACGAGGTCATCCATCACGCCAAGCGGGCTGTCATCGATTGGCATGCCTCGCTATTTCCAGGGCTGTCGACCGCGCCGCTGGCTCAGCTGGAACACGTGCTGGCCGACGACCTGGACCGTGGCAGAGCCCGGCTGGGCAATGGCCGCGCGGCAACCGCGCGCGCCGCGGCCTTGTTCAACGGCACGGCGGCGCATGCCGCCGAGATCGACGACAGTTTCCGCGATGCGATGTATCACCCCGGCGCAGCCACCATTGCAGCCGCGCTGGCGGCCAGCCAGGACGCGGGCGCAGACGGCCTGTCCTTCCTGCGCGCGCTGATACTGGGCTATGAAGTGTCGACGCGCATCGGCGTGGTCATGGGTCGTCCGCACTATCGCTACTGGCACAACACGGGCACGGTAGGAAGCTTCGGCGCTGCGGCGGCGGCGGCCTGCGTGCTCGGCCTGGGCGAACAGCGTTTCGCCGACGCGCTCGCCACCGCCGCCACGTTCACGGCGGGTTTGCAGCAGGCATTTCGCATGGACTCCATGTCCAAACCTCTGCACGCGGGCAGAGCGGCCGAAGCCGGCCTTCTCGCCGCGCAACTGGCGGCGCAGGGCGTCACAGGCGCGCTGGATGTTCTGGACGGAGAGGCCGGCCTGGGCCAAGCCATGAGCGACGGACCGGACTGGTCCCGCGTGGGCGATACTCTGGGCAGCGATTTCCACATTACCCGTCTCACCTTCAAGAATCACATCGGCTGCGGGCACGCGTTTGCGGCCATCGATGCCGCGCTTGCGTTGCGGGAAAAGCATGGGCTGAAAGTCCAGGATATTGCACGGGTGCGTGTAGAAACATACAAGCCGGCGCTGGACATTGCCTGCTACGAAAAACCCGAAAGCGCCAACGAGGCGCGCTTCAGCATGCGCTATGTCGTGGCCACCGCGCTTGCGCGCGGCAGCGTGAGGCTTGCCGCCTACGAGCCGGCGCAATTGGAAGATCGCAGCGTACGCGAACTGATGGAACGGATCGACGTGCATGTGGATCCCGAGATCGACGCGGCTTTCCCGGGAAAAAGATCGGCTCGAGTCGACGTGTTGACTCTCGGCGGCGACCGCCTGATCCACATGCAGCCCGACCGCAAGGGCGATCCGGAATTGCCGCTCTCCGATGCCGAGCTGGAAGGAAAATTCCTCGAGCTGGTTTCGCCCGCGATCGGCGACACCCCGGCTCGGGCAATGCTGGCGCGACTGTGGTCGCTGGAGTCAGCCCGGTCGGTGTAATGGCGGCGCGATCGGGGGGCGACGGCGCGCAAAGCCCACCCGAATCGCGATTTGAGATGTGGATTATTTCAAATCGGTGACAAGGCACCCGACGCGAGGCGTCGGTTGATCTGCGTCAATTGCAATGACTCCCCGGCGCCCTACGCTGGTTTCGTCGGCACCCCAGCCTCGTCCTCTTCTCGGCAGCGGGTTCGCGCCGGCCCGGCCACGGAAACCGCTGTAGAAACCCTGGAGATCCGATCATGCCCCAAACCATGAAGGCAGCCGTCGTACGCGATTTCGGCAAACCGCTGGTTTTCGAAGACGTGCCTATTCCAGCGCCCGGACCGGGCCGGATTCTCGTCAAAATCGCTGCGACGGGCGTATGCCATACCGATCTGCATGCCGCGGGCGGCGATTGGCCGGTCAAGCCCAAGCCGCCGTTCATCCCGGGACACGAAGGTGTCGGCCATGTGGTTGCAGTCGGTTCCGGCGTCACACATGTCAAAGAAGGGGACCGGGTCGGCGTGCCTTGGCTCTACACGGCCTGCGGGCATTGCCGGCATTGCCTGGGCGGCTGGGAAACCTTGTGCAGCGAGCAGCAAAATACCGGCTATTCGGTCAACGGCAGCTTTGCCGAGTATGTGCTGGCCGATCCGAACTACGTCGGGCTCCTGCCGGACAATGTGCCGTTCATCGACATCGCCCCCATTTTGTGCGCCGGAGTGACGGTATACAAGGGGCTGAAAGTGACCGACACCAAGCCGGATGATTGGGTAGTGGTCTCGGGTATCGGCGGCCTTGGGCATCTCGCGGTCCAGTACGCCAAGGCGATGGGGCTCAATGTGATCGCAGTCGATATCGACGACGCAAAACTGAATCTGGCCAGGCAGCTTGGCGCCTCGCTGGCGGTAAACGCGCGCAAACAGGATCCGATAGCCTTCGTCAAACAAGAAATCGGCGGAGCCCAAGGCGTACTGGTGACCGCTGTTTCGCCCAAGGCTTTCGAACAGGCGCTCGGCATGGTCGGCCGCGGAGGCACCGTGTCCTTGAACGGGTTGCCGCCAGGCGATTTCCCGATGCCGATCTTCGACACCGTGCTCAACGGCATTACTGTGCGCGGTTCGATCGTCGGCACGCGACTGGACCTGCAGGAGGCGCTGAACTTCGCCGGCGAGGGCAAGGTCAAGGCGACGGTCGAGACCGCTCGGCTCGAAGATATCAACAACGTGTTCGACCGGATGCGCCGCGGCGACATTCAGGGTCGCGTGGTGCTCGACTTCGAGGCCTAGCCTGTCGGCTCCCGCAAGCCTATTGATCTGAGTCAAGACTGAGCACTCATCGAAGCGTAGCCTTTTTCCATTGCCGACATTCCGGTGGACGCACGCGCCATCGAACCAAGGAGATGAAAATGGATACGACGGTGTCAAAATCCGCACCGAAATTCGAATATAAGCCCTCGGCGATTCGCCCGCGCTACGACAACTTCATCGGCGGAAACTGGGTAGCCCCGGTAAAAGGCCGCTACTTCACCGACAGCAGTCCACTGAACCAGATGGAACTGGCGCAGATCGCCCGATCCGGTGCCGAAGACGTCGAGCTCGCGCTCGACGCGGCGCACAAGGCACGCCGTCGGTGGGCGAATATAGCGCCGGCGGAACGCGCGCGACTTCTTAACAAGATCGCCGACAAGATCGAAGAAAACCTTCGGTTCATCGCCAATGTCGAGACCGTCGACAACGGCAAGCCGATTCGCGAGACCTTGAACGCCGACGTGCCGTTGGCGGCAGATCATTTCCGCTATTTCGCGGGATGCATCCGCGCCGAGGAAGGCGCCATCTCCGAGATCGACCACGACACGATCTCTTATCACTTCAAAGAGCCGATGGGTGTCGTGGGACAGATCATCCCGTGGAATTTTCCTTTGCTGATGGCTGCGTGGAAGCTCGCGCCCGCGCTGGCCGCCGGCAATTGCGTCGTGATCAAGCCGGCCTCCGACACGCCGCTCAGTCTGTGCGTGTTGATGGACCTGATCGGCGACATTCTGCCTCCCGGCGTTCTCAACGTGGTTTTCGGCCATGGCGCCGAAGTCGGCACGCCGCTGGCGCGCAGCCCGCGCATCGCCAAGATCGCCTTCACCGGGGAGACGACGACCGGCCGCCAGATCATGCAATACGCGGCCGAGACGATCATTCCGCAAACGATGGAGCTGGGCGGAAAGTCGCCGAACATCTTCTTCGCCGACGTCATGGACAAGGACGACGAGTTTCTCGACAAGGCGCTCGAAGGCTTTGCGCTCTTCGCCTTCAACAAGGGCGAGGTCTGCACCTGCCCGTCTCGTGCGCTGGTGCAGGAGTCGATTTTCGACAGGTTCATGGAGAAGGCGGTTGCCCGGGTGGCGAAAATCAAGGTGGGAGACCCGCTCGATCTTGCAACCCAGATGGGTCCGCAATGCTCGCACGGACAAATGGAGAAGATTCTGGAATACATCAAGATCGGCAAAGAGGAAGGTGCCAGGCTGGCCACCGGAGGCGACCGCGCGCATCTGGGGGGCGATTTCGAGAAGGGCTTCTTTTTGCAGCCCACCATTTTCACCGGCAACAACAAGATGCGAATTTTTCAGGAAGAGATTTTTGGTCCGGTCCTCTCGGTCACGACGTTCAAGGACCTGGACGACGCAATCGATATCGGCAACGACACGCTGTATGGCCTGGGCGCCGGCGTGTGGTCGCGCAATGCGAACCATCTTTACCGCGTCGGGCGGGGCATCGAGGCGGGACGGGTTTGGACGAACTGCTATCACGCCTATCCGGCACATGCGGCGTTCGGCGGCTATAAGCATTCCGGCTTCGGCCGAGAGACTCACAAGATGATTCTCGAGCACTATCAACAGACCAAGAACATGCTGGTCAGCTACAGCACCAAGGCCCAGGGCTTTTTCTGATCAACCGCAGCCGGACGGGCGCGAACTCCTGCGCTCGCCCGGCGCATCTCGTGGAGATCGCCATGATCGAGCGCGTCATCGCCACCAAAAAAGCCAAGGCGCTGGTGCGCTGGCTCAAAGATGAGTTCGGCCCGCTGATATTCCATCAATCCGGGGGCTGCTGCGAGGGCACGGCGCCGATGTGCTTCAGGCAGAGCGATTTTCGCGTCGGCGCCAACGATGTGTTTCTGGGCATGATCGAAGGCTGCCCGTTCTACATCGGTGCATCCACATTTCAGTATTTTTCCAGCATGCAGCTCGTCATCGACGTGACGAAAGACGGCGGCGACAGCTTTTCGCTCGAAGCGCCCGGGGGTGTGCGCTTCATTACGCGCTCGCGGCTTTTCACGGACGAAGAAACCCGCATTCTCGACGCCCTGGGTCCGTCGCCGGCAGGCTCCATGCCGCATTCAACCAACAATCGACATCAAGGAATCCGATCATGAAGGCATTCGTTTATCAGGGCCCGGGGAAATCGGCGCTTATGGATCGTCCGAAACCGGAAATCGCGGCGCCGACCGACGCCATCGTCAAAATCGTCAAGACCACGATTTGCGGCACCGACTTGCACATCCTCAAAGGCGACGTGCCGACGTGCAAACCGGGCCGTATTCTCGGTCACGAGGGCGTCGGCATCGTCGATCAGATCGGTGCAGCCGTCACCGCTTTCAAGCCCGGCGACCGGGTAATCGTGTCCTGCGTTTCAGCCTGCGGCAAGTGCGATTACTGCCGCAAGGGCATGTATTCACACTGCACCACGGGCGGATGGATACTCGGCAACACCATAGACGGCACCCAGGCCGAATATGTGCGTACGCCCCACGCAGACACGAGCCTTTATCACATTCCCGACAATTCGGACGAGGAAGCGCTGGTGATGCTGAGCGACATTCTGCCCACAGGCTTCGAATGCGGCGTGCTCAACGGCAAGATTCAGCCGGGTGCGACCGTTGCCATCGTAGGTTCCGGGCCGATCGGTCTGGCCGCGCTGCTGACGGCGCAGTTCTATTCCCCTGCCGAGATCATCATGGTCGACTTCGACGACAATCGCCTCGACGCCGCGAAGAAGTTCGGCGCGACCAAGATCATCAATGCCGTTGATGGCAAGGCGGTCGAAAAAATCATGCAAATGACGGGAGGACGCGGCGTCGACACGGCCATCGAAGCGGTAGGCGTGCCGGCGAGCTTCGTCACCTGCGAGGACATCGTGGCGCCGGGCGGGGTCATCGCCAATATCGGCGTGCACGGCGTGAAAGTCGATCTGCATCTGGAAAAGCTGTGGGACCGAAACATCGCAATCACCACGCGGCTCGTGGACACCGCGACAACGCCGATGCTGCTCAAGACGGTGCAGTCGCACAAAGTCGATCCGGCCAAACTGATCACGCATCACTTCACGCTCGACAGAATCACGGACGCCTATGAAACCTTCAGCCACGCCGGAAAGACCAACGCGCTGAAAGTCATCATCGAAGCCTGATCGGGGACAGACCTTCTGGCCTTGCGAACGAATCAAATGCTAGGATAGTTCGCATGATTCTCGCCAATCCCATCAAGGAGGCCTCATCATGATTTCATCCGATCAGCAACCGACACAAAAAAATCTGGACGCCGTAGAGATACCCGGCCATCGCGTCCTCGCGGCCAGCAAACTCGACGGCGAGACGGTTTACAGCGCCGATGGCGACGATGTCGGAAAAATAAAGGAAGTCATGCTCGATATGAATTCCGGCCGAATTGCCTACGTGGTGCTGTCCAGCGGCGGATTTCTCGGAATGGGCGACAAGCTGCTCGCCATTCCGTGGCGCGCGTTTGCCATAGATCCTGAGCGAAAGACCTTGCAGTTGTCGATTTCGTCGGAAAAGATCAAGAATGCGCCAGGTTTCGACAAAGATAGCTGGCCCTCGATGACGAACCGCGCCTGGGCAAATTCCGTTCATGAATATTACGGTACCGAATCCAACATGAAACGCAACATCACCAGCGGTGGCGACAATCTGCCTGGCGCGGCCACCTCTACCGACACGGAGGCGGTGTAGCGCTCATTGCACAAGACCCCAAAAAACAAAAAGCCCCTGCGGAATTTAAGACCGCAGGGGCTTTTTAATGTGTTTTGGTGGGCTGTGAGTGGCTCGAACACTCGACCTACGGATTAAGAGACTGACAGAACCAAGGAATTAATTATTATTAATCAATGCCTTACAACGCTTGCCCCGTGTTCTCTTCCAGTCTAAACCAAACATATCCAGTGCTCATCAGGCGCACCATGACACATGTACGGCACAGAAAATGGTCAGGTTTTACGTGCTGTGTTACGCCAGATCTCTCATCACGATCCCCAACAACTCTCTACTCAATTTTCAGCCGTCCTTAATCGTATTGTGATCATCGCGTTGACAGTCGAGTCGACGAAGATTCCCGCGGAAATGCAAAGGGCTTAGTTACTGGCAGCACTCTACTTGAGATAGCTATTGATAGCTTTTGTGCGCCCTTGAATCACGGGTATGAGCGAAACCGCTGGAAGCTAGCAATTGATATCTTTTGGCATGCGTCCAACGCTTTGAACTTATCGGAAGTTCACCAACCCTGGTTACCCATACCCAAAGAGCATGCCATGACCAATCACACAATTCAGAGCGCCTTGACCGCGTATTTCAGTCACCCCCGACCTTTTGCATTTGCGGCGCGCATAGTGCGGATCGCTGCCTGCGCCGTAGGTGTCGGAATCGCCTATGAAGGCTGGCCTACCCGCCCCTTTTTGGGTATAGCTTTAGCACTGGTGACTTGGTTGTGCCTCCAGTTCGTGGCCTTCGTTCTAATTACCATCAGCTTTGCACCGCGGCAGGGAAGACTAGTGTCGTGCTTTTCGGAGGACAATCGGTCAACAAATTCTAGGCATCACCACCGTTAGTGCGACGATATAGCTCGCGTGTGGACGGCAGGCGGCGTTCTTCCGCCTCCATCGCGGCCTCGTCCTCGGCGAGATTGGCGATGATGGTCAGCAGCACTTTGCGCGCCGCCTTGATCTCGGACTCTTTTAGGCCATGCGTACCAATGGCGTTGACTTCTTCGGCCAGGGGCACCAGGTGCTTCTTCAGCGCCTTGCCCGTGCGGGTTAGATAAACGTGGAGGTTTTTCTTGTTGCCCGGCAGATGTCGGCGTTCGATGTAGCCCAGACTTTCCATGGCCTTCATGGCCGCGAAGGTCGTGGGTTCCATCACGCCGGCCCGCTCGCTGAGTTCGCGCTGCGTCAGGCCGTCCTGCTCCCACAAGATGCGCAGAAAGGCCCAATGGCCGAAGGAAACATTGTGATCGGCAAGGCGAAACTGCAACGCGCGGATCAGGGAGCGCGTCGCATCCTTGATCAAGTGTGCAAGGCGGTCTTCGGGTACTGCTTCGCGCCAGTGATGCAGTACGTTTTGGGTTTCCTGGGAGCTCATCCGATCGATATAAAGTGGTGCAGATAAACCAGAGAGAAATAATACCAGCCCCCCTCCATCAGGCCTGGCAGCGCAGCGGCACGTCCTCGCCAACGCGGCTGGACGCGAGCATCGCCAGGCAGATCTCCAGCGTGGCCTTGGCCCATCGTCCATCATGCAAAGGCAGCTGGCCTTGCCTGACGGCCATGAATAATTCGTCGATCACTTCCAGGCGCGGCGCCGCGGGCGCGGGCAGGGGCCTGAATTCCTTTGCCTGATCGCCGTAGATCCAGATGCCGTCGGCCATGGGCCGCAGGTCGGCGCGCTCGCAGGACACGACGATCGCACCGAAGTGCTGGTGCGCGGCCGGGCGGGCAGCCTCGCCGCGCGGCGGCAGCTTGAAGCCGGAACCCCCGTAGGTGCCGGCCGCTTTCAACCGGGCCTCTTCCTCGGGATTGCCGATGGTGGCGAGCTTTCTGCGCGCCTGGCCGAAATCGTCGGGATTCTTGCTGTTGCCCATTTCGTCCGTCCACCGCATCCACTCGTCGGAGTCGAAATGGCCGTAGCCGTTGTAGCTGAGCGAGGCGTAGGCGCTGGACTCGAACCACAGGAGCGCGGAATACGCGCCCTCGGTGGGGCGCGAGGGATCCCAGCGCCCCAGCGCGGCGCGCAAGCGCACCGGCCGCTCGCCGGCCAGCATGCGGGCGATGTCCACCTGGTGGGCGGCCTGGCTGAACACCGCGCCGCCGCCCTCCGCCGTGACCAGTTCCTCGGGCCGGCGCGGCCGGTAGAGATAGTCGGTGTAGTTCAGCGCGTGGATCATCCGCACCGCGCCGAACTCGCCGCCGCGGATCAGGTCGCGGGCATGCAGATAGGGCGTGTCGAAGCTGTGGCAATGGCCGATGATGAGGTTCACCCCCGCCGCGTCGCAGGCCGCGATCATGGCGTCGCACTCGTCCAGGCTCAGCGCCATGGGCTTCTCGACCAGCACGTGCTTGCCGTGCGCCGCCGCCAGGCGCGTGTGCTCGGCATGGAACTGATGCGGGCTGGCGATGTAGACCGCCTCGACGTCCGGGTCGGCGACGACAGACCGCGCATCTTCGAAGGCCGTTCCGCCGAAATCTTCGGCAAAGCGCGTGCGCGCCTCGGGACGCGGATCGCATGCGGCCACCAGGCGCAGGCGCTCGTCGTTCAGGAAGGTGGGCAGCATCAATGAAAACGCTCGTCCCAGGCCGATGATGCCGAGCCGCAATGGAGTTGTCATGGAAAGCACTCCTTAAAGGTCGAGCACCAGCTTGCCGCAGCCGCGAGACACGCACACCATGATCTGGCTGGCGTGCTCTTCTTCCATCAGCACCATGTCGCGATGGTCGGCCTGGCCTTCGAGCAGCGTGGTGCGGCAGGAGCCGCACGTGCCGCTCTCGCACGAATAGGGCACGCGCACCTGCGCTTCGCGCAGCACGCCCAGAATGCTCTTGCCCACTGGCACTGTCAGTGTCTTGCCGGTGCGTGCCAGCTCGACTTCGAAAGGCTGGTCGTCGGCGCGCGGCACGCTGCCGTCGACGAAGCTCTCGAAGTGCACGCGGCCCGGCGACCAGTGGCCCGACATGTCGCGCACCGCATCCATCAGGCCGCGCGGGCCGCAGCAATAGACGTGGCCGCGGTTGGGCTTTTCCAGCACGGGCCAGAGATCGAAGGATTTATTGAAATCACCCTCGTCATGATGCACCTTGACGTTGGCCTTGATGGCAGGGTCAGCCAGCACGTCCAGATAGGCGGTGGTTGCGGCCAACTGACTCAGGTAGTAGAGCTTCCACGAGCAGGGCGGCAGTTCGCCGAAAGAGCGGATCATGGACAGCATGGGCGTGATCCCGATGCCGCCGGCGATGAAGATCAGATTGCCGGGGTTGTCGACCAGAGGGAAAGCATTGTCCGGCACCGAGGTGGGGAGAATGTCGCCTACGCGGGCCAGGTCCACCAGGCTCATCGAGCCGCCGCGGCCGTTGGCTTCGCGCTTGACGGTGATCACGTAGCGGTTGAGGCGCTCTGGACTGTCGCACAGCGAATATTTGCGCAGCTCGCCGTTGGGCACGCGCACCTTGACGTGCGAGCCTGGCGTGAAGGACGGCAGCTCGCCGTCGTCCTCGCGCGCCAATTCGAAGCTGCGAATGCCGCTGGCTTCTTCGCGCGTGGCCACGATGCGCAGAGGCATCAGCGCATCGCCGTTTTCCGTGTCCAGCATGATTCCATCCCTCAGATCTTGAAGCCTTCGTAGGTGCTCGGGTGGAACATCTCTTCCACCTGCACTCGGCGGCTGGACAAGCCCTGCTCGAAGTGGGCGCGCGCGAAAGCCTCCAGCGTCGGGCGGCTGGCGTCCACGCCGTAGGCCCAGAAGTTTTCGCCCAGGGTTTCCTTAGCGGCCTTGAGCTGTTCTTCGACGAAGGGCAGCGTGACCTTGGTCGCCGAGGTATCTTCGAGCTTGGCCAGGGCGGCGGCCTTGGAAGCCTCGAACGCCTTGAGCAACGCCCCGGGCAGCCACGGATGCTGCTCGGCCAGCGCTTTGCGCACACCCAGCACGTGCATGATGGGAAAGATGCCCGTGCGCTTGTAGTAGTCCTTGGCGACAGCGGTGGGGTCGTCGAATAGCCAACCCACATTGGGGTTATGACGTGCCGCGCCCGAGGGTGCGCGCGGCGCCACGAAGCCGTCAATCTCGCCGCGGTCGATCAGATCGGAGATGGTGACGCCCTCCGGCGCAGACTCCATCTTCACGTCGGCAGGCAGCTTGAGTTTGATTTTTTCGGGGCGGCCGGGCTCGTCGATGCCGCCGCGCACCCAGGTCACGTCCGACGGTTTGACGCCGTAGTCGTCCTGCAGGATCGAGCGCGCCCAGACGTTGGCCGTGAGCTGGTATTCGGGAATGCCGACGCGCTTGCCCTTGAGATCGGCCGGCGACTTGATGCGGTCTTTGCGCACATAAATGGACGTGTGGCGGAAAGCGCGCGACAGGAATACCGGCAGCGCGATGTAGGGGCTCTCGCCCGCGGCGTGCTTGACCAGATAGCTCGACAGCGACAGCTCGCTCACGTCGTAGGCCTGGTGGCGGAAGGAGCGGAAGAACATTTCCTCCGGCGTTTGCAGCATGAAGACGGGATCGACGCCGTCGATCTGCACGGCGCCGTCGTACAGCGCGCGGTTGCGGTCGTAGTCGCCCATGGCGATGGAGAGTTGCAGCTTGGACATGGCGATGCTCCTGTCAGGCCTTGATTTCGTAGTTGCTGTCCAGGCCTTGCTGGCCCGGAGTCTGCCGAGTGACCGGCCGGGCCGCGAAGTCACGCCAGTCCGTGGTCTTGGGAATGATGGATTGGAACGAGCAGATCGAGGCAGGGATGCGCTGCTCGCCGGTACCGATGGCCGGCTTTCCTTGCTGGACTTCGCGCGCGGCGTCGACCATCTGGCGTCGGAACTCGACAATGGCTAGATCGCTCGCGCCCAGGCGCTCTTCCCAGCGCTTGGCGATCTTGCCCATGGTCACCCACATGGCGACGTCCTGGTTGGGAAAGCCCGTGATGCCCGTGAAATTGCCCGCCTTCATGGCCTGGCGGTCTTGCCAGAAGCGGTTCTCGTGATTGCGCAGGGGGCGATAGCGTTCGTCCAGATCGATACCGACCTGCTGCCCCAGGAACTGGCGCCAGGTCGCCGTGTCCGGCGTGGCGGCAGCGTCGCCCCAGGCCAGGAAATAGAAGACTGAGCTTTCGTCGTCGCGCGGCACGTTGACGTTGGCTACGTTGTACAGATTGTTCGGCGGGATCAGGACGGTGCCGGGCGCGACAAAGACCGTGGACCGGATGTAGTCGTTCTGCGCGGCATTGACGATGGGACGGCGTATGGCCGCATAGCGAAAGCCGTAGCCAGCGCGCTGCACCTGCAGGCGCGGCGCCTTGTCGGTGGACGGGCGCAGCCATAGCTTGTCGGTGGCTTCGGCGCCCGTCACGCGCGCCGGCACGAAGTCCGACGAGTGCAGGCTGGAGCTGTGGGCCGAGTCGATGGCGCCCTCGAGGATCTGCGCCCAGTTGCAGGGCAGGATGACCTTGGCAACGCTGACCTTGGTGTCTTCGGTGGGCGCCCAGGGCGGCGGCGTGAATTCAGGCACTGCATTCTGGTCACCCATGAAGGCCCACACCATACCGCCCCATTCCCGCACCGGATAGGCCTTGTGCTTGACCGGATTGGCCGCCAAGGCCGCCGCGGGCTCGGACACCATCTCGACGACGGCGCCGGCCACGTCCAGCTTCCAGCCGTGATAGAGACAGCGCAGGCCGTTGTCTTCGTTGCGGCCGTAGACCAGCGAGACGCGGCGGTGCGGGCAGTACTCGTCCATCACACCGACGCGGCCTTCGGTGTCACGGAACACCACCAGGTCCTCGCCCAGGATGCGGGCCTGGATCGGCGTGCCGTCCGGCTCGCTGACTTCCTCAGTCAGGCAGATGGGCGTCCAGTGCTGGCGCATGAGCTTGCCCATGGCAGCGTCGCCCTCGACGCGGCAGAGCAGGTCATTTTCTTCAACGGTCAACATGATGATTCCTCAAAATTTTTTTTGAGACTGTGCAACCACGCAGCACCTATTTCCAGTTCAAAAGGCACGGGCTACCAAGTGAGCCGGTACTGGCACGGGCCGAACATCACTTTCTGCTTGCATTGTTGTGCTCTCCAGCAAGCGGATTGTTGCCATTGGTCCCTGCCGATGCACGAGGCATATCTCATGTTCGAATATTATTAGATATCTAACTAAATAACAATAAATAATTATCCAGCTAAGTAAAAATATCTAAGCGCAAAATCACTGCCCTAATGGAGTCGAAAAATCCCATCGAACCTGGAATCCACTTCTTAGTGGCAGGAAGATGGAAGCGCACTATGTCGCAGCAGACGCAAAAACTTAATGTGCCTCGCCATGCAGCCTATTAGCCGAACTATCAGGCCCCTCTTGCCGATCAAAAACTGTCAATGCAGGCGCGAATTTGCGTGGCTGTTCTCTGAGTCGTATCGGTTTCAAATCGTTCGCTCGAACCGGCGCCTAGATAGCGTTCAGCGATTTCCGAAGACGCCAACAGGTCGGAGGCCTTTCCGGTCATGGTTACACGACCATTTTCAATCACGTAGCCACGGTCCGCGATAGCCAGCGCAGCGTAAGCATTTTGCTCAGACAGCAATATGGAATGGCCTTTGGCGCGCAGTTCCTTAACCAAATCGAATACCTCGATAATCATCATCGGCGAAAGCCCTAGCGATGGCTCATCCAGCATGATCAATTTAGGCTGCGACATGAGTCCGCGAACAATCGCGAGAATTTGCTGTTGCCCCCCGGAAAAATTGCCAACGGCATCGCTCAGGCGCTCTCTGAGGAAAGGGTACTGATTCACCAATTCTTCCAGGCGCTGTTGTACTGACGCCTTATCTTTCGCACGTCGGACATAGGCGCCCATGCTCAAATTTTCAGCTACGGTCATCCCGGAAAAAACCTGTCGCCCTTCCGGGACATGGCAAATTCCACGCCGTAGACGCTCGGCGGTCGGGAGTGAATCGATGCGCTCGCCCAGGTACCACAATTCACCGCGCATCGGCCGCAGAAGACCGGAGATGGTCTTCACTAGAGACGACTTTCCGGCTCCGTTGGCACCCACCAGCGTGACGATCTCACCTTCGTCAACGGCAAAGTCAATGTCCTGAAGTACCGGCGACCTGGAATAGCCCGCTGTAATGCCTTTGCACTCGAGCAACATTCTTTGATTCTCTCTAGCCTAGGTAGGCTTTGATAACGCGATCATTTGTCTGAATTTCGGCTGGCGTACCCGTGGCGATCACGGCCCCAGTCTCTAGTACCACGACACGATCTGCGACCCCCATGACCAGTCCCATATTGTGTTCAACAATGAGCACCGTGATGTCGCTGGCACGAATGGCGAACATCAGCGACGCCAACTCGGAAGTCTCGGTATCGTTCAAACCGGCGGCAGGCTCATCGAGCAGTAGCAGCTTGGGCTGGGCCATCAGTGCACGCAGAATTTCGAGCATTTTTTGCGCCCCCATCGGCAGCTCCACTGCATGGGTATCGCGGAACCTCGTCAATCCGGTTAGCGCCAGCAGCGCATCGGCGCGCTGTGTCAAATCTCGCTCGGCGCGGCGACAATCTGAGCTCCAAAGCGCCTGCTGCAACAATCCACATTTTGAGATTCGACTGCGCCCCACCATGACGTTCTCGAGAACCGTCATACCTGGGAATACGCGCGCAGTCTGAAAAGTACGGATCAGACCGAGATCGGCGATCCGTCCCGGCTGCATTTTGTCGATGCGTCGCCCCTCAAACTCAATCTCGCCGGTGTCGGCAGAAAACAGATTGGTAATTAAATTAAACAGTGTGGTCTTGCCGGCGCCATTCGGGCCGATCAGCGCGGTAATGGTGCCGCGTACCACATCGAAAGAAACATCGTTGGCAGCCCTAAGACCGCCGAAAGAGCGGCTAAGACCGCGCACCCGTAAACTCGCATTGCTCACGGTTGTATCTCCCGCGGAATGGCGGGCGTCGTATTGCTTGGCCTAAAGCGCCTGTCAAGCACCGACAGGTAGCGTGCCAGCGAGCCCCAGATACCTTCCGGCAGGTAAAGGAAAGCCGCTACCAGCAATGCGCCGCTGGCGAATGTCTTCCACTGCGCCAACGGTTGAAAAATCGTCGGCATCAGTGTCAAGAGCGTTGCACCGAACAATCCCCCTACCAACGTTCCTTCGCCGCCGATCACCAGCATCGAAACCAATTCGAGCGAACTGCGCGTACCTAACATGTCTGGCGATAAAAAGTGAAAGAAGTAGGAATAGAGACTGCCTGCGACGGAGGCTAGAACCGCTGCAATTGAAAACGCGATCAGCTTGCAGCGAACCACCTTGATGCCCAAGGCCGCAGCGGCCATCTGATCGGTTCGAATTGCCTGTAGCGAACGTCCAAAACTGGATCGCATCAAACCGCCGAGAGAAATCAGCAGGATCACGTTCAACGTCAATACGAGGTAATACATTGAGACCGGCGCATCAAAACTAAAGCGTCCCAATGAAAAAGAGGGAATTCCTACAAGGCCCGAAGGCCCTCCAGTGATATCGACCAGGCCTACAGCGCATGAATCAACGAGCAAGCCAAACGCCAACGTGGCAAGCGCCAGATACAACCCGCGCAATCGCATCGTGACCGTTGATAGCAACAACGCAGCCGCCAGCGACAATGCGGCGCCCGACAGAAGTGCCCACAGCGGCGAGACACCCAACTGGGTCGTCATGTAGCCAGCGGTGTAACCGCCGATTGCCATGAATCCGGCTTGGCCAAGACTGACTTGTCCGGCGTAACCCATCACCAGGTCAAGTCCCATCAGGGCAATGAAGAAAATAGCGGCAATGATCACACCACTTAGCACTGAGCCTTGGGGAATGAAAACCGGAACCAACAGCGAAAGTATCAATCCTGCCGCCGCAGTCAGCCACTTGGCGCGAACCGGTAGACGAGTAACGTGTTTCCAGACGCGAGGCTCCTCTCGCACATCTTGACGCCTTGTAGTGCGCCCACTAATCAGTCCATTGGGACGAAATAACAGTACGACGAGCAATAGCGCCAGCGAAATGGCGTTACTGAAAAGCGACGACACATATGCCGTTGCGAGCTGACTGACAATGCCCAACAGTAGCCCCCCGGCAACCGCTGCGGGGAATGACGCCAGACCGCCAATAGCGACAGCGATAAAACCTTGAATCGTGAATAGCCGACCGGTGTCAAACTGAAGCGACATTGCTGGCGCCGAAACAATACCTGCAACAGAGCCAATTAGTGCTGCCCCCGCGACGCTGAACAACTGCATGCGCGTGACATTCACACCCATCAGGGTGGCAGCAATCGGATTTTCGGCACAGGCACGCAATGCCTGACCAAGCGAAGTCTTCTGAATCAGATACCACAGGCAAGCAATGACCAGGCAGGTGGTACCGATAATCCAGAACTCCTGCGTCGGAACCAGGATGCCCAAGGTCGAAATCGGTTTCTCTCCTGAGAATGGCGCCATCGCATAGGGCTGACTACCCCAGACAACCAGAATCAGCCCTTCCAACATCGTCAGCAAACCAGCGCTGAGCATCAACATATTGGCGTTGGACAACCGCGAGAGTCCAGGCACAAATGCGACGTAGGCGACGAACACGCCAACCACCACCGTAAAAACGGTGGCGGCCGCCAACGATAGCAACGGTCCACAGCCAAAACTCACCTGCATGGTATAGGCTCCTAAAGCGCCTAGCATGCAAAACGCACCTTGCCCGAGGTTGATGACGTTGGTCACGCGGTAAACGAGTGAGAAACCAAGGGCAACCAGTGCGTAAATGCATCCAACCTGCAGCCCACCGACGATGATCTGAATGAGTTCTGTCATGACCGTTTGTTCGGCAAATATCACTTCAGCAATGCGCCGCCGGAGCCGCTCACGACAACCCAGGTCTTTTTCTCGGCGTCCCACTTGGTGATGTAGACATTCATGTCGGCCAGACCTCGCTGCGGCACGGCAGTGAAGTCATAGGTTCCGTTTAGGCCGGAAAATCCCTTGAGTTGCGCCAAATAGGTGCGCAATTCGCCCGCTGTTGCGCTGGGCCCTAACTTACGCAAGGCCGCTACGACCAACATTGCAGGATCCCAGGCGAAAGATGAGGCCGCATCTGGTTTGATACCCGTTCCCGCATAGGCGGCTTCCAACGCTTGCTTGGCTTCCACTTGTCCTTGCGGAGCATCGTGCGGTGAATCAGGCAACCATTGCGGTGAAGGTATCAGCAGGTTTTTCGGCAAAAATTTTTCGTACTGTGCCATCTGCGCGTAGGTCATGTTGCCATCGGTGGTGGCGACCGGAACATTGAGGCCGGAATCTGTAATGGCCTTGAATACAGTACCGATTGCGGCGCCTGTACTCCACGCAATGATGGCATCAGGTTTCGATCCCTTGATACGTTGAACCTGTGAACTGGCACTGACGTCGGACGGGTTGAAACTGACATTCGAGACCAACTGAATCTGCTTGAACTCTGGCTTTTTGAGCAATTCCTCAATGTTGTGCGCGGCGTCCTGGCCTGAGGCGTCAGTGCTCGTAATGAGGCCTATTTTTCTCATGCCTTTCAGGTCGAAGTAGCGCAGCAAAGCGGCAGCGAGATCTCCCGTGGCCACGCTGGACGTGTACATGAAGCTCCCTTCTTTTGGATGTACCCCAGGTGAAAGGCAGTACAGAACCGGACCGTTCTTCATCAACGGCGCCATTGCGTTGCACATGGCGACCACCGCCGAACCGAGTACCGCCGGCGGGTTACGGGTCACAATCTGGGTTGCTAGTTGAACCGCTGTCTGAGGACTGGACTGATCGTCATGAAAAACGAATCTGACTGGACGGCCGCCTATGCCTTGGTCACCCGTCAGTCCTTTTTCTGCCCGTTGTAGTGCAAGCTGCTCGGCCTTGCCAAGAAAGGCCGCCCCCCCGGTCAAGGGCAATACGACGTCGATATCAAAGGGTTCTACCGCGTATGACGCGGATGTCGCGCAAAGAAGTACCGCACTCAGCGATATCAATTGCCTGAGTTTTCTCATTTTTGTCTCCTCACATATTTGGGGTATTTGTTCAACCCACTTAGTCATTCTTATGCGCTTGAATCCACAGCCAACAAGCGCAAAGAAAATATTAGTCCTCTAAGTATATTGGCGAGAAAAAAAAACTCAACCTTAGAAGCCTAAGTGAATACCCTTTACAGAGAAGATGATCGAGCTGAAGTGCCACGGCAGGTGTGCGCCTGCTGGACATCGCCAGCCCGGCGCAGGCCTGCGCTCAGGGCGAGCTTTTGGGGGCACTGCCGACAGCGCAGACGCATATAAGTGTGCGCGACACTTTGCAGCTGGCGCACGCGGTGGACACACTGAATCAGCGCTTTGGCCGCAGCAGCGTAGCCTGGGGCGCCAGACAGTGCCGGCCAGATGCCCTCCAGGGTACCCACCAGTCGCGCATGACGCCGGCGGCGACAACCAACTGGGACCAGTGCATCGAAGCCTGGAAGTAGTCGCCGGCGGCCTGACCGATTTGCTTATGATTGCATGGCTGACACATCGACCATAAAAATCATGCCCCATATCGATCTAACAGTTCCCTTTACCCAGAAAGATGAAGCAAGGCCATCCATTGGATTGAATCGACCAGGGTTCTGTAGACACCTACAAGCCTGACAGAACTGCCTGTTGCTCGAACTCTACCGGAGACAGGCCACCGTTGGAACTGTGGCGCCGCTTCGGGTTGTAGAACATCTCGATGTAATCGAACACATCGCTGCGCGCCTGGTCGCGGGTCAGGTATATCCGACGCTTGACCCGTTCGCGCTTCAAAAGCTGGAACAAGCTCTCGGCCACGGCATTGTCGTGGCAGTTGCCGCGCCGGCTCATGCTGCAAACGATATCGTGGTTCTGCAAGAACGCTTGCCACTGCTGGCCTGTGAACTGGCTGCCCTGATCCGAATGCAGCATCAATCCGGCAGGCGGCTTGCGTCGCCATACGGCCGCTAGCAAGGCCTGTAATACCAAATCGGTCTGCATCCGACCGTCCATGGCCCAGCCCACGACCTGCCGCGAGTACAGATCAATGACCACGGCCAGGTACAGCCAGCCTTCATGTGTGCGGATATAGGTGATGTCGGTGACCCAATGAGTATTGGCGGCCGGGACATCGAATTGCCGATCCAACCGGTTCGGTGCGACAACCGACGGCCTGCCTGCTGCGGCCCTGGGACGACGGCCGTAGCCGACCTGCGCTCGTAGGCCCTCATCGTGCATCAACCGCGCTACCCGGTTCTTGCTGCACTGCTCACCCAGGTCGCGCAGATCCTGCGTTATCTTGCGATAACCGCAGACCGTGCCGCTCTCGAGCCAGGACTGCTTGATCAACCCCAGAAGGCGCTGATCCTCTTTGTGCCGGGCGCTATGGGGCTAGCGCTGCCAGGCATAAAAGCCGCTGCGCTGCACGCGCAGAACCCGGCACATGCTCGTGACCCGAAACTGCTTCAGATGCGCTTGCATGAACACGTACTTTGCCCTCACCCCTTGGCAAAGTACGCTGCGGCCTTTTTTAGGATGTCGCACTCCTCGGTCACCCGCTTGAGCTCGGCCTGTAGGTGTGCATACCGCTGCACCATCTGAACCGAACTCCACCCGCCCAGCTCCTGCACTACATATAACGGCGTGCCGTTTTGCACGAGCCAGGATGCCCAGCAATGGCGCAAGTCGTGTCAACGGAAATTCTCGATACTGGCGTTCTTCAATGCATTGCGCCAGGCGCGAGTGTTCGCGTTAACGATGGGCTTGCCTTGGAACGTGAAAACTCGTTCCTTATGCTTGCAGGACGGGCAAGCTCGCGGCCAAGTTCACCGCCAAGGTTGTTTTGCCAACACCGCCCTTTTGATTCAGAACTGAAATCACCATTTCTGCACTCCTGCATTTGGATATTTACGATTTTCATTAAATACGTGGGGGATAAGCCCCATAAACGTTCACCTTTGCGAGATACAACGTTGCTAATCCAGCTTGGCCAGGATGGTTTCGGGTTTCAGATGGGTATACCGCGCGAGCATTTGCATGCTCTTGTGACCTGTGATGCTGGCCAACTCCATCGGATTCAAACCCTTCTCGAACAAACGTGACGTAGCCTCATGGCGCAGGTCGTGCCATCGCAGATTGTGGATCTTGAGCGCCTTGGTAGCTCGTTTCCACAAGCAGACCACGGCGTTAGCGGTCGTATCGAGCACTCTGCCTTCGGTGCGACCATCACGCGCTTGTAGTTGGGCAAGTACATCGCAAGCTCGTCGCGATAGCGGCAAAATAGCCGGAACACCCTTGTTCCCTGCTTGACGGAATACCGAAGGGATACGCACCAAGCGCGCATTCAGATCGATCCATTCCCATCGCAATGCAAAGAGCTTGCCTTGACGCAACGACGTTTCGATCGCCAGGTCATAAGCCGGCGCGGTGTAAGGATTGCCGGAATCGGCTAGGTAGGTCCGGAGGGCTTCGTACTCTCCGGATTGCAGTCGCCGATCTCGTGCCTTGCTGCCGCTAGGTTTGCGGATGTTCTTCAAGGGGTTCATCAACCCCTCCATTCCCCATTCCTTGCGAGCTGTCTCGTACAGATGGTTAACGAGCTGCAATTCGAGCCGGATTGTGTTCTCTGCTTTACCTGCGGCGCGACGCTCGTCCCGATAACGGGCGAAGTCCGCCCCGCGCAGGCTGGCCATCATCCGGTAGCTAAGCGAGTGCTGTTTCCAGCGCTGTACACGGCCTTTTTCTTGATCGGGCGAGGTTTTGGTAGGGACGACCTCTCGCAGATATCGGTCCAGACCTTCACCTAGGGTGGTGCGCTCCCCGTCGGTGCGATCGAGATAAACACTTGCGTCCATCTCAGACTCGATCCGCCGAGCCCACTGCTGGCCGAGCTGCTTGCTATCGAAGGTACGGTAGACCGGTTTGTATCCCCGCCGGTGGATTTCTGCGCACCAAAAAGCGCCGCGCTGACTGATGTATGCCATTTATTAAGACTCCAGGTGCGTGACAACACGCTTGACCTGGATTCTCGAAATCCGGCAGATTTCCGGCAAATACCAATTTTTGCCGCGTAGGCGCCCAGCATGGACGAAAAAAAAGCACCGCGATCGCTCGCAAGTGCTTGATTTTCCTCGCAACACCCTGGGAAGGGTGGTGGTGGGCTGTGAGTGGCTCGAACACTCGACCTACGGATTAAGAGTCCGCTGCTCTACCAACTGAGCTAACAGCCCGCGCATTTTTTGCTGCTTTTGGTCGCAAACATTGCTTGCATAAAAAGCAGAAATAAAAAGCGAAGACCATGATTGTATATGGTCTTTTTAGCGCAAGTCAAATCTATCCATCACCCGCGGTTCGATCCGACCGCCCTCACTTTTTCGCCGACAACCTTGCAGGCTTTTTCGCCTCGGCCAGCAGCCGGGAGCAGGCACTTTGCTCATGCGCATCGTTGCCCGGCCCGGCGATCAGGGCAAGCAAACCGGCTGCGGGCGTCAGCGCCACGCTCAAGGCCACCAGGCCTGCACCGCGCGCCAGCAGCGGCGCCACCTCCACGCCGACATCCGGCTTGGCGAAAGTGCCCTTGACATACAACGGCGACCGTAGCGAAAAAATGCGAAAACCCTTGCTCTCGGGAGACACGGTCAAGTTCAACGTCTCATCGCGAAAATTGGCGGTGCCGTTGACATTGACCAGCGCATTATCGGTATCGAACACCAGAGCGCGGGTCTTCATGATGCCCTTGTTCATGCCCAGGTCCGCGGCCGCGCAATCGATCTTGACGTCGTTGTCGCCGAACAGCTTGGCCATCAAGTAGTTGCCTACATTCAGACCGGCCAATTCCATCAGGCCGCGGCTGACGACGCCGTCGTTGATCAGCGCATGCACGTCGCCACTGGCGTCGCCCAGCAGCGCCGCCACCGAATTGCCCTCGCCCGACAGGACCGCGTTGCCGCGCAGCAGCCCCAGCATGCCCTGCGCCTGCGGCGCGTGCATATCGGGAAACAGCTGCTTGAGCTGCAACGCCTGTGCCGATATGCGCAGCGAGCCCGACATCGGCGTTTTGGCGCCATCCAGGTGAACTGCCCCCGCAATCGTGCCGCCGGCAACGCCGAAGCGCAGCGGATCCACAGCCAGCCTGCCGTCGTCCATCACCACATGCGTGTTGAGATCGGAAAAGGGCAAGCGACCGCTGTGTTGGATGCGTTTGCCGAAGAAAGTCACGTCGGCGTCCATGACGCGCCAGCGATCGGTGCGGAAAGCTTCGTCCGGCAAGATCTTGCCCGACGCGGCATGCTCGGCAGCGGTGTTGGACTTGGGCTGGGGCGCATCGGCGTTCTGGGCGCCGATACCGATGAGAGGACCCAGATCGGCCATGCGCAATTGATCGGACCAGACCTGACCGACCAGCCGGGGGCGAGGCGGGCGCAAAGTAAATCGCAGCGTGCCGTGCAGATCGCTCTGCCCTACCCGGCCATTGAAATTGCGATAGGAAAACACGGGGCCGGTCTTGCCGCGCAGGCTGGCGATCAGTCGCCCGTCGGTCGAGTAGGCCGGCGTATCGGGCAGCGCCACGCCTGTAAGCGGAAACAGATCGGCCATCGACGCGCCTGATAGCGACAGGCGCAGGTTCAAGGCTCCCAGGTTCTTGGGGTCGGTCAAGATGCCGACGACGGAAGCCCGGGTTCGCCCGGCTTCGATCTTGGCCTGTATCGGAAAAGGCACTGCCGCATTCTGCAAGGCCAGCATGCCGCCGATTCGGCCTTCGCCCTTGAAAGGCAGCCCGCGATAACGGCCCGACGCCTTCCACCCGAAAACATAGTCGGGCGTGTTCCGGGCAGAGGCCTGACCGGCCCGTTCGGCGCGGCTCAACGCTTTATTCACCTCGGCATCATCAGTCGCCTGACCGGCCCGCGCCATCGCAGCGGGCTGTGCGAATGCGGGACTCTGCGATGCATCCGTCTGCACGCCCGTTATGTCGGCAACGGGCACGGGTTTGCCCAGCGGATCGATCTGCAGCGAGATATCGGTCTTCAAGACGTCGTCGGTAAAAGCAACCGTGCCCTGATCGAAACCTATCTGATCGATGTCGACCGACCAGGATGGCGATGCGCCGCCCGCGCCCGATGACGCGGGCAGGGTCAGGTCCCAATTGGCCCGTCCGTCGGCCAGGCGTTGCAGATCCGCCGAGGGACCGGTCAGCTGCAAATCGCGGATCACCACTTTGTGCGCCAGCAGGGGCAGGGGCGAGAGCTCGAACTGCACCCGCTTGAGGCTGATCATGACCGGGGTGCGCGCCCAGCCGGGGTTGCCCAGCGTGAGGTCTTGCGCGCTGACGTGCGGCCAGGGCACCAGGCGACGCCACCCTGTGTCGCCGGCGGCGCCGCGCGCCCAGGTCACGGACAGATCGCCGTTGATGGCAAAGGGCCGGCCCAGCGCAGCCGACACGCTCGCGTCGATCTGCGGCTTTAGCCGGTTCGCATCCAGATTGTCCAGGGCCACGCCCGCCGCCACGATCAGAACGATCGGCAGACCCAGCCCGACGGCTAGAGCGCTGAGGACGATTTTCTTCTTGCGGGTCATGCGTGTGCTACTCCGGGTCGGCTCACATCCGACCCTTATTAAGAATAGCGTAGCCGGCGCGCCGGTGGCATTGCCGCATGTAACCGAACCCTGCGGCATGGTTCCAGTACACTCGCCCGGCCATGTCCGACACCGTTTCGATCCTGCCCGACAACAATCCGGCCGACCTGAATCCCTGTCTGGGTTGCGGGGCCTGCTGCGCGAATTTCAGGGTGTCGTTCTACTGCGGCGAGGTGACCGGCGTCAATGGCGGCACCGTACCGCAGGAGCTCGTCACGCAAATTACCCCGCTGCGCGTCTGCATGCAGGGCACGGAACAAGGCGGCCGTTGCACGGCCTTGCGCGGCGTGCTGGGCCAGCCCGGCATCCATTGCGCCATCTACCCGCTGCGTTCCTCGACTTGCCGCGAGTTCAATGCCTGGGAAGCCGACGGCAGCGTGAATCCGGACTGCCAGCGACTGCGCGCAAGCTTGGGCCTCCCCCAGCTCGCGTCGCGGCCGAAGCCGCTTTAGCGTTCTTTCCGGGGCCTCAGGGCGATACCCGGCCCGGTCAGTGCGACAGAATCTTGGACAGGAACTGGCGTGCGCGTTCGCTCTTGGCTGCCTCGAAGAAGGCGTCTTTGGGTTCGTCTTCGACGATTTCGCCGGCATCCATAAAGATGACGCGGTCGGCCACCTTGCGGGCGAAGCCCATTTCGTGGGTCACGACCATCATTGTCATGCCTTCCTTGGCGAGCTCGACCATCACGTCCAGCACTTCGTTGACCATTTCCGGGTCGAGCGCCGACGTGGGCTCGTCGAACAGCATGCAGATGGGATCCATGACCAGCGCACGGGCGATCGCCACGCGCTGCTGCTGGCCGCCCGACAGCTGGCCGGGGAACTTGTCGGCGTGAGCCTTGAGGCCCACGCGATCGAGCAGCTTGAGCGCCTTGGCCACGGCTTCTTCGTGCGACCGGCCCAGTACTTTTTCCTGGCCCAGGCAGAGGTTTTGCGTGATGCTCAGGTGCGGGAACAGTTCGAAATGCTGGAATACCATGCCCACGCGCGAGCGCAGCTTGGGCAGATTGGTGCCTTTGGCCGCCACCGAGGTACCGTCGACGATGATCTCGCCGCCCTGGATGGACTCCAGGCCGTTGACGGTCTTGATGAGCGTGGATTTGCCCGAGCCCGAAGGCCCGCACACCACCACCACTTCGCCCTTGTCGATGGACGTGGTGCAGTGCTTCAGAACCTGAAACTGCGGGTTGTACCACTTGTCGACGTTTTTCAGAGTAATCATGGCCACGAAACGGCTCTCCTGCTTGTCAGCCCAGGTCAACGGATGATGGCCAGGCGGTTCTGCAACCGCCGGACATATCGCGATGCCGTGAACGAAATGATGAAATAAACCAGCGCTGCGAAAAGGTACATCTCGACGACGCGGCCGTCGCGCTCGGCGACCTTGGACGCGGCGCCCAGAAAATCGGTGATCGACAGCACGTATACCAACGAGGTGTCCTGGAACAGAACGATGGTCTGCATGAAGATCACCGGCAGCATAGTGCGAAACGCCTGCGGCAGCACCACATAGCGCATCATCTGCGAATACTTGAGGCCGACGCCGTAGGCGGCCGCGACCTGCCCGTTGGGAATGGACTGTATGCCGGCCCGCATGATTTCGGAGAAATAGGCCGCCTCGAATACGGTAAAGGTGATGATCGACGAATTGAGCGCCCCGACCTCGACCGGCCGCGACGCGCCGGTAACCCATTGGCCCACGTAGGGCAGCAGAAAATAAATCAGGAAGATCACCAGCACCAGGGGCAGCGCACGCAGCAGGTTGACGTAGAGCGTGGCGAACTGGCGCAGAACCGGCACCGACGACAGGCGCATCATGGCAATGATCGTGCCCAGGATCACGCCGAAGAACGTGGCGATGGCCGTGAGCATGAGCGTGAAGGTCATGCCCTCGCGGAACAGGTAGGGCAGCGAGCGGTAAATGGCGCCGAAATCGAAATGGGCGAACATGGTTCAGTGCCCTCCCGAGATATAGCCGGGAACGGCCAGCCGGCGCTCGATGGCGCGCATGGCTATCGTCACGATGAGGTTGAGCGCCAGGTAGAGCACCGCCGCCGCGATGAAAGCCTCGAATACCTGGAAGGTTTCTTCCTTCATTGCGCGCGCGCGGGCAGTGAGCTCCAGCAGGCCGACGGTGATGGCCACCGAGCTGTTCTTGATGGTGTTGAGGAATTCGGTGGTCAGGGGCGGGAAGATGATGCGAAAGGCCATGGGCCGCAGCACATAGCGGTAGGTCTGCGCCGGAGTCAGGCCCATGGCCTCGCCAGCCATGCGCTGCCCGCGCGGCAACGCTGCGATGCCGGCCGCCAGTTGGATGGCCACGCGCGGCGCCATGTATAGCCCCAGGCCCACTACAGCGGTAAAAAAGGAACTGCTGGGCAGTTGCTTGATCCAGTCGCCCAATGCCTTGGGCAATAGCTCCGGCAGAACGAAATACCAAAGAAAGAGCTGCATCAGCAGCGGCACGTTGCGGAAAATTTCGATATAGGCGTTGGCCAGTGCGGTCAGCGCAGAAGAACGGCTGGAACGGAATACGCCCAGCACCGAGCCGATGGCCAGTGCGATCGTCCAGGCAAGCAGCGAAGTCAGCACTGTCCATTGCAGGCCGATGAGCAGTGAATCCATGTAGTTGCCGGTGCCATCCAGCAAGGGGTGCCAGAAAACCCCCCAGTCCCAGTGGTAGTTCATGCGATCACTCTCAAGAAAAACGCGCGTACGCAAGGCACGCGCGCTTCAGAAAAACAGGCGGAAGGCAGGCGCAGCTGCCTGCATGTTCCGCCTTGCCGCCGCTGAAATCAATAGTCGGCAACGTTGGGGCTGGTCGTGGGATGCGCGAATGCCTTCTTCATGGCTTCGTTCATCGGCACGTTCAGGTTGACGTTGTTGGGCGGGATGGGCGAGGTGAACCACTTGGCCCAGAGTTTGTCCATTTCGGGGCTGGTATAGAGCGCCGTGGTGGCCTGATCGGCGACCGCTTTGAACTGCGCGTCGCCCTTGGGCAGCATGGCGCCGTAGGGCTCGGCCTTGTTGAAGGCATCGGGCGTGATGACGTAGTCCTGCGGCGCCTTGGCGTTGGCGATCAGGCCCGCCAGCAGAATGTCGTCCATCGCGAAGCCGACGGCACGGCCGGTCTCGACCATGAGGAACGACTCGGCGTGATCCTTGGCGGCCAGGATGTTCATGCCCATGCCCTTGGACTTGTTGGCTTCGGCCAGCTGCTGGATGTTGGTCGTGCCCGAGGTGGAGACCACGGTCTTGCCCTTGAGGTCTTCGATGCTGTGGATGTTGCTCGATTTCTTGCTGACGACGCGGTTGGCCGTGAGGTAGTAGGTCTGGCTGAATGCCACCTGTTTTTCGCGCGCTTCGTTGTTGGTGGTCGAGCCGCACTCGAGATCGACCGTGCCGTTGGCGACCAGCGGAATACGGGTCGCCGAGGTGACCGGAACCAGGTTCACCTTGAGATTGGGCATGTTCAGCTTGGCCTTGACCGCATCGACGATGTGATAGCAGATGTCCATGGCAAAACCGATGGGCTTCTGGTTGTTGTCGAGATAGGAGAAGGGGATGGACGAATCGCGATAACCGATCGCGATCGCGCCGGTTTGCTTGATTTTCGTCAGGGTCGGGCCGAGGTCTTCAGCCATGGCGCCGGTAGTACCCGCGGCCGCCAGGCAAACGCCTGCCAGAATGTGCTTGAGTTGCATGGTTTGATCCCTCGTGTAGGTAGTGAGAATGTCCCGGCACGCGCTTGTGGCGCGACTGCCGCGTTCGTTTGCAGCGCGGCTCCCCGTGCAGCCCCGTCGTGCAAGAAGCGGCGTAGTTTACAACCAGCTAAACGTCCGGCGACCATGGTTTCCCCGTGGATAAGGGCAAACCCCAGGAACCTCCGGTCTTCGATTCAATCGATGTAAATAGCCCTATATTGCAGGCATGCAACATAGCGACAGGCAGAGCAGTGCCACGACCGCCTCACAGTTGTACGGTCCCGCCTGGGCCGACGACATGCGCGCGCTCAGCCTGGCTCTGCAGGACGATCTGGGCGAAATCATCGAGCGCGTCCATCGGTTTCTGGCCGAGCGCTGGAGCCCGTCTGCGTCCGATCCCGCGCCCGATATCGGTGCAGAACAAGGCAAGGTCTATCAGATCGAAAGCATGCATGCGCTGCTCGGGCCTGCGCTGACCGAACAGGCGCATCGCCGTCTGGCCCTGGCATCGGGCCTGCGCCACTCCGCCATGCGGCTGGACCGCGCCAGCCTCATCCACGGCCACAATTTTCTGTACGCGCAGTTCCGCGAGCATGTCGATGTCGTCGAGCACGAGCGCGCCCTGGCCGTGCTGGGACGGCGCATCATCCGGGATCTGGCATGGCAGTCGGAGGCCTATGCGTCGCTGCAGCTGTCCCGCAACGACATCGTGCTGCGCCTGACCCACCTGGCCTGGGAAGCGGACAGCTACACCGACCTGATCAATCGCGCCGCTAACATTCTTCACGAACTGGACGGCGTCGACGGATGCGCGTTCGGCCGACCGGACCAGGATGGCTTCATCCGCTATGAAGCCATCGCGGGCGACGATGACTTCAAACGGCACCTCTCCGACGCCAACGCCTTGCAGCAGGCCTCCCGCATCACCGAACCCGACAACGGACTTGCGAGCCGGGCATGGCACACAGGGCAGATCATGCAAAGCCCGAACATTGCCGACGATCCGCGCATTCCGCCGCTCTGGAAGGAACTCCTCATCCAGGCTGGCCTGCATTCTGCGGCAGCCATTCCCTTGGGCCGTCCTGGCAATACGCCGCGGGCCATTCTCAATATTTACGGCCGTCTGCGGCGCGGCCCCACCGGTCCGACACACGCCAACCTCCTCACCCAGGTGCAGTTGCTGCTGGCGTTCGCGATCAACCGTCTCGAATCCCAGTTCGGACCGACCCGCCTGGCGCCTTACCTGCAGCGGCAGCGCTGGATTTCGCTGCTGCGGTCCGATGCGCTGGAGATGCACTATCAACCGCTGCTGGACCTGCGCACGCGCAAAGTTCACAAAGTCGAGGCACTGGCGCGCCTGCGCGACGGTGACCGCCTGCTGACACCGGGCATGTTTTTTCCCGCCCTGGCTTCCGACGACTTCGTCGATCTCTACGCCTTGGGCCTGCATCAAACGCTGACGCAGCGCAACCTCTGGCTGGAGCAAAGCGGACTGGATCTGCACGTCTCCATCAACATACCGTCCAGCGCACTGGCAGACGCCCGCTACTTTCACGCGACGCAACGTGCGCTGGAAGAACTCGGCTGCGCACCGCACAAGCTCTCGCTGGAAATCCTGGAGACCGAGGAAATTCCGCGCGGCGTGGACGTGGCAGGCGAACTCGGCCACTTCAAGGCCTTGGGCGTGCGCCTGGCCGAGGACGATCTGGGGTCCGGCTACAGCAGCCTGAGCCGACTGCGCGAACTGCCGTTCGACAGCATCAAGATCGACCGCAGCATCGTGATGAATGTGCACCAGGACAGCTCCAATGTGCTGCGCTTCATCTACCAGCTCACCCGGCTCGGCCATTCTCTGGGCAAGGACGTCGTCGTCGAAGGCGTTGAGACGACCGATCTGCTGGAAGCCATCGCCATCCTGGGCGCCGATGTCGCTCAGGGATGGGTAGTGGCCCGGCCCATGCCGGCCGAAGAGATCCCGCGTTGGATACGCGCCGGCGAATTGCCCGAGCTGCCGGAAGCGGAAAAGGCCTGCAGCCTCCTGGCCAGGCTCGCGCGGTTGCTGGTCTGGGAAGAGCGGCTGCAACTGGTGCTGGTCGCCCAGAGCCGTACCGGCGCATCGGGCGCGCCGCGCAGGCTGTATACCGATCCTCACGAAGCGCTGCGGCACGCAAGCGCTCTGTCGCTATCCCAGGACGGGATCGATCTAGCCCTGCCCTTCGACGACGCCGATCCGCAGTTGCAGCAAGCGCTGGTGATAGCCGCCGTCAATCACGGCCTTTACGGCCAGGAATACGCACAGGCGCGTCAGGCGCTCGTGCAGGCGCTGCAGGCGCACGATTCCGATTCAACCCAGGACGCCGTGCAATCGTTTCGCAACACAGCGTGACCGTTGCCGTGCGGGCCGCACGCCGCGGCAAGCTTTCGTAACGTCTCGCCTCCGGCATCTTGCGCTACGCTTGAGTCTGCGGGGCTTGAATTTTTCCAGGTCGGCCTCATCTCAAAATTCCCTCTTTGGGAGTCATCGACATGTTTGGAAAGCTCATCCCGAAACTGATATTTGCGGGCGCCCTGCTGGCCAGCAGCGCCGCTTGGGCCGCCGATCCTTCGGTAGACCAGATCTACCAGGCCGCCAAGGCCGGCAACTACAGTCAGGCGCAAAGCATGATGGACCAAGTGCTGCGCGACCACCCCAACAGCGCCAAGGCGCATTTCATCCAGGCCGAACTCTTCGCCAAGGAAGGCAAGCTCAACGCCGCACGGGGCGAACTCCAGAAAGCGCAACAGATCGACCCCAACCTGTCGTTCGCCAAACCCGCCGCGGTGCAGGAATTGAAGTCGGTGCTGTCGGGCAACGCGCGCGCCGGCGCCAACCCGGTCCGGGCGAACGGCGGCGTTCACGTGCCCTGGGGTCCGCTGCTCGGCGGTCTGGCCGTTCTGCTCGTGATTCTCATGATCGTCCGCGCGCGCTCCCAACGCGTCATCGTCGAACCGGGCCCGGCCGCCGGCTGGCGTCCTGCAGCGCCTGCAGGCCCTGGCGGTCCTGGCGGCCCGGTCATGCCCGGCGGCGGCTACGGTCCCGGCTACGGGGCTCCTCCTGCAGCGGGCGGCGGCATGGGCTCGGGCATTTTGGGCGGCCTCGCCACGGGCGCCGCAGTGGGCGCAGGCATGGTGGCGGGCGAAGCGCTCATGCACAAGGTCATGGGCGGCAGCAACCCGCAGCAGGTGCCTGTCGATACCAACAACGGCTTCGTACAGAACGACCCCGCTGCCGGCTACGACATGGGCGGCAATGATTTCGGCGTGAACGACGCCGGCTCTTGGGATGACAACAGCGGCGGTTCCAGTTGGGACAGCGGCGGTGGCGGCTCCGACGACGACTGGAGCTGAGAAACCACAGGCATTCCGGTACGGCAACGATGTTGAGCTGAAAGATCCGCGCGACATCGGCCTGCCTGCCGGCATGTGGTTTTGACTACGACTCCACGTCTTCCAGGCTGAAGATTTCGCTCTGGTCGTTATACGAGAAAATCTCGCCGTAGCGGCCCCAGTCGATGACGGCGTCCAGCGTTTCTTCGGCGGCGCCGTCCGAAAGAAAGTCTTCCAGCTCCTGCTCGAAACGCACGCGCGGGGCGCGGTGGCCGGGGCGTTCGTTGAGCACGGCGCGAATGCGGGCGGCCAGGGGCACGTTCTTGAGCAAATGTTCGGCGAACATCATCTTGCGTTCCTGCGTGCCCAGCTCGGCGAATTTGCGGCCGGCGGGAGTCAGGAACATATCGCCCTGATGAACGTCGGCAAAGCCCAGGTGCTGCAGCGTTTCGGCGATGGGAAAGAGATCGTCGACTTCCAGCTGCAACGAGCGGGCGACGTCGGGCATGTCGGCACGGCCGTTATAGGGCGCCGCCGCCAGGGTTTCCATGAGGCCCGCCATGAGGTTGGTGGACACGTCAGGCAGCCAACTGCCCAGTTCGAGCGCGCCGCGCGCCGCATCGCCGGCAGGCCGCGCCGTCATCTGGGCATAGATGTCGTCGACCAGTTTACGGAAGGCAGGGTCCAGGCGGTTGCGCGGGTGCTTGAAAGGCACTTTGATCTCGGACACGACCTTGCCCGGGTTGGACGACAGCACCAGGATGCGGTCGCACATGAACACCGCCTCTTCGATGTTGTGCGTAACGATGAGCACCGACTTGATGGGCATGCGGCCCTGCGTCCACAAATCGAGCAGATCGGTACGCAGTGTTTCGGCGGTCAGCACGTCCAGCGCGGAAAACGGCTCGTCCATCAGCAGCAGCGTCGGATCGACCACCAGCGCACGCGCGAAACCCACGCGCTGGCGCATGCCGCCGGACATCTCGCGGGGATACGCGTTTTCGAAACCGTCCAGACCGATCAGGTCGATGGCTGCCAGCGCACGGGCGCGCCGTTCCTTGGGCGGCACGCCCTGGGCTTCGAGGCCGGCCTCGACGTTCTGCAGCACCGTGAGCCAGGGAAACAGGGCGAATGTCTGGAACACCATGGCCACGCCTTCGGCCGGACCGGAGAGCGGTTTGCCCAGATAGCTCACGTCGCCGCCGGACGGCTTTATCAGGCCGGCGATGATGCGCAGAAGCGTGGACTTGCCCGAACCCGAGCGGCCCAGGAGACCGACGATCTCGCCCTCGCGCAGCTGCAGGTTCACGCCGTCGAGCACCAGCAACTCGCCCTGGTTCTTGTCGAAGCCCCGATAGACGTTCTTGAGATTGAGGATTTCCCGGCCGAGGCCCGCGGATGGAGTCTGCATAGTCGACATGGTTTTCAGTGTTAACGAGGCCTAGGTCTGTCCAGGGTCAATCGAGCCGCAGCCGGGATTCGGCATAGGCGTATAGCGGCCGCCAGAGCAGGCGGTTGAAAAGGGTCACGAACAGGGACATCACGGCGATGCCCAGGATGATCTTGGGGAAATCGCCCGCCGCGGTGGTCTGCGCGATATAGGCGCCCAGGCCGTGCGCGGCCAGCTTGGTATCGCCCCATTGCACGTATTCGGACACGATGCTGGCATTCCACGCGCCGCCCGAGGCCGTGATGGCGCCCGTGACGTAATAGGGAAAAATGCCCGGCAGCACCGCTTTGCGCCACCATTGCCAGCCGCGGATGTGGAAATTGGTCGCGACCTCGCGGTAGTCGTTGGGATAGGAACTGGCGCCCGCGATCACGTTGAACAGGATGTACCACTGCGTGCCCAGCACGATGAGCGGCGACAGCCAGATGTCCGGATTCAAGTGAAAGCGCACGATCACGATCACGAAGACCGGAAACATCAGATTGGCCGGAAAGGCTGCCAGGAACTGCGCCAGCGGCTGGATTTTCTCGGCCAGCGCCGGACGCAGACCGATCAGTACGCCCAGCGGCACCCAGATCAGCGACGAGATGGCGATCAGCAACGCCACACGCACCAGCGTGATGAAACCCAGCAGGAACACGTGGCCCACGTCGCCCCAACCTACGCCGGTGCTGACGTAGGCCACCACGCGGTAGACCACATAGAGCGTGAGCAGCACGACGAACGCGCCCCAGGCCAGATCGCCGGCCCGCGATGCGCCGACGGTCTTCGGTTTGCGCGCAGACGGGGCCATCCCGGCCGGCAGGCGCAGCGGCGCGCGCGCCGCCCGGGAGAGCAGCAGGCGCGCGGGCACCAGCAGCAGGCGGATCAGGCGAGTGCGGCGGATCAGGTCGAGCAGCCAGGATTCGGGCGCGTCGCCGGAGCTGGTGTTTTCCATGCGGAACTTGTCGGCCCAGGCCACCAGCGGACGGAAAAGCAGCTGGTCGTAGGCCAGGATCACGATCACCATGGTCAGGATCACCCAGCCCACGGCATGCATGTTCTTGTCGGAAATGGCCTGGGCCAGGTAGGCGCCGATGCCGGGCAGCGTGATGCTCTGGTCGCCCACCGTGATCGATTCGGAGGCCACCACGAAGAACCAGCCGCCGGACATGGACATCATCATGTTCCAGATCAGGCCCGGCATGGCGAACGGTACTTCCAGCTTCCAGAAACGCTGCCAGCCGGTCAGGTGAAAGCCGCGCGCGACCTCGTCCAGGTCACGCGGCACCGTGCGCAGCGACTGGTAGAAGCTGAAGGTCATGTTCCAGGCCTGGCTGGTCCAGATGGCGAAAATGGCGGCCAACTCCGCCCCCAGTACGCGCGAGGGGAACAGGGCCAGGAAAAAAGTGACCGTGAAGGAGATGTAGCCCAGCACCGGCACCGATTGGAGAATGTCCAGGATGGGGACCAGCACCTTCTCGGCGCGCTTGCTCTTGGCGGCCAGGGTGCCGTAGACCAGCGTGAACAGCAGCGAGGCCACCATGGCGGCCAACATGCGCAACGTGGTGCGCAGCGCGTATTCGGGCAGGTGGGTCGGGTCCAGCGAGATGGCCTGCTCGTGCAGGGTCGACATGGGGGCCATGGTCTGGTGAAAGCCCACCGCGGCCATCGCTATCAGGCAGATGATGAGGGGAAACGCGACGAAGTCCCAGCCGTTGGGCAGGAGGCGCCACGCCGACGCGTTGGCCGTCCGGTTGAGAGTGAAGCCGAATTCCATTGAAGCCCCTTGCAACGATGCACACCCCCGCTTTCCGCCCATCAGGGAGGAAGCCGGGCCTATATCATGACCGCGAAATATGACAATTCACGGAATTGTCCACCATTTTCCGGCTGCGCCGCACAAAGACCGCAGCGCGGCCGCGACGGGCCGCACGGCCCCAGGCCCAGGACGCGCCGCGTTCGCTTTAGGCGATTTGTAAGGCGAACGAAAGGCGGGCTTCTTCTTTCGGTTTGGAACTTTAGCCGCAGGCGCGTTACTCAATCGGACAGGAAGCGCGCAAGTGCGATCCGACGATAGAGATTATCTAGGGACAAACGCTAGCTGATGGTCTGTCCACTATTTGCGCTACTTTAGGTAAACCCCAATTTGTTTCAGGGTTTGCTGCATTCGTTTCCAGTCATATAGCAACATTCTCCCAGGAGATTCGTCATGGCATCCGAGGGTTCCGTAGCACCGAAAGAGCGCGTCAACATCGTCTATCGCCCCGCAATCGGCGACGCCAAAGCGGAGGTTGAACTGCCGCTGAAGCTGCTGGTCATAGGGGACTACACCCTGCGCCAGGACGACACGCCGATCGAGGAAATGAAGCCGGTCAGCATCGACAAGGACAACTTCAACGACGTCCTGAAAGCGCAGAAGCTTTCGCTCGATCTCACCGTCCCCAACAAGCTCGACGAAAAGGCCGACCCCGACGCGGTGCTGGCCGTGAACATGAAGTTCGATCACATCAACGACTTCACGCCCGATGCCATCGTCGACAAAGTCCCCGAGCTGCGCCAAATGATCGCCTTGCGCGACGCGCTCAAGGCGCTGAAGGGTCCCCTGGGCAACATTCCCGACTTCCGCAAGAAAGTTCAGGAACTGGTCGAAGACGAAGGCGTGCGCGCGCGCCTGCTCGGCGAACTGGGCATCGAAGACAAATAAAGGCGAACAGGGGCAGAGCACATGAGCGACGAACAGAAGCAACAGGCCGATTCGGCCGCAGCCGCAGGGCAAGCCAGCGATTCCCTCCTGGATCAGCTGATCGAGTCGGCCCGCATCAAGCCGGGCGACGAAGCCTATTCCATTACCAAGCAAGGCATTCAGGCCTTCATTTCGCAATTGCTCGAACCGCAGCACGCGGTCGAGCGGGTGACGCAGGCCACCGTCGACGGCATGATCGCCGACCTGGATAAAAAACTTTGCAAGCAGGTCGATGCCATCCTGCATCATGCCGAGTTCCAGAAGCTGGAGTCGGCCTGGCGCTCGCTGAAGTTCCTGGTGGACCGCACCAACTTCCGCGAGAACGTCAAGATCCAGATGCTCAGCACCAGCAAGAGCAAGCTGCTCGACGACTTTCAGGATGCCGCCGACATCACCAAGTCGGGCCTCTACAAGAACCTGTACACGGCCGAATACGGGCAGTTCGGCGGACAGCCCTTCGGCGCCATCATCGCCAACTACGAGTTCGATCCGGGCACCCAGGACATGAAGCTGCTGCAGTATGCGGCCAGCGTGGCGGCGATGTCGCACGCGCCCTTCATCGCCGCGACCGCGCCGCAGTTCTTCGGCGTCGACAACTACGACCAGTTGCCCAACCTGAAAGACCTGGCCTCGATCTTCGAAGGCCCGCAGTTCGCCAAGTGGAATGCCTTCCGCGAAACGGAAGACGCCCGCTACGTCGGCTTGACGCTGCCTCACTTCCTACTGCGCGTGCCGTATGGCACCGATACCGTGCCGGCGCGCAAGTTCAACTACACGGAAGACGTCACCGGCGGCAACAACCAGTTTCTGTGGGGCAACGCCGCGTTCACCTTCGCCTCGCGTCTGACCGATAGCTTCGCCGGCTACCGCTGGTGCGCCAACGTCATCGGCCCGCAGGGCGGCGGCGCGGTCGAAGACCTGCCCATCTATACCTACGAATCGATGGGCGAGCTGCAGAACAAGATCCCCACCGAAGTGCTGATCTCCGAGAGGCGCGAGTTCGAACTGGCCGAACAGGGCTTCATCGCGCTGACCATGCGCAAGAACAGCGACAACGCCGCGTTCTTCTCGGCCAATTCGGCGCAGAAACCCAAGTTCTTCGGCAACACCAAGGAAGGCAAGGAGGCCGAGCTCAACTACAAGCTCAGCACCCAGCTGCCCTATATGTTCGTCATGAGCCGTCTGGCTCACTACATCAAGGTGATCCAGCGCGAAAACATCGGCACCTGGAAGGAACGCACCGACCTGGAAACCGAACTGAACAACTGGATCCGCCAGTATGTGTCCGATATGGACAACCCTGGCGAAGGCGTGCGCAGCCGCCGACCCCTGCGCCAAGCCGAAATCGTCGTATCCGACGTGGAAGGCGATCCGGGTTGGTACCGGGTCGATCTGCGAGTGCGCCCGCACTTCAAGTACATGGGCGCGTCGTTCTCGCTGTCGCTGGTCGGCAAGCTCGATAAGAAGTAATCACGCAGTCAACAATCAATACTGTCGAACGAATAAAGGAAACCATCATGCCTATGCCATGCTACCTGACCCTGGAAGGTCAGAACCAAGGAAAAATCGAAGGCTCCGTCAAGGTCAAGGGTCACGAAGGAAAGATCATGATCCAGGCCGTCGAGCACACGGTCGAGATCCCCAAGAGCCCGCAGACGGGCCTGCCCACCGGCAAGCGGGTTCACGGCCCGGCCACGTTCACCAAAGAAATCGACAAGTCCTCGCCCAAGCTGTTCCAGGCGCTGACCTCGGGCGAACAGATGAAGAACGTGACGCTGGAGTACTACCGCATTTCGCCCAAGGGCACGGAAGAGAAGTACTACACCGTCAAGCTCGAGAACGCCATCATCACGAGCCTGCGCTCCTGGACGCCGAACTGCCTGGACGCGGCCAACAAGCAGATGGGGCACATGGAAGACATCGCCTTCACGTACGAGAAGATCACCTGGACCTTCGATCCGGACGGCATCGAAGCCGAGGACTCCTGGCTGGCGCCGAAGTCCTGACGCGGGCTTAAGACCGCCCGGTCATGAAGGAACGCCGACTGCTCGAGCGCATAGCCTACTGGGGAGAAGATGGCGGCCAACAGCGCAGCCATCAAACCCAGGTGGATATTCTCATGCAGTCGGTAATGGCACACCTAGCGCGCCTGCTCAACACGCGCCGGGGCAGCGTCCAGCTCGACCCGCTGTTCGGCGTACCCGATTTCACCAACCTGGCGGGCGGCACGGGCGTAGGTTCCGCGCGCGACATCCAGGAAGAGATCGAACGCATGGTGAGCAAGTACGAGCCGCGCATCAAATCGCCGCGGGTCACGCTCGACCCGGACCATTCCGACATGCAGGCCCTGAAATTCATGCTCAACGGCACGATCGACGCCGATGACCGCGAGATTCCGCTGTCGCTTTCGACCACTGTGGGCGCGAGCGGCAAAATCAGTCTGAAGAATTAGGTAGAACCAGGCTCGCCATCATGTTCAATGAGTACTACGAAAGCGAATTGAACAAGCTCAAGGGGCTGGCCGCGGAGTTCTCGCAGAACAATCCGGCGCTGGCACCGATGCTGTCGGGCGCCTCGACCGACCCCGACGTGGAGCGCCTGCTCGAAGGCGTGGCTTTCCTGACCGGGCTGACGCGGCAAAAGCTCGACGACGAGTTTCCGGAGTTCGTGCAGGAAATCACGAACCTGCTGTTTCCGCATTATCTGCGCCCGATTCCGGCCACCACGCTGGTGAACTTCACGCCGCGCGTGCCGCTGGCGGAAATTGCGCGTGTGGCGGCAGGCACCGAGCTGGCATCGGTACCGGTGGACGGCACGCCGTGCCGATTCCGAACCACTCAGGATCTGGACGTGCAGCCGCTCGTCCTGGCCGACGCCAATGTATTGGCTTTTGCCGGTACTGCGCCGGTGCTGGTGCTCGATTTCGAGCTGACCGGCCTGACCCTGGACCAATGGAACCCCGACTGCCTGCGCCTGTTTCTGAACGGCGGTTATGTCGAAGCCAGCAAGCTGCTGCTGCTGCTCACCCGGCACGCGACCAACGTGCGCATCTCTGCCGACGGCGCCGAACGCTTCGAACTCGGCGCCAAAGGGTTGCGGGCCTGCGGCTTCGACGACGCGCTGCTGCCCTATCCGAGCAATGCGTTCAGCGGCTTTCGCCGCATCCAGGAATTTTTCGTACAACCGGAGAAATTCCTGTTCATCGACATCGAGGGCCTGCAGCGCTGGACGACGCGCGGCGCCGGGTCGAGCTTCAGCATGTTCATCACGCTCGACGCCGCGCCCGACTGGATGCCTGAAATCCGCGCCGACAGCTTCATGCTCAACGTCGTGCCGGCGATCAATCTGTTTTCCCACGGCGCAGTGCCGATCAATCACGAGCACCGCTCGGCCGAATACCGGGTCATGCCCGAAGACGCCCATCGCCAGCATTATCAGGTGTATTCCATCGATGCCGTGACGGGTTACCAGCAGGGCGTGGCCAGGGAACGGGCCTACGTGCCGTTCGGCCTGTTCCAGCACGGCGGGCAGCAAGCCACGCAACTGAGCTACCGCGTCACCCGGCGCAGCGCCACGGTAGGGCGCGGCAGCGAGGTGTTTCTCTCGGTGAACTACCCGCTGAGCGAGACGCCCGTCCCCGAGACGCTGTCCATCAGACTGACCTGCACCAACCGCGCACTGCCCGAAAGCCTCAAGCTGGGCGACATCAACCAGCCCACCAGCACCTCGCCCGACCGCATCGCCTTCCAGAACATCCGCGCCGTCACGCCTTCGCAGGAACCGCCCAACGGCGAGGCGCTGTTATGGCAGCTCCTCTCCCACGTGTCGCTGAACTTTCTTTCGGTCGCCAGCGCCGAGACGCTGCGGGCTCTTCTGAGTCTGTATGTGTTTTCCGAGCGGCAGGAACAGACGCAGGAAGCCGCGAACCGCCGGCGCATCAGCGGCATCCAGGAGGTCACGGCTACGCCCGAGACCCGACTGATCGGGCGCGGCAGCCTGCTGCGCGGACAACTCGTGCGCATCAAGTGCCGACAGGACCACTACGCAGGTATCGGCGATCTGTATCTGTTCGGCTGCATGCTGGAGCGGCTGATCGCCGACTATGCCGGCATCAATTCCTACACCCGCGTCGAATTGGTCGACGCGTTTTCCGGAGCCGTCTACCAATGGCCACCGAGACTGGGCCAACAGCTTTTGCTGTAAAGGACGACCTGCTCGTCAACAGCGACCGCTACGCCTACTTTCAGGCGGTGCGGCTGCTGGAGCTGTCCGCCCGCGCCAGCCGACGCCCCACGACCTTGCGGGTGCGGCCCAAGCTCGCGCTGGGGTTCCCCGAAAACGACATCGACAGCATCGAGCGGCGCGCCGACGGCGGATACCGCATCCAGGCCAACTTCTTCGGCCTTTACGGCGTGGCCTCGCCGCTGCCCACCTACTACACCGAAGACCTGCTCGACGAGGAGCGCGAGGGCGGGCGCGTCACGCGCGAGTTCCTCGACATCGTGCACTATGCGATGTACCCGCTCTTGTTCGATGTCTGGTCCAAGTATCGGCTGCAGTTGCGGATCATCGAGCAGGAAGACGCCGCGACGCTCAACCACCTGTATGCCTTCGTCGGCCTGGAAAACCAGGACCTTCGGGTGGATCTGCTGCCGGGCAGCGCGGGGCTGCTGCGCTATGCCGGCCTGCTCAGCCAGCGCCCGCGTTCGGCGCTGGGCTTGCAGACGATGCTGGCCGATGCCTATGCGCAGGCCCAGGTGCAGATCGACAGCTGTGTCGCGCGCACGGCGCCGATCCCGACTGATCAGCGCTGGAGCCTGGGCCGCCAGGGCAGTTGCCTGGGCGAGGGCGCGTATCTGGGTTCGCTGATCGACGACTATGCCGGCAACATCCGCATACGGCTGACCGACGTGCCCCAAACGCTGTTTCACCAACTGCTGCCCGGCGCGAAAGAAAACCAGCGCCTGCGGTTTCTGGTGCGTTTCTACCTGATCGATCCCTGCGACGTCGAAGTGGAGCTGCATTTGCGCCACGACGATGCGCGCGCCGCCCGCCTCAACGACAGGCAATGGGCGCGCCTGGGCCTGGACACCTGGCTGGCGCCCGAGCAATCCGACGAGCCGACCCGGGTGGCTTTCAATCTGTGATTTTGTGGTTCGTAGTTCCTATCTGCAACGCTTACTCTAGACAGGAAAGAACATGCTACTGGTCGAACTCAAGCCCCTGGTGGGCCGCCTGAATGCTTACTGCAAGCAGGCCCTGGAAGACGGCGTTGGCCTGTGCGTGGCGCGCGGCCATTACGAAATCATGGTCGAGCATCTGCTGTCCAAGCTGCTCGTGGACGTGCAGTCCGACATACCGCTGCTCTTGCGCCAGCACGGCGTGGATGCGGCCCTGGTCAAGCGCGCCGTCGACCAGTCGCTGGAAGAATTCAAGACCGGCAACGCCGGCCGGCCGGCATTCTCGCCTTTGCTGCTGGAACTGCTGCAGGACGCCTGGCTGATCTCGTCGGTGAACCTGTTCGAGACCCGCATCCGTTCGGGCGCGATCCTGCTGGCCTGGCTGGCGCGGGCCACCTACTATGCCACCGGCGACTACGCGGCGCCGCTGCGAGCCCTGAACCGCGAAACGCTGCTCGCCACATTCGGGCAGGTCGCTCAAGCCTCGATCGAGGAATCCGCCGGCGCGGGCGCGGCCGACGGCGGCGGCGGCGCGACGGGCGCCGCAGGCGGCGGCGAAGGCAGCGCCATTGCGCGCTTCTGCGAAAACTTCACCGAAAAAGCGCGTGCCGGCAAAGTCGATCCCGTGTTCGGCCGCGATCCCGAAATCCGCCAGATGGTCGACATTCTCGCGCGCCGCCGCAAGAACAATCCGATCTGCGTGGGCGATCCGGGTGTGGGCAAGACGGCCGTGGTGGAGGGTCTGGCGCTGCGGGTGGTCAACGGCGACGTGCCCGACTCGCTCAAGGACGTCGCCATCCTGGGCCTGGACATGGGCCTGCTGCAGGCCGGCGCCAGCGTGAAGGGCGAATTCGAGAATCGCCTGAAGGGCGTCATCACCGAGATCAAGTCGTCGTCCAAGCCCATCATCCTGTTCATCGACGAAGCCCATACCCTGATCGGCGCGGGCGGCCAGGCGGGCGGCTCGGACGCCGCCAACCTGCTCAAACCGGCTCTGGCGCGCGGCGAGCTGCGCACCATCGCGGCCACTACCTGGGCCGAATACAAGAAATATTTCGAGAAAGACGCGGCGCTGGCACGCCGCTTCCAGCTGGTCAAGCTCGACGAGCCCGACCTGCCCACCGCCGTGCTGATCCTGCGCGGTCTGAAGGAAAAATACGAAGACGTGCACCACGTGGTGGTGCGCGACGACGCCATCGTCGCCGCGGCCGAACTGTCCAGCCGCTACATCACCGGGCGCCAGTTGCCCGACAAGGCGGTCGATCTGCTGGACACCGCCTGCGCGCGGGTCAAGGTGCTGCAAAGCGCCAAGCCCGACGTGCTGGAAGACACCGAGCGGCGCATCCAGGCCCTGCAGCGCGAGAAATCGGGCCTCGAGCGCGACCGCGACAATCTGCAGCCGGTGGATCACGAACGCCTGGGCGAAATCGACGGCCTGCTGGTCGAGGCGGAAAGCGAGGCCCAGGGCCTGCGCGAACATTGGCAGACGCAAAAGGCCGCCGCCGATGCGCTGCTGGCGGCGCGCGCCCAGCGCCACCAGGCCAAGGCCGACGGCGCGTCGGCCGAAGACCTGGCCAAGCTCGAAGCGGACATCGAAGCGGCCAGCGCGGCCTTCAAGCAGGCCCAGGGCGATCGCCCCATGGTGCGCGTGGACGTGGACCCGGACGTGGTCGCCAAGGTCATCTCCGACTGGACCGGCGTGCCGGTAGGCAAGATGCTGCGCGATCGCGCCGAAACGGTGATGAACATGGCCACGACGCTGTCGGCCCGCGTGCGCGGCCAGGATCACGCCATGCACATGATCGGCGAAGTGCTCAAGACGGCGCAATCGGGCCTGCGCGATCCGCAGCAGCCGCTGGGTGTGTTTCTGCTGGCCGGCCCTTCGGGCGTAGGCAAGACCGAGACGGCCCTGTCGGTGGCCGACATTCTGTTCGGCGACGAGAAGTCCACCGTCATCGTCAACATGAGCGAGTTCCAGGAGAAGCACAACGTCAGCCGCCTGATCGGGTCGCCCCCGGGCTATGTGGGTTACGGCGAAGGCGGCGTGCTGACGGAAGCGGTGCGCCAGCGACCCTATTCGGTAGTGCTGCTCGACGAGGTCGAAAAGGCGCACCTGGACGTGCTGAACCTGTTCTACCAGGTGTTCGACAAGGGCATGCTGTCGGACGGCGAGGGCAAGGAGATCGATTTCTCCAACACGGTGATCTTTCTGACCTCCAACCTGGCCACCGATGTGATCACCGAAATGACCGCCGGCGAAGACCGCCCCGATCACGACACCCTGCTGTCGGCGGTGCGGCCGATTCTATCGGCCCACTTCAAGCCGGCCCTGCTGGCGCGTATGACGGTGATCCCCTACTTCACCCTGGCCCGGGACGCCCTGGCCGGCATCGTGCGGCTCAAGCTCGACAAGATCGGCCAGCGCCTGGAACACAACAACAAGATGAAGTTCAGCTACAGCGAAGCCGTGGTCGACCAGATCGCCGCGCGCTGCACCGAAGTGGAAACCGGCGCCCGCAATATCGACTTCATCCTGCGCGGCACCGTCATGCCGCAGATGTCGCAGGAAATCCTGGCGCGCATGAGCGGCGCCGTGCAGCCGACGGCCGTGACGCTGGGCGTGCATGAAAGCGGCGAATTCACAGTGGAATTCCCGGCGTGAGCGCAAGCCGTCGGACAAGGGGTAGAAAATGACGTTTCTCGCGAACAAGCTGAACGCCGACAAGCGCTTCGAATTCCATTCGAAGGCTTTCGACAAGGACAAGTTCGCCGTCGTGGAAATGGAAGGCTTCGAGGCGATCTCAAAGCCATTCCAGTTCACCTTGACGCTGGTCACCGACGATGCCGACATCGATTTCGACACGATGCTGCGCATGCCGGCCACCTTCACCATTTTTTCACACGACGGCAAGCGCGAGATCCCGTATCACGGCGTGCTGGCCGGGTTCGAGCAGCTGCATCGCGCCGACGGCTATGTGTTCTACCGCGCGATACTCGTGCCGCGCCTGTGGAAGCTGTCGCAGTTCCGAATTTCCGAGGTCTATCTGAACGAGAAGACGATACCGGCCATCGTCGAAGACATTCTGCATAGCGTGCAACTGGCCAGCGGCACCGATTACGAGCTCAAGCTCAAGGGCCAGTATCGCGCGCGCAGCTTCGTCTGCCAGTATCAGGAAACCCATCTCGATTTCATCTCGCGCTGGATGGAAAAGGAAGGGATGTACTACTACTTCCAGCACGGCGACCAGGACAAGCTCGTCATCGTCGACGACAAAGTGGAGCACGATCCTGCGACGCAGGATGTGAGCTACCGGCCGGTCGCCGAGTTGGATGCCGGCGTGGAGTCGGATACCGTTCGCGCATTCATGTGCCGGCAAACGCCGCTGCCGCGCCAGGTGATCCTGCGGGATTACAACTACCGCAAGGCCGCCCTGGAGCTGAAGACACAGGCCATCGTTTCGGAAAACGGGCTGGGCGACGTGACGATCTACGGCGAGAACTTCCGCACCCAGGAAGAAGGCGACCGCTATGCCAAGCTGCGCGCCGAGGAAATTCTGTGCGGCGGCAAGATCTTCTCCGGCGAGTCCACCGCGGTGGGGCTGCGCGCCGGCTTTTTCATGAAGCTCGCCAAACACTATCGATCGGCCTTCAACGATAAGTACCTGGTCACAGAGATCCGGCACGAAGGCTCGCAGGCCGGCGCCCTGATCGGCGGAGGAAAATCGTCGATCAACGACGCGCCAGATGCCAAGACCTACTACAGCAACAGCTTCCGCGCGATTCCAGCATCGGTGCAGTTCCGCGCCGAACGCGTCACGCCCAAGCCGCGCGTGGCAGGCACCATGAACGCAACCGTCGATGCCGAAGGCAGCGGCCAGTACGCGGAGCTGGACGAATACGGCCAGTACAAGGTGCAGCTTCCGTTCGACGTGACCGACAAGAATCCGGCCAAGGGGTCTGCGCGGGTGCGCATGGCCACGCCCTACGCGGGCAAAGGCCACGGCATGCATTTTCCTTTGCTAAAGAACAGCGAAGTGCTGCTTTCCTTTACCGACGGCGACCCGGACCAACCCATTATCGTGGGTGCCGTGCCGAACTCGGAAAACAGGAATATCGTCGGCCAGGACATCCAGCAATACAACCGCATTGCCACGGCGGGCGGCAACCAGATCTTCATGGGCGACACTCAGGGCAAAGAGGTGATGTGGCTGCATTCGCCTTTTCACAACAGCTGCATCGCCCTGGGCTCGATCGACCCCAAGGGCGGCGGCAGCATCCTGTCCAGCACCGTGGGTAGCTCCGACACCATCACCGCCGGCGCCACCAACAAATTCTCGGTAGGCTCGAATTTCACGCTCAACGCGTCGGTAGACACCGCCATCAGCGCGGGGGTAACGAGCAAATTCACGGTGGCCGACAACCTGGCATGGAGCTACACCAGAGACGTGAATTGGAAAGGCGGCGAGGCCTATACGATAGGCTTCCAGGATTCGTGGGAGTACAAGGAGAACTACAAGACCCACGCCCGCAAGAACGTGCTGATCACAGGAGGCCAGCGAGCCGTTGCCGCTGGGCCGGCAAAAGCGCTGATGGAAGCGGTTCAGAAGGCTGCCGCCACCAGCGCGGTGGTAAATCTGGCCGCCAGCGTTGCCTCGGCGGCCGTGCTGGGCACCGCCGCCGACAACAATTGGGACGATGGCACGCCAAAGAACGACGGCAAGATCGGTGTCACGACCCGGAGCAGCTACGCCACGATCATCAGTCAAATCGGCCTCGCCGGGATCAGCTCGATTGCGGTGTCTCTCCTCATCAGAAACGCCGTGAAGACGTTGAAAGCTGTCAATGTTGACGACAGCTATGTCGGCAATATCAAGGTGAGCGATGCTGGCGTGAAAATCTGGGCCAATGGCATGACTTCCACCGGATACGCCAACGTCATGGTGGATCAGGTAGAAATGTTGGCGATGGATGTGCCAACGGCGAGCCAATCCCAATTCACCATGAAGCCAAGCAACGTGCTCTTGAAAGCGACGACGGCGGCGTTGTCCAGTTCGCTCGCCATGGATACGACCACAGGCGCAACGCTTACCGTGCCCGCCACGGCAAACGTCAAGATGGAGGTCACAGGCTTGTCGACTGTCCAATTGGAACCCACTGCGGTTACGGTAAAAAATGGCGCGAGCACGATTGAGGTGGGGCCGGCGGACATATCCGCTTCCGTGCCCGGGGGAGTCGCGATAAAGGCGGATGCCTTGGGCGTGGAAACGACTGCCGGACCGCAAACAGCGCTCTCGGTGCTTATGAGCGGGATCACACTTGGCTACGGGCCCACGAGTCTCACGGTCAACGCGTCGGGAGCAAGCGTCAACGGCGTCCTCATCCGGGTCGGATAAACGAACATGAAAATCTACCGCCCCGACAATCTGGGCGTTCTGTACCGCAGCATGCATTTCGCCCGTCGCGATACCTTGGCGATCGGCATGCTGGCCTTCTTCCGCTTCGACCGCGGCGAGCCGTCCGACTTGCTGCCCGAACCCGAGTTATGGGCCGCTGCTGCCCCGGCGCTGGGCGATGCGCCACTCGACGAAGGCATGCCCAAGCCTGCAGCGGAATACAAGGTGTACGGCAAGGCCCACGCCTCGGCGGGCGGCGCCGTAGGTCAAGGTATTCCGGTGGGCGTGACGCTGGGCGGCCTGTCCAAGCAGGCGCTGCTCACCGCCGAACAGAAATTCCTGTCCGAACCCTTCTGGGGGCTGGCGCCAAACGCGCCGCAGCGGCAGAGCCTGCTGGGCGCCTTCGATGACCGTTGGCTCAAGAACACCTGGCCGCATCTGCCGGAAGACACGCGCCTGGAATACTTCATGAGCGCGCCCGCGGATCAGCGCTTCCCCACCTTTCTGCAAGGCGGCGAGGCATTGGAGTTGCGCAATCTGCATCCTTCATGGCCTGTGCTCACCGGCCGGCTGCCGAACGTGCGGGCGCGCTGCTTCGTGAACCGCCGAATCGCGGGCGGCAAAGAAGAACTCTCGGAGGCGCAGGCGCGCCTGGAAACCGTGTGGCTGCTGCCCGAACTGGAGCGCGGCATCGTGCTGTTCCGCGCTCAAGCCGCATGCGCCGACGACGACGCCTCG
>NZ_JBQCER010000050.1:0-7904 GCF_051960075.1 Bordetella sp.
TTGCTTTCCGTTTCTTGTCCCCGGGGTCCACGACGCCCCTGGTAATCCCCAACCGCCAGTTTGGCGCGCGGGCGCACCCCCAAAAAAACGGCAATCATTTGATGGGCTTTTTTTTTGGGGCCGGACGCGCCGGCTGCGTTCGATCAGAACTTGAAGTGCGACACCGACGGCCCGCGCAGCGGCTTGATGACGGTTTCGAACAGCCCCTCGGTCTCGAAGCTTGCGGCAGTGGTGCGGGTGATACGCCAGGCCGTCATGATGGGCGCTTCACCGGTCACGACGATCATGCGGCCGCCCACGCGCAGTTGATACTTGAGCGCGTCGGGTACGGTAGGCACCGAGCCGGTGACCAGAATGGCGTCGTATTCGGTGCTGCCCCAGCTGCGGCTGCCGTCGCCGATTTCGACCTTGACGTTGTTCACGCCGTTGCGCTGCAGGTTTTGCTGCGCAAAGGCGGCCAGACGGCTGTCGATCTCGACCGAGGTGACCTGGCGGGCCAGGTGTGCCAGCAGCGCGGCCTGGTAGCCCGAGCCGGTGCCGATCTCGAGCACACAGTCGGTGGGTTGCAGCTGCAGGTCTTGCGCGAAGCGGGCTTCGAGCTTGGGAGCCAGCATGGTTTCGCAGGTATCGACCCCGTTGATCTGCAGGGGAATCTCCAGATCGGAAAAGGCCAGCGCGCGCAGGGCGATAGGCACGTATTGTTCGCGGCGCACGGCGAACAGGACATCGAGGACCTTGGTGTCGAGCACGTTCCAGGGGCGGATCTGCTGCTCCACCATGTTGAAGCGGGCTTGTTCGACGTCGGGCAGGGTAGTGGCGTTCATGGACGACTCTCGGCGCTTGTGGCGGTCTGGTCTAAGGGTAACTATGGATTTTAACGCTTTGTAGCTGTTTGGGTTCTTAAGGCTCGGTGAGGGTTTTTGGCGGGCGGGTTTGGGTTCTTTAGGTGCCGAGGCTGCCCTGCGGAATTCCGATGCTCGCCGCTTCCGCGGCTGTGCTTCGGATTCCTCCGGGGTCCTCGGCTCGTGGGGCGGCAAGCCCGGCGGGTTTACCACCAGGCGTGGAAGTGGTGGACCGGGCCGTGGCCCTGGCCTATGTCCAGGCGGTCGGCGTGGCGCAAGGCTTCGGTCAGGTAGGCTTTGGCGCGTCGGGCGGCTTCGGGCACGTCGTCGATCTGCGGCAGCAGCGCGGTCAGGGCGGCCGAGAGGGTACAGCCGGTGCCGTGCGTGTTTTTAGTGGCTAGCCGGGGGGCGGCCAGTTCGATCATGCGGTCTCCGTCGTGCAGCAGGTCCAGGGCGGCCTCGCCGCCGGGCAGGTGGCCGCCCTTGAGGAGGACCCAGCGGCGACCGCTGTAGGCCATCTTGTCGCGCAGGCGTTCGGCCACGCGGCGCATTTCCTTGATGGTTTCCACCGGTCGCTCGTCCAGCAGCACGCCGGCTTCGGGCAGGTTGGGCGTAATGACCGTCGCCAGGGGCAGCAGGGCATCGCGCAGGGTGCCGATGGCATCGCGCTCCAGCAGCAGGGCGCCGCTGGTCGAGACCATCACGGGGTCGATGACCAGGTGGGCCGGCCGCCAGTGGTCCAGACGCTCGGCCACCGCGGCGATGACGGGCTGTTGCCCAAGCATGCCGGTCTTGACGGCGTCGATGCGCACGTCGGCGAAGAGTGTGTCGATCTGGCGCGCCACGAAGGCGGGCGGGACGGGGGCGACATCGGCCACGCCTTGCGTGTTCTGCGCGGTCATGGCCGCCACGACCGCGCACCCGTAAGCGCCCAGTGCGCTCATGGTCTTGACGTCGGCCAGGATGCCGGCGCCGCCGGACGGGTCCACGCCGGCGATGGTCAGGGTGTGGGGTATGCGACGGCCGGCAGTCATTATTTTTTAGCCGTGATCAAGCCTTCGATCGGCGAGCTGGGGATCGCGCTGTAAAGCTTCCTGGGCATGCGGCCGGCCAGGAAGGCCTCGCGGCCGGCCTCGATGGCGAGTTTCATGGCGCGGCCCATGCGCACCGGATCTTGCGCGTGCGCGATGGCGCTGTTCATGAGCACGCCGTCGCAACCGAGTTCCATGGCGATGGCGGCGTCGGACGCCGTGCCCACGCCGGCGTCGACCAGCACGGGGACGCGCGCCTGATCGATGATCAGGCGCAGATTCCAGGGGTTGAGAATGCCCATGCCCGAGCCGATCAGCGAGGCCAGCGGCATGACCGCGCAGGCGCCCAGGTCTTCCAGCATGCGGGCCTGGATGGGGTCGTCCGCGCAATACACCATGACCTTGAAGCCCTCGTCCACCAGCGTCTTGGTGGCCTTGAGCGTTTCGGGCATGTTGGGGAAAAGGTTCTGCGGATCGCCCAGCACTTCGAGCTTGACCAGGTCGTGGCCGTCCAGCAGCTCGCGCGCCAGGCGCAGCGTGCGCACGGCGTCTTCGGCGGTGTAGCAGCCGGCGGTGTTGGGCAGCAGGGTGAACTCGGACATCGGCACGTAGTCGAGCAGATTGGGCTCGCCCGGGTTCTGTCCCAGGTTGGTACGGCGTATGGCGACAGTGACGATCCGGGCGCCGCTGGCGTCCAGCGCGGCGCGGGTCTGTTCGAAGTCTTTGTACTTGCCGGTACCGACGATCAGACGCGAAGCGTATGCGCGGCCTGCAATGGTGAGGGTGTCTTGGGTGCTCATGGCGATGCGGGTGAGAAGGCGCGGCATGCGTCTATATTTAAAAAAGGCCCCCACGCTGCGCGCTATGCGCTTGCGGCCCCAAGGGGGTTTTTTTGCTTTGGGGCGGCCCGGCAGCAAAAAGTATAATCCCGCCGTTACAGGTGCCCTGGCGGACTCTTCCGTCAGGGTTAAACGGGAAAGCGGTGCGCCGTGCGGAGTTCGACTCCGTTCGGCCAAGCCGCTGCTGCCCCCGCAACGGTAAGCGAGTGCGGGTGCGCCACGAAGCCACTGGGCCACGGTCTGGGAAGGCGGCGCATCAAGACTTGCGAGCCCGGATACCGGCCTGCGACGTCCCTTCCACAAAAATCGGCAAGCGGGGATGCTTGCCAAAAAAGGAATCATGTCCTCTGCACGCCTGAAACGCGCGGCGGCGCTATTGCCGTTGTCGCTGTCCTGTATTGCCCCCGTGCACGCCCAGCAAGAGCTCGATCCCGTCGTGGTGACGGCTACGCGGCAGGCAACCCGCGAGTCGGACCTGCTGGCCGACGTGACCGTCATCTCGCACCGGGAGATCGAGAAGCACGCCGGCGACAGCATCGTCGATCTGCTGGCCGAGCAGCCCGGCATCCAGATGAACCGCAACGGCGGTCCGGGTCAGGCCGCCAGCCTGTACCTGCGCGGTGCCAACGCCAACCAGACCAAGATCCTGGTCGACGGCGTGCCCATCAATTCGCTGGACGCGTCCGGTTCGGCGCTGCGCTATCTGACGCTGGACAATGTCGATCACATCGAGATTCTGCGCGGTCCGGCCTCGACCCTGTATGGCGCGGACGCGATCGGCGGCGTGATCCAGATCTTCACGCGCAAGCCCGAGCCGGGGCTGCATCTGGACAGTTTTATCGGCTACGGCACGCAGAACACGCAGAAGGCCAATGTCGGCGTGTCGGTCGGGCAGGAGAAGTGGCGCGCGCGCGTCGAGGCCAATCGCATGTCCACCGACGGCATTCCCGCCGAGATCGGCGGTCTCAACCAGGACGCCCAGGCCGACAGCTACACCAACACGGGCGGATCGGCCGCGTTCACCCTGTTGCCCGCCGCCGGGCACGAGCTGGGCGTGAGCTTCCGTCAGAACCAGGGGCGCGCGCACTATTCGAGCGGCTACACGACTGCGACCGACTCCACGTATCTCACCGACGGATCGAGCACGTTCGACAATTACACCGACTTCACCACCTCGCAGGCCAGGGTCTATTCCAAAGATCGGCTGGCCTCGTTCTGGAAGAGCACGCTGCAGTACGGCCAGTCGCTCGACTGGCAAAAGTTCTATTCGTCCAGCGCGCCGCAAGGGCAGTATCTTCAGACCATCGACAAGCAGCTGAGCTGGCAGAACGATGTGGATCTGCCGCTGGGAAAAATGCTGGTCGCGCTCGAACACGATGGCCAGAAAGCGACGAGCGATCCGTCGCAGTCGCTCGCGGCGGGCAGTTATATATCGAGCAATTCTGCGTTGCTGGGCTGGACCGCCAATTGGGGCAGGAGCCGATGGCAGATCAACGGTCGGCACGATGCCAACTCGATCTACGGCGACAAGAACACCTACTCGGCGTCCTACGGCTATCAGCTCACGCCGCAATGGCGCGCGCAGGCGAGCTATGGCACGGCCTTCAAGGCGCCGACGCTCTACCAGCTCTATATCCCGCTCTACGGCAACGCCAATCTGCAGCCGGAGACGTCGCGCAACCGCGAGGTGGGCCTGGTCTGGGAGCGCGAATCGCAGACGGCGTCGCTCACCTATTACCGCAATAATGTCTCCAACCTGATCAACTACGTCACGACGGATTCAGCAGGAGACGGGCAATATCAGAACATCGGGCAGGCCACCCTGCAAGGTGTGACCGTTTCGTACAAAGGCCGCTTCGGCGACTGGCGTCTGCGGAGTTCTTACGACTGGCTCGATGCGGTCAACGATGCCAACGGACTATTCCTGCCCCTGCGCGCACGCAATGCGGGCACGGTGGGCGCCTCCCACGTATGGGGGCCGTTCGAGGCCGGCGTCGATCTGGTCGTGGTGGGCAGCCGCTACAACGATGCCAAGCAGCAGACCCCGCTGGGCGGCTATAGCCTGGTCAACCTGACGGCGCGCTACCAAGTGTCGAAGGCGCTGTCGATCCAGGCCAGCGTAAACAACGTGCTCGACAGGTCATACACGCAGATCCAGGGCTACAACACGCCGGGCGTGACCGCTTTCGTCGGCATACGCTATGTCATGCGGTAAAAAGACGGCATGGACTTCTCTTGCACCGTTGCGCGCGCCGAGCTCATCCTGGGGGGGCAGAAGAGCGGAAAGTCCGGCCGCGCCGAAGCCATGGCGCGCGCATGGCTGGCCGCATCCGCAGAACGCGGCGCCGTGCTGATCGCCACGGGGCAGGCCCACGACGATGAAATGGCCGAGCGCATCGCGCGCCATCGCCGCGAGCGCGCCCTGAACGTTCCCGGCATGACGACGGTGGAGGAGCCGCTCTGGCTGGCGTCGTGCGTCGATCGCCTGGCGTCGCCCTCGACCCTGCTGGTCATCGACTGCCTGACGCTCTGGCTGGCGAACTGGCTGATGCCTGCCGCGCCTTGCGCCCGGACAGATCCGGCAGCGGCATTCGCGGCGCAGGCCGATGCCCTGATCGCAGCGCTGGGCCGCAGCACGGGCCCCACGGTTCTGGTCAGCAACGAGATCGGCCTGGGGGTCATTCCCTTGGGCCGGGAAGTGCGGGCCTACGTCGACGCGCTCGGCACCTTGAACCGGCGTCTGGCGCAAGTTTGCGAGCGGGTGACCTTGATGACGGCCGGCTTGCCGCTTTGTCTGAAGGGGCAGGCATGAGGCATATCGCGCTGCTGTGCGTCGCCTTCGCCGTTTTCGTGGCGGCCCAGGCCAATGCCAAGGTCCAGGCGACGGACGATCGCGGCGTTACTGTGACGCTGGACGCGCCGCCGCAGCGCATTGTCAGCCTGCTGCCATCGCTGTCGGAAACCGTCTGCGCCCTGGACCGTTGCGGTCGCCTGGTCGGGGTGGATCGCTATTCGAATTATCCGGCCTCGCTGCGGCAGCTGCCGCAGGTGGGCGGCGGCATCGATCCCAATATCGAGGCCATCGTCGCCTTGAAGCCCGATCTGGTTCTGATGTCGCCCGCGTCGCGCGTCGCTCAGCGGCTCGAGGCCCTGGGCTTGAAAGTCTTCGCGATCGACGCGCATTCCTATGCCGGTGTGCGGCGCGCGACGCACGCGATAGGCGCCTTGCTGGGCGTGGCCGATCCGGACAAAGTCTGGCAGGCTGCGCAGGCCGGCGTGGATCGGGTGGCCCGTTCGCTGCCGCCGCAGGCGCATGGCCTGCGCGTCTACTACGAGGTCTCGCGCGGCCCTTACGCCGCGGGCGCCGCATCGTTTCTGGGCGAAACCCTGGCGCGCCTGGGGGTACAGAACATCGTGCCGGCCAGTCTCGGGCCTTTTCCCAAGCTCAACCCCGAATACGTCGTCAGGGCCGACCCGGATCTCATCATCGTCAGTCAAGAAGGCATCACCGACATAACGGGCCGGCCGGGCTGGGGCGGCATTCGCGCCGTGCGCGAGCGGCGCATCTGCGCGCTGTCGCAGGACCAGACCGATGTGGTGGTCCGCCCCGGTCCGCTGCTGGCCGAGGGTGCGCGCATTCTGGCCGACTGCATCGTCGGCAAGGGGTTGTCGAAATGACGGGCGCGGCGCCGGCGGTGCACGGCCGCGCGGCGATGTGGGCGGCCATGTTGATTGCGCTGGCGTTGGCCGGCTGCGCGCTGGGCGCAGGCATAGGCAGCACCGGCTTCGAGGACGTGCTGCACGCGAGGAGCGATCCCGTCGCGTGGCGCATTCTCTGGGACATACGCCTGCCCAGGACGCTGGGCGCGTGGCTGGCCGGCGCGCTGCTGGGCTTGTCCGGCGCGATCGCGCAGGGGCTGTTCCGCAATCCCCTGGCGGATCCCTATCTGCTGGGCAGCGCATCCGGCGCTTCGATGGGCGTGGGTCTCATGCTGGCCTTCGGCGGCGTGTCGCCGCTGGCGACGCAATGGTTGATGCATCTGGGGCTGACGGGCGCCGCTTTCGTCGGCGCGGCGGGCGCGGTGCTGCTGACTCTGGTGTTGGCGCGCGGCGTGCAGCACACGCTGCGCCTGTTGCTGGCCGGGGTCATCGTGGGCGTAGTGCTGGGCGCCTGCAACGCGCTTTTGATGCTGCGCTATCCGCCGGTCATGCAGACCATGCAGGCCTTCATGCTGGGCAGCACGGCCTTCATCGGCTGGGATTCGCTGGGGTTGATGGCGCTCGTGTGGCTCGTGTGCTCACTGGCGGCATGGAGCCTGAGCCGCGTGCTCGACGGCCTGGCCCTGGGCGAGGAAACCGCCGTCAGCCTGGGGCTGCGCCTGGCGCCTTTGCGCGCGATTCTGATTGCCGTGCTGGCCTTGGCGATAGGCGCGGCAGTCGCGCAAACCGGGATCATCGCCTTCGTCGGATTGGCCTCACCGCATCTGGCGCGCTCGCTGGTCAAGACCACGCACGGGCGGTTGACCCTATTGTCGAGCCTGATGGGCGGCGCATTGCTGCTGGCCGCCGATCTGCTGGCGCGCTGGATCATCGCGCCGCAAGAGCTGCCCGTCGGAGTGTTGACCGCGCTGATCGGCGGCGTCTATCTCTTGTGGCGCATGCATGCAGGTTCCGTTCATAAGGATGCGGGATGAATCCGGAACCCAATGCCATCGAAGCCCGCGCGCTTGTCGTGCGGATGGACGGCCGCAAGATCCTGCACGAGGTCGACCTGACTGTCGGACGCGGTCGCTGGACCAGCATCGTCGGTCCCAACGGCGCCGGCAAATCGACGCTGCTCAAGGCGTTGGCGGGGCTGCTGCCGCGCGCCGGCGCGGTGCGGCTGTGCGGCATCGCGCACGATGCGGGAGCGCGTCAGCGGGCCCGGCATCTCGCCTGGCTGGGCCAGGGGGCGGAGGGCGCGAACGACCTCACGGTGTACGACATCGTCATGCTGGGCCGGCTGCCGCACCAGTCCTGGTTGCGTCCGGCCTCGCAAGCCGACCGCGACGCGGTGCGGCAGGCGCTGGACTCGATGCAGGCCTGGGACTGGCGCGAACGCGGCCTGGGCCATCTTTCCGGCGGCGAGCGCCAGCGGGTGTTGCTGGCGCGAGCCCTGGCCGTGCAGGCGGACATCGTGTTGATGGACGAAC
>NZ_JBQCER010000051.1:0-63998 GCF_051960075.1 Bordetella sp.
CTGACGCCGTACTTGCGGCATAGCTCGGCCACCGGTACACCGGCTTCACCTTCCTTCAGCGCGGCAACGATCTGGCTTTCTGTAAATCTGGTTTTCTTCAAGGGAGACTCCTAACGGGGGAGGCTCCGAATATTCTACTGATGACTGTCTACCGCACGGGGAAGCTTACGAACCGACACTCCTCTGTGTCGGAATCGACGCCAGCCTTCTGAGGCTGGTGTTTTCATTTCAGGAGCCACGATGGTCGGTGAATCCCCCATTTATAGCGATCACCGCTTTATTGGGGGATTATCGTAGTAGCCCTTACCTGGAGTCCGCTGACCGCCGATGGTAGCCCGCCTCGCTGGCCTACAATATTTGGCACATACTATCTTGGTCGCTCAAATCACTTGGTCCAGATGTCCCAGTTGCAGCAAAACCGAAATCTCCTGAAGACCCTGCCCCTGCAGATCGCGGATTTGCTTGCTGAGCAAATCGCCGAGGGAAGGCCCATGCCCGGCGATCGGCTGCGGGAAACGGAGCTCGCCTCGACCTACGGCGTCAGCCGGGCGACGGTGCGCGAGGCCCTGCGGCTACTGGAGTTGCGCGGCCTGGTCACCATACGACCACAGCGCGGCGCCTGCGTCACCCAACTCTCGACCAAGGAAATCTTCGACTTGTACGCCGTGCGCGCCGCCATGGTGTCGACAGCGTCGCGCCTGGCCGCCGAGCGATGCACGCCCGAAGAGGTCGAAGTCCTGAAAAATCGCCTGCAGCTACTGGCCGACAACATCGACGATGCCACGGCCTACATCCGCCATAGCCGGGAGACGGTCGAATACATTTCCGCCCTGGCCGACAACCCCATTCTGGCCGGCTACGTCAGCGACATGGCCAAGCAGATGGGCCGCTACGTGCGGATCAGCCTGGCGACTCCCGAACGGCGCCAGCGCTCGCTGCGCACCTGGGAAGAGACTATCGACGCGATCGTGCGCCATGACCCCGAGCGCGCGGCCGCCTGCCACTATCGGCTGGCGGTACAAAATCGGGACGCAGTGCTGGAAGAACTTTCCCGCATCAACCCCGCCTGAAACCCTTGCCTTACCCGGATTTATTCGTTAAAGTAAAAATGTCGACATTTAAAATACCGACATAATAGGGAGGAGAATCATGTTTTCAATTCGCAGGCTGAAAGCCGCCATCGGCGCAGTTCTTTTGCTCGTGGGAACGGCTCAGGCATTGGCCGCGCCGGCCCCTGCAGTCAAGTTCGACGCTCCGCTCAAGATCGTCGTGCCGTTCAGCCCGGGAGCGCTGATCGACATCATCGCCCGGATCTACGCCGAGAAAATAAGCAAGCTCGTCGGGCAGCCCGTGATCGTCGAGAACCGGCCTGGCGCGGGAGGCCTGGTCGGCGCCCAGCACGTGCTTCTGGAGCCCGTCGCCGAGAACACCATGCTGTTCGTGTCCTCGTCGTACGCGGTCATCCCCGCCATCACCCCGAAGATGCCGTACGACACCTTGAAGGATTTCTCCGGCATCTCGGAGATCGCGTCGTCGCCCACGCTTGCCATCGTCAACGGCAAGAGCCCCTACACCCGCCTGCAGGAGTTGATCGACGCCGCACGGCGCCCCGGCGCCCATATCACCTACGGTTCGGCGGGTGTGAATTCGGCGACCGATCTGGTCGGCCGCTACTTCAACCGCGAGGCCGGCATCCATTTGGCGCAGATCCCGTTCAAGGGAGTGCAGGAAGGTGTCAGCGAAGTCATGGCCGGCCGGGTTGGCGTGTCTTTCCCGCCCATCGCGCTGGCCTTGCCGTACATCAAGTCGGGACAGCTCAAACCCCTGGCCGTGACCAGCCTGAAGCGCTCCACGCTGCTGCCCGACGTCCCCACCGTATCGGAAAGCGGCCTGGCCAACTTCGACTACAGCATCTGGTACGGCGTGGTAATGAGCGCCAAGACCTCGCCCGCGGTCAAGCAGGCTTTGGCTCATGACATCGCCCAGATCAACCAGGACCCCACCGTCCTGAACGTGCTGACGCGCCAGGGCCTGGTGCCCGAGAGCCTGCAGCTCAGCGCTTTCGATCACTACATCGCCGGCGAGATGAACAAGTTCAACAAGCTATTGCAAGCGAACCCGTAAAAATTCGATAGAAGGAAACGCAAAATGAAGACCATGACTGGCGGCCAGGCGGTCGTCGCAGCGCTCGGCGCTCAAGGCACAGACCATGTATTCGGTCTGATCGGATCCGCGGGCATGGAAATTTTCGATGCCCTGTACGACGCCAAGGACATCAACTTCATCGGCGTGCGCGACGAGCGCACCGGGGTGCACATGGCCGACGGCTATGCGCGCGCCTCGGGCAAGGCCGGCGTGTTCCTGGCCGGGCAGAACGGGCCTGGCGCGACCAACCTGGCGACGGGCCTGGCGCAGGCCTACGCTGCATACTCGCCGGTCATCGCCCTGGGTGGGTCGCTATCCTCGGCGCATATTTATCGCGATGCGTTCCAGGAAGTCGACCAGCAGTCGCTCTTCAAGCCCATCACGAAAAAGACCTATACGCTGACTCAGACCGCGCGCATTCCCGAGATGGTGGGCGAGGCCTTCAGAACCGCCCTGTCGCCGCGGCGCGGGCCGGTCATGCTCAATCTGCCGCGCGACCTGCTGGCCGACTCGCTCGAGACTTCGGCGTACGGCCAAATCGAGAAAGCCCAAGTATTCGGCGCGATGACGGCGCCGCGATCCGTGCTGGAGCAAGCCGCGCAGCTGCTCGCGAATGCACAGCGCCCGCTCATCCTGGCTGGCGGCGGCGTCAAAAACGGCAGCGGCCAGCGCGCCGTGCTGGATCTGGCCGAAAGACTGAATGCGCCAATCGCCATGTCGCCCGGGCACGGCGATGCCGTTCCCTGCACGCATCCGCTCTATGCCGGGCAGGCCGGTCCGCGCGGCAACTCCGTCGCATCGGATCTGGCTAGGCAGGCCGACGTCATTCTGGCCCTGGGCACACGACTTGGCTTCAACACGACCTTCTACCAGCGCGAGAGCCTGAACCCCGCAGCCACACTGATTCAAGTGGAAGTCGAGCCCACCGCGCTGGGCCGTTTCTTCCCAGTGGACGTGGGCATCCTGGGCGATGCCGCGACGGTTGCGGGCGACCTGGTCGACGCGCTGCGAGGCCTGCCGACCCATCCCGAGAGCAGGACTTGGGCGGACAGATTCACCGAACAGCGGCGCGCGCTGCTGCAGCAACGGGACACTGCGGCGGGCAATGCCGCCGATCCTCTGCAGCCGGGGTATCTCTTCAAGACCATCCGCGAAGTCGCGCCCGACGACGCTATCTACACCATGGACGCGGGTACGCTTTGCCTGCAGGCCACGGACCAGATGCGCTACGTTCAGACGCCCTCGCTTTTCACGCCGCTCGATTTCGGCCTGGTGGGTTTCTCGTATGCCTGCGGCCTGGGCGCCAAACTGGCGCAACCGCACCGCACGGTGATCAGCCTCATGGGCGACGGCGGCTTCGGCATGGCCTGCAGCGAAATCGGCACCGCGGCCGCCTATGGCATCAACACCGTATGCCTGGTGCTGAACAACGGCTGCTGGGGCGCCGAGAAAGCGTATCAACGAGACTTCTTCGGCGAGCGCTACATCGGTGCCGACGTGCCCAATCCACCGTACGACAAGCTTGCCGAGCTGTGGAATGCCAGCGGCTTTCGCGTGGACCGCGCCGCGGACCTCGCCAAGACCCTCGAGGCGGCCATTCACTGCGGCAAGCCGGCCGTGGTCGATATCCGCGTCGATCCCAACGCCCTCTACAGCTTCCGTAGGGACTCCTTCAAGAATCGCACGAAGTAAATCATGACACCCGAACAATTCGACTACATCGTGATCGGTGCGGGCTCCGCGGGATGCGTCGTGGCGAACCGACTGAGCGCTTCGGGCAAATACCGCGTCCTGCTCCTCGAAGGCGGCGGCGAAGACCGCAATCCTTGGATCCATATCCCGCTGGGCGTGGGCCGGCTGCTGACCAACGAGAAATTGGTTTGGCCCTTCAAGACCGTGCCGCAGGACACCCTGGCCGGACAGCAGATCTATTGGCCGCGCGGCAAGGTGCTGGGCGGGTCCAGCGCCGTCAACGGTATGGCCTATGTCTGGGGCGATCCGCAGGAGTACGACAGCTGGCAGAGCCGCTTCGGCATCGAGGGCTGGAACTTTCAAGACCTGCTGCCCTACTTCGGCAAGATCGAAACCAATCCGTATTCGAATCATCCGCTGCGCGGCAAATCGGGACCCATTCGCATCACCGACCGGGGCGCACGCGACCCGGACAAGATTTCCGACGCTTATATCGCCGCTTGCAGGCAGGTAGGCATCGTGCCGACCGAAGACTACAACGCCGTCGACTACGAAGGCGTGCGGTATCTGGAACAAAGCGCGAACAACGGCAGGCGCTGCAGCGCCGCCGTAGGCTATCTGCGCCCGGTCCGCGGGCGGCCGAACCTGACCGTTCGCACGCTGGCTTTCGTCAGGCGCATGCGCCTGGCCGGAACCCGGTGCGTGGGCGTCGAATACGAATGGAACGGCGCCATACATCTGGCGACGGCCCAGCGCGAGACGGCGCTCTGCGCGGGCGCCGTGCAGTCGCCGCAGATGCTGGAACTGTCCGGCATCGGCGATGCCGGCCGCCTGCAGTCCCTGGGTATACCCATCGTACGCAATCTGCCGGACGTAGGCGAACACATGAGCGACCATCTGCAGGTGCGGTGCACCTATCGCTCGGCCATCTCCGAGACCATCAACGACATCATGCGCAGCCCCTTTTACAAGGTCAAGTATGCACTGCAGTACGCTATCAGCCGCAAGGGCCTGATGGCCGGCACCTCGTCCACGGCCCACGCCATCACGCGCACCTCGGCCACGATGACGCACCCAGACGTCATGATCCGCATTTATCACATCAGCGGCAAGGACCGATATTCGCGCGATGGCATCGGCGGCATCGATCAGTTCTCGGGCTTCTCGATCGGCGGCTTCATGCTGTATCCGCAGTCGCGCGGCAGCATCCATGTGGTCTCTGCCGACCCGAAGGTGGCGCCAGCCATCAATCCGAATTATCTGCAGAACGAAACAGACCAGCAGACCGTCGTCGGCATGCTACGCCTGATCCGGCGAGTCGCCGGTCAGGAGGCACTGCGTCGCGTGATCATCCAGGAAGAGCGGCCCGGTCCGGCTGCCGACACCGATGCTGATCTGCTGGCCTATGCTCGCCAGACAGGCCAGACGGCATGGCATACCGTAGGAACCTGCCGCATGGGCCGACCCGGCGAATCCGTGGTGGACAACCGGCTCAAGGTGCACGGCATCCAGGGCCTGCGTGTGGCGGACATCTCCGTCATGCCCACCATCGCGTCCTCCAATACGAATGCCCCCGCCATGATGATCGGCGAGCGCGTGGTCGATTTCATGCTTGCCGATGCCGTCGGCAACTGACCTGTCGGGAGATCACAATGACCAGCAAAAAAACCTCGGGCATCCCCACTCCGCAGTGCGAAGCGCACATCGCCAAGGGCGATTGGAATCCGCTGTGGGACCAGCTTCGGGAACTCGATCCCGAGTTCATGGAGGCCTATCTTGCCTTTCGCAGCGTGCCGCAGCGCAATGGACCGCTGCCGCAGAAATACAAAGAACTGATCCTCGTAGCCATTAATGCTGCCACCACGCATTTGTACGGGCCGGGTGTGCGGCGCCACGTGCGCAACGCTATCAAGGCCGGCGCGACGCGCGAAGAACTGCTCGAAGCGATACAGCTCACCACCGTGATGGGCATTCACGCCTGCAACCTGGCGATTCCCATCCTCATGGAAGAGACACGGGACCAGAGCGCCATCCAATCTTGAGCGCCACGCCTGCCCTGCCGGAGACCCTGCGCATGAATACTGCGGCTCCCTTTCGCATCGATGCAGTTGAAATCGGCCGGCGCAGGGCCGATACCTCCCTGTTCCTGTACCTGACCGAACCGGGCACGTCGCTCGAGATCGCCTATCGCGTATGGGTGTTGCGCGACGGCGCTCGCACCATTCTGGTAGACACCGGGCCGCCGACGCAGGAAGGCCGCGAACGCGGCCTGACGCAGGTGACCGACGTGGCCCCGGCGTTAGCCCGTATCGGCGTGGACGCCGCGAGCATCGATACCGTGCTGCTGACCCATCTGCACTGGGATCACGCCGCGAACGCCGAGAAATTTCCTAATGCCACGTTCTTCGCGCAGCAGGCCGAACTCGATTTCTTCGGCAGCGCCATGCGGCAGCATCCGGCCTTCAACCATTTCTTCAGCGTACGCACCGACTTGAGCGGAATGATCCGCGCACAGCGCATCCGGCCGCTGAACGGCGACGTGGAATTCTGCCCCGGCATCCGGGTGATGTGCGTGGGCGGACATACCCCCGGCTCGCAAATGATCTGCGTCGACACGCAGGAAGGGCTAGCCGTCATTACCGGCGACGCGATTCCGCTGCGCCGCAATTACCACGACTCGATTCCGTCGGGCATCGTCTCCAACATCGACGAGGCCATCCTCGCGCTCGAACGCGTGGCACGCCTGGCGCCGGCGCGCATCTACCCCGGCCACGATCCGCAGGAGAGCTTCGATCCGTCCTCTTGAACACCACTAGAACTTGAATAGCCACGAGAAATACTTAAAACATGGAGACAACAATGCACGAGAAATCATCCTTCTCATCGATGAACGACGCGCCGCTCAACGCATTTCACCGCAAGGTGACATTTCTGTCGGGCATGGGCGTCTTTCTCGAGGGATACGACTTCACCAACATCGCTTCGGCCCTGGTATTTCTGGTGCCGTACTTCCAGCTCAAGCCCGCCCAGATCGCGCTGGTGGCCACGTCCACCTATGTGGGCACCATCGTCGGCGCGGTCAGCATCGGCTACCTCGCCGATCGGTTCGGACGCCGGTCCATGTACATGGCCGACATCATCATCTACGCGCTGTTCGCGCTGATCAGCGCCTTCGCCAATTCGTACGAAATGCTGGTGATCGCGCGCATCGGCCTGGGCTTCGCCGTCGGTGCCGACCAGGCCCTGAGCTTCACGATCATCGCGGAATTCGCGCCGCGCAAGATCCGCGGCAAACTCAATGCCAGCACATGGATCCTGTGGACGGTAGCCAGCGCCTTGACCTATCTAATCAGCTACGCGCTCAACCCGCTACTGCATGGAGAAACGTGGCGCGTCCTGTTCGGGCTGGCGCTGATCCCGTCGATCATCGTGCTAATAGGCCGGCACAGCATCCCAGAATCGCCGCGCTGGCTGGTGCGTCAGGGCCGCTATGATGAAGCCCGCGCCGCGATGGACGCGGCCGTTCCCGGCAGCGGCGCGCAGCTCAAGCCGACTAGCGCCGGCATGAGCGCGACGTCGGCACGGCCCGGCATCGGCGCCCTGTTCCGCACCAAACAGCAGACCTACAGCACGCTCTACATCTTCTTCATGTGGTTCTGCATCACCTTCAACACCTACGGCGTGGGCTATTTCACGCCCTACATCCTCAGGACGCTGGGTTTCACCGAAACCTTGTCCTTGCTGGGCGGCGTCGTGGTGTCGACGTTCGCGGTGATCGGCTCGATCCTGATGTTCCTGCTGGTCGAGCGCGTAGGCCGTAAACCCTTGGCCACGCTGGGCTTCGGCTTGCTTGCCTTGATCGATTTCGGATTGGTCCTGGTCAGCGACTCACAGGTGTTCATTGTGCTGCTCGTGCTCTTTAGCCTGTTCCAGCTCGTCGTCTGGATCGGACCGGCGGGACTGGTCGGCGTGGTCGCTCCCGAGGCGTTCCCGACCGACATCCGCTCGTTCGGCACCGGATTGGCCGCAGGGTTGGGACGCCTGGGCGCGATCATCGGCATCATCCTGTTCCCGATCCTGATGAACCTGGGCGGCCTCAAACTGACCATGTCGGTGTTTTGCCTGGACGCCATCATCGCCACCGCGGCGATGGTTATGTTCGGTCGGGAGACCAAAGGGGTTGAGTTGGATTGACGGTAAGCATAGCAGGCAAGAAAAACCCGCAGCCCCTAAGTCGCCGCGGTTTTTTCACTAGGCCTGGCCATCGTTGATCGGGCACTCGTCGCCCCGGTCTTGATTCCATACTTTGAACACCGGTAACAAGCCGGCAGAGAAGTAGCTGCGAATCAGGTCGTCATACAACGAAATGTCACGGCGGCTCCGTGCGATCAATTGGGCACCTGCGATTGCTGCAAAAATAGCTTCTGCGCGGCTGGCGCATTCCTTATCCGGTATCGTAGCCTGGCTTACAAGCATACGTTTGCCCGCCATCGCGCAGTTGGGCATCTGGGGCCGCAAGTATCTACCGGTAACCAAGGAGAGCGCGGCCGCTGCCTCAGCGCTGGAGAAGGGCGGGCCCGAGCTGCTGAAGACGATGAAGGCCGAGCTGCGGCGGCAGCACGTAGGCAAGCAGACCACGGAGTGAAGGCGCCGCGCCGCTCGCCGGTGTTCCTCGCTAGATGCGAGGTCCTTGCAGAACAGTCTTCGATCAGCGGCACTCGGTGCTCGGCCACGATCTGATCGCGGACGTGGCGCAGAGGATCGACGCCTGGCTGGCGCGCATTGGGTACAAGTTCAATCAGGTACGCGGGGATTCATCATGCTGATCGGGTTCCTGCTGCCGCTGAGGTTTTGAGCTGTTCTCCGGACTCGCCATGCGTGCGACCTCGGCGGCAGAGAGAGCCGTTTTGCGGCCCTCAATGTCGCCTGCGGGACCTTCAAGGTCTCGGCTCAAACGAGCCCGTACTGCGGCCATTCATAGGCGACGGCTCATGGCCGGTCAGAGCCCGACCGCTTGCGGAACGGGCCATCGCTAGACGGACGATCACCGTGGAGCTGGCGCGGGCGTTGGTTCGTCGCGTTTTGGTTACGTGAGATTCAAACCGCCGTCCGAGAGCAGAATTTCGCCCGTTAGATAATCCGAAGCGACTAACAAGGCAACCGCCTGAGCAATATCCTCGGGGCTTGCGGCCCGCCGCATCGGTGAACGCTCTTTCCAGAGTTGCTGGGCTTGCGTCCACTCGGCCGTGAGAGGTGTATCGACCAAGCCAGGCGCGACAGCATTCACACGAATGTCAGGGGCAAGTGAAAGCGCAAGCAAGCGCGTCACATGGTTTAGCGCTGCCTTGGTTGCTGCGTACGGGATGGATGCACCTTTAGGTCGCACTCCGGCATGTGAACTCACGTTGACGACGCAGCCCGCCTTTCCTCGCGCGGCAGCTTCACGCAGTGCCAATTGCGCTTCGGTTACAAGGCGAAACGGTGCGACAACATTAACTTCATGCAACTCCTGCCAAACGTCTGGCGTGGCGGCCGCCAGATCGTTATGGGGGATCACTCGACTGATGCCGGCGTTATTGACTAGGACGTCGAGTCGACCCCAAGCGCCGATTGCCTCGCGGATGAGATTCACCCTCTCTACATCGTTGGCTAGATCGGCTTGCACGTACACGGCGGAACCGAGGTCGCGAGCCAACGCGAGCCCCGCATCGACGGAACTGCGCGAATGGAGAACAACAGAGAATCCATCTTTTGAAAGCCGTCGCGCGATTGCAGCGCCAATCCCGGTGGTCGAGCCGGTCACAAGAGCGACGGGGGCTGAGGTCTTCACAGTGGCCATGCGATCCTCTAAAGGCCATTCGTTGATTGGCGATTGTCGGCGAGTCAGGGCCCCGTGTCGAATGTCTCAAAGTGGCCGCACTCCGACCGATTTTGTTGAAAAACTCGGTAAATCTCTGCGCAGGACACGTGGCGGGAATACTTCAACCGTTGCCGAGAGCAGCCGTAAGCTTCCCCGTGCGGTCGAAGCCGGTCTTCGTCGCTTCCCTGTCATCCAATAAAATATACAGCATTACTGTACAATATTCCGTAACGCGCACTCCCCCTGGCGCTACCTATCTCACCAAAACAAACGGAACATACATGACCAGCAATGATTTAAAAGCCATTGTCACGCGCTTCAATCGCGAGGTTATCCAGGAGGGCAATCGCGAGTCCTTCGAAGCTCTCATGGCGCCGGATTTCGTCAACTGGTCGGCACCCAGCGAGGCACAGCGCGGCGCCGAAGTTATGTGGAAAACGTTTGCCACCGTGCTGCGTCCTGCGATCGGATATCTGCAAGTACATATTCACGAGCAACTCAGTGATGGCGACAAAGTGATCACGCGCAAGACGATCTCGGGTAAACACATCGGCCTGCTGGCCGGCATCAAAGCGACGAATAAAGATATCTCGATCGATGTGATCGATATCGTCCGCATTCGCGACGGCCGTTATTTCGAGCACTGGGGCGTCAACACGCTTGCCGCAGTTGCGGATCAACTGCGGCAAGCGTGAGGTCTCGCGATATGAGTCAGTCTCGGCGAGCGCCAATGCCTTCCTCCCATGCCACTGACGCTGCGCAGATTGCCGAATCCCTCCGCGAGGTAGTCAGTCGTTTCGTCAAGAGTGTCCGGGGGCATAGCGGCACGCACTCAAACGCCCAGAACGAAACCCTCGCAGCTTTGGAACATACTGGGCCGGTAAGTATTTCGGCGCTGGCCGAGCGCCGAGGCGTGACGCATCAGACGATGCGACTGATCGTGATGAAACTTGTCGAGCAGAATCTATTGGGCCTGACGCAGGATGCCGAGGATCGTCGCGCTTATCTCGTGCACATGACCAATACCGGAAAGCATCAATTGGCGCGAGAGAGGACCGCGCGTACGCGCTGGCTAACCGAGCAGCTACTCGCTAAAACAACCTCGGAAGAGCGCGCTCTATTGAAAGTGGCGACTCAGTTGCTTGATAGGCTGATCGACTAAAAAATCTTCGGTCTTTTAAAGCACGAATGTTTAGACGGCCTACTTGCGACCGTCGCATGATGGCCGCACTCCGACCGATGAGGCCGGCTCGAAGCGCTTCGCCGCGGAAAGGTCGCTGTCCGGCAGTTTCCTGCCAATGACTCGTTTACACAAAATTCTGCACACTCCCTGAAGGGGGAAGCGCCCTTCATTCTGGCAGCCCAGCCCTACGTAGACCGTCCATTAAGATGGCGAAATTCTCCGGGCGTTGGATAGGTAGCCAATATTTGAGATTGGACAGACGCAACTTGGGATCGAGCTGGCGCAAATGATCCATTGCATGCCGGGATTCGGCCATGCGGCCGGCAAGCGCGTGACTTGCCGCGAGCACGGCGGCTACCAGCAGAAAACTTGGCAAATCCCGGAATGCCTTTTCCGCCCATGACGATGCTGCGTCGAAACGCCCCAGGAAGAGATGCGCGGCCCCCATTCCGGCTTGCATTCTATACAGCTCCGGGTCGAGAGGGCTGAAACGCATGGCGTGCGCAAAGTACTCGATAGCCGAGTCAGTTTCGCCATGCCAGAGCCTGAGAAATGCACCGAGAAACCACGCCGCCGCGAGGTTGGGATTGAGTTCGAGCGCCTTGTCCAACAATGCGATACCGGCTCGGAGGTCACCGGCAAGATGGGCAAGCGCATGTCCGCTCCTGGTGAGCGCGACTGCATCACCCTTGCCCAACTCTATGGCTCGGCGAGCCAGTCTGGCGCCCTCCGCCATCTCCAGCGGGCAATCCGTCCAGCGATTGACCCTGCGCCAACAATGGCACCACGCCGCCATTGCGTAAGCTGACGCGAAATCCGGATCGGACTCTATTGCCTTGTGAAAGAGTGGGAGCGCCTGGTCGATGGACTGCTTGGTCCCGTGATGCAGCTTGGACATTCCGCGCAGATAGTAATCGTAAGCGTCGAGGTTTTCTGTCGTCTTGCGGCTCGTCCGCTCGATCTCCGCTCGTTCAAGCTGTGGCGCGATTGCGCCGACCACACTCTCGGTAATTTGATCTTGCAGCGTGAAGATATCTCCCAGCACCCCTTCGAAACGGCCTGCCCAGTGGAGCTCCCCGGTTGCCGCATCGACCAGCTGCGCCGTAATGCGGACACGATTTTTTGCTTTGCGCCAACTGCCTTCCAACACATAGCGAACGCCCAACTCGCGACTTACTTGTTTCACGTCCACTACACGAGCCTTGTAGGTAAAGCTCGAGTTGCGCCCGACGACGAACAGCCAGCGATACTGCGACAACGCCGCGATGACGTCCTCCACCACACCGTCAGCCAGGTAGTCTTGCTCCGGATCTGCGCTCAGATTCACAAATGGCAAGACAGCAATGGACGGCTTTGCAGGCAAGGCTGGCGCGACGACCGAGATTTCAACCGATCGGGAGGGCTCGGCAGCAGGCAGGCCGACGCCATCCCATGACCCGGCGTTCCTGACGTCGGCAACGAACCGGAATCCCTTGCGGGCAATCGTTCGGATCACGCGCTGTTGCTGGCCGTTGTCGCCGACCGCCGTACGCACCGCATTAATGTGACTGGCCAGAGTCGATTCCGAGACGATTCGACCGCCCCACACTGCTTCGATCAAATCGGATCTGCTGACGACGCGTTCGCGGTGCTCTGCCAGATAGACCAGCAGGTCGAAGACTTTGGGCGCCGTGGCAACGGCCAGAGAGGCCCGGAAGAGCTCTCTCCGGTCGAGGTCGAGTACGCAGTCGTCAAACACCAATCGCATTCAGGGCTCCTTGCCCCATGTTCGTGCCGAGCATGCGACCGAAGCAACCGGGCGGCTACGCCGGCCAGCCGGCAACACCCATAGCCCAGTCACGGTTCAGGTTTCTAGACAAATTTCCAAGCCTAATTCAATGAAAACCCAAGGCGTTGACAAAGTATTCCGACAGGTCGCCAAGCATACTGAATACATCGATCGCTGCCCTGAGTCGATCGACATTGAATCGAGGAGCCGAGCATGAAAATAGTCGTTATTGGCGGTGGAGGCCTTATCGGGTCGAATATTGTAAACAGGCTTCGTCATCATGGTCATGAAACGGTAGCGGCATCGCCTCGAACGGGTGTGAACACTCTCACCGGGCAAGGTCTGGCAGAAGCCCTTGCCGGCGCTCAAGTGGTGGTCGACGTAACAAACTCTCCCTCGTTTGAAGATCGGGACGTCCTGGAGTTTTTCGAAACGTCCGGCCGAAATCTGCTTGCCGCAGAAGCTGACGCCGATGTCGAGCATCACGTCGCGCTCTCGGTTGTCGGCACTGATCGCCTTCCCGAGAGCGGCTACATGCGCGCAAAAGCCGCCCAGGAACAACTGATCACAGCGTCAAAAATCCCCTACACCATCCTGCGCGCAACGCAGTTCTGCGAGTTCATCGAAGGCATTATCAACTCGAGTGACGATGGCGGCGTGATTCGCCTTTCACCCGCTCTTATTCAGCCCATCGCTGCTGATGATGTCGCAGCGGTCATGGCTGATCTCGCAGTCGGGGCGCCGGTGAATGGCGTTGTCGAAGTGGGTGGTCCGGACCGCTTTCCCCTTGATGAACTGGCACGCAAGTTTCTAGCGGCGCGCAAAGACAAGCGCGAAGTAACCGCCGACGTCCATGCGCGCTATTTCGGCAGCGAGCTGAATGACCGATCCCTGATCACGGGCGACAACGCGCTCATCGGCTCAACACGTTTCCAAAACTGGCTCAGCCATTCATAGATTCACGCTCGAGCCTCAAACCCAGCGCCGACCCACATACCCCGAGGGCGGACGCCAACGCTTCACTAGCCTGCATACTTCGTACATTAAGGACTCCTCATGACCCAGCGCATCGCCTACCAGAAGCAATCCCCCGAGCTGTTCAAGAAGTTTCTCGAGTTCAGCCTGGCCCACAATGAGTCCTCAATCGAGCGGTCCACCCGAGACCTCGTCGATATCAGGGCGTCGCAGATCAACGGCTGCGCATTCTGCGTGGATATGCATATCAAGGAAGCCACGATTCATGGCGAGCGTCCGCTCAGGCTGCACCATGTTGCCATCTGGCGCGAGTCCACGCTGTTCAGTCTGCGCGAACGAGCCGCCCTGGAATGGACCGAAATCCTGACCCGGATCCCGGCCGAGGGGGTGTCCGATGAAATCTATGAACACGTTCGTTCGCACCTTTCCGAGAAGGAGCTGTCCGATCTGACCTTCCTCGTGATGGCGATTAATGCTTGGAATCGCATCAGCGTGGGTTTCCGAGCCGTTCCGGGCTCATACGACAAGGTATACGGTCTCGACAAATCCGGCCTGTCCTGATCCTGCATCGGCGCCGCCGATGCGCAGCAAGCGTCGCAGGGGGCGCACGTGACGCTGCCGATGACCAAAAGTATGGCCGACATGCAAAGCTCGTCAACGGGATACCAAGCGCTGAAGCGATCTGCTATCTGAACAGGGACTACGAGGGCTGCGCGAAATTCCGAGGTTGCCAACCGCCCCCAAGTGCCTTGAACGTGGCGACCGCAGCACGCGCTGATTCCACTTGTGCCTGCGCTCGCGCCTCGGAGGTCTGCAACAGCGTTTCATCGGCGTGCAGTACATCGACCCGGCTTGCTGCGCCCTTCCGGTACGCCATCATGGAAGATTCGCGTGCCCGAGCAAGCGATGTTTCTCCCTGGCCTAATACGATGGCCTGTTCTTCGCGGTTGATCAAGGCTGAGAAGGCATTTTCGACATCTTCCGTTGCGCGAAGAACTGCCTGACGATACGCAGCCAATGCCTCGGCATCCCGTCCTTTGGCCTGTTTGATCTGAGCGTTGATGCGGCCAAAATCGAACAAACGCCAGCGCAACCCAAGCACACCCGCTGCCTGATTCGCTCCGCCGGTAAATAAATTGCCTGCCGACACCGTTGCGGCGCTGCCCAACAGGCCACTGAGCGAAAATTTTGGGTAGTACTCGGATATGGCTTCGCCGATTCTCGCATTGGCTGCTGCGAGATGTCGCTCGGCAACAATAAGGTCAGGCCGCCGCTGGAGCAGATCTGCCGGCGATCCCAAAGACACGATCTTCGGTGTGGCGGGTATCGGCTTGGCCTTCGCCAGCTCGGCCCGATACGAGCCAGGTGGAGAACCCAGCATTACATCCAATGCATTCATTGCAGCATCAAGATGCATCTGGAGGATAGGCAGAGTCGCTCGAACCCGGGCGAGCTCTCCCTTCGTTTGCTGAACCTGATATTCGGCAGCGAGGCCGTGGTCGTAAAGCAGGTTGATTTTTGCCAACAGCTCTTGCTCGACGCCAACCTGCCTCCGGGCGATCTCAAGACGAGTCTGCAGCCCTCGAATGGCGATATAGATATCCGCAGTCTGAGCAGCGACTTCCAATCGCGTGGCGACGACACCTGCCTTCGATGCCTGATAGTCCGCCAGCGCTGCCTCACGTCCACGCCGCAACCCGCCAAAGATGTCAATCTCCCAACTCGCACCCAGATCAGCCTCGTATGCGTTACCCCACCGTTCATAGTTAGGCGTGGCATTGAGCAAGCGCCCTGTTGGCGTTTCGACCGACTGGTATGCCCGGGCGGCCGAGCCACTGACGTTGCCTGACGGAAGCAGTGCGGCGTCAGATCCACCGAGTGCTGCGCGCGCCTGTGTAACTCGGGCCCTTGCTTGCGCCAGATCCAGATTCTGTTCGAGAGCTAGCGATACAAAATGAGTCAATAACGCATCATCGAAGCTCTCCCACCATTTCGCGAGATCGGCCGTAGTGGCCGCGTGCTGCCGCGCGATCGCGCCCTGCTCCATGTAGTGATTCGGAAGCGGCGCATCGGGCCGGTGATAATCTGGACCCACTGCGCAGCCGGCAATGGCGCCGGCGCATACAAAAAGAGCAAGAAAGCGGCTGACACGCATGGCGATCCTACTGAAGAGTATCAATTTCGATGTGACTAATATACCAAATGGTCACTTGTTTTCAAACCCCATCTTTCGCGGTAAGCTTGTGCCATGACTGACTCCACGCCTCTTGCCCCGCAACTGCGGGGACCGCAGGACCACGATGTCCGCACCCAGATCGTTGAAGCCGCCACCGAGCATTTCGGGCATTACGGCTACGAGAAGACCACTGTTTCAGACCTGGCCAAAGTCATCGGTTTTTCCAAGGCTTACATCTATAAATTCTTCGATTCCAAGCAGGCAATCGGCGAAGTGATCTGCTCCAACTGCCTGGATGCAATCATGAAGGCGGTGGACGAGGCAACGTCCGCGGCGCCCACGGCATCTGATCGGCTGCGCCAGATGTTCAAAGCCTTGGTGGAGGCCGGTAGCAACCTTTTTTTTCGGGAACGCAAGCTTTTCGACATTGCCGCTGCGGCGGCAAGCGGGCCATGGCCCTCGGCGCGTGCCTATGAAGAGCACATCAGGCAGCTCATTGCGCAAATCATCGTCGAAGGCCGCAACTCAGGCGAATTTGAGCGTAAGACCCCTCTGGATGAGACCGTGAACGCCATCCATCTCGTGATGCGCCCCTACGTCAATCCGCTCCTGCTTCAGCACAACCTCGACCTTGCTCCAGAAGCGGCGGTCCAGCTCTCCAATCTGATCCTGCGCAGTCTGGCGCCATGATTACACCTCATGTGTGACTATTGACTTTATTAGTCACTTGAATAAAATGGCGGTCCTACCCTGAAGGAAGGACCCCATGCGCCGCCAACTTGCTTTAACCGCCCCATGCCTCTTGTCCTTCGTCTTGGCAGCATGCGGCAACAATCACTCAGCTGACCCGCGCACCTCGACTCCCGTGGTCGGAATCGCGCCTGTTGCAGAGGCCCCTGTTGCCTCTCTGTCGTTCACCGGCAGCGTGGGCGCGCGGGTCGTAAGCAACCTGGGGTTTCGTGTTTCGGGCAAAATCTTGCAACGCTTGGTCGACGCGGGACAGGTGGTAACGCGTGGACAGGCGCTGATGCGGATCGATCCGACCGATCTGCGGCTGGACGCCCATGCACAGAGCCAATCGGTCGCTGCGGCTCGCGCCCAGGCGAAGCAGACCGCCGACGACGAGGCGCGTTATCGCGGGCTGGTAGCTGCCGGCGCAGTGTCAGCTTCAGCCTATGACCAAATCAAAGCGGCAGCCGATGCCGCTCGAGCGCAGCTCGCTGCCGCCGAGGCGAAAGCCGACGTGTCGAAAAACGCAGCCAGCTACGCAGTCCTGGTGGCCGACGCCGACGGCGTCGTAGTGGACACGCATGCCGAGCCCGGCCAAGTGGTAAGCGCCGGGCAGGTCGTGGTGCGCCTTGCGCACGCCGGCCCGCGCGAAGCGATCGTCGACTTGCCTGAGACATTGCGTCCGGCCATCGGATCCAAGGGCGAAGCAACGCTATATGGCAAAGACCAGGTCGTATCCGCGAGATTGCGGCAACTCTCGGATGCAGCCGATCCGCTGACGCGGACCTATGAGGCAAGATACGTACTCGAAGGCGCGCTTGCCAGCGCACCGCTAGGTGCGACGGTCACTATCCGAACACTGGTGAATGACGCCCCGGCACGGACCAGCATGCAGGTGCCGATCAGCGCCATTTTCGATCCTGGCAAGGGCGCGGGAGTCTGGGTGGTGACGGGCCATCCTGCGCATGTGACGTGGCGTTCGGTCAACGTGCTCGGACTGAGCGATGATGCTGCGCGCGTTGGCAGCATCAATGACAACCTGAAGGCAGGCGATCAGGTCGTGGCGCTCGGCGCTCAGCTATTGCACGAGGGAGAAGAAGTCAAACCCGTGCTTCTCGCCACACACACGGCCGCGATCGTCGAACGCGGAGGGCTGCTGAAATGAGTGGGTTCAACCTCTCGGCGCTTGCCGTCCGCGAGCGATCGATCACGCTCTTTCTGATTATCCTGATCTCCGTCGCCGGCATCCTTGCTTTTCTCAAACTCGGGCGAGCCGAGGATCCGCCCTTCACTGTAAAGTCGATGACCGTCATCACCGCGTGGCCTGGCGCAACCGCCAAGGAAATGCAGGACCAAGTCGCCGATCCATTAGAAAAGCGCATGCAGGAATTGCGGTGGTACGACCATACCGAAACGTACACGCGCCCCGGTCTGGCGTTCACCACCGTAGAGCTGCGCGACAGCACACCGCCCTCGGAAGTACAAGAACAGTTTTATCAGGCACGCAAGAAAATCCATGACGAATCCGCTCAGCTGCCGGCCGGCGTCATCGGGCCGATGGTGAACGACGAATTTTCAGATGTGACCTTCGCACTGTTCGCCTTGCAGGCGCAAGGCGAACCACAGCGGCTTCTAGTGCGCGAAGCCGAGGCGCTACGCCAACATCTTCTGCATGTTGCAGGGGTAGAAAAAGTCAACCTCATTGGTGAACAGCCAGAACGCATATTCGTGTCATTTTCCAATGATCGATTAGCGACGTTAGGGGTGACGCCGCAAGAGATCTTCGCCGCGCTCAATCACCAGAACCTTCTCACCGCGGCGGGTTCGATCGACACGCAAGGACCGCAAATATTCATTCGTCTGGATGGCTCCTTCGATAAATTGCAACAGATACGCGATACGCCAATTGTTGGTCATGGGCGAACGTTCAAGCTATCGGACGTCGCCGACGTCAAGCGTGGCTACGAGGATCCGCCGACTTTCTTGGTCCGCAACGACGGCAAGCCAGCATTGCTGCTGGGCATTGTGATGCGCGACGGCTGGAACGGTTTGACCCTGGGCAAGGCGCTGGACCGGGAAGTCGTCAAGGTCAACGCGGGATTGCCGTTGGGCGTGAGCCTGACGAAAATCACCGACCAATCTGTCAACATCAAGTCGGCGACCAACGAATTCATGCTCAAGTTCTTTGTCGCCCTGCTCGTGGTGATGGTCGTTTGCTTCGTCAGCATGGGCTGGCGTGTTGGCGTGGTGGTCGCCGCTGCCGTCCCGCTGACGCTGGCCGGAGTTTTTGTTGTCATGGCGGCCACGGGAAAGAACTTCGACCGCATCACTCTCGGATCATTGATCCTGGCCCTAGGTCTGCTGGTAGACGATGCGATTATCGCTATCGAAATGATGGTGGTGAAAATGGAGGAAGGCTATAGCCGAGTTCATGCCTCCGCTTATGCCTGGAGCCATACGGCCGCACCGATGCTGGCCGGCACTCTGGTTACTGCCGTGGGATTTCTGCCCAACGGTTTTGCCCGATCCACTGCAGGCGAATACACGCACAATATGTTCTGGATCGTGGGCATTGCCCTGATCACTTCCTGGATTGTCGCGGTGGTCTTCACCCCCTACCTCGGCGTGAAGTTGCTGCCGGAAATACCAAAGATTGAAGGCGGCGAGAAAACCCTCTACGACACGCCGAACTACAACCGCTTCCGTCGCGTGCTTGGTCGCGTCATCGGGCGCAAGTGGCTGGTGGCGGGCATCGTCGTCGGGGCATTCCTGCTGTCCGGCCTCGGTATGAGCGTGGTGAAAAAGCAGTTCTTCCCGACATCGGACCGCCCCGAAGTACTGGTCGAAGTACAGATGCCTTACGGATCCTCCATCGAGCAGACCAGCGTGCAGACAGCCAGGATTGAAGCCTGGCTGGCAAAGCAGAAGGAGGCGAAAATTGTCACGGCTTACATCGGCCAGGGAGCGCCTCGCTTTTACCTGGCGATGGCGCCCGAATTACCCGACCCATCCTTCGCGAAAATCGTCATTCGGACAGACAACGAAGAAGAACGCGATACCCTCAAAGTCCGGCTACGCCAAGCCATCGCGAACGGTCTGGTGTCCGCAGCGCAGGTGCGTGTCACCCAATTGGTATTCGGCCCCTACTCGCCGTATCCCGTGGCATTTCGCGTAATGGGGCCGAACCCGGACAAGCTTCGCGCGATCGCGGCGCAGGTCAAGGCGATCATGCGCGCCAGTCCGATGATGCGCACAGTCAATACCGATTGGGGACCGCGCGTCCCGACCTTGCATATCGCGTTAAACCAGGACCGGCTACAGACATTCGGACTGAGTTCAAGCTCGGTTGCTCAGCAGCTCCAGTTCCTGCTGACGGGCATCCCCGTCACGGCGGTCCGCGAGGACATTCGTTCCGTGCAAGTGGTAGCCCGCGCCGACGGCGACATCCGCTTGGATCCGGCCAAGATCAACGGCTTCACGCTGGTGGGATCATCCGGGCAGCGCGTTCCGCTCTCGCAGGTCGGAACCGTGAACGTGCAAATGGAAGAGCCCATCCTTCGTCGAAGAGACCGCATGCCAACAATCACGGTGCGCGGCGATATTGCGACGGGATTGCAACCGCCCGACGTATCTACAGCCGTATTGAAGCAATTGCAGCCAATCATCGCCGCACTACCAGACGGCTACCGGATCGAAGAAGGCGGTTCCATCGAACAATCTCGCAAGGCGTCCGATGCCATCGTCCCGCTTCTTCCTATCATGATCGCAGCCACGCTCCTGATCATCATTCTGCAGGTGCGCTCCATGGCCACCATGATCATGGTGTTTGCCACAAGCCCGCTTGGCCTGATCGGTGTCGTGCCGACACTCTTACTGTTCAATCAACCGTTCGGCATCAATGCGCTGGTCGGCCTGATCGCGCTCTCAGGCATCGTCATGCGCAATACCTTGATCCTCGTCGGACAAATAAAGGACAACATAGAATCCGGTTTGACGCCTTTTGCCGCGGTGGTCGAGGCGACCGTGCAGCGTGCCCGCCCCGTTATCCTGACTGCGCTGGCGGCGATCCTGGCCTTCATCCCGCTGACCCATTCCGTGTTCTGGGGAGCCCTCGCTTACACGCTGATCGGCGGAACGTTTGCAGGGACGATTCTGACTCTGGTTTTTTTGCCAGCCATGTATTCCATCTGGTTCAAGATCAAACCAGGCGACACGGCCGATCTGCGCAGCAACCATGCGCATGCATAACCAGCATATCGGCGAGCCCCTTTGCGCTGCCGGCATGTCTTTATCGCAATTTATCTACGTCGAAAGGAGCCGCCATGTCGAATTCTAAAGTTGTTGTCGTGACCGGAGTGTCGTCGGGTATCGGACGCGCCACCGCCGAGACGTTTGCCAAGCGAGGTTGCCGGGTATTCGGCACCGTGCGCAACACAGCAAAAGCTCAGGCGATACCCGGTGTTGTTTTCATAGAAATGGATATTCGCGATGAAGCATCAGTTCAACAGGGAATCCAGGCCGTCATCGCTCAAGCCGGGCGCATCGACGTACTTGTCAACAGCGCAGGGGTAACCCTGGTCGGCGCGACGGAAGAAACGTCGATTGCGGAAGCCCAGACGCTGTTTGACACCAACCTTCTTGGCATCCTGCGCACAACGCAGGCAGTTCTTCCGCACATGCGCGGGCAGCGCTCGGGGCGCATTGTCAATGTCAGCTCCGTGCTCGGTTTTCTGCCTGCGCCCTACATGGGGCTCTATTCGGCATCCAAGCATGCGGTTGAGAGAATGTCCGAGACCTTGGATCATGAGGTGCGCCAATTCGGAATTCGCGTAGCACTTGTCGAGCCGTCCTTCACTAAAACCAACCTGGACCTCAACGCGCCGCAGGCGGCCTCCACGATATCTGCCTACGATGCCGAGCGCAGAATTGTTTCTCAGGCCATTCAAAAGGGCATTCAAAACGCAGCCGCACCCGATGGCGTTGCCAAAGCGATTGTCGATGCCGCCTTGGGCACCTGGAAAATGCGCCATACGCCCAAGGGAGAGGCATCTCTTCTGGCCAAATTGCGCCGCTTCATGCCTGCCGTTCCGGTCGAGAAGGGTCTGAGAAAAAAATTTGGGCTCAGTTGAATTCAGCTCGCGCTTTCTTGCTACCGCGCAGGTCCGATTCGCATCGCAACACACCTGCAGACACTTTTCGGGTGTCTGGCGAGAGATCGCGGCCCCACCCACAAGGCACAGCCGTCCCGCTCGGAAGCGGTCTTTCAGCCGGCCTATCCACAGTGCGGCTCACACGGTTCTGAAGCTTCGCCGATATTGCTGAGGCGTGACGTTGAGTCGCCGCTGAAACGCGCTTCGCATCTGCTCGGGACTGGTAAAGCCACATTCGAAAGCGATGGTCTTGAGGGCCGCCTCCGTGGATTCCAGAAGTTTTCGGGCTTGGTCCAGGCGCACCCCTTCCACGAAGTCATGCGGGGTTACGTTCAGTTCGCTAACGAAGAGCCGCGCAATGCTACGCGGGCTTACACCGCCTATATCGGCGAGCCGCTCGACCGGGAAGGCCTCGCGGATGTGTTCCATGACATAGGTTTGCACCTTGCCCAGCGGGGTTTCCGGATCGCGGACCGAGTTCAGCAGGGGGCTGAACTGAGATTGACCTCCCTGGCGCTGCGCGACAACAACGAGTGCCTTGGCGCACGCGAGAGAAAGCGCGGGTCCGTGATCTTCTCCGACCAGAGAGAGACTGAGGTCGATGCCGGCCGTCACGCCGGCGGAGGTCACCAAACGATCGTCACGTGAATAGATCCGGTCATGCTCCACCCTCGCCGCAGGAAACTGCGTTGCGAGCTGCTCCGAACAAAGCCAATGCGTCGTGACGGTTCGCTCGTCGAGAAGTCCCGCATGGCCTAGCGCAAAAGCGCCCGTGCAAATCGAGCCATATCGCTGGGCCGCCACCCCCCATCGTCTCAGCCATACCGACAAGGCCTCGTCGGGTGGACTAGCCGGAAGATGCGGGCCTCCCGCCACCAGTACCGTGTGAAACGCGCGGTCTGCCTGATCGAAGCTGAGATCGGCGATCATCCACATTCCGTTGGAACTGCGCAGGCGCTGTGTGCTGCCCGCCACCAGGATGCATTGGTAATGGTCCTGTTCCGGCAAGAAGCCATTGGCTGCGGCGAAGACATCGAGCGGGCCGGCTACGTCAAGCGCTTGAACGCCGTCGAAAATGACGAGTGCAACTTCTCTCTTTGCCATCAGTACCCGTGTCCTTGTGCCAGGAATGCTCCGTTTTCGGCACTGGAAGTAGTCCGAAACGCTGCTGGCAGCTTATCACCTACGCTTGGCAGTTTTCCGCAGGTCAATGTGATTGCTGCCAAACGGGATTGTCGCGATGATGACTGGGTCGGCTGCAAGGTCCTCGTCGGACACCAGCCAAATCCTGCATTCAACCCACGGCAATGGCCGTCAGCACAAACCAGTGGCGCATTCATCCGATGCCCGCCGTGTCTGCTGCCTACGGAGAGAAATCTTGACCCACCCTCATCGCGCAACGCCGTCCATCGACGGCGTCGCCATTCCCGACAGCGCCTTGGCCCGAGCCATCACCGAATTTGTGCGCGATACCGAGACCGAGCTGCTCTTCAACCATTCGAGCCGGGTCTATTTCTTCGGCGCCATCGCCGGACGACAACGCGGGCTGACGTTCAATCCGGAGCTGCTTTATGCGGCGACGATGTTCCACGATGTGGGTCTGATGCCGTCGCACAGCAGCGCCGATCTGCGCTTCGAAGTGGATGGAGCGAACGCCGCCCGCGACTTCCTGCAAAGCTACAAGCTCGACCCTGCCGACATTGAAAAAGTGTGGACCGGCATTGCACTGCATACCACGCCGGGCATACCGGAATTCATGCATCCGGTGATCGCGCTTACCACCGCAGGCGTTGAAATGGACGTGCTGGGCCTGACCTATGACCGCTATCGCGCCGACATCCGTGAGGCCGTGGTCGCAGCCTTTCCACGCACACCCGCCTTCAAGGAAGACATCATCCAGGCCTTCTACGACGGCATCAAGCATAAGCCCGACACCACATTCGGCAACGTCAAGGCAGACGTGATCGCCGACAAAGCGCCGCATTTCCATCGCGGCAATTTCTGCTCCGTCATCCGCTGCTCACATTGGCACGGCTGAGCCTATTTCCCCAACCATTTATTCAAGGAAAAACCATGACTACCTCTGTATCCAACTCCGTCTCTAACGTAATTCTTGTCCACGGCGCCTGGGCTGACGGTTCCAGCTGGGCCAAGATCATTCCTCTGCTGGCCGCCAAGGGCGTGGCATTGACTGCCGTCCAGCTTCCTCTCACCAGTTTCGATGACGATGTTGCGGCGGTGGGCCGCGCCATCGCGCTGGCACAAGGAGATGTGGTTCTGGTTGGTCACAGCTATGGGGGCGCCGTGATCGGGCAGGCAGGCAACGACCCCAAGGTCAAGCGGCTCGTGTACATCGACGCCTTTGCGCCGGATGCGGGGGAATCGGCGGGCTCGCTGTTCGCCCAGTTCGAAGCAGTCCCGCTCAACGACGAAATCAGGCCCGACGCGAAAGGGTTTCTGTCGCTCACTTACAAGGGTGTCGCCACCCTGTTCGCACAGGACCTGGACCCCGTCGAGCAGAAGGTAATTCACGCCACGCAAGGCCCGATCAACGGCGCGGCGCTAGGCGGCACGCTGACACAGGCCGCGTGGCGCAGTCGCCCCACCTTCTACCTGATCGGCGAAAACGATCAGGCCATCCTGCGCGTGGATCAGGAACGCATGGCCGCGCGCATGAATGCAACGATCAAGCATGTGGCCTCCAGCCATGTGCCGATGTTGTCGCATCCCGTTGTCGTCGCCGACTTCATCCTTCAGGCCGCCGCCTGAGATCGCCGCAGCCGCCATATCCGCGCTGCTAGCCTGCTTCAGGAGCCGTTTCATGAATACCCTTTCGAACACTGTCAAACTGCATGTCGAAGATCTCGGGAACGGCGCTCCGGCGCTCGTTTTCCTGCATTACTGGGGAGGGTCGTCGCGCACATGGCGGCATGTCGTGCAGCGCCTTAGGCCCGGTTTTCGCACCATTGCGGTCGATCAGCGGGGCTGGGGTCAGTCGGACAAACCTCCTGGCGGCTATACGCTGGCGGCGCTGGCCGACGATGCCCAACATCTGATCGAAAGTCTCGGCCTGGATCATTACATTCTGGTGGGGCATTCGATGGGCGGCAAAGTCGCGCAGCTGCTGGCATCGCGCCGCCCGGCAGGACTGGCAGGACTGGTGCTGGTGGCGCCATCGCCGCCATCTCCGATGAGCGTGCCGCTTGCAGTCCGGCAAGACATGGTCAAGGCCTACGACAGCCGGGAAAGCATCCTGGCTACCGTCCGGCAGGTGCTGGCAGCCAACCCTCTTCAGCCGGACGATCTGGAAACCGTGGTGCAGGACAGCCTGCAAGGAGCCCCCGCTGCCAAAGTGGCGTGGCCGCTGGCCGCCAGCCAAGAAGACATCGGCGCACAAGCCGCGCGAATTCGCGTTCCCACGCTTGTCATTTCAGGCGAAAAAGATCAGGTCGATCCCCCTGCCGTGCTGCAGCGGGAACTGATGACGCGCATACCGCAAGCCACGTTGCATATTCTGCCGGGCGTCGGCCATCTCTCGCCCCTGGAAGCGCCGGGTGACCTGTCTGACCTGATCCGGGGCTTTGCCACGCCGTTAGCGGCCGCTATGCCCACACAGCTCGAGACTCCGGAAGGGTCTCTTGCCGGCGGCAGCGTGATCGCGGACACCGGCGAACACGTGGCATTGCCGCGATGAAGAAGACCTTCTCGCTACACGATAGACCGCATGTAGCCGTCTACTTGCCTATCCAAGGATAACTCCATGTTTCAGACCCAGATCATTACCATTCCGATCTTGCCTTTTGGTATGGTCAACGCCCATGTCATCCGCAGCGAGGCCGGTTGTGTGCTCATCGACACCGGGATTCCCGGATCGGAGTTCAAGATCGGCAAGGCGCTCGCCAAACACGGCCTGACGTTTCGCGACATCAAGCTGATCGTTGTGACGCATGCCCATACCGATCACGCCGGCAGCGCGGCACGTGTGCGTGCGTTGTCGGGCGCGCCCATTCTGGCGCACCGGGATGACGCGGATTTTTACAGCCGCAAGGTGCCGATGACTTATTGCACGACAAGTTGGGTCGGCAAGCTGTTTCTCAAAACGCCGGTTCCGCATGAACCCTACGAGGGCTTTACGCCGGACATCATGATGACCGCCGGCCACACCGTGAACCTGCTCGACTTCGGGGTTGACGGCATTGTGCGACATACCGGCGGCCATACGCCCGGCTCGATTGCCGTGGAGTTGTCGTCCCAAGACATGATGGTCGGCGACCTGATCGCCTCAGGCATCCTTATTGGTGGCGTGATCCGAAAAGGGCGGGCGATTCGACCGCCGTTCGAAGATGATCCCGCGATTGTTTCGCGTGAACTGATCAGGATGGTGCAAAGCGGCGGCAAGCGGTTCCATATGGGCCATGGTGGGCCTTTGGATGTTCGCGAAGTGCTGCGCCACGCCCAGGCGCTTGCAAAGCTGGGGGGCAATCCATGCATCTCTGGCAAATGCCAGCACCTGCATCACTAGGCCTTTGCAGATTCAGCAATCGGCGCTCTTCAAAAATGAGCTTGTGCCACCCGTTGCAGGGCCCGTTTTTGACCAGTCGCCATTGACTCTTGCATTACGCAACCCGCCTAATGATCGGCATTTAGACCTTCGCTTTGGGCAAGGCGTAGTGCCCCTCCACCCGCCGCAATACCGTGCGCACCAGCGGCGCCGGATCAGCCTGACGCCAAATCACCTGACTGACCGACCGCGCCTGGTGCGCGAAGGCCAGGAACCGCGTCCCCGCCAACCCGCTACGCGCCAAGCAAGCCGGCACAACAGACACCCCCAGCCCCTGCGACACCAGCGCAGCGACGCTCAGCCAATGCCGCACCTCATGACGCACCGCAGGCACGAAGCCCGCAGCCACGCATAGCGACATGACCGTCGCGTAATAGCTGGGCGATGCCGCTTGCGCGAACATGATGAACTCCTCGCCGTTCAACGCCTTCAGATCCAGACGCTTACGCCCCGCCAAGGCATGCGTCTCGGGCACACAGACGACGAAGGGCTCGGCCACCAGATCCTGCGCGCCCACCTCCTGCGGCACCGGGTTGGCATGAATAAAACCTAAATCCAGCTCGCCGCGCCGCACGGCCTCGATCTGGTCGTGGGAATTGATCTCCGACAGCACGTGCTCCACATCGGGCAGCTCGGCGCGCAGGGCGCCCAGCAGCACGGGCAGGCCGCGGTACAGCATGGAGCCGACAAAGCCGATGCGCAGCCTGCCGCGCAAGCCTGCGTCCACCCGGCGCACGAGCCGACCCACCTCGTCCGCCTGGCGCAGCAGCCCCTGGGCTTCGCGATAGAGCACGCGGCCGGCCTCGGTCAACGCCACGTGCCGGCTGGTGCGTTCAAGCAGACCGGCGCCGAGCAGGTCTTCCAGCTGGCGTATCGCATAGCTCAACGGCGGCTGGGAGATGTGCAGGCGCTGCGCCGCCCTGCCGAAGTGGCGCTCTTCGGCCACCGCAATGAAATAGCGCAGCAGCCGCGGTTCCAGTTCCATAGCGAGGCTCCTCGATTAATATTTTTCATATATTGTTCAACACAAAAATAGTATTTGTATAGATAAATCAAAGTTCGGAAGATGGTGCCGTTTTCACTGCCAAAAGCACCGCTTCCATGGATACCGTCAGCTCCTGCGCCGTTCCCGATTCGCGCGGCCTGAACCTGTACCGGGCCGACCCCTATGCCGCCGCCCTGGCCCAGTGTTATCTGCCCGCCGATCTCTATCGGCATCTGGCGCCGCATTTCGATCGCCTGGGCGAACTGGCCGGCGGCAGGCTGGACGAGCTGGCCGCGGTTTCCGACAAACACCCGCCCACGCTGTCGGTGCGCAGCCGCGCCGGCACCGATGAGTCGCGCATCGACAAGCATCCTGCCTACGTCGAGATGGAACGCCTGGCCTACAGCGAGTTCGGCCTGGCCGCGCTGTCGCATCGCGGCGGCGTGCTGGGCTGGCCCGAGCCCATGCCCGCAGCGGCCAAGTATCTGCTGACTTATCTCTTTGTGCAGGCCGAGTTCGGCCTGTGCTGCCCGGTGAGCATGACCGACTCGCTGGCGCGCACGCTGCGCAAGTTCGGCGACCCCGCGCTGGTGCAAAAGGTGCTGCCCCAGGTCATCTCGCAGGACTTCGACGAACTGCGCCAGGGCGCCATGTTCATGACCGAACAGGCTGCGGGCTCGGACGTCGGCGCCACCGAGACAGTGGCCCGCGAGCAGGCCGACGGCAGCTGGCTGCTGACCGGCGACAAGTGGTTCTGCTCCAATGCAGACGCCGGCTTCGCCATGGTGCTGGCGCGCGGCGACGACACGCCCGGCTTAAAGGGGGTTTCGCTTTTTCTGCTGCCGCGCGATCTGCCCGATGGTTCGCACAATCACTACCGGGTGCTGCGCCTGAAGGACAAACTGGGCACCCGCTCCATGGCCAGCGGCGAGATCCGCATGGAAGGCGCGCGCGCCTGGCTGGTGGGCGAGCGCGGCAAGGGCTTCAAGCAGATGGCCGACATGATCAACAATTCGCGCCTGTCCAACGGCATGCGCGCGGCCGGCCTGATGCGCCGCGCGCTGACCGAAGCGACGTTCGTGGCGCAGCGCCGCCGGGCCTTCGGCAAACGTCTGATCGACATGCCGCTGATGCGCCGGCAATTGACGAAGATGACGGTCTGGACCGAACAGGCGCGCAGCGTCATGCTGCAGACCGCGCAGGCGCTGTCGGCCGCGGACCAGGGCAAGGGCGATGCGGCGCTGGCGCGCATACTCACCCCGCTCATCAAGTTCCGCGCCTGCCGCGACGCGCGCAAGGTCACCGGCGACGGCATGGAAGTGCGCGGCGGCTGCGGCTATATCGAAGAATGGACCGAGCCGCGCCTGCTGCGCGACGCGCATCTGGGTTCGATCTGGGAAGGCACCAGCAATATCGTCGCGCTGGACGTGCTGCGCGCCATCCGCAAGGAAGGCGCGCTGCCTGCATTGAAGCGCCACATCGATAGTCTGCTGGCCGACGGCCTGCCCTGCGCGGCGCCGCTGGCCGATCTGCAGGCCCGCAGCCTGGAGCAGGCCTATGCGCTGGCCCGGTACGCGGCCGATCAGCAGCGCGACGACCTGGCCCGCCAGGTCGCCTCGGCGCTGTATCACGCCGTGGCACTGGCCGCGCTGCGCTGGGAAGCGCGCACGCCTGGGCTGCAGACGCGCGCATTGATCGCCGACCAGGTGCTGATTCATCGGCTGGCCCCGCGCGACCCGTGCGGCATACCGGCCGACGAGGACGCGGCCTGCCGCGCGATTCTGCACTACGCGCTCTGAGCGCATCGCATTCATTACGCCATCGACGCAAAGCCGGCGGCGCACAACCCCGAGGAGACAAACACGATGTACAAGAAGACCCTGGCCTGGATGGCCTGCGCCGCCGCCCTGATCGCCGCTGCGCCCGCGGCATATGCGGCAGACAGCTACCCCGAGCACGCCATCAATCTGGTCGTGCCCTTTCCGCCGGGAGGCCCAACCGATGCCCTGGCGCGGCGCCTGGCCGAAGGCCTGGGCAAGCAGCTGCACCAGAACGTGCTGGTCGAGAACCGCGCGGGCGCGGGCGGCAATATCGGCGCCGACTTTGTCGCCCATTCCGCGCCGGACGGTTATACGGTTCTTTTCGGTACGTCGGGACCGCTGGCCATCAATATCGGGCTCTACAAGCACCTGAACTACGACCCGCGCACCAGCTTCGCGCCCATCATCCGCATCGGCTATCTGCCCAACATCCTCACGGTCAATCCCTCGCTGCCCGTGCACGACGTGCAGGAGCTGATCGCCTACGCCAAGGCCAACCCCAACAAGCTCACCTTCGCCTCGTCGGGCAACGGCGCTTCCTCGCACCTGGCGGGCATTCTGTTCAACAAGATGGCGGGCACCCGCATCCAGCACATCCCCTACAAAGGCACGGGCCCGGCCATCACCGACCTGCTGGGCGGACAAGTGTCGATGTCGTTCACCGACATTCTCACCGCGCTGCCGCTGGTGAAGGCAGACAAGCTGCGCGCCCTGGGCATGGCCAGCGGCGAGCGTTCCGAAGCGCTGCCCAATCTGCCCACCATCGCCGAGCAGGGCTTGCCCGGCTACGACGTGAGCGTGTTCTTCGGCATCGTCGCGCCCAAGGGCACACCCGCCCCCGTCATCGCCCGACTCAACCAGGCCTTCGTCACCGCGCTCGACGATCCCGCCGTGGCCAAGGCCCTGCATGATCAGGGCGTCGTGCGCGCCGCCGACACCACGCCCAAGGGATTGGCCGACTACATTCAGGCACAGGTGCCGTACTGGAGCGGCATCCTCCACGAGGCCAAGGTGTCGATCGACTGACAGCCACGGAGCGCAATCGCCATGTCCCACGCCCCCATTCCGCCCGGATCGCTGTCGGGCTGCAAAGTGGTCGACCTGTCCCGCGTGCTGGGCGGCCCCTACTGCACGCAGATATTGGCCGACCACGGCGCCGACGTGCTCAAGATCGAGCCGCCCGACGGCGACGAGACGCGCGGCTGGGGGCCGCCCTTTCTGGGCAAGACGGCTTCGTACTTCGTCGGCGTCAACCGCAACAAGCGCGGCCTGTCGCTGGACTTGTCCACGTCGACCGGCCAGCATCGCCTGCGCACCCTGCTCGCCGACGCCGACGTGCTGATCGAGAACTTCAAACCCGGCACGCTGGAGAAATGGGGGCTGGGTTATGACGCGCTGAGCCAGACGTTTCCGCGTCTGGTCCATTGCCGCGTCAGCGGCTTCGGCGGCGACGGCCCGCTGGGCGGTCTGCCCGGCTACGATGCCTGCGCGCAGGCCATGTGCGGCTTGATGAGCGTCAACGGCGAGGCCGGCGGTGAAAGCACGCGCGTGGGCCTGCCCGTGGTCGACATGGTTACCGGTTTGAACGCCGCCGTGGCCATTCTGCTGGCGCTCAACGAACGCCAGCGCAGCGGCCTGGGACAGTTTCTCGACATTACGCTGTACGACTGCGCGCTGTCGCTGCTGCATCCGCATGCGCCCAACTACATCTACGGCGGCCAGTTGCCCAGGCCCACCGGCAATGCGCATCCCAACATCGCGCCGTACGAGACATTGCCCACGAAGCACGGACCGATCTTTCTGGCAGTGGGCAACAACCGGCAGTTCGCCAGTCTGGCAAAAATGCTGAAGGCGCCGGCGCTGGCCGACGATCCGCGCTTTGCCACCAATGCCGATCGCCTGATTAACCGCGCCGCGCTGCACGAACGCCTGGCCGAGTTGCTGCGCGAGCACGATCCCGTCGAGTTTTCCGAACGCCTGCTGCGCGCCGGCGTGCCCGCGGCCGCCGTGCAGGACGTGTCGCAGGCCTTGAATCATCCGCACACTGCGCATCGCAATATGGTGTGGCGCGACGGCGACTACGTGGGGCTGGGCACGCCCATCAAGCTGTCGCGCACGCCCGGTGGGCTGCGCAGCCTGCCGCCGGACCTGGGGGCGAGCAACGACGAATTCGGCTGGTAGCGCCGCGCCGACGGTTCGACCCGTTTTATGCGGCCGCTCTTCCCGGCATGCCGCCAAGAGACGAGCGAAACGCCACCAGCACCAGCGTCGCCGCCAGCCCCATGCCGAACGAGCCGATATACATCGGCGCATAGCTGCCGAAATGGTCGTAGACCATGCCGCCCACAAGCGGACCGGTCGACATGCCCAGACTGCCCGCCATCGCGGTGCCGCCGACGATCGTGCCCATCATCTTCAGCGGAAAATTCTCGCGCACCAGTACGGCATAGAGCGGCATGGTTCCGGCATACATGAAGCCGACCACCGCCGCCACGGCGTAGAACGGCCCGAGCGTCGAGACGAAGGCATAGGACAACACGCCGAGGGCCTGCACCAGCAAGCCGAGCGTCAGCACGCGCAGCGCGCCGCAGCGATCACCCAAAATGCCGAAGGCCAGGCGTCCGCCCATTCCGGCAAGCCCTTCGACGCTATAGATCGTCACGGCCATGACCATCGGAATGCCGCAAGTCTGCGCGTAGCTCACCGTATGGAAGATCGGGCCGGAATGCGTGGCGCAGCAGAAAAAATTCGCCAGCATCAAGGCGATGAACTGCGGCGTGCGCACCGCTTGCCTGACCGTCATGTCGGAACGCGGCTCGTTCGCGGCCGCAGCGGCCGGCGCCGCGCCGCTCAAGGCCGGCGCACGGCGCACCAGCAGCGACACGGGAATCATCAGCGCCGCCGCGATGGCGGCGATGCCGAGCATGGCGCCGCGCCAGCCATAGCGCTCGAGCAGCCAGGCGGCGAGCGGCGACATGGTCATCGGCGCCATGCCCATGCCGGCCGACACGAGCGACACGGCCAGCGCACGCCGGGTTTCGAACCACCCGGTCACGCAGGCGATCATCGGCGCGAAAACGGCCGCGGTGGACGCGCCGATCAAGACGCCGAAAAGCAGCTGGAATTCGATCAACGAGGCGGCGCGGCTGGCCAGCGCCATGCTGGCCGCCAGCACGACCGACCCCGTGAGCACGGCCGTGCGCGGCCCGTAGCGGTCGGACAGATTGCCCCACGCCATGCTCGCCGCTGCCATGGCCAGAAAGCCCACGGTCATCGCTGTGGAGATGCCCGTGACCGACCAGCCCGTGTCCTGCGCCATGGGCAGCAGGAAGACCGGCAGCGAAAACATGGCGCCGACTGCGACGCAGCCCAGCAGGCCGCCTGCCGCGACGATGACCCAGCGATACGAATGCCCGCTCATGGCCAGGCGCGCTTCAGGCTTGCGCATGCGCGCAGCGGTCTGCGGGGCGGGTTGGATGCTTTCATGATCCGCTCCCAAGGGGTGTCGAGCGATCATCATAGCCCTGCTCCCGGCATAGAATCGAGGCTTAACCCGGATCGCCCCTCACCTTCCATGCGCCTGCGCCACATCGAGATCTTCGAGGCCATACGCCGCACCGGTTCCCTGACCGAAGCCGCGGCCACGCTGCACATTACGCAGCCGGCCGCCAGCAAGCTGCTGGCCAACGCCGAGATGCAGCTGGGCTTCAAGCTGTTCGAGCGCGTCAAGGGCCGGCTGGTGGCGACGCGCGAAGCCGAGATCCTCACGCCCGAGATCGCCCGCCTGAGCCAGGACCTGAACGGCGTGCGCAAGCTGGCCGCGAGCCTGCGCGAACGCCCGCACGGCCACCTGCGCCTGGGCTGCGCGCCGGCGCTGGGCCTGGGCCTGCTGCCGCAGGTCATCCGCGCGAGCCGCAAAACCCGGCCCGGCCTCACCTTCGACATACAGACTCACCACAGCGCGGAGCTGGTGCAGGGCCTGCTCACCCGCGAGCTGGACCTGGCGGTGACGTTCGACACGAACGACACCCCCGGCCTGGTACGCGAAGAAATCGGCCATACCGAACTGGTGAACGTGGGAAGAGAGCCGGGCGAAGGCCCGGTCACGCTGAAGCAGCTATGCGGCCAAGCGCTGATCGTGCTCGACCCGCGCGACGCTGCGGGCGCCTTGCTGCAGATGTCGCTGGATGCGCTGGAACTGGAAGCGCCGCAGGCCCTGCAGGTGCAGACCCACTATGTGGCCTGCGCCCTGGCCGAGGCGGGATGCGGCGAGGCCATCGTCGACGCCATCACCGCCCGCGCCATGCTGCGCCCGGGCATGCGGCAGCGGCCTATCGTGCCCGCGCTGCGCGTGCCGATCAGCGTAATGCGGCGCAGCCACGACTCGATGTCGGAGCTGCACCGCGAACTGATCGCCGCGCTGCGCGAGGCCTGCGTCACTTCTCCATCTTGATGTGCTGCTTGGCGACCACGTCTTTGGCCCAGTCGTACTGCTCGCGGATCTCCTTGGCGAACTCGTCGGGCGTGTTGCCCGACGGCGCCGAGCCCTGCTCGTCCAGCGCCTTGATGACCTTGGGATCTTTCAGGGCGATCACGGCCGCATCGCGCAGCTTGTTGACGATGGCCATGGGCGTGCCCTTGGGGGCCAAGAGGCCGTACCAGACGGGCTGGTTGAGCACCGGGTAGCCGAGCTCCTTGAAGGTGGGCACGTCTTTGATGGCGGGGATGCGCTGCGGCCAGGCGATGGCCATGGCGCGCAGATTGCCCGCGAGCACTTGCGGCATGGAAGACGGCAGATTGTCGAAGTCCATGTCGACGTGGCCGGCCACCGTGTCGGACACGGCCGGGCCCGAGCCCTTGTAGGGCACGTGCACGATATCGGTGCCCGTGGCCATCTTGAAGGACTCGCCCATCAGGTGCAGCACGCCGCAGGTGCCGGAGCTGGCGTAGGAAAACTTGCCGGGATTCTTCTTGATGAGCTCGAGGAACTCTTTGAAGTCGTTGACCGGCATGCGCTTGGGATTGACCGTGACGATGTTGGCCGTGTTGGCGAAGTTGGTGATCGGCTGGAAATCCTTGATGGGATCGTAGGGCAGATCGTGCGGACGGCAGGCGGGGTTGACCGCCATGGTCGATACCGTTGCGATGGACAGCGTGTAGCCGTCCGGCGCGGCGCGAGCCGCTTCGGCCGCGCCCACCGCGCCGCCGGCCCCGCCCCGATTCTCGATCACCATGGCCTGGCCCAGTTCGGCAGCCATGCGCTGCGTGACCAGGCGCGCGATGATGTCGGTAGAACCGCCCGCCGCGAACGGCACGATGACGCGGATGGAATGCGCGGGATAGTCGGCAGCCTGGGCCGGCGCAGCAGCGCCGGACAGCAATGCGGCGGCGCCGGTCAGCGCCAGAACGGGGGCCAGGGGACGAATCTTGATCATGGGAATATCTCCGATGCGGTCATACGGATCGCGCATGCCGCTTGTTTTCAGTGGTTTGCTCAGATGGCTTACTCAAGGACGAAGCCCGCACCCTCGCGAAGCACGAGCCGTCCTGCGTCCGAGGATAGCAGCAAATTGCGGAAGTCGCGCCGTGCCGGCGAACCCCGCGCCGCGACGGTCCGGCCGCACGTCCGTCGCGCTGCGGGGTTTGCCTGCCTTGGCTCGACAATGCCGCGCGGTTTAGCGTCGCGCGTTGGTCATGTCGGCCGGCACCACCCACCGATCGAATTCTTCCTCCGTCAGATAGCCCAGCGCCAGCGCCGCCTCTTTGAGCGAGGTGTGCTCCTTGTGCGCCTTCTTGGCGATCTGGGCGGCCTTGTCGTAGCCGATATGCGGATTGAGCGCGGTCACGAGCATCAGCGAGCGCTCGACCAGCTCGGCGATGCGCTCGCGATTGGGTTCGATGCCTGCCGCGCAATGCTGATCGAAGCTGGCCATGCCGTCGGCGAGCAGACGCACCGACTGCAGGAAGTTGTGAATGATGAGCGGCTTGTAGACGTTGAGCTCGAAGTTGCCGCTGGCTCCGCCGACATTGATGGCCACGTCATTGCCCAGCACCTGCGCGGCCAGCATGGTGACTGCCTCGCACTGCGTGGGATTGACCTTGCCCGGCATGATGGAGCTGCCCGGCTCGTTCTCGGGGATGCGGATTTCGCCCAGGCCGGAACGCGGCCCGCTGGACAGCCAGCGCACGTCGTTGGCGATTTTCATGAGGCCGGCGGCCAGCGTCTTGAGCGCGCCGTGCGCGAACAGCAGGGCCTCGTGCGAAGCCAGTGCCTGGAATTTGTTCGGCGCCGACAAAAACGCGACGCCGGTGTCGCGCGCCAGCTCGCTGGCCACGCGCGCGCTGAACTCGGGATGTGCGTTCAGGCCGGTGCCCACGGCCGTGCCGCCGATGGCCAACTGATACAGGCCCGGCAGGGTGGCGCGTATCTGCTGTCCGGCCAGATCCAGTTGGGCAACATGGCCGGAAAGCTCCTGCCCCAGCGTGAGCGGCGTGGCGTCCTGCAGGTGCGTGCGGCCTATTTTCACGATGCCGCGAAAGGCCTGACTCTTGGCCGCCAGCGTGGCGGCCAGGGCCTTGAGCGCCGGCAGCAGGCGGTGCTCGACCTCGACCGCCGCCGCGACGTGCATGGCCGTGGGGAACGTGTCGTTGGACGACTGGCCGCGGTTGACATGATCGTTGGGATGAACCTTGCGCGCTTCGCCGCGCACGCCGCCCAACAGTTCCGAGGCGCGGTTGGCCAGCACCTCGTTCATGTTCATATTGCTCTGCGTACCCGACCCCGTCTGCCAGACCGACAGCGGAAACTCGTCCGGCCACTTGCCGGCGATGACCTCGTCGGCCGCACGCACGATGGCATCGGCGATCTGCGGATCGAGTTCGCCCAGCGCGGCGTTGACCTTGGCCGCCGCGCGCTTGAGCCGCGCCATGGCCGTTACCAGCGCTGCCGGCATCTTCTCGGTCGAGATGGCAAAGAAATGCAGCGAGCGCTGCGTCTGCGCGCCCCAAAGATGATCTTCGGGCACTTCGATGGGGCCGAACGTATCCTGCTCGACGCGGGTCTTGCCTGGTGTCATGGCGATCTCCGGAAAGCCTGGGGGCCCGCTCCCTATAATCGCGGGCGCAACCCCTGTTTTACACCTCGAGGCCTCGCAATCCGATGACCGAACCGCTCGCCCTGCGCACCCTGCACCTGCCCGACGAAGCCGCCACCGACGCGCTGGCCGGCCAGCTGGCGCCCCTGGTCGGCGGCGCGGCCGGACTGCCGCCGGGAGGCCGCATCCACCTGCAGGGCGACCTGGGCGCGGGCAAGACCGCTTTTGCCCGGGCACTGTTGCGCGCGTGCGGCATCCGGGGTCGGATCAAAAGTCCGAGCTACGCGCTGCTTGAATCTTATAAAATTTCTAACTTATACTTGTATCACTTTGATTTTTATAGATTTAGCGATTCGCGCGAATGGCTGGACGCAGGGTTTCGCGATTTGCTGCGCGAGGACGCGGTGGTTTTGATCGAATGGCCGGAGCGGGCCGGCAATCTGTTGCCCCCTCCCGACCTCCTGATCAACCTGTCCTATGCGGAGCCTGGTCGTGACGCAACCCTCGCAGCCCACACTGCCCGAGGTCTATCATGGTTGAACGCGCTCGCCTTGCCGCATCCCCCCCGGTCAACGCCACCCGACGCCGGCTGATCAGTACCGCCACCACGCTGCTGGTGCTGCCCGTGGTGCCCCGCCTGGCGCAGGCCGCCACGCTGCTCGCAGTGCGCACCTGGCCGGCCGACGCCTATACCCGCGTTACGCTCGAACTCGACAGCGAGCTCAAGACCGAACACTTCACGCTCGACAATCCGGACCGCCTGGTGGTCGACATCCAGGGCCTGACCGCCAGCCACGCGCTCGACAAGCTGATCTCCGAGGTCCGCCCCAACGACCCCTACATCAAGAGCCTGCGCGTCGCGCAGAACCGGCCCAACGTCGTGCGGCTGGTGTTCGACCTGAAGCAGGCTGTGGCGCCGCAGGTTTTCACGCTCAAGCCCGTCGCCGACTATCAGTACCGGCTGGTGCTCGACCTGTACCCCAAGGTCGCGCAGGACCCGCTGCTGGCCGTGCTGAACGACAAGCATGCCGGCCCCGACGTCGACGACCCGCTGGCCCACGTGCTGGATCAGATCGCGCGCACCGAAAAGCAAGGCGGCGGCGCGCCGGTGCCGCTGGTCAAGGGTCAGACTGCGCCGCGCGACCCCGTCGTGCCGCCTGTTGCCCTGGGCGAACCGCCGATGCCGCCGCGCGACGGCCGCAGGCGCATGCTGACCATCGCCGTCGATCCCGGCCACGGCGGCGAGGACCCGGGCGCCATCGGCCAGACCGGCCTGTACGAAAAAATCGTGGTGCTGCACATCGCCGACCGCCTCAAGTCGATGATCAACAGCCAGCCGAACATGCGCGCCTATCTGACTCGCGACAGCGATTTCTTCGTGCCGCTCAATGTGCGGGTAGAGAAGGCCCGGCGCGCGGGCGCCGATCTGTTCGTCTCGATCCACGCCGATGCCTTCATCAAACCCTCGGCCCGCGGCTCGTCGGTCTTCGCGCTCTCCGAGCACGGCGCCTCGAGTGCGCAGGCCCGCTGGATGGACAACCGCGAGAACAACTCCGACCTCATCGGCGGCGTCAATCTGGGCGCGCACGACGCCCAGGTCGCCAAAGTGCTGCTCGACCTCTCCACCACTGCGCAGATCAACGATTCGCTCAAGCTGGGCACGGTTTTTCTCAGCGAACTGGCCAAGATCAACCGCCTGCACAGCCATCAGGTCGAGCAGGCAGGCTTCGCCGTGCTCAAAGCGCCCGACATTCCTTCCGTGCTGGTCGAGTCGGCATTCATCAGCAATCCCGAGGAAGAAGCCAAGCTGCGCACGGCCGGTTATCGCGAACAGGTGGCGCAGGCTCTCATGGCGGGCATCAACCAATACTTCACCAGCCATCCGCCGCTGGCGCGCACGGTGGCCGACGCGACGTAAAGAGCGCGCAAGTTCCTAGTACGACGGGCGGGGCGACATGGCCCGCTCGAAGCTGCCCGATATCTCGCCCGCGAGCGCGGACAAAGCCTGGATTTCCCCGAGGCTCAACTCGCGCGAGCACTGCGTCTCGCCCCACGAGCCGCACATCCTCGCGAGGCCCTTGCCCTCAATGTGCACCGGCACCAGCAGCACCGAGCGCGACTCGGGAAATTCGGTCGAATACCACGCCGGCACCCGATGACTCACGCTGGGCTTTTTCACGTCGAGCCAGAGCGTGGGTTCTCTCTTGGTCACCACGAGGTGGAAGATATCCGGCACGAACCCCGCGTCGAACGAGAACCGCTCCAGACGCTCGCGTATGCCCGGCCCGAACCCGAAGCGGGCGATGTAGCGGCGCGAGCCCGGATGCAGCAGCATCATGAACCCCGTCTTCAGGTTCAACGCATTCATGATGCTTTCCACGACCCAGGGGGTCAGCGCCGTCGCCACCAGGCCGGGCGCCTTCTCGCGGATTTCCTCGAGCGCCGCCTCGAGCCGGGCGACTGCGTCCCGCGGCTTGTCGAATTCCGGTTCGCTTTCGATGGGCGCGGGAACCTCCCGCTCGGCCTCGATCGCCCAGCCCACCGCCTTCGTCTGCTCCAGCGCCTGCTGCACGACGATCGGATCCAGCGCCAGGTTCTCGGTGTATTGCAGGACGAAGTCGGAGATCTCGTCCTCGCTCGCGTTGGCCTCCATCATGGACGCGACGTTCGACGACAACGCCGCGACCGCACCCAGCCACTCTCCGTGGGACTGCGGCGTCGAGTCGTCCAGCGCGGGCAGATTGGCCTGCATGCATGTGCGTATCTCGCTGGGCAGATTCCACTGCTGCGCCGCCTCCTCGGCGATTTCTTCGAGCGTTGCGCCCAGCACCTGCCGGCACGCGTCGCTCTCGGACAAGGACGGGTCTGCCGCCATCGCAGCCTGGATGAGCGCCCATTCGTCGTCCAGGTAGAGCACGACCAGAAGCCGCGCCAACTGGAACATCAGCGTGCAGAGCACGGCCTCTTCGGAGGGATGGCTGCCGTGCGCAATGGTCATCGAACGCGTGAACTCGGCGGCCATCTGCGCGCGCTTGATCACGCCCTGGGCGTCATCGCGGCTGCCCGCCGCGCTCTGGAACTGGTTCAGCAGCTGCAGGCCGAGCCCCAGGTATTCGATGGTATCGACGCCCAGCACCATGATGGCGCGCGACACCGTGGTGACGTCTCCACCCATGCTGCGGTACATCGCCGAATTTGCGAGCCGCAGGACTTTTTGCGAGAACGCGAAATCGGACAGCACCAGCGAAGTCAGATCCGTCACGCTCGCCTGCTCGTCCTGCAGCGAGCGGATGATGTGCTCGGCCGAGTGCTGCAGGGACGGCACGTCCCCGCGTACGCTCATCCGCTTCCACAACTTGTCGATGACTGTTTTCTTTGCGGTCATCAGAAGATTCGGAAGAGGGAGCCGCGCCCTCGCCCTTTGGGCGAGACGACGACTTGAGTGGCGACGAAATGCTCGAAATCTTCAGGCGGCAGCGCCTTGGAAAACAGCCAGCCCTGAATGTATTGGCATTCGCGCTCGATCAGGATCGCGAGCTGATCTTCGGTCTCGACGCCTTCGGCGACGACGGATAGATCGAGCTCCCGGGCCAGGGACAGCATCGCCGAGACGATCGCGCGGTCATGGCCCGATTCCAGTATGTCGCTCACGAAACTGCGGTCGATCTTGATTTCCGAAATCGGGAAGCGGCGCAGATACGACAGGTTCGAATAGCCGGTGCCGAAATCGTCGATGGCGAAACGCACGCCGAACGCATGCAGCCTGGACAGGATGGCCTCGGTCTGCTCGGGATTTTTGATCAGCGTGCCTTCCGTGATCTCCAGCACCAGGCGCCCCGGGTCGATGCCCGACTCGCGCACCGCGCTCATCACCGATTGCGAAAACGCGGGATTCTGGAACTGGACGGGCGATACGTTGACCCCCACGTAGGCGAGCGAGATTCCGCACGCGTCCCAACGGGCCAGTTGCGCGCACACCATGCGCAGCGCCCAGCTGCCCAGCAGATTGATCAGGCCGTTATCTTCGGCCAGCGGAATGAAGGCCGTCGGCGGCCTCTGGCCATCCGGATGATTCCAGCGCATCAGCGCCTCGGCCGCGAGCACTTCGCGGGTGCGGGCATCGACGATGGGCTGATAGTGCAGTTCGAACTCGCCCGTGCGGATTCCCGAGAGCATGTCCTGCTCCAGGGAGAACGCTTCCGCCTTCACCTTTTCGAGGTCCGACGAATAGAACACGAACTGGTTCTTGCCGCGGTCTTTGGCGCTGTACATCGCCAGGTCGGCGTGCTTGAGCAGCTGGCTGCTCTTGAGCCCGTCTTCGGGGTACAGGGCAATGCCGATGCTGACCGTGACGCGCAATTGCTGGCCGCCCACCGAAAACGGCCGCTGCATCGCAGCGACGATGCGTGCGGCAAGACGATCCCAGGTATCGGTTTCGTCCAGGGGTCCCGCCACCAGCACGAATTCGTCCGCGCCCAGACGGGCGAACACGTCGTTTTCGTGCAGCTGGGCCTTCAGGCGCTTGCCGACCGCGCGCAGCAGGGCGTCGCCGATGTCGTGCCCCAGGGAGTCGTTGATGCGCTTGAATCCGTCCAGATCCAGCATCATCACCGCGAAGGCCTTGCCGGATGCGACGCCGTTGTCGATGGACTCGATCATCCATTCGCGCAGGTGCGCGCGGTTGGACATGCCCGTGAGCGGATCGCGGCGGGACTCGTCGCGCAACTGGCGTTCCTTGCGCACCCACGACGTCACGTCGTAGCCGAATACATCGAAGCGCGGTTCGCTCTTGTCGCCCGAATTTTGCGCTGGACGGACGGAGAGATCGAGCCAGTAACAGCCGTCCTCGGCCCGCAGGAACGGGATCACCGCTTTCTGCAGCGTGCCGGACGACGCTGCGAGGGCCATGAGATCGTCGAGCTCGGCCACGTGCTCGGGCATGACGAGATCCCGCAGGCTGACCTGCGCCAGATAGGCGGCGGGATAGCCCAGCAGCGCCACGGTGCACTCGGCCGTGGCAAGCAGTTGCCCGCTTGCATCGACGTGAACGACGAAAGCGGCGTTCTGCGCGACGATGTCCGCGAGACGGTCGTCATTCAATGTCGGCAGATTTCTGTCGGCAGCCGGCAATGCTTGCGCCTTTGGCCTCGAGGCCGATGTCATTTCATTTCCTTCGCACCAGCTTGACCAGCACGCCCAATGCCACGGGCACGGCTGCGGCGGCCAGGCCGACCAGCACGATGGCGTTCAAATGCACCTTGATGAAGGGAATGTTGCCGAAGAAATACCCAGCCAGCACCAACAGCAGAACCCATATCAGCGCGCCGATCACGCTGAAGAACTGAAAGCGTCCGGCGGACATTTCGGCCACGCCCGCCACGAAAGGCGCAAAGGCGCGGATCACGGGGATGAAGCGCGCCAGCACCAGCGCCTTGCCGCCGTGTCTTTCGTAGAATGCGTGAGTGCGCATCAGCGCCTTGCGGTCCAGGAAGCGCCAGTTGGCCGTATAGGCTCGCTTGCCTATCGCACGGCCGATGTAGAAATTGACCGTATTACCCAAAATGGCTGCAATCAGCATCAAAATGATCACAAGTTCGGTGTTCATGATACCTGCTGCACCGAACGCGCCAGCAATGAAAAGCAAGGAATCCCCTGGCAGAAAGGGCATTACGATCAGGCCTGTTTCGGCGAACACGATCAAAAACAACACCAGATAGACCCAGGCGCCGTATTGGTTTACCCAAACGCCCAGCGTCTGGTCGATATGCAGAATCATATTCAGCAAATCAGCCATAGCAATATCTTGAAAAAACAAAAGGTTAAGGACTATACCTCAAGATCAGAGCGAACATACTCGTTCTGTGGGTTTGGCGCCACCCTGCGGATAAAATAGCCACATTCCCTTACCTGCATCGTACATGACCGAACGCCGTCGCATTGCCGCCCTGCCCGACCTGCTGATCAGCCAGATCGCCGCGGGCGAAGTCATCGAACGACCGGCTTCGGTGCTCAAAGAGCTCCTGGAAAACGCCGTGGATGCGGGCGCGCGGGCCATCGAGGTGCGGCTCGACGGCGGCGGCGTCAAGCGCATCGCCGTCACCGACGACGGCGGCGGCATCCCGCCCGAGGAGCTGCCCCTGGCCCTGATGCGCCACGCGACCAGCAAAATACGCGACCTGGCCGAGCTGGAATCGGTCGCCTCGATGGGGTTTCGCGGCGAGGCGCTGGCCTCCGTCGCCTCGGTGGCGCGCCTGACTCTGATCTCGCGTACCCGCTCGGCCGATCACGCCTGGCAGATCGAGGCGGGCAACTCGCAGATCATCCCCGCATCCGGACCCGTCGGCACCACGGTCGACGTGCGCCAACTGTTCGACGCGGTGCCGGCGCGCCGCAAGTTCCTGCGCTCCGAAGCCACCGAGTTCGGCCACTGCCTGGACGTGCTGGAACGCATCGCGTTGGCCCATCCCGGCATCGCCTTTCGCCTCTTCCACAACGAGCGCGCCCAGCGCCAGTGGCTGCCCGCCGACCCCGGCCAGCGCATCCGCGACGTGCTGGGCGAGGATTTCACCAGCCAGGCCCTGCCTCTGCATCAGTCCGCCGGCGCGATCGCCCTGGCCGGCATGGTGTCGCGTCCGACCGCCTCGCGGGCGCGGGCCGATCGGCAGTACCTGTACGTGAACGGGCGCTATGTGCGCGACCGCACCGTCAGCCATGCGCTGCGCGCGGCTTATGCCGACGTGCTGCACGGCGACCGCCAGCCCGCCTACGTGCTGTACCTGGACATCGATCCGGGCGCCGTGGACGTGAACGTGCACCCCGCCAAGCACGAGGTGCGATTCCGCGACAGCGGCGCGGTGCACCGCTTCGTCGGTCAGATCGTGGGGCAGGCCCTGGCGCAGACGGGCGGGTCGCAGATCGGCACGGCGGCTGTCGATGCCGCGGGCGGTTCCGACGCCCTTTCCGGCTCCACCACGCCGCAGACGGGCTCGGGCGCCTATCAGGCCTTCGGCCAGCCGCGGTCGGCGCCCTACGCACCGGCCCAGCGACCGCACACCCAAGTGCCCTTCCGACTGCAGGAGCCGGCCGGCGTGCCCGTGCGCGACTGGCAGACGCTCTACCGCCCCCTGGGCGACGCCGCCCCGGCCGCGACGGACCACGCCACCTTGCCGGCCGGCCAGCTTCCCGCCTTGAATGAGGCGACGCCGCAACAGGCCGCGACTGGAGCGGCCCTGCCCGAGGGCGAGCTGCCGCTGGGCATGGCGCTGGGGCAGCTGCACGGCATCTACATCCTGGCGCAGAACGCGCGCGGCCTGGTGCTGGTCGACATGCACGCCGCCCATGAGCGCGTGGTCTACGAACAGCTCAAGCGCGAGCTGGACGCCCGCACCCTGCCGCGCCAGGACTTGCTGGTGCCCGTGGTCTTTCATGCCAGCGAAAAAGACGTCGCCTTGATCGAAGAGCACCAGGAGCAGCTTGCCGAGCTCGGCTTCGAGATGCGTCCTGCCGGCCCCGCGTCCGTCGCCGTGCGCTGCGTGCCGGCCATGCTGGCGCGCGGCGACATCGAGACCCTGGCCCGCGCCGTGCTGCGGGACCTGGCCGCCGTGGGCGTCTCGCGGCTGCTCACCGAGCAGCGCAACGAACTGCTGTCCACCATGGCCTGCCACGGCTCGGTGCGCGCAAACCGCAAGCTCACCCTCGACGAGATGAACGCGCTGCTGCGCCAGATGGAAGCCACCGAACGCGCCGATCAGTGCAATCACGGCCGCCCCACCTGGATGCAATGGAGCGTGGGCGATCTGGACAGGCTCTTCCTGCGCGGGCAGTAGGCGCGCCGTTCACGCGTTCACGACATTCGATTCAGCCCGTGCCCGATTCCGCGTCGATACCTCCCGTGATCTGCCTTGCCGGCCCCACCGCGGCCGGCAAGAGCGCGGCCTGCCTGGCCCTGGCGCAGCGCTGGCCGCTGGAGATCGTCAACGTCGACTCGGCCACCATCTACCGCGGCATGGACGTCGGCACGGCCAAGCCCGGTGCCGAGGAACGCGCTTTGGTTCCGCAGCATCTGCTCGACATCCGCGATCCGGCCGAATCCTATTCCGCAGCGCAGTTCCGCGACGATGCCCTGCGTCTGATCGACGAGATACGCGGCCGCGGCCGCCTGCCGCTGCTGGCCGGCGGCACCATGCTCTATTACAAGGTCCTGCGCGAAGGCCTGGATGCGCTGCCTCAAGCCGACCCGGTCCTGCGCGCCGAGCTCGAAGCGCAGGCCGCCGAGCGAGGCTGGCCCGCGCTGCATGCCGAACTCGCCGGGCGCGATCCTGCCACGGCGGCGCGCCTGTCGCCCAACGACAGCCAGCGCATTCAGCGCGCGCTGGAGATCTGCATGCTGAGCGGTCGACCCATGTCGGCCTTGTTGGGCGGCGCGAACAAGAACGACGATGCCCGGCGCTACGTCACCGTCAGTCTCGAACCCACGGACCGCCTGGCCCTGCACGCCCGCATCGCCCGACGCTTCGACGCCATGATGGCGGCGGGCTTTCTCGACGAAGTCCGCGTCTTGCGATCGCGCGGCGATCTGCATCCCGGCCTGCCGTCGATCCGCTGCGTGGGCTATCGCCAGCTATGGGCACACCTGGACGGCGAAACCACGCTGCAAGAAGCCCGCGAACAAGGCATCGCTGCGACCCGGCAGTTGGCCAAGCGCCAGATCACCTGGCTGCGTGCGCAGCCGGATCGCATGCAGATCGACTGCATGGCGGGCGATGCGGTAGATCGGGTGATCGATGCCGTGGCGGGGCTGTTGCGCGGCTGAGAAGCGCAACGCGCTTCCCGTCGAGCGCGAAAAAAAACCCGTTCGACGAATCGGACGAGCTCTGTTTTTTAAAAAATCGTCGACGCTATTTGGCACCGGAACCCAGCGCCTTCGCGATTTTCTGGTCGGTCTTGTATTGGCTCAGCGCATACACGGACCAGATCGCCGCGGGAATCCAGCCGATAAGCGAGATTTGCAGGATCAGGCAGATGACGCCCGCGAGAGGTCGCCCTATCGTGAAAACTGCAGCCAGGGAACGATGATTGCCAATATCAGACGCATGGGTTGAATCTCCTTTCTTGAGATGACGGATATCTTGCGCCCGGCTTCACCGCGCGCAAGCCTTACACGACGATAGTCTGCGCCATGCCCTCGGCCTGCGGCACGATCTCGCCCAGCGTGTAGACCGTCTCGCCTTGCTCGCGCAGCGTCGCGGAAATCGCGTCGGCCTGCGCGGCCGGCACCACCAATACCATGCCGATGCCGCAGTTGAACACGCGATGCATTTCGCCGTCGGCCACGCCGCCCTGCTGCTGCAGCCATTGGAACAATTGCGGCATCTGCCAGGCGTCGCGATGCAGCCTGGCCGTCAGCCCCGGCTGCAGAATGCGCGGCACATTGTCCAGCAGGCCGCCGCCCGTGATGTGCGCCAGGCCCTTGATCGCGGCGCCATGCCTGGCCAGCGCGGCCAGCACCTGCTTGACGTAGATGCGCGTGGGCGCCATCACCACGTCGACCAGCTTCTGGCCGTGGAAGTCCTGATCGGGGTGGGCAGCAGCGCGTTCCAGGATCTTGCGCACCAGCGAGTAGCCATTGGAATGCGCGCCGCTGGAAGCCAGGCCCAGCACCACGTCGCCGGCCTGGATGGACTTGCCGTCGATGATGGCCGGCTTGTCGACTGCGCCCACCGCGAAGCCGGCCAGATCGTATTCGCCGTCGGGATACATGCCGGGCATTTCGGCCGTTTCGCCGCCGATCAGGGCGCAGCCCGCCAGTTCGCAGCCGCGCGCAATGCCGCCCACCACCGCAGCGGCGGTGTCCACCGACAGCTTGCCGCAGGCGAAGTAGTCGAGGAAGAATAGGGGTTCGGCGCCCTGCACCAGAATGTCGTTGACGCTCATGGCCACCAGGTCGATGCCCACCGTGTCGTGGCGGTTCCACTCGAAGGCCAGGCGCAGCTTGGTGCCCACGCCGTCGGTGCCCGACACCAGCACCGGCTCGTTGAACTTCTTGGGCACTTCGAACAGGGCGCCGAAGCCGCCGATGCCGGCCAGCACGCCGGCGCGCATGGTGCGTGCGGCCAGCGGCTTGATGCGATCGACCAGCGCGTCGCCCGCGTCGATGTCGACGCCGGCATCGCGGTAAGTGAGGGGGGCGGAGGTGGGATTCGTCATGAGAAAAACCGTGGCCTATGTAACAATTGAAGGATTTGGGCGGATAGGCGGGATTTTACGATGCCATACCGCATTGCCGGAAACGCCGCCCCAGCCCCGCTGTTCTCTTTGTCTATCGCATTCTTTTAAATGAGCCGCCAGCTCCTGCTAGACGTCCTGCCCGCCCCGGCGCCAACCCTGGGCAACTATATCGCCGGCCCCAACGGCGCGGCCCTGGCCGCCGCCCGCAGCCTGAAGACCGGACAGGCCCTGTATCTCTGGGGCCCGGCCGGCTGCGGCCGCAGCCACCTGCTGCGCGGCCTGGCAGACCAGCCGGGCGGCGCCTATCTGCAGGCCGATCAGGATGCCCGGGACTTCCTCGCGCTGGCCCAGGCGGACCCGCAGGCCGAACTGCCCACGCTGGTCGCCGTGGACGACGTGCATCGCATGGACGAGGCCCGGCAGTCGGCCCTCTTCGCCTTGTACAATCGTTGGCGCGAATCTGCGGCCACCGGCCGGGCCTTCGCGCTGGCTGTCGCGGGCGACCGCGCGCCCCTTTCCATGCCGCTGCGCGAGGACTTGCGCACCCGGTTGGGGTGGGGGCTGGTATTTCGGCTCGATCCGCTGTCCGATGCCGACAAGCTTGCCGCACTATCGGCTCAGGCGGCCGAGCGAGGCCTGCAGCTGGCGCCGGAAGTCCTGAACTGGATGCTGACGCACCACGAGCGCGACATCCGAAAACTGAGCGCCCTGCTCGACGCGCTGGACCGCTATTCGCTGGCGCAGCGGCGCGCAATCACGCTTCCTTTGCTGCGCGCCATGCTCGCAGACCCTGAAACTCAGACACCATGACCGCCTCACAACGACTCGCCCTGTTCGATCTGGACCACACGCTGATTCCGCTGGACAGCGACTACCAATGGGCCGAGTTCATGGCGCGCAGCGGCCGCATCGGCGATCCCGAGCAGGCCCTGCGCCGCAACGACGAGCTGATGGAGCGCTACAACCGCGGCGATCTCACGGCCGGGCAGGCAGCCGAATTCATGCTGGGCATCCTGGCGGCCCACACCCCCGACGATCTGGCGTTGTGGCACGAGGACTACATGCGCGAGGTGATCCGCCCCGCCATCCAGCCTGCGGCGGTAAACCTGGTGCGCCAGCACCTCGAAGCCGGCGACCTCTGCGCCATCGTCACGGCTACCAACACCTTCGTCACCGCGCCTATCGCACGCGCCTTCGGCATCCCGCATCTCATCGGTACCGAAGCCGAGTACGCAAACGGCCGCTACACCGGCCGCATCGCCGGCACGCCCAGCTTCAAAGAGGGCAAGGTGACGCGAGTGAACCAATGGCTCGCCGGCATGGGCCTGTCCATCGCCGACTTCGGCGCCTCGTTCTTCTACAGCGACTCCATCAACGACGTGCCTCTGCTGGAGCACGTCACCCGGCCTATCGCCGCCAACCCCAGCCCTTCGCTGCGCGCCATCGCGCAAAAGCAGGGCTGGCAAGTGCTCGACCTGTTCGATCACGTTCAGGACGCCAAGTCGTAATGATCACTTCAACCATCAAGAAATTCGTCGGCCGCCTGTTCACCCCGGCTGCCAGCGCAGGCCCGCAGCGTATCGGCCGCGACCAGCATGGCATAGACCGGCGCAACGTCTCGCGCCACGCCGTGAAAGTCTGCGAAGTGTTGCAGCAACAAGGCTACGAGGCCTATGTCGTGGGCGGCGCGGTGCGCGACCTGATCCTGGGCCTGGAGCCCAAAGACTTCGACGTGGCCACCAACGCCACGCCCGAGGAGGTGCGCGCCCTGTTCCGCCGCGCCCGCATCATCGGCAGGCGGTTTCAACTGGTGCATGTGGTCTTCGGCCAGGAAATCATCGAGACCTCGACCTTCCGCGCGCCGGCCAACGGCGAGCAGAAGACCGACGAGCACGGCCGCATTCTCAGCGACAACGTGTTCGGCTCGCAGGAGCAGGACGCCGCACGGCGGGACTTCACCATCAATGCGCTCTACTACGACCCGCATACCGAACTGGTCATCGACTACCACCAAGGCGTGCAGGATCTGAAGAAACGCCAGATCCGCATGATCGGCGACCCCGAGCAGCGCTACCGCGAAGACCCGGTGCGCATGCTGCGCGCGGTGCGGTTCGCCGCCAAGCTCAACGGCGCGATCGAACCCGGCACCAGCAAGCCCATCCAGGCGCTGGCCGATCTGATCGAGAACGTGCCGGCCTCGCGCCTGTTCGACGAGATGCTCAAGCTGCTGACCTGCGGCCACGCCATCGACTGCCTCAAGCAGTTGCGCGAAGCCGGCCTGCACCACGGCATGCTGCCCCTGCTGGACATCGTGCTGGAGCAGCCGGGCGGCCGCCGCTTCATCGAAGAAGCGCTGGACCGCACCGACGCGCGCGTACGCGCCGGACGCGGCATCAGCCCCAGCTTCCTCTTTGCCGCACTGCTGTGGCCTCAGGTCGATGCGCGCTGGAAACAAATCATGGCGCAGGGCGGACACACGATTCCGGCCCTGAGCGAGGCGGCCGACTCGGTGCTCGACGAGCAGACCGAAAAGCTCGCGATCCAGCGCCGCTTCTCTTCCGACATGCGCGAGATCTGGTTCATGCAGCCGCGCTTCGAGCGCCGCCAGGGCAAGGCCATCTATCGCATGATCGAGCAGCCGCGTTTCCGCGCGGCCTGCGATTTCCTGCAGCTGCGCGCGGCGGCCGGCGAATTCGACAGCGTACTGGCACAATGGTGGATGGATCTGGCCAACGCCAACGACGAAACCCGCGCCGAGATGATCGAGGAAACCTCGCGCCTGCCGCGCGAAGTCAGCGAAGCGCCGGTCCGCAAGCGCCGTCGCCGCCCACGCCGCAAGCCGGTGGGGGATGGGCCGGCCGGCGGCGACGCGGCGCCCGAATCGTTGGGCTGATAAGCGCCGGCCATGCATCCTGCGCGTTGCTCCGCGCCCATACAGGCTTATATCGGGCTGGGTTCGAACCTGGGGGACAGCGGCGCGACGCTGCGCACCGCTTTGCGAGAGATCGCCGCGCTGTCCGGCGTGCAGGCCTGCACGGTCTCGCCCTTCTACCGCAGCGCACCGGTCGACGCCTCGGGACCGGATTTCATCAATGCCGCGGCGCTGCTCGCCACGACGCTGGAGCCCTTGTCCTTGCTCGATGCGCTGCAGGCTATCGAACTCAGGCACGGCCGCCAACGCCCTTACCGCAATGCGCCGCGCACATTGGATCTGGATTTGCTGCTGCATGGCGACGCCGTCCTGGACACGCCGCGGCTGATACTGCCGCACCCGCGCATGCATGAACGCGCCTTCGTACTGCGGCCTCTGCAGGACCTGGCGCCTACGATCGTGCTGCCGCAGGGCCCGATAGGCGACTTGATCGCCGGCGTCGCCGGGCAAGCGATCGAGCGCTTGCCTGCAGAAAATCGGTAGGCGTCTTCGGCTCAGGCGGACGCGATGCCCGCGCGCGCCAGCACCTGCCGTGCACGCGCCAGCACCGGCGCGTCGACCATCTTGCCTTCGAAGCGAAAAGCGCCGGCGCCGCTCGCGCGTTGAGCCGCGAGCACACGGCACGACCAGTCGATGTCGGACTGTGCGGGCATGAATGCGGCATGCACCGCTTCGATCTGCGTGGGATGAATGCACAGCATGCCCGAGAAGCCCATGTGACAGGCGCGCTCGGCCGCTGCGCGCAAGCCCTGGACGTCGCCGATGTCGGGATATACGCCGTCCATCGGCGCGGCCAGGCCCGCAGCGCGGCTGTGCAGCAGCACCAAGCCGCGAGCGTGATCGAGTAGCGCGGCCGCAGCTGCAGTATCCGGCGTGAACGCCAGATCCACACCGTAATCGAGGCTGCCGAAGGCCAGCCTGTCCACGCCCGCTCCGGCGGCGACGTCGGCTATCTGGACCAGGCCGCGTGCGGTTTCAATGATGGGCACCACCGGCCTGCCCTGCCCCGCACGGGCTACCTGGGCCGCGGATTCGGCCTTGGGCAGCATGACGGCAGCCACGCCGGGCTGGCCACGGAGCGCGGCCAGATCTTCTTCGTGCCAGGGCGTCGTGGCGTCGTTCACGCGCACCCACAGGCGCACAGCAGGATTCGCGTCGAGAAACTCGACCAGAGCCTGCCGCGCCGCGGGCTTGGCCGCAGGCTCGACCGCGTCTTCCAGATCGACGATGACGGTGTCCGCGCCGCTGGCCAGAGCCTTGGGTATGCGCTCGGCGCGCGAGGCCGGCACGAACAGGGCCGAGCGCACGATGGCTTGCGGCATCACACGGCTCCTTCGGCATGCAGCCTGGACACTTGGTCCGCGTCGAAACCCAGCGAGGCCAGCACTGCGTCGGTGTGCTGGCCTAGGTCCGGGATTGCGTCCATGCGCGGCTCGAACGCGTTGTTCGACGCCGGCGGCAGCAGCGCGGGCAGCGCGCCCGTGGCGCTGCCGATGTCGCGCCAGCGGTCGCGCGCGCGCAATTGCGGATGGGCCCATACGCCGGCCATGTCGTTGACGCTGGCGTTGGCGATTTGCGCGGCCTCCAGCTTGTCGGTCACTTCGTCCAGGCTCATCGTGGCGAAAGTCTCGACGATGATGGCGCGCAAAGCCTCGCGATTGACCGTGCGGCGCGAATTGGACGAAAAGCGCTCGTCGTCCGCCAGTTCGGGCCTATTCAGAATTTTGTCGCAAAACACCTGCCATTCGCGTTCATTCTGCAGGCCCAGCATGATGGTCTTGCCCGCGCCGACGGGAAAAGGGCCGTAGGGGTAGATGGTGGCGTGGGCCGCGCCGGCGCGCACGGGGGGCGGCGCGCCGTCGAAAGCGTAGTACATGGGAAAGCCCATCCACTCGACCATGCTCTCGAGCATGGAGACGTCGATGCGGCTGCCCGTGCCGGTCTTGCCTCGCAGCAACAGCGCGTTCAGGATGCCCGAATACGCGTACATGCCCGCAGCGATGTCCGAGATGGAACAGCCCGCCTTGGCGGGCTCTTCGGGCGAACCGGTGACCGACACGAAGCCGCTCTCGCTTTGAATCAGCAGGTCGTAGGCCTTTTTGTCCTGATAGGGACCGCCTTCGCCGTAACCCGAGATGTCGCACACGATGAGCCGCGGATGCGCTGCATGCAGCGCCTCGAAGGACAAGCCGTGGCGGGCCGCGGCGCCGGGCGCCAGGGGCTGCACCAGCACCGCGGCCTGCGCCAGCAGGCGCTGCAATACGTCCTGGGCCGCCGGGTGCTTCAGATCCAGCGTCAGGCTTTCTTTCGAGCGATTGGTCCAGACGAAATGCGAGGACAGGCCGCGCACGCGCTCGTCGTAGTTGCGGGCGAAATCGCCCACGCCGGGGCGCTCGACCTTGATGACGCGCGCGCCCATGTCCGCCAGCTGGCGGGTGCAGAAAGGTGCGGCGATGGCGTGCTCGAAACTGACGACGGTGATGCCGTCCAGCGGACGAGGGGCTGCGTTGCTCATGCGGTAAACCTCAGATGGGCCTGGTGGGCCAGGGTGCCGTCCTGCTCGGCCCACAATTCGGCCACGCCGGGCTCGACCATGCGGCCGGCAACGTCGAAAGGCGTGGGTGCGACCAGCGGCCGCAGCCCGCGATAAGACAGACTCAAAAGCCTGCTGTCCGGATGGGCGCGCCGAAACGCCGCGACCATCATCGTGGCAATCATCGGGCCGTGCACGACCAGACCGGGATAGCCTTCCTGTTGCGTCACGTAGGGATGATCGTAATGGATGCGATGGCCATTGAAGGTCACCGCCGAATAGCGGAACAGCAGCACCGGCGTGGGATGCATGGTCTCGCGCCACGCCGCGGCCGGAGCCGGTTCGGTGCCTACGAGCTTGGGCGGGGAAGGCTGGCGGTAGACGATGTCCTGCTCTTCCGAGATCGCGATGACGCCGTCCTGCCAGTATTCGTGGCGCACGGTCACGAACATCAGCGAGCCGGTGCGGCCGGTCTTTTGCTTGACGTCGATCACGGTGGAGCGGCGCTCGGCGGGAACGCCCACGCGCAGGGGCGCGGTGAATTCGACGCGGCCGCCGGCCCACATGCGGTTGCGGTCGTTGCCGGCGGGCGGAAGAAAGCCGCCGCGCGCCGGATGGCCATCGGGCCCCACGCCGTCGATGGAAACGGCCGAGATGAAGAAGGCCCATTGCCACAAGGGGGGAAGCGGATCGCCGGCCTTGAGCCCCGGACCGCCCAGTGTGGCCGTCACGCGGCCTACGGCGGTCTCGTCCAGCTCGTCGGCCATGGTTTCGCCGCGGCCGATCCAGGCGGCCGGGTCGGATTGGTTCATTGTTGATCTCCTGTCGTCTTGCTTTACCATTATTCCATCTCACCCGCGCCCTCTGACGCCATCACCGATACAGCCAGCGACCACAATCATCAAGACATCCGCGAAGCCGTGCGCGATCCGTGCGCCTGGTTTCCGGTGGGATACTCTCGCAAGATTCACGCTTCGCGTACAGCGGGCAGCAGCATCGCCGCCAGCACCATGACAGCGTGCAGCGCGGCTAGCGCCAGGAAAGCCCAGGCCCAGGCGTTCAGGCCGAAACGACTCACCTGCCCCTGCAAGGCCCAGGAAAGAAACAGCGCACAACCTGTCGTGAGGATGGGGCCGCCGATCCGCTGCACGATATTGAGCGTGGTGGTGGCCATGGGCAGGGCGCCTTTCTCGACAGACGCATAGGCCAGGGAGATGGCGGGCAGTCCCACCGCTCCCAGGCCCACGCCGCGCATGAAGATGACGCCGGCCAGGACGGCCTGGTCCAGGCCCCGCGTTGCCTGCCAGACCAGCGCCAGGGTCGATACGAGCGACAAGAGAGCGCCCGCAACGGCCACCGGGCGATCGCCGAAACGCCCGGTGAGAAAGCCTAAAGAGGGCATGGCGGCCATCATGCCCAGGCCCATCGGCGCAAGCATCCAGCCCATCGCCGCAGGAGACCGGCCGCAGGCCTGGACCAGGAACAAGGGGATGAGCATCTGTCCGGCAAACAGAACGCCGTTGGAAAAAAACTGGGTAAGCGATGCGGCTGAAAACACCCGCCGACGGAACAGGTCCAGATCGATCAACGCATCGGTGCCCTTGCTCTTTTCCACATAAATGAATGCGGCAAGCGACAGCGCTCCCGCTGCGACCGTGGCAATGCCCGATGGCCGATCGACATGCTCTGCCCCGACGAGAACGAGCATCAGGCCGGGCGAAAGCAGGAAAAGTCCCATCCAGTCGAGTTTGCGCGCGGCGTAGTCCTGCTCGTCGTTCGGCAGAAAGCGCACCGCCAGCGCGAAGGCAAGGGCGCCGAGCGGAACATTCACCAGGAACAGCCAGCGCCATGTCGCGTAATGCAGTATTGCTCCGGCGATGACCGGGCCGAGCAGCGGCCCGAGCAGCACAGGGAGGGCAGCGTAGCCCGCGACACGCGTGAAATGCGGACCTGTCGCCCGCTTGATCATCATCTGCGCCATCGGCGCCAGCAATCCGCCGCTGGCTCCCTGCACGAGGCGAAAACCGATGAGCGAGCCCGCCGACCACGCCAGCCCGCAAAGCGCAGAGCTGATCGTGAAGATCGAAAAACACCAAAGATAAAGCGCCTTGGCGCCAACGCGCTCGATCAGCCAGCCGTTCAAGGGCAAGGCGAATGCGAGCGCGAGCAGATACCCGCTGGTGACCCATTGAATCGTCGAAAGCGGCGCGTGCAAATCCGCGGCCAGGCTGGACAGCGATACGTTGACGATCGTCGCATCCAGTTGCGCGAGCAGCGCGCCGAACATCGCCACAACCGTGATCTTCCACGCCTCGGCGTCCAGGCCTTCCGATGCGAAGCTTGTGCGCGAGCGCACCCGGGCATCACCCATGCCTGGACACTCAGGAATGCTCCGGCGCATTGCCGCCGTGGAAACGGCCGAAATGCCGGGCCGAGAAAAGCGCGATCAGCAACGCACCGGCACCGCACGCGAGCATGTCGCCCGTATTCTTCAGGCCGAAATCGCCGACCCGGCAAACGAGCGCATAGCCGGCGGCAGCGTTGAAGAAACCCCACAAGACATTCACCGTAGACGAGGAAAGGCCTGCGCCCGGCGGCCTGGCGAAAGGACTCTGAAAAGGCCGTCCCATCATGCCGCTGACAAGATGCGGGATCGCGTTCGCGAGAAAAATGCCGCCGAAAAAATAAGCCACATCGTAAAGCCAGTTCATCGTTGAACCCCTTTTCCAATCTGGTCAGAGATCGCGCAGCGTCCCGTCGCCGGAATGGCCGCGAGCCTGCGGGTCTTCCGGTTCAGCTTCGCTCAAGCGCTTGATGAGAGCGGCCGCCGACACCAGCGTCTGCCGCTCCCCGGGATCGAGTTCGGCCATTGCGGCAAGCAGCCACTTCTGCTTGGCGGCGCTGCGTTTGCGCCGCGCCTGGACGCCCTCGGCCGTCAGCGCAAAAAGTACCTGCCTGCCGTCGGTCGGATGAGACTGGCGCAGGACCAGTCCCTCCCGCTCCAGTTCGGCGAGCGTCGCGCCCATGGACTGCGGTTTTACCGACTCCATGCGCGCGAGATCCGCGGTTGTAGCCGGGCCGGCCTTCTCCAGCCGCGACAAGGCCATGGTCTGCGACCACGTCAGCCCGTCGGGATTCGATTCCGCGCGCAAGCGCCGCAGGAGTTGGCCGATCGCCAGCGCGAGCTCGGAAATGGTCGTTTCCAGCGATAGCGATGCAACAGGGGCAGCAGTCATGAATGAAGCATAGATATAAACAGGAAAACTTGCAAGTTTTCCTGTTTATATTCCGACCTATCCATTGCCGCTGCGGGACAGAAAAAAGCCCCGCGATGCGGGGCTTGGTCTCGGTACCCGGCGGATCAGGCCACCGCGACGGGAATCTTGCCGATCTTGGCCTGCCATTCCTTCGGGCCGGTGTTGTGCACCGATACGCCGCCGGCGTCGACCGCCACGGTCACGGGCATGTCTTGAACCTCGAACTCGTAGATGGCTTCCATGCCCAGGTCGGCAAAGCCCACCACCTTGGCCGAACGGATCGCCTTGGACACCAGGTAGGCGGCGCCGCCCACGGCCATCAGGTAGGCCGACTTGTGCTTCTTGATGGCCTCGATGGCGGCCGGGCCGCGCTCGGCCTTGCCGATCATGGCGATCAGGCCGGTCTGCGCCAGCATCATCTCGGTGAACTTGTCCATGCGGGTCGCGGTCGTGGGGCCCGCCGGGCCCACGGCTTCATCGCGCACCGGATCGACCGGGCCCACGTAGTAGATGACGCGATTGGCGAATTCCACGGGCAGCTTCTCGCCCTTGGCCAGCATGTCCTGGATGCGCTTGTGCGCGGCGTCGCGGCCGGTGAGCATCTTGCCCGACAGCAGCAGGGTCTGGCCCGGCTTCCAGCTAGCGACTTCTTCCTTGGTGAGCGTGTCCAGGTCGACCTTTTTGGACTTGTTGTAGTCCGGCGCCCAGTGCACGTCGGGCCACTCGGACAGCGCGGGCGCCCGCAGGTGCGCCGGGCCCGAGCCGTCGAGCACGAAGTGCGCATGGCGGGTGGCCGCGCAGTTGGGGATCATGGCCACGGGCTTGGAGGCCGCGTGCGTGGGGAACATCTTGATCTTGATGTCCAGCACGGTGGTCAGGCCGCCCAGGCCCTGCGCGCCGATGCCCAGGGCGTTGACCTTCTCGTACAGCTCCAGGCGCAGTTCCTCGGTCTTGTCGCGCGGACCGCGGGCCTGCAGTTCGTACATGTCGATGTCTTCCATCAGCGACTGCTTGGCCATCAGCATGGCCTTCTCGGCCGTGCCGCCGATGCCGATGCCCAGCATGCCCGGCGGGCACCAGCCCGCGCCCATGGTCGGCACGGTCTTGAGCACCCAGTCCACCAGCGAATCGCTGGGGTTGAGCATGGCGAACTTGGATTTGTTCTCCGAACCGCCGCCCTTGGAGGCGATCTGCACGTCGACCTTGTCGCCGGGCACCAGTTCGACGTTGAGGATGCAGGGCGTGTTGTCCTTGGTGTTCTTGCGCTCGAACAGGGGGTCGGCCAGCACCGAGGCGCGCAGCGGATTCTCAGGGTTCAGGTAGCCGCGGCGCACGCCTTCGTCGCACAGTTCCTGCAGGGTGCGCCGGGTGTCGAAGCGCACGTCCATGCCGATCTTCATGAAGACGTTGACGATGCCGGTGTCCTGGCAGATGGGGCGGCGGCCCTCGGCGCTCATGCGCGAGTTGGTGAGGATCTGGGCGATCGCGTCCTTGGCGGCCGGGCTCTCCTCGCGCTCGTAGGCGCGGGCCAGGTGCCGGATGTAGTCCGTCGGATGGTAGTAGCTGATGAACTGGATGCCGTCGGCGATCGACTGGATCAGGTCGTCTTCTTTGATGGTCGTGGTCATGGCGGATTTCTAGGCGGGAAGACTGGGGAAAACGTTAATGATACGACTTGCTGACATGGCTTGCTGTCGCTGGTTGGGTTCGATTGCTTGCCGCTGACTGAGTTCTTAAGCCGCCTAGATTGAGTTCTTGAGGCGCCAAGGCTGCCCTGCGGAATTCCGATGCTCGCCCGGTGGGCTGCGGATGGCCGCCCCGTGCTTCGGATTCCTCCGGGATCCTCGACTTACATTTGCGTCACGCGACGGTTTTAAAACCTCGCATTGGCTGATGCTATGAGCCGTCGATAGGGCGGAGGGAGTCCGATCAACATGATGGCGTCTCGACCGAGCTCAAGAACCGGAGCACCGCACGCTCGAACGCCAATGCATTGTCGTCGTGGGCATAATGCCCGGCCTCGGGAATCTCCTCGATCAGTATCCGCTCATTCAGCCGCGCCATTTTCTCGGCAGTTTCGGCGGACAGGTAATCCGAGCGCGCTCCGCGCAGCAACAGCGTGGGACATCCGAGCTTGCGCACCGCCGGCCAAAGATCGGGCAGAGCATGGCCCGGAGCGGGCTCCAGGCGGGCCTGGGCAATGCCTGCCTGATCGTGGCGCCAGACGATTCCGTCAGCCGTCTCCTTCAGCGAATATTTCAAGCGCGAAGCCAGCGCGACTTCGGATATATGTGGTCGCGCGTCGCGCCAAAACCGGGCTGCCTGGGCCCAGGATTCAAATTTCAACGGCGTTTGTTGAAGCTCCCGCTTGATGCGATCCTGGCCGGCTCCCTGCGCCTCGGATCCGGGACCGTATTCCTCGAGAATCAGGCTGAGCAGACGCTCCCCGTGATCCCTTGAGTAATAGAGCGCATTGATGGCTCCGAGCGAATGGCCAAGCAAGTGAAAACGGTCCAGGCTGAGCGCATCGACCAGAGCTCCCAGATCGCTCACATACTGGTCGGCGTAGTAATTCGCTGCGGGGTCCCAATCCGAAAGGCCTCGCCCCCGCTGATCCAGCGATATGACGCGAAACCGATTGCATAGCAACATGGCCAGCGGTTCGAATGTCATCGCGTAGCTTCGAAGGCCATGCAGCATGATCACGGCCGGGGCATCGGCCGGCCCCCACTCGGCATAATGGAACTTGAGTCCGTTGAGCGCGATATAGCAGTCCCTGGCCATGCAAGATGCGGCGGATTCTCCTTTCAGACCGTCCATGGGGGCGCCTGCAGGTGCCAGATCTTGACGATTCGAATCATTTTTTCCCGGCATTGCGAATTACCCTTAGCGCTACGCGTTCGGCCTGTTGCACGTGATGCCGGGATGCAGCCGCGGCCGCCCGGTCGTCGCGCGCAACCAATGCTTCGAAAATCTGGGTAAGCTCAGCCAGAGTCTCGGGCAATCTACCGCCTTCCGACAGCGAGGTGCGCCGCAAAAGCACGATTCGATTGTGGAGCTGGCGCAGCATTCTCTTGAGCAATCGATTTCCGCTTCCTTCCAGAATCGCATCGTAGAACCGGTCGCTCAGTCTGACCGTTCCTTCTATATCGCCGGCAAGAGCGAGCGCACGAAGCTCGCCGAATGCGTCCTGCAGTTCGAGCATATGGCGGCTGGTGGCGCGCGATGCGAATCCGATGCACGCCTGGGCCTCCAAGGCACCGCGAGCTTCGTATAGATCTTCGACATCCTCATAGCTCAGGCGCGAAACGACGGGGCCTCTGTTCGGCTCGAGCGTGACCAGGCCCTCGGCTTCGATCTGGCGCAAGGCCTCGCGAATGGAGGTGCGGCTCACGCCCAGCAACTCGACAAGCTCGCGCTCTTTCAGCCGGTCTCCCGGCGACAGTTCTCCGGAGAGGATTCTCCGGCGAAGCGCGTCTTCGGCTTGGCGGCGAAGCGGCGCCGCCTCTTCAATAAAGTCCATTTTCTCCCTTGATTTCGCTGGATTTCAGCCCCCCCAGGCGAGCTCGAAGGCGTCCGCGCGTTGCAAGCGCCACAACGACGACCACCTCGTCGGGCGCCGGACCATCGGGAAACGCCAAGGTATAAGTATCGTAATGCGAGCGCACGTAGAGCGCATCTTTATGGGCCAGCGGAACGTCGATCTGGCTTCCCAGCGACGCGCGCTTCCCCGTCGATGGGATCCAGGCTTTCGCGCCGCCCACGGCCGCTCGTATTGGCTCGGCAAACACTGTCGTGATGAACGCATTTCCGTGGTCGTATTCGCCCGCCGTGCCGACGATGCATGCCTTGCCGTAGCTTTCGATCGCGCGATCTCCGACAGCCGCTTTGATGCGGCGCGCAAACTCATGGCCCAGCGACTCGGACGCGGCGACTATGGGTTCCAAAGACGGGCCAAACTGGCCGGCATAAGGATTTTTGATCGTGGCGGCAATTGCATATTTATGCAGCGGCTCGCCGTCGGCGGACATGCCCAGTTCGGTGGTCAGGGTTTCTTCCTGGCTCACGCTCCACTTGCGAACCGTCAATTCAATACCATGCATGACTTTCTACTCTCAGATCTTAATGGGATTTTTTGCCAGGATTTTCTTGTAAATATCGATCGAGGAGCGCAGTTCCCGGTCCAGGACCTGCGGACCGCCTCCGACCCAGTCATAGCCCTCGCTCTTCATGCGTTGAACGAAGTCTTTATCCTTCGTCGCGGAATTTGTGCGATCGGCAATAGATCGGGCGATTTCCGGCGGCGTCCCCTTGGGGGCGAAAAGTCCGAACCAGCCGTTGAAATCGAGCGATCGGACTCCCAGCTCCTTGAACGTCTGAACTTCGGGGAACAAACCGGTTCGATGCGGTCCGGTTACGGCAAGCACCCGGACTTTGCCGGCTTTCGCCAATCCGTACACTGCACTGGTAGTCAGAAATACGCTGTCGACGTTCCCGCCGAGCATGTCGGTTATCGCCTGGCTCGAGCCTTTGTAGGGAACATGCGTAAGCTGTATTTTTTCCGTCGCCGCAAATAGCAGTCCATATAGATGCCCCGAAGATCCAACGCCGAAGGAGCCGAATGTCACGATGTGATTCTTGGCGTATGCGATGTAGTCGGCAAGGGTCTTGATCTTCGATTCGGCCGGCACCACCAGCACGTTTGCTATCTCCGCAAGAAGCGAAACCGGCGTGAGATCTTTGATGGGATCGATTTCAAATTTGAGAATGAGCGGACCGAGCGCCTGGGTGCTTGAACTCCCGAGCAGCACGGTGCCGCCGTCCGCCTTTTGATTGGAGACAAAGCGTGCCGCAATGGCGCCGTTGGCGCCAGGCTTGTTTTCCACAACGATATTGCTGCCCGCGAAATCGGGCGTAACGACCTGGGCGAGCGCGCGGGCAAGCTGGTCCGTTCCGCCGCCGGGGGCAAAAGGCACGATCAAATCGATCATGCTCGGCAACGCAACTTGCGCAGCGTGCGCATTGACCGTGGGGAGCATCCCTGCCCCGAGAAGCGTGGCGAGACGGCGATTGAAGTCACGGCGATCCATGGTGGTTCCTTTTGAACGGGTTGTTCTTCCCCTCTCACGCATGACCCAGGCATCCCCCGCATTCCTTGCGGGCATTGGGCTTCATCCTTCCTGCCCATGTTTTGCCGTGGAGATCCGCCGAGAGGATCATTCGTGCACTACCTCATGATTTTGTAGTACCAAACAAACAAAAATCACGAAAATAATAATACCAAAAGTGATCGTCAGTGATGGGGATTCGCAAATGAACCATTAAATCTATCAATTAATAATTATTAATTGATAGATTTAATTAATAATAGATCGCGCGCCCGGCGTCAGAGAAAAATGCCGCGCGTGATACCGCCATCGACAGCGATCGATTCACCCGTGATGGCCGCGGCACGGCCGGATGCGAGGAACAGCACCACATCCGCGATTTCGTTGGTCTGCAGCACCCGGCGAATCGGCGTCGCCTTGGCATAATTGGCTTCGACCTCGCCGGCGGTCAGCCCCTGCAGCTTCGCTTCCTTTTCATAGAGTTCGTGAATATGCGGTGTTTCGACCACGCCCGGATGGATGACATTGACGGTGATGCCCGCGGGTCCCAACTGGTCGGACAAGGTCTTGGTCATGTGGCAGATGGCCACATTGCGCATGCCGGAGAGTTGTTTGCTACCGCGCCCGGTCAGCCCGCCGATGTTGATGATGCGGCCGAACCCGTTCTTGCGCATGTGGGCCGAGGCGGCCTTCGCGCAGCGCATGTATCCCACCACCTTGATGTTGATATCGTCGAGCAGGCCCTCGGGACTGGCGTTCTCGATTTCGCTGCGCACCAGGCCGCCCGGGTGGGCCGCGCCGTTGACCAGGATGTCGAGCTGTCCGAAGCGCTCGGCCACGAGATCCATGGCAGCCTGTACCTGAGCGGTGTCGCTCACGTCGGCCGGCACGGGAAGAATATCTCCTCCCGTCGCCTCGGAGATTTCGCGCGCCGCCTGCTCGAGCGGCCCGCGGCTGCGCGCGACGATGGCCACGCGCGCGCCTTCGCGCGCAAAGGCCTCCGCGACGGCGCGTCCGATGCCGAGACTGCCTCCGGTCACCACGGCGACCTTGCCTTCGAGGTTCAAATCCATGTTCGTTTCTCCTGATGTTTGAATGAGTTTGGCCGGTGGCTCGGCCGATACCGGTGGCGGCGGGTCTTGCAGTTCGAACAGGCCGTTCTGCTCAAACCTGCGAAATCATCTTGGTAACGAGGAAACTGTCGAACGACTCTGTTCCTCCTTCGCTGCCAAACCCGCTGTCTTTCACGCCGCCGAAAGGCAGCTCTGGGTTGGCCATTCCGGAATGGTTGATATTCACCATGCCGGCTTGCAGGCCGTTCGCGACGCGAGTCGACACCCGGAAAGAGTTCGTGAAAACGTACGCCGCCAGGCCGAACGGCAAGGCGTTGGCCCGTTCGAGCGCCTCGTCGATAGTCGAGAAAGACGAGAGCGCGGCCAGCGGTCCGAAGGGCTCTTCTTGCATGATGCGCGCCGTGTCGGGCACGTTCGCAAGCAGCGTCGGTTCGTGGAACCAGCCGCGTTCGCCTATGCGCCTTCCTCCGGTCACGAGGTCTGCTCCTTCGCGGCGCGCGTCGTCGACGAGATCGACGATGGACTGGAACCGGCGCTCGTGGATAAGCGGCCCCATCTGCACGCCCTCTTCGAAGCCTTGGCCGATCCTGACGGCCGACAATGCCTTGCGGAAGGCGTCGGCGAAGCGATCGTGAACGCCTCGCTGCACGAAAAAGCGCGTCGGCGATACGCACACCTGGCCCGCATTGCGGGTCTTGAGGCGGGCGAGCAGCGCGGCTGCCCGATCGAGGTCGGCGTCGTCGAATACGAGCACGGGCGCGTGCCCTCCGAGCTCCATGCTCATGCGTTTCATGTGGAACGCGGCTTGCGAGGCAAGCTCGCGGCCGATCGGCACCGAGCCGGTGAACGAAATGGCGCGGACCAGGGGCGATTCGATGAAGCGCCGGGAAATATCGACCGGATTGCCCCAGACAATGTTGAACACGCCTGGCGGCAGCCCGGCGTCCTGCAGTGCATGCGCTATGGCGACAATGGCGCTGGGCGACTCCGCCGGCCCCTTGAGCACCATGGTGCAGCCGGCCGCCAGCGCCGCCGCGACCTTCTTGATGGCCTGCCCGAACGGAAAGTTCCAGGGGCTGATGGCGGCGCAGACGCCGACGGGCTCGCGCAGCACCAGTTGGCGCACGTTCGGTTCGCGCGGAGGAACGATGCGCCCGTATATGCGCCGACCTTCTTCGGCATGCCAGTCGATATGTTCGGCGGAATTGAACACTTCGGCCCGCGCATCGGCGAACGGCTTGCCGTTGTCGAGCGTGATGCCGCAAGCGATTTCGTCCGCCCGTTCGCGAATGAGATGAGCGGCCTGACGCAGAATGTCGGAACGCAGCAGGGGCGACGCGTCGCGCCAGGACGGGAAAGCCCGATGCGCGGCTTTCAGCGCGCTGTCGACCTCATCGGGTTCCGCCCAGGGAAGAAGCCCGAGCACCGATTCGTCGGCCGGGTTGCGGACCACGCAGGAACGGCGTCCGGCGTGGCCATGGAAAACGCCGTCGACGAAAAAAGCCAGTTCGGGATATCGGATCTGCATATCATTCCTTGCGCAAGAAAGCGCCTCAGTCCGCCTGGGGGTAGTCTTCGCGACTCATGCCCGTTGCCCTCGGTCAGTGCAGCCCGTCTTCGCCCTTGATTTCGGATGCCTTCAGCCCTCCCAGGCGGGCATTAAGACGGCCGCGCGTGGCAAACGCCCAGATCACGAGCAGTTCATCCCTGTTGGGCGCGTCGTTGAACTGTGCAGTGACCGTGTCGTAATGGGAACGCACGTACAGCGCATCCTTGTGCGCAAGTGGTATGTCGATGCTGGTGCCCGGGCCGCCGCGCTTGCCCGTGGAAGGCACCCAAGACTTCCCGCCGCCGACGGCATCGCGCACCGGGTTGGCCGCCGGATTCGTGAGCAGCGCGTTGCCGTGCTCATACTCTCCATCGATGCCCACGAGCACAGCCTTGCCGTAACTTTCGATGGCCTGCCCCTGCGCAGCCTCTTGAATGCGCCGGCCGAACTCCCGTCCGAGATCGGGCGAAGGGCCGATGAACGGCGAAAGGTCTTCCACATAGCGCCCGGCAAAGGGGTTGTGGATGCACGCCGCCACGACGATCTTGCGCAGCGGATTTCCATCGGGCGGCGCGCCGGTCTCGCCCGCGAGAGTATCTTCGATCTGCAGGTACCATTTGCGGATATGGTAGCTACCGAAATTCGGTTTCTTCATCTAGTCGAGTCCCGATTTTTAGGCAGTGGATGCGAGGTCAGAGAGGCTGAATATCGAACGGATCGCTCGGTGCATGGTGAGCATTGAGCACACGCTTGCCTTCGTCGTCGTCGTGCACGGTCTCCAGGAAGAATTCGAATCGGTGGCCGTCCGGATCGTGGAAGTACAAACCGTATCCGACCTTGTGATCGGTGGTCTTGACCACATCGACATTCTTCCGGATCAGCATTCCGTACAAGCGTCGAAATTCATTCATATCGCCTTCGATCTCGAGCCCGTAGTGCTGCATGTTGACGGTTCCGCGTGTCGTGCTCTGCGGATCGTCGACGCGAATCAGCGCGATGTCGTGGTGCTTCTTGCCGAACGACAGGAACACCCAGCGCTCGCCGCGGGCGACCTCCTGCATGCCGAGCACGTCTTCGTACCAGGGTGCCGAGGCGAAAGGATCTTTTACGAACAGCGCCAGGTGGGTCCGGCGAACGCGGGGCTTGATATCGGTAGTGTCAGTCATAGTCTGCTCCATTGC
>NZ_JBQCER010000052.1:0-8176 GCF_051960075.1 Bordetella sp.
GCGGTGACCGCCGCCCAGGCTGGCGTCAACCTGGCCTCACTGTCGTCGATTTCCTCGACAACGGGCAGCCAATCGGTCACAAGCGCCTCACCCAGTCAGGTTCCGGCCGTGATCAACCTGACTGCTACGCCTGTCGGCTCGGCCCAATGGAACGCCGATCTCGGCCGTCAGATGGTCCTGCTCAGCAGCAACTCGCAGACCGGCAACCAGACGGCCGAATTACGGCTCGATCCGCCCAATCTGGGCCCGCTGCACGTCACGATCAGCCTGACCGACGGCGTTGCCAGCGCCGCGTTCGTATCGGCCCACGCAGTCGTGCGACAGGCACTGGAATCGGCCATGCCGCAGTTGCAAACCGCCTTCGAGCAGGCCGGCCTGTCGCTGGGCCAGACCAGCGTCGGCGATCAAAACACGCAATCCTCGCAGCAACAGGCTTCGAGTGATCAATCGGGTCGATCCTCCTCGATTCAGGCGGTCGACGGCAACAATACCGCGGCAGCCGTGCTGCGGGTTTCGGCCACACGAGACGCCAATGCCCTGGTAGATACCTTTGTCTGACAAAATGTGTCCCGTAATAGCCTGAGCTACCCCGCTTTCGACCTGTTTATCGCGTGCCTTGGCGTCGCAGATTTCGGGCAGAATGCTTCCATCCATCCGTATCGGTTCAGTTCCCGCCCGTACCCATACGCACTTAAAACCCGATGGCCACGACAATCAAATCTCCTCCCAAGCTTGCTGGCTCCTCCTCTGGTGGCCTGAGCCGTATCATCCGTCCGCTGATCTGGCTGCTGATTCTGCTCATCGTCGCTGCGTTGTGCATCACCGGCACATGGTTCTACCTGCATTGGCAGTCCAGCCGCCAGCTCAACCCGCTGCAGCAGGCGGTAGGCCAATCCTCGCAGCCCGCCACGGTTCAGTACACCAAGCCTGCTCCGGTTCAGGTTCCCGCGCCTATCTTCACAAAACTCGAGCCTTTCACGGTCATGCTCGAGAGCAAGGACTCGGAGCGCATGCTGTTCCTGGGCATCACTCTGCGCCTTGGCGATCAACAATCGAGCGATCGCATCGAAAAGTACATGCCAGAGGTTCGCAGCCGCATCCTGATGATTCTGTCCTCCCTGACCCCCCAGGACGTCATGACGCCTGATGGCAAAGCCAAGCTGGTCAAGGAAATCACGGCTGCCGTCAGCAAACCTTTTGCGCCCATTCCCGACGGGCAGAATGTTTCCGGGGTTCTCTTTACGGATTTCGTGGTGCAATAAGCATGGCCTATGAGGCGTTTCTTTCCCAGGATGAAGTCGATGCCTTGCTCGCCGGCGTTACCGGCGAGGAGCAAAGCAGTGCTCCGGCCGTCGACAGCGAACCGCCGGGAACCCGTGCTTACGATCTGAGCTCGCCGGAACGCGTCGTGCGTCGGCGCATGCAGACGCTGGAGCTCATCAACGAGCGCTTCGCACGTCATCTACGCACGGTGCTGCTCAACTTCATGCGCCGCAGCGCCGACATCACGGTCAGCTCCATCCGCATCCAGAAGTACGCCGATTTCGAACGCAATATCCCGGTTCCCAGCAACCTCAACATGGTGCAGCTGCGCCCTTTGCGCGGCACAGCCATGCTGTCGTACGACGCGAGCCTGGTGTTCCTGGTTGTCGACAGCCTGTTCGGTGGCGACGGGCGCTATCACATGCGCGTGGAAGGCCGCGATTTCACCAGCACCGAGCAACGCATCATCCGGCGCCTGCTCAACCTCACGCTCGACAGCTACGGCCGCGCCTGGGAATCGGTCTATCCCATCGAATTCGAATATGTCCGCTCCGAGACGCACACCAAGTTCGCCAACATTACCGGCGGCAACGAGGTGGTGGTCATTTCCCATTTCCGTATCGAATTCGGCGCGCAGGGCGGCGATCTGAACATTTGCCTGCCCTACTCGATGATCGAGCCCATCCGCGACATCCTCACCCGTCCGATGCAGGAAACCGCGCTAGAGGAAGTCGATCAGCGCTGGACACATCAATTGACGCGTCAGGTGCGCAGCGCCGATATTGACCTGAACGCCGAATTCGTCAGCATTCCCTCCAGCGTGCGCGAGCTGCTGGCCATGAAAGTCGGCGACGTAATACCCATCGAAGTACCCGAGTCCATTATCGTCAACGCCAACGGCGTGCCGCTCCTGGAGTGCGGCTACGGCGTCTTCAATGGACAGTACGCCCTGCGCGTGCAGAACACGATTCAACACGACGATTCCGATATCAACGAGGCCTTAAAACATGGCTGATCAAAACGACCAGTCCGATAAACCTGACGAGACTCCGTCGCCTTCATCGGGCACCGACGACTGGGCTGAGGCTTTTGCCGAGCAAGCCGCGGGCACGCCGGCCCAGCCTGCCGCTTCCGCCGCAGACGATTGGTCGGCAGCTCTCGCCGAACAGGCCCGTTCCGTGCCGCCCACCCAGGCAGACGGACTGCGCGCAAGCGCCGAGACTACGCCAGCGCCGCCAGCGCCCGCAGCTTCGGCTCCTGCCGCCCAGCCCGCTGCGCAATCCCTATTCAAGCCGCTTGCCGGCGGAGAAGGCGCTTCTGCCAGCGGCACCGATATCGACCTGATCATGGACGTCCCCGTCCAGCTGACCGTCGAGCTGGGCCGCACGCGCCTGACCATCAAGAATTTGCTCCAACTGGGTCAGGGTTCCATTGTCGAACTCGAAGCGCTGGCTGGCGAACCCATGGACATCTTCGTCAACGGCTATCTCATTGCTCAGGGTGAAGTCGTCGTGGTCGAAGAAAAATACGGCATCCGTCTGACCGACATCATTACGCCGTCCGAACGCCTGAATCGCCTTAACAGCCGGCGTTAAGATGACGACCCTAGCGCCCATTGCATCCACGAACTGCGCAGAAAGCCTCGGTCTTCTCCGTGCGGCGCTGCAAAGGCTCGCATGATGCAAGACGCCGTACTGCGTACTACGCTGGGCCTGATTCTGGTCGTAGCGGTGATCCTCGTGATGGCCTGGATGGCGCGACGCAGCGGCCTTGCTGGCCGCCAGGGCGGCGGCACAGGCTTGAAACTCATTTCCCGCTTGTCGCTGGGTCCGCGCCAGAACGTGCTGGTCGTGCAGACGCAGGACACTTGGCTGGTGCTGGGTCAGACCACCACCAACATCACTCTCCTGCACACCATGCCGGCGCAAGCGGCGCCTGAAGCCCCTGCGCAGGGGCCTCGTTCTGAATTTTCTCAGGCATTGGCCGCAAAGCTCGGCAAAGCGCTCAAGCGCCCCTGAGCCGCCGTCCGTTCCCATTCATCGCCATGCTGCCTGATTTTTCACGTTACGGCCCGCTCGCTTCGCCGTTGAAACCGCGCCGGCGACCGACATGGCTGCGCTATGCCCTCCTGGCGCTGATCGGCCTGGTGCTTTTCCCCGGCACCACCCTGGCTCAGGCCACCCTACCTGCGCTGACAGCCACGTCAGGCCCCGGCGGCGCGCAGACATACTCGCTCAGCATGCAAACCCTGCTGCTGATGACCTCGCTGACATTTCTGCCCGCAGCGCTGCTGATGATGACCAGTTTCACCCGCATCATCATCGTGCTGGGGTTTTTGCGCACGGCCATGGGCACACAGTCCACGCCGCCCAATCTGGTGTTGCTGGGCATGGCACTGTTTCTGACTTTCTACACCATGTCGCCGGTGCTCAACCAAATCTACACCGACGCGTACAAACCGTTATCGAACAACACCATCTCTTTCGAGACCGCGGTGGACCGCGGCAGTGTTCCACTACGCACATTCATGCTGCATCAGACGCGCGAGACGGATTTGAGGCTGTTCGCCGATCTAGCCAAAACGCCCGCGCTCAACGATCCGAGCCAGACGCCCATGAGCATCCTGGTCCCGGCCTTTGTCACCAGTGAACTCAAGACCGCATTCCAGATAGGCTTCACCATCTTCATCCCTTTTCTCATCATTGACATGGTGGTGGCCAGTACGCTCATGGCACTGGGCATGATGATGGTGCCGCCCGCCACAGTCTCCCTGCCCTTCAAGCTTATGCTTTTCGTGCTGGCCGACGGCTGGCACCTGCTGATGGGCTCGCTGGCCAAAAGCTTCTATCAATGAATTTCGGGAAGACATTGCGATGACCGCCGAAACCGTCATGACGCTGGCCTACCAGGCCATGAAAGTCGCGTTGGCCATGGCGACCCCGCTCTTGCTCATCAGCCTGGTCGTGGGTCTTGTGATCAGCGTGTTCCAGGCTGCCACACAGATTAACGAAATGACGCTGTCATTTATTCCGAAGTTGTTGGCTATCTGCGTGGGCTTGGTGGTGCTCGGCCCTTGGCTCCTTAGCCTGATGGTCGACTACCTGCGCCAGATCATCACCCAGATCCCCTCGCTGGTCTCCTGATCCGACAGACCGGCCGCGCCCGCACGATCGCGCCATGATCTCCTTTACCATGGACCAGCTCAACGGCTGGATAGGCCAATTTCTCTGGCCGTTCATGCGGCTGACCGGACTTATCCTGGTCGCCCCCATCTTCTCCCACAGAGCCGTACCCAATCTGTTCAAGATCGGTCTGGCATTTCTGTTGACGGTAGCCATCGCCCCTGCGATCAGCCACATCCCTCACATCGACATCAACTCCTGGGAAGCGCTGCTGGTGGTTGCAGAGCAAACGGTCATAGGCTTGGCCATGGGTTTTGTCATGCAGATCATCTTCACCGCGGTTGAAACCGGCGGCGAATTCATCGGCCTGCAAATGGGGCTGTCTTTCGCCCAAATTTTCGACCCGGCCAATGGTGCCAATACCGCAGTGCTATCGCAGTTTCTGAGCATCATCACGATCATGCTGTTCCTGGCCTTCGATGGCCATCTGTTGATATTGTCTGCGCTCGTTCACAGTTTCGACATCCTGCCTATCGGTCTGGGCGCTTTGGATCGCAACGGCTGGAGCGTGATCGTCCAATGGGGTGCCGCCATTTTTTCATATGGGCTGCTGCTGTCCCTGCCCCTGATCTGCGCCCTGCTCGTCATGAATCTGTCCTTGGGCATTCTGAACCGTGCCGCGCCGCAGCTGACCGTATTCTCGATAGGTTTTCCGGTTACGCTGATCTCCGGCTTATTGCTCCTGACCAGTGTCCTGCCGCATTCGGGGTCTTATTTCGAAGCCCTGTTCCAACAAGGCTTCGAAACCCTGGACCACCTGCTCTCAGGGCTGGCAGGCCATTAAAAACAAAGCATAAAAAACGGGCCAGATCGTGCGACCTGGCCCGTTTTCTTGTGTTGCCTTGTTTGTGCGCTACACCGCCAGAATCGGGGCCTGGCCTTGCGGCAATGACGGCGAAGGCATGTCGATCACTTCGCCCGTGGCGAGCTTGAATATCGCAACGGCTTCAGCCAGCTTGCCGGACTGGTCCTGCAAGGAGCTCGCCGCGGCGGCGGCCTGTTCTACCAGCGCCGCGTTCTGCTGCGTGGTCTCGTCCATCTGCGTCACGGCCCGATTGACCTGATCGATACCGCGTGCCTGCTCTTCAGAGGCCGCCGATATCTCGCCCATGATGTCGGTCACGCGCTTGACCGAAGCGACGATCTCCTGCATGGTCGCGCCTGCCCGCTCCACCTGACCCGAACCCATCGTCACTTTGCCCACCGAGTCTTCGATCAGCAGCTTGATCTCTTTGGCCGCTTGCGCGCTACGCTGCGCCAGGCTGCGCACTTCGCCTGCCACCACCGCGAAGCCTTTGCCTTGTTCGCCGGCGCGCGCTGCCTCTACCGCCGCGTTCAACGCCAGAATGTTGGTCTGGAAGGCGATGCCATCGATCACCGACACAATCTCGGAAATTTTGTGCGAGCTGGTCGAAATGGCCTGCATGGTGCCGATCACCTCCGATACGGCCGTCCCGCCGCGCACTGCCACTTCCGAGGCGCTGGCTGCCAATTGATTGGCCTGGCGCGCGTTCTCGGCGTTCTGCTTCACAGTCGAAGCCAACTCCTGCATCGAGGCTGCGGTCTGCTCCAGCGAAGCCGCTTGCTGTTCGGTGCGGGAAGACAGGTCCGCATTGCCGGAAGCGATTTCTTTCGAGCCGGAGTCGATTTCTTCCACGCCACGGCGCACTGACGCCACGGTACGGATCAGACTTTCCTGCATGCGCTTAAAGCCCGAGTACAGCACTGTGATTTCATTGCGGCCGCGCACAGGAACCTTGCTCGTCAGATCGCCTTCGGCCACTTTATTGAAGAGTTGGCCTGCCGACACCAGCGGTTTTACAACCAAGCTATTGAAAATCCCTCGTGCCAGCAAAGCCAGGATCAGTGACAGGAGAATCGAAACACCCACTGCAATCAGTCCTTTGCGCAATTCCATTGCGGATTGCTTTTTCAGAACTGCTTGCCGCTCTTCGATATAGTGGCTGAAATTGAGGATGGCCTGGATGAACGCGGCGCTGCGTGGCGTACCGTATTGATCGTTCACCATATAGAAGGTGGAAAAATCCTGCTTGCTCAGGGCGTCGGTCATGGTATCCACGCCGTCGTCGATGTAAGCGCGGTAGCGACGCATCAAATCCACGGAAAGCTGATGCCCGGTGTCATCCTGCAGCATGTTCCGCTGGAATGCGCCGAAGCTCTTGCGAACGCCATCCAGCAGAGTCGTTGCCTCGCTCAGAGCTTTCTTGCCGCCGGCCGTGGAATTATCGGTGCCGCCCCAACCTGCTTCCTGCAAATAACGGGCTGCTACCATCAGACCAACGCGGGCACGCAGCATATCGCTGTTGATGGTGGTCACCGTACGCTCGCGCGCCATCAGGTCGCCGATCTCCTGCACCGACTTGTAGTTTTGCTGCAAGTAGTAGGCGCCTAGCCCGCCAACGCTCACCACCAGCAGAAAAAACAACGCCATGATAAAGAGCAGCAAGGTTCCAACATGGATATTGCGTAAGCTCACACCCTGCGATGCGGCGCGCTGAGAAGCAGGCTTGGCGCGAAGTTTCTTGTTCCCCTTGCTGTTCGACTCGGTAGTCACAACATCTCCTTTTCAAGATCGCGCGGTTATTGATCCGCTATTTGCAAAATCGTCGCTCATCGCGCACAAGGCCTGTGCGTCCGAGCCGGATGCTACAAGTAAGATTCACTGCACTGCTGCGGGCGCTGCCGGGACGGGTATTGTGTACGTCTGCAGGCTATCCATGCCCGGCGGCGGCCCGGCGACGCCGGATCCCAAATTTGGACTTGGGACTGCCGTTACGCCGCTGCCACCGCTAGAAACAGGCTGCGCTTGTGGCGCTACAGGTTGAACTTCAGGTGCAGGCTGAGCAGGAGGCGCGGGCGGCGGAACGCCTCCGGACAGCTTCTGCTGTGTCGCGGAGGAGAGCGGCAAATTGGTGCCATCCACCAAGCGGATAAGACGCCCATCCGGACCGAACAGCAACATGGCTTCCTGAGTGGCGTAAACACCGTCCACGAACACGGTAACATGGAAGCGCCAAAACGCCAGTGTCGTGCCGTCGCTCTGCGGATAGATCCTATCCGGTGGCGCATTGAGCATATAGACGGCTTGCGCCATGGTAGTCTGCCCAGGCGTCATATCCGCCAGCGCGGCAGAATTGAAACCGTGCCCGGTTGCGACGCACCCTGCCAGAACCAGCAGCATCGCGACGACAAGCGCCTTCAAGCCATGAATCATCGCACCACCTCGATACGCCACACTCGCACTTAGAAAGACTCCCAATCATCCGCATCTGCAGCAGCCGCTTTACGCGATGTACGCGGCTGATCCTGCAGCTTGTCGGCAGCAGGACGCGACCTGGCATCCAGGCGCCTGTCGGCCCCCTTGGAAGACACATCGACTATCGCCACAGGCGGCGCCGACGTCGCCGATGCGCGCGTAGCGGCACGCGGTGCGGCATGCACCGCAGACGGGCGCGAACTGGCCAACTGCTTGGCCTGCATGTCGATCACTTCGCCAGACTGGATCTTGAATACGGACACAGCTTCCGCCAGATTTCGGGCCTGCTCTTCCAGCGAGCCCGCAGCCGCGGCAGCCTGCTCCACCAGAGCGGCATTCTGCTGCGTGGTCTCGTCCATCTGCGTCACCGCCAGGTTCACCTGATCGATGCCGCTGGACTGCTCCTCCGAAGCCGCCGAAATCTCGCCCATGATGTCCGTCACCCGTTTGACCG
>NZ_JBQCER010000053.1:0-80369 GCF_051960075.1 Bordetella sp.
GCCGCGCCGCGGCGGGGTCGCCGGCCGGCAGCGCCACGGCGCATGGTGCCTGGCCTATCCAGTGCACGTCCAGGCCTCGGTGTTCCAGCGGCAGGCTGGCCGCGCCCAATTGCACCGCGCCTGTCAGCACGGCATGCACCACGCGCTCGGGCGTCATGCCGAGGATCTGCGTGCTGCCCGGGCCGGTCCGCGCCTCGACGCGGCGCACCGCGTCGGGTATCAAGCCGACCGCCAGGGCCGACGTGGCGGCCACGCGCAGAGGCCGGCCCGCATCGCGGGCGATGTCTTGGGCGCGGCTGCGGATCTCGCGCAGGCTGGCCAGCGCGCGTTCGACGTCTTCGTAAAGCAGAAAGCCCTGGTCGGTGGGCGTGACGCGCGGCCCGCTGCGCTTGAAGAGGGCATAGCCGATCTCGTCTTCCAGTTCTTGGAGAAGGCGGCTGATGGCCGGCTGGGAACGGCCCAGCAGCCTGCCGGCGGCCGTGACGCTGCCGGTGGACATGACTGCCGCGAAGGCTTCGAGCTGGCGTAGTTCCATGGACGAGATGCGGGGATGTTTATCCGAAATTCGTATTCTTAATGCTTCATCATGCTTGGTTCAAATGATTAAAGGGGATATGCACAGATCAAGCAATCGGGTTTTCCCTTGCTGGGACGCAAGGGTTTCTCCTAGTCGAAGCAATATGATTTGGTCTCATTTTTGATACTAATATCAAAATTTGAACAAACCTCTCATTCCCAAGGAGAAATCGACGTGGATGCGAAAGTAACGAGCTATGGGTGGAAAACCCTGGCCGGGTCGGCCATCGGCTACGCGATGGATGGCTTCGATCTGCTGATTCTGGGCTTCATGCTGCACCTGATCTCCGTCGACCTGCATCTGACCGGCGGGCAGGCCGGCGCGCTGGTGACGTGGACGCTGATCGGCGCCGTCGCCGGCGGCATACTCTTTGGCGCCCTGAGCGACCATTTCGGCCGCGTCCGCGTGCTGACCTGGACCATCGTGATGTTCGCCGTGTTCACGGGGCTGTGCGCTTTTGCGCGCGGCTACGAAGACCTGCTCATCTACCGTACGCTTGCCGGGGTCGGCCTGGGCGGCGAGTTCGGCATCGGCATGGCCCTGGCCGCCGAGGCCTGGCCCGCCAAGCTGCGCGCGCGCGTATCGTCCCACGTCGCGCTGGGCTGGCAGATCGGCGTGCTCCTGGCGGCCTTGCTGACTCCCGTGCTGCTGCCTCACATCGGCTGGCGCGGCATGTTCCTGGTTGGCGTGATCCCCGCGCTGATCGCCTGGGTCATCCGCAGCAAGCTGCACGAGCCCGAAGTGTTCGTGCGCCGTGCCAAGGAACGCGGTACGCGAGGCAATGCCTTCAAGCTTCTCGTCAAGGACGGCCGCACGACGCGGACCAGCCTGGGCCTGGTGATCCTGTGCGGCGTGCAGAACTTCGGCTACTACGGAATCATGATCTGGATGCCCAGCTTCCTGTCGCACAAGCTCGGCTTCACCCTGACCAAGTCCGCGTTCTGGACCTCGGTAGCCATCGTCGGCATGATGATCGGCATTTGGGTCTTCGGCCAACTGGCCGACCGCATCGGCCGCAAGCCCACGTTTCTTCTATTCCAGGCCGGCGCGGTGGTCATGGTACTGACGTATTCGCGGCTCTCCGATCCGATCACGATGCTCTGGGCCGGGGCCGTCATGGGCATGTTCGTCAACGGCATGCTGGGCGGCTACGGCGCGCTGATGTCCGAAGCCTATCCCACCGAGGCCCGCGCCACGGCGCAGAACGTGCTGTTCAACATCGGCCGTGCCATCGGCGGTTTCGGGCCGGTTGTCGTGGGCTCGCTGGCCACGACCTATTCTTTCCACGTGGCCATCGCGCTGCTGGCGGTCATCTATGTCATCGACATGCTGGCGACGATTTTCCTGATCCCTGAACTGAAGGGTGTCGAGCTCGACTGACGAGCTACGATCGAGATTGTGGAGAACGCCATGGAGCGCACCATTCAGCCCCTCGGCTGCTTTCGGCGAAACGCCGACGCGGTTGCCTCGCACCGCTGCAAGGTCGAGGAGCACCGCTGGGTCAACGACCGCTACAAATACCTGCGCCTGAGTGCCGACGCCGATCTGGCCGGCACGACACGCCCTGGGCAGTTCTATCAGCTCAAGTGCCCGGCCACCAACGATCTGCAGCCTTTTCTGCTGCGGCCCATGAGCGTCTATGGGGTGGGTCCGCAGGCCGGCGCCATCGAGTTTCTCTACAACGTGGCCGGCGTCGGCACGCGCGCCCTGTCCGATCTGCCGGTGGGCGGGCAGATGGACATCGTCGGGCCGCTGGGCAACACGTTCGCGTTCGAGTCCGCCTTCACCCGCGTCATGGTGGTCGCGCGCGGCGTGGGTCTGGCCACCATGGCCCCTCTTCTGCAGCAGGCCGCCAAGGCAGGCGTGCAGATTACGGCCGTCATGTCGGCGCGTACGCCCAAAGACCTCATGCGCGACGAGTTTCTGCGCGGCGCGCAGGCCGATGTGCACTGTGTCTACGACAGCGACGGCACGTCCGCCGTGCCCGCCGTGGACGCCCTGGTTCGCGGCCTGCTCGACGCGCGGCATCACGATGCGGTGTATACCTGCGGCTCGCATCGCATTTTGATGATGCTGCAGGAGCTGCTGCGCGACTATCCCCAGACGCGCGGCGAAGTCGCCATGGAGCAGCGCATGGCGTGCGGCATGGGCGTGTGTCTGTCGTGCGTGCGTCTGTTCGACCAGAACGGCGACAAGCATTTCCTTCGCGTCTGCCGCGAAGGCCCTGTGTTTCCCATACGCGACGTCGTCGGGGAGGTGGAGTTTGGCTAATCTTTCCGTCAGGGTCGGCGACACCTGCCTGCGCAATCCCGTCATGCCCGCCTCGGGCTGCTTCGCGATCGAATACGCCGAGGCGCTGGATTTCAATCACCTCGGCGCGCTGGTGATCAAGAGCGTTTCGCCCAAGAGCCGCGCGGGCAATCCCACGCCGCGCGTGGCCGAGACGCACGGCGGCATGCTCAATTCCATCGGCATCCCGAGCAAGGGCCTGGACTACTATCGCCGCGAAGTGCTGCCCGCCTACACGCAATACGACACGCCCGTGGTGGTGTCGATCTCGGCGGACACCGTCGACGAGTTCGCCGACGCCGTGGCCGAGATGTCATTGCCCGAGGTGGCGGTGATCGAAGCCAATATTTCCTGCCCCAACCTGGAAGCGGACGGCATGGCCTTTGCCATGACGCCCGAGACCACCTACAAGGTGGTCAGCGCCATACGCCGCAAAACGCGCCATCCGTTCTGGGCCAAGCTCACGCCCAACGCCTCGCAGATCGCGGCGGTCGCCCGGGCCGCGGAAGAAGCCGGCGCCGATGCGCTGGTGATGGGCAATACCGTGCTGGGCATGTCCATCGACGTGCGCACGCGCAAGCCCAAGCTGGGCAATGTCATGGGCGGCTTGTCCGGCCCCGCGATCAAGCCCATCGCCGTGCGCATGGTGCACCAATGCTATCGCAGCGTGCGCATTCCCATCATCGGCTGCGGCGGCATCGCCAATGCCGAAGACGTGGTGGAGTTCATGCTGGCCGGCGCCAGCGCCGTTCAGGTGGGCACGGCATCGTTCATCGATCCGGGCGCGATGCAGAAAATCATCGACGGGCTCCACGCCTACTGCCTGGAAACAGGCGTGGAAGACATCCGCAGCCTGACTGGCAAAATGAAGATCGACCGGCAGCTTTCGGATCGCTGGCTGCGCTTTGCCCAGCAGTCGGGTTGAGCGCATGCGATTGCGCTCGGTCGTCCGCATTGGAGGCTTTATCTTATGGACTTGATCAAACTGCAGCCGGTGGCGCAGAAGATCTTCGACGATATCCGCGAACTGACCTTCGACGGCGTCGGCGTCACGCGTGAAAGCTATGGCCGGGGCGAGTCTGTCGCTGCCGAGTACCTCAAAGCCTACGCCGAGTCCGAGGGCCTGCTCGCCCGAACCGACCTGGCGGCCAATCTGGTTTTTAGCCAACCCGGCTCGGCGCCGGACGCGCCGGCCATCTGGACGGGCAGCCATATCGATTCCGTGCCCCAGGGAGGCAATTTCGACGGCCTGGCGGGCGTGCTCGCGGGTCTGCTGTGCCTGACGGCGCGGCAGCGGGAAAAGCGCCAGGCGCGGCTGCCGCTCGAAGTCATCGCTTTTCGCGGTGAAGAAAGCGCCTGGTTCGGCAAGGCCTATATGGGATCGGGGGCGCTGTTCGGCAAGCTGACCGAGGCCGACCTGGAACTGAGGCAGCGCGCCACCGGCCAGACCATGGCCGAATGCATGCGCGATGCCGGCGCCGACGTCGACGCCATTCGCGCCGGGCAGACGCTGTTCGACAAATCCCGCGTCAAGGCCTATCTCGAACTGCACATCGAGCAGGGGCCGGTAATGGTTGCACGCCATCTGCCGCTTGCCGTGGTGTCCGGTATACGCGGCAATGTGCGGCACAACCGCATCGTGTGCCACGGCGACGCCCAGCACTCCGGCGTGGTGCCGCGCTGGCTGCGCCACGACGCCATGTTCGCGGTCGCCGACCTGATCATGCGCCTGGACGAGCATTGGCGCGTCCTGCTCGAGCGCGGCACCGATCTGGTGGTCACCGCGGGCATCGTCGGCACCGACCCCGACGAGCACTCCATTTCGCGCATTCCCGGCAAGGTGCATTTCAGTTTCGAAGCGCGCAGCAAGAGCGAGGACACGATCGAGGCTTTTTATCAGCTCATGCGCGCCGAGTGTCGAGCCATCGAGCGCGAGCGCGGCGTGCGGTTCGAGTTCGACCGGCGCCTGTTGAGCGAGGCCGCCACCATGGATGCGCAGATATGCGACGTGCTGGCGCAAGCCTGCCAGAACGTCGGCGCCACTTTCGAGGTGATTCCCAGCGGGGCGGGGCACGACGCCTCGCTGTTCGCCAACGCGGGCATCCCGTCCGGCATGCTGTTCGTGCGCAATCAGAACGGTTCGCACAACCCGCACGAGGCCATGGAAATAGATGATTTCATGCTCGGCGTGCAAGCGATGAGCGACGCTTTCGACAAACTGGATATGCTGTGAAGAAATCGGCAGAAGCGTTTCAGTCTTCGATCGACTACGCATCGCTGGGCGACAGGCTGCGCGCCTATCGCATCGGCGCTTCGCTGCTCGCCGAAGACGTCGCCGAGCGGCTGGGCATCTCGCGCGCGGCGGTCTACCGCATGGAAAAGGGAGAGATCGTCAAGATCGAGACCCTCGAGAGACTGGCGCACCTGCTCGGCACCTCGGTCGCCTCGCTGCTGGGCGTCGAGGTCGAGTACTACGGATCGGCGCTGGCTTTGTTCGAACGCATGAGGCAGCTCGAGGCATCGTCGGATCGCATTCTTGCGCACTTCGAGCCCATCTCGGTGCTGCTGACGTCCGACGACTATCTGCATTTTTTGCGCGAGATGTTGAGAGAGGCATCGCCCCGCGAACCGGGCAAACGGGCCAAGGCATCCGACATCGACAAGATCGTGCAGATCATGATCGAGCGCAAGGCGTTCTTCGAGAAGCGCAAGCCGCATATCGTCAGTCTCATCGGGTTGCGTGAGATCGAGCGGTTCGTCCATATTGGCCTGGTCGGGCGCGTCGATCTGCCCGAGAAGATCCGCAAGGAGCGCGTCCAGGCGGCAAGGCGGGAGGTAAGCCGCATCGCCGACCTGCTGGAAAGCGAGCCGATGCATGTGCAGGTCGGCCTCATCGACGACGCCATGCCCGCGTCGACCTTCCAGGTTTTCTCGGGGGGCGAACGCTCGGCCCTGGTCGTCAGTCCTTTCCGTTTGGGCGAGTTGCCCAATGTGCACAACGGCATCGCGACCGTGACCGCCTCTGCCGAAGCGGTATGCATGCACCAAGAGATGGCCGCCCATTTATGGCAAGGGGCGTATAAAGGCGCCAAAGGGGCGCAAATCATACGCAAGCTTTTGTCGCGCATACACTGATCATCGAGGCTATATGAAGACGCATACCCCCGAACCCCATGAACGCCGCCTGGCGGCCCAGGCGCTGATCGACAGCGGCTGCGTCTCGGTGCGCACCGACGAGCCATTTCGTCTGCCCTCGGGTTGGGCCAGCCCGGTCTACATGGACTGCCGGCGTCTGATCTCTTACCCGGCTGCCCGCAAGGCGCTGCTGGCGCAGGGGCTTGCGCTGTTGCGCCAGTCCGGCGCGCTCGACGGCGTGGACGGTGTCGCAGGCGCGGAGTCAAGCGGCATCGCGCTGGCCGCCTGGCTCGCCGACGCGCTCGATGTGCCGATGCAGTACGTGCGCAAACGGGCTGCCGGCCATCGGATCATCGAAGGCGTCGTGCCGGAAAACGGCAAAGTCCTTCTGGTTGACGATATGATGGCGGTGGGTCAGTCGAAAGTGCGTTTTCGCCATGCCTTGTCCGATGCCGGCGCGCGGGTCGACAGCATTTTTGTCTTCTTCGCGTACGACACTTTTCCCGTCGCGGCAGAACTCGATGCCTCCGATGTGAACGTGTATGCGCTCGCGACATGGCAGGACGTGCTGGCGGCGGCGCGCGAGCTCGGCGAATTCCCCGACCAGGCGATCGCCGAACTGGAGGGATTCTTGCAGGATCCCGTCGGATGGTCCCAGATTCACGGGGGGCTGAACCCCGGGCATGGCGCCCGCTCCCTTACCTAGGAACGAATATGAGCTTTACTGATATTGCAAAACGTTTTGGCGACGCCAGCCCCGGAACCGACACATTCAAGGCTTTCTACAAAGACGCCTTCCAGCTGATGAAAACCGACGTGGACAACGCCGGCCTGTATTTCATCGTGGGCATCGTCGCCCAGTCCTTCGTGCGCAACTACGAAGACCAGGGCCTTACGCCCGAATTCGTCAATGCCGCCAAGGCGATCCTGGTGAGCTACAACGCAAAGGTCTGCCAGGCACTCGTAGCCCAGCCGGCCGAGCGCCTGCGCCTGATCGGCGAAGTCGCCTGCGACTACGAGTGGAACGTGCACGACTTCTGATCGGGCGCCATCGCGTCGGGCGTCGCTGCGCTCGGCGGCCGATGCTGCCATGAAAACAGGCCGCTCTTGCAAGCGGCCTCGTTGTTTTCTTCGCCCAGGCCTCAGGCCTTGAGCAGCAGCGCATTCATGCGTTTGACGAAAGCGGCGGGGTCGGCGATTTGCGCGCCCTCGGCCAGCATGGCCTGATCCAGCAGCAGCCGGGCCCAATCGCCGAACTCGTCGTCGGACGCCTTGCCGATGCGGCCGATCAGCGCGTGCTCGGGGTTGATCTCGAGCACTGGCTTCACATCGGGAGCATCCTGGCCCGCGGCCTTGAGCATGCGCAGCAGATGCGGGCTGAGCTCGTTCTGGCCGACCACCACGCAGGCGGGCGAATCCACCAGGCGCAGGGTGACGCGCACTTCTTTGACCTGCTCTTTCAGGGACTCTTGCAGGCGCTCGACCAGCGGCTTGAATTCCTCGGCTACCTCGGTCTGGCGCTTCTTTTCTTCCTCGTCGGCCAGATCGGCCAGGTCCAGGCCGCCCTTGGCCACCGATACCAGCGACTTGCCTTCGAACTCGCGCAGATACGACAGCATCCACTCGTCCACGCGGTCCGAGAGCAGCAGCACCTCGATGCCTTTCTTGCGGAAGATCTCCAGGTGCGGGCTGCTGGCGGCAGCGGCGTGGGTGTCGGCCGTGACGTAATAGATCTTGTCCTGGCCTTCTTTGGCGCGCGACAGATAGTCGGCCAGCGACACGGACTGCGCCGCGTCGCCCGTGTGCGTCGAGGCAAAGCGCAGCAGCGTGGCGATGCGTTCGCGGTTGGCCGGGTCTTCGCCGGTGCCCTCCTTGAGCACCTGGCCGAACTCGGTCCAGAAGGCCGCGTATTCGTCTTTCTTGTTCTCGGCCAGGTCTTCCAGCAGCGACAGGATGCGCTTGGCCGAACCCTCGCGGATGGCGCGCACGTCGCGGCTTTCCTGCAGAATCTCGCGCGAGACGTTCAGCGGCAGGTCGGCCGAATCGATCACCCCGCGCACAAAGCGCAGGTACGAGGGCAGCAGCTGCTCGGCGTCGTCCATGATGAACACGCGCTTGACATAGAGCTTGACGCCGCGGCGCGCGTCGCGGTCCCACAGGTCGAAGGGCGCGTGCTTGGGCAGGTAGAGCAGCTGGGTGTATTCGCTGCGGCCTTCCACGCGGTTGTGCGTCCAGGCCAGCGGATCGTCGAAGTCGTGCGAGATGGTCTTGTAGAACTCGCGGTACTGCTCGTCGGTAATGTCGGATTTGCCGCGCGTCCACAGCGCGCTGGCCTGGTTCACGGCTTCCCAGTCGTCTTTTTTCACCTGCTCGTTCTTTTCGGCGTCCCACTCTTCCTTGGCCATGCGGATGGGCAGCGAAATGTGGTCGGAATAGCGGCGCAGGATCTCGCGCAGCTTCCAGCCGTTGAGCAGCTCGTCTTCGTCGGCGCGCAGATGCAGCGTCACGTCCGTGCCGCGGCTGGCGCGCTCGGCCTCGCCGATGGTGAACTCGCCCTGTCCGTCGGACTCCCAGCGAATGGCGCTGTCCGAGCCCGCGCGGCGGCTCACCACCGTGACCTTGTCGGCCACGATGAATGAAGAATAGAAACCCACGCCGAACTGGCCGATGAGCTGGGCGTCTTTTTGCTTGTCGCCGGTGAGCTGCGAGAAAAACTCGCGCGTGCCCGAGCGGGCGATGGTACCCAGGTTGGCGACGGCCTCGTCGCGCGACAGGCCGATGCCGTTATCGGAAATGGTGAGGGTGCGCGCCGCCTTGTCGTAGGACACGCGAATGGCCAGCTCGCTGTCGCCGGCCAGCAGTTCCGGGTGGTCGATGGCCTCGAAGCGCAGCTTGTCGCAGGCATCGGATGCATTGGAGACCAGCTCGCGCAGGAAGATTTCCTTGTTGCTGTAGAGCGAGTGGATCATCAAGTGCAGCAATTGCTTCACTTCGGCCTGGAAACCCAGGGTTTCGGAGGGGGAGGCGGTCTGGCTCATGGTGCGAGATGTCGAATTTGCGTGAAATTACAGGGAAATCAAGCTTGCCTGCCCAAATGAGGGCGGTCGGCCCGATTTCAAGGGTCATATACTGAACAAGCTATCCATTTCGTACAAGCCGCCGATCCAAGCTCCCATGTCCGCCATACCTCTGCCCGCCGACGCGCCCCGCCCGTTCGCCAAATCCCTGCTCGCCATGCTGGGCATCTGCTGCGTCATGATGCTGGTCGGCCTGGATCAGACCGTGGTGGGCACGGCGCTGCCCACCATCATCGCCGAGCTGCACGGATTCGACCTGTATGCCTGGGTCGCCACGTCCTACCTGCTCACGTCGGTCATCACCGTGCCGGTATTCGGCCGTCTGGGCGACTACTACGGGCGCAAATCCTTCGTCGTGGCAGCCATCATTGTGTTCACGCTGGCGTCGGTGCTGTGCGGCCTGTCCACCAGCATGACCTTCCTGGTGCTGGCCCGGGCGCTGCAGGGGGTGGGCGGCGGCATGCTGGTAGGCACGGCCTTCGCGAGTGTGCCCGATCTGTTCCCGGACCCGCGCGTACGCCTGCGCTGGCAAATAATGATCACGTCGGCCTTCGGTCTGGCCAGCGCGATCGGCCCCACGCTGGGCGGTGTGCTGACCGAGCAATACGGCTGGCGTTCGGTGTTCTACGTGAACGCGCCGGTGGGCCTGCTGGGGGTGTATTTCGTGGCCTGGCACATGCCCACCATCCGCCATCACAAAGACGCCAAGATCCAGCTCGACTGGCTGGGCGCGCTGTTGATCGCACTGGCGCTGGGCAGCCTGCAGCTCCTGGTGGAGCTGCTGCCCGGACACAAATCGAGTGCGATGCTGCCGTGGCTGGGCGCCGGCAGCGCGCTGGCCTTCGCCGCGCTCTTCTTTTGGGAGCGGCGCTGCACGTATTCGCTTCTGCCCTTCGAGATGTTCCGCAATCGCACCATCTCGGTGTTGTTCCTGCTGGCTTTTCTCATGGGCACGGCCTCTTTCTCGGTCATGTTCTATGTGCCGCTGATGCTGCAGGGCGGCTTCGGCATGTCGCCGCAGGACGCCGGCCTGCTGGTCACGCCCATGATGGTCGGCATCCCCGTCGCCAGCCTGATCAATGGCCGCGTCATCCCGCGCCTGAAGCGCCCGCTGATCATGCTGTACATCGGCTTCGCCGCGCTGGCGCTGTCTTCGCTGGGTGTGATCGTCACGCAAGCCGATACGCCGCACTGGCTGTTCGGCGTCTACATGGCCCTGAGCGGCATGGGCGTGGGTTTCGTCATGCCCAACCTGACGATTTTCGGGCAACTAGCCGCGCCGCCGCATCATCTGGGCATCGCCACGGCCACCACCCAGTCGCTGCGCATGGTGGGCGGCATGATAGGCACGGCGCTGGTGGGCACCGTGGTGGGCCATGCCTATCAATCCCAGATGACCTTCGTGCTAAAGACCATGGCCGCCACGGACTGGCTGGATCGCCTGCGCAACCCGCAAGTGCTGCTCGACCAGGAAGGGCAAAAGCAGGTCATGGCGCAGCTCGCGGCGCAAGGGCACAACCCCCAGGCCCTGTTCGAAGGGATTCACGCGGTACTGGTGAACGCCATCCACAGCAGTCAGTACGTAGGCCTGGGCGTTTCGCTGCTGGGCCTGCTGCTGGTGCGGCGCGTGCCGCCGCTCAAGCTCAAGCAGCGCCAGCACGAGCCGGCCGAGCCGATCGAGCCGATCGAGCCGGCGGCATAGGCGGACAGGCCCGGCGAACCGCCCATTGCGCCCGATTCGCTCGGGGAACGAGGCGGCCTATCGGAGCCATATATAATGGTGGTCTGCATTCGTGCCCGAGTGGTGAAATTGGTAGACGCAGGGGACTCAAAATCCCCCGCCGCAAGGCGTGCCGGTTCGATTCCGGCCTCGGGCACCATCACGAAGTCTATAGCAGTCCAGGTTAGTCCCAAGACCCGCAGAAAACAACGATCTGCGGGTTTTTTGTTGTCTAAGGTTGTCCAATATGGGCTCTTGTCATCTACCGTCACCGGACGGTAGATTTGACGGTAGGCTGGCGAATTACCAAGCCAGCGCCAGCAAATACCGTCACGACATCCCATCCATGCCCAGCAACACTGAAATAGCGTCCGCGCCAACCAGCCGTGCCGCCCTGAAAACCGACCTGCAAGCTCGGCAGGCCAAGCCGGAAGCCAAGCCCTATAAGCTGCGTGTAGAGGGCAGTGGGCTAGCCCCTGGCATGTACTTCCTGGTCAACCCCGATGGCGGCAAATATTGGCGCTGGGACTACCGCTGCGCTGGCAAGCGAAAAACCCTAGCGTTGGGGGCCTATCCCAAAACCGGACTGGCTGTGGCCCGCCGCCTGTACGAGCAAGCACGGGAAAAGCTGGCGTCTGGCGTCGATCCTAGCGAGGCAAAGAAAGCCGATAGGCGGGCAGCTAAGCTAGCCGCCTCAAACTCCTTCGAAGCGGTGGCTCGGTCTTGGATGGGTGAGCGCAAAGAAACCGTCGCGCCCGACCAGCACATCAAGACCTTGGCCCGCATGGAGAACGATACGTTCCCCTGGTTAGGCATGCGCCCCATTGCTGAAATCGACGCACCCGAAGTTTTGGAAGTATTGGAACGGGTTGATAAACGTGGCGCACGCTATACCGCTCATCGCCTACGCAGCGAGATCAGTCGGGTTTTCCGTTTTGGCATCAAGAAGGGATACTGCAAATCCGATCCTGCCCGTGACCTGATCGGTGCTATTCCTGCCCCAGTAGAAACACACTTCGCTGCGATCATCGAGCCAGCCAAGGTTGGCGAAATGTTGCGGGCCTTCGACGGCTTTGCAGGAACTTTCATTGTGCAGTGCGCCCTTAAGCTCGCCCCTATATTGTTTTGTCGGCCTGGCGAACTGCGCACGGCAGAATGGGCTCACATCGACTTGGATCGAGCTGAGTGGCGGTACCGCGTTGGCAAAACCGGCACTGACCATCTGGTGCCTCTATCCATCCAGGCGCTAGCAATCCTGCGCGAAGTGCAGGCGCTAACTGGGCATGGCCGATATGTATTTCCCGGTGCACGTGACCATGCCCGCCCGATGTCCGGTGCGACCATAAACGCGGCGTTACGCAGACTAGGTTACGACACACGAGAAGAGATCACTGGGCACGGTTTTCGAGCGATGGCCCGAACCATCTTGCATGAAGAACTGGAGCAAGACCCAGTAGTCATCGAACACCAACTCGCCCACTCTGTATCTGATAACTTAGGAACAGCCTACAACCGGACCAAGTTCATCAAACAACGCCAAAAGATGATGCAAATATGGGCCGATTACCTAGACGTGTTGAAAGTTGGTGCCAAAATTTTGCCTTTGACCAACAAAGCCTGACCGCACAGCGTCTTGAATAGACGAGAGGAAGTCAATGATGAAAGACGAATACCTAGAAGAAAATGAATGGATCGAACAGTTCCAAAAAGTACGACAGGAATTAAAGGAAGAAATGCTTACCGAAGATCAATTGCTCGACAGGTTGGCTTGGTACAAAGTCGAAATGTCTGAGGTTTTGAAGGACGCGGTAAAGCACGTAAAAGATAAAGCTAGACGTATCGCCGGGGCACAAGCGAGATGGGGAAAAAGCCCTATATCAAGGATAAAAAATCAAATAAAAAGCGAATGGTTAATTTGGCAGAAAAATCCTACAGGTAGGCAGGCGGGTTTCATTGGAGATATGCTTGAAAAATACCGAGAGGAGGTAAAAGACCAGAAAACAGTTGAGCGATGGTGTAGGGAATGGAAAAAAGAAATCGCCTCGATTCAAGATTAGAAAATTAACTGGCTAGGGTAGCGGCATGTTGTCACCTGCCCGAAGCGATTTCATCATGAGCACGGGCCGTGTTATAGCGGATGGACTTTTCAACAGCAGATAAGACCTGCTTCCGACTCCAAGTGGTCAGTTAGAATTCCAGAAAGTGATCGTTCGGTGATGGGCGTGCATTCCAGAATTAAGATCAAATGCTGCTCCAGAAAATGGCGTCGTGCAAGGCGAGGGAGATGATGGCGTTATCAAGTGGTCTTAGACAGCACTTAACCCGATCTGGCCGGCATTCTGATCCATGGGGGCGGTACTACACATCGCCTGACGTGAGCCGTTCACTGATCGAGCGCATTGAAGTGCACAAGCCCACTCTAGTGGTCGAATTGGGTTCTGGCTCGGGATCTCTATGTTCGGCCGCTGCCGACCGATGGCATGACGCCCAACTCGTCACAGTGGATGTTGATCACCGAGCCTCCAATCGACTGGATGCGAAACGTGCTGGCCCAAGGGTGAGGCACAGCCACTATGTTCATGACGCACTTGATGCAGCGCTCTCCGAGAAGATCGGGTTGCGCCTGGGCACAGTGGATGTTGCCGTCTGTAACCCTCCTTATATCCGGCCGCGATGGCGCTCTGACTTTGGCAAGATTCTGGAGGATGCTGGTCTTTCCGGTGTTCTCACCTCAATTCATGACGCAGGAGCCGACCTGCTCTTCTTGGCCCAAAATCTACGCCTGTTGCGCCGCAACGGCAAACTTGGCTTGATATTGCCTGACGGCCTAATTGCGGCCGAATGCTACCGTGGGGTACGCCAAGCGCTGATGCGCCAGCACATGGTCGAGCAAGTTGTGCAACTACCGCGCCGTGTGTTCAAAGGCACGGAAGCTCAAACCTACCTTGCTGTGCTTTCCAAGATGGCCGGCGAGACCCATCAGGTGAAGCTGCGGCAGATGGGAAATGACGGAAGTCTGAGCGAAATTATCGAAGTTCCCCAGGACCTGGCAGCTAAACGGCTCGACTACAGCTTTCACGCGCGCACGGGCCTCCAAGAACGCCGAGGCACCTATCAACCGATCTCTGTAGGCATGGCGGTAAAGGAGATCGTCCGTGGGACGATTTGTTCATCAGCGATTGCAGCGTTCCCTGCGCCGATATTCCATCTTGGTGATTTTGTGGCGCCTGCTGGCGAGCAGGCCGTCCGCATCGTCTCAAAACGCTTCGCCCTCGGTGAGCGTGCAGCCAGGATAGCAGTGCGCGATGCGCGCCTGGCGCTACCAGGCGATATCTTGCTGGCGCGGGTAGGCCGGGGGCTTGAGAATCGGCTCGCACTCGTGGTCCACGGGCCATGCGTTATTAGTGACTGCATCTTCGCCCTGCGCACCACCGATGAGTACCGAGAGAGGCTCTACCGGTTTTTTGAAAGCGAAGCGGGTCGGCATGCCAGAGCAACATCAGCCCACGGCGTTGCAGCCCGGTTCCTGTCGAAAACCAATCTTTCTGAAATTCAGTTCTGAACGGGCCGGGCGATGTCGCAGATTCCCCAGATCGGAGGTTTTGATCAACTTGGCGTGGAACGAGCTGTACATGCACTCAGCCGTTCGAACGTGCGCGCCCCACTGTCCATCGAGCGCATCAAGGTGTGGGTCAAGCAATTCCGGGGAGACGAAGAAAAGACATTGGCCTGGCTGATTCTGCGCAACCTGATTTTCCGAACCAATGAGCAGCTTCAGTCGTCAATGCGACAGGCTTTGAAGCAGGCCACACTGCATTTCCTTGACGAGATCGGTCAGCGGAGGACAGTTGCTTGGACGGATGCCCTGAAGGGCGCCGCTGGTCTTGAGTTCTGCTGTGGACCGCCGTCGCTCGTGCAGTATGGCATGGGACAGCCCGGTAAAAGTGGTGACCTGATCGCGCGGGCGATCAATCAGAGGTACGGCATCAAGAAGGAGTTTCCGTCAGGCATTAACGTGCTAAGCGAAAAGGAGCGGTTCATCGTCGTAGACGACGGCACCTACACCGGCGTGCAGCTCGAAACCTTCCTTCGCAATTGGGACTTGGACTATTCCAGCGGTCGCGTGGCCATCGCTGTTGGCATGGCGCACCAGACAGCTTGTGGTTACCTGCACACCCAATTTCCCCAGGTTCGGTTATTTCACGGTGAGCTGCTGACGCCAGAGATTTGCTTCGCTGCGCTTTCTCAAAAGTGGGTCGACACCAAGCAGTGGCAATACGACAAGACGCCAATCGAGGTCTACGCTGAAGTCCACAAACGCGCCCAGCCATTCAATGGGGGTAACGAAGGTAATGGCTTCGGCGGCATCGGGGCATTGGTTGCGTTTAGCCACGGCGTCCCAGATGACTCGATTCAATTGCTATGGGGTGTTTCCGAAACTTGGAAACCTCTGGTAGAACGGTAGGCCTAATTATGCATATTGATGCTTCGATGCTTGCGCGAACTCGCGCAGAGGAACACAGCGCTGACGTATGGGGCGAATTTTTCATTCCTCCCTACTTCGATCGGTTGGAGCTGACGTCGGCCACACGCTCGGTTTACATCACCGGTAAGCGTGGGTGCGGTAAGACCATGTTGCTGAAGTACTTCGACTACCACACCGCGTTCTCCACTCGTCGTAAGGAGATCCCGCCCGATGCCATCAATCATGTCGGCATCTACTGGCGCGTCGACACACAGTTCTGCAGCTCGCTAAAGCACCGAGGCATCGAGGACAACGAATGGAGCGTGGTGTTTGAGAGCTACTTCGGCTTAGTGATCGCCACAGAGCTGCTGCATTCCGTAGAGACCATTGCCGAGAGCGCTTTCCCCGGGTTCAACCGTGAGGATCTGGCGGCCCTGTGCTTGTCCAGCGCAACGGACTACTTGACAGAGGCGCCCACTGGCGTGCGCGAGCTTGCTAAATACCTCGAATCGCTGCGCCGCAGGTTCACGACTTGGGTGTCCAACGTAAAGGCCATGAATTGTCCAACTCTGCCACCGGGGCGCGAGTTCATCCTGTCCTTGATCGAGGATCTGCAGGCCAATGTGGCGCTTTCGACGCTCGCCGTGTTTGTATACGTCGACGAGATCGAAAACCTTGTGCCCTATCAGCGCCACGTATTGAACTCATTTTTGAAGCACAGCCAACGTCCTCTTATCGTCAGCTTTACGTCGAAAGAACATCCTTCTAATAACGATACGACAGGAGCCGAATCGATCAGTGCGACCCACGATTACCGACTGTTGGACCTAGATTACCTCTTGACCCTTAGCGAGGCTGCGATGCCTTTTTTTGCGGAGGTGTTCCTCGGCAACCTAGACATCGCCGCTGGCCGATCGGAGAGTGAGCGATTAGAGATCGTCAGATCGCACGCCCGATTGGCTGAGCGCCAGACCCCGGCATATCAAAAGGCGGTGCTAGCGGACATGCGCCAGCGTTTCCCAAACATGACGGACAAAGAGGTTGCCATTCACGCGTTGCAGCAAACACCTCTGCGCAAGGGCATCTATGACCGGATTAGCAAAGCCCTGAAAGACCGTAGAAGCAGCCTGACCGTTGATGATTTTTTGTTTGAAGGTGCACCCGCAGAAGCCATCGTGACGCTGCCCGCGCTGCTTAACCGGGAAACACTTCACCCCGACAAGGTATTAGCTGAATTAAAGAGCTTTGCCGTTGATCAGAAAGGCCAATTCAGTAGCAGCTGGGTGCACAACAACTTGTTTGGAGCCTTGCTAGAGTTATATCGGCCATTTGGGCGCGAATGTCCGTTGTATAGCGGCTTCGAAACCCTGTGCACGATGTCGAACAACAACCTTCGTAATTTCCTGATCCTCTGCTACAAAACACTTGAGGTCGCAGAATTGCGAGATCAATCGGATTCGCCCTATGCTGTTGAAATCCAATGTCGTGCGGCCTATGACGCCTCCGAACAGTTGATCAAAGAGATTCGAACCTTCGGACGTTTCGGAGAGCCACTGCGCATGTTCGTGTTGAGGCTGGGTAATATTTTTCGAGCGCTGCAGGCTAGCCCGCCCATGAGCGAACCCGAGCAAAACCAGTTCACGATTAACTCTGGCGACCGCTCGCTCAATAAAGAGGAGTCGGATTTCATCGCGGAGGCATTGCGTTACGGCATCCTGGTTGAGCAGTTAGAGACCAAATCAAAGGCCGGTGTTGGTCAGGATATTGTCGACTATCAGTTGAATCCGATCTACGCGCCTTATTTTCAGATCAGCTACAGGCGTAAACGTAAGATTGAAATCTCGGTGGAGCAGTTCCACACCCTCGTGATGGGCAACGAGAATGAATACAAGGAGCTGGCACGTGGGCTCGCGCGGCAACTATCGGATATCGATGCGCAGCAGTTGGGCCTCCAATTGTCATGAGAGTCAAGTTTTTCTCAGCCTTAGGAAAGAGTGCGGCGGATCTCCATTTGCCGGAGGACATAATTCTGCTGCACGGCGAGGAACTGGATGATCGAGGTGAATCAGCCTGTCGGAGCGCGCCGGACACTGCCCGGGTCCTACTCAGCTTCGATGCGGATGATATGTCGTTGACCGTAGGCGCGCAGAAGAAATCCAGCGACTCGGCTATAGAGCTACTGGGAAGATACGACTGGCGAAAGGTCGTGCTAGAAGCTACCACACTTGGTTTCGCCGAGCTATTCTGCGCCACCAACGCGCTGCTGGCCAGCGGTGCTACGTCGATTAATATCCTCTACGTGGAACCGGCTGAGTACACGCGTGAGGGCAAAGGCGCCGACCTGTTCGCACTATCCGAGCCGACGCGCGGCTACGCGGCTATCCCGAACGCTATCGTGGATCTAGCTAGCCAGGAGGTCGAAGCAGGTGTCTTTTTTCTTGGCTTCGAGCCAGAGCGGCTCGACCGTGCGCTCGAGGAATATCAGATGATTGCGTCCAAGTACGTAAAAGTAGTATTTGGAATCCCGGCATATCACCCCGGTTGGGAGCTCGACGCTATCATCCCGCACCTTACGGCCTTAGAAGCACACAAGCTCCAGCCCGATTACTGTTCGGCCAACGATCCTGAGGCGGCATTTGAATGTCTCGAACGCACGCGAGACACACTCGGCGTTGACAAGCGGATGTTCGTCGCGCCTATCGGTCCGAAGCCCTGCGGTATCGCAGCGGCGATTTTTGCAAGTGTCTATCCTGAGCAGGTTGGTTTGCTGTTCGACCACCCGCGTCGAAAGAAGAAGCGGTCCTCTGGCGTCGACCTTTGGCACCTGTTCACGGTGACAGTCGAGCGCAGTGACGAGTCAATGGCCGTGGCGCCTACTGCAACTTCCTGAGGTGATTTAGGCCTTGGTGATGGCAGCTTGCAGTAGTTCCTTGATTTTAGGCTCGGGTTTCCAGTAGTTCGGTCCCTTAAGAAACTTGCCGTTTCCGTCATAAATAGGCTTGCCATCTGCGCCGAGCTTGCTCTCGTTGCTGTCCATGATGATTGCCAAAACCTCTTCTAGCGGGATGCCGTACTTTAGTGCTTCGGAGCGGCAATAGACGATCACGTCGCCGAGAAGATCGGCTATCGCCACAAGGATATCCAAGGGTTCAGCGTGTCGTTCGACGGCAGTGACGATCTCATCGATCTCATTGACCTCATCGAGTAGGGTCGCTTTGAACTTTCGCAACCTGTCAGCAGGCTCGGCAGGCAGTACAGGGCTCGGCTGCGCCGGCAGTTTGTACATCGCGTTCATCGCGGCGATGCGCATGGCAAAGGTCGGGTCGCTCATCTTTCTCTCCAACAACGATTCAGCCATCAGCGTACCAGCAATATCCGGCGAGAACCGCAACGCGAATGGGCCGAAGGTTCTCGCGTGTTCAGGCAGCTCTGCCGCACCCAAGTCGGTGAAGCACGTCCGCCGTTACCTACTCTGCTAGCACAACGCCTTCTCTGCTAGCACGGCGGTATTGTTGCTTCCACTAGTCTGTCAAAGTGACTTCACCTTGTTAAAAAAGTGAGGTTGCACAATGTCGTTCGGTAGCACCAAATCGAAGTCTGTTCCTGCTTGCCCGGCTCGCAATGCGTCGGTTGCGGTTACCCCTAAAGCCGCTAGCAAGCGCAAGGATAAGTCTCCTTCTCTCACTGTAGGGCAGTCCCAGGATAGCCCGTACGAAAATCCACCAAGATTTCTGCGGCCTGCTGAAGTGGCGATGCTTTGTGGCATCGGGAAGAGCACCTTATGGCGATGGCTAAAGGTCCCGGAATTGGGCTTTCCCCAGCCGACCAAGCTGTCCACCCGCATTACGGTATGGACGATGGAGTCCATCCGCCAATGGCAGGCTGCCCGGTCGAGAAAATCTGGCACTTGACCTTACGGCTTATCTGATTGGGGGGGCGGGCCGGTATTGCTTGCGCCCGTACCTACCACTAGGTAACTACCCACCACTAGGTAAACGTTTTGGGTTTGCAGGGGGGGGCCAAACGGCCTTGTGGGTTAACAACTTAATTAGATATGGCAATACTGTGTGGGGTTCCCCCATGGCATTGCAGTGAAAAATATAGGAACTAGAATGGGAATCAAAATCTCAACCGATGCATGGGTGTCAGTGGATACCGTGAAGGTGGTTGCACCGCTGGGTGATCTATTGTCTGATCCATTTCCGGATTTTTCATATGGGCAGAAAACAAGCAACAAAATAACAATAGCTGTCTTCGGCATGCGAAATAAAGTAGAGGGAAGATACCTGCTACATAACCTTGCTATTAAGCACGATCCTGTCAAAAATGTTTTGATTGTTGAGGGATCTCCAGCAGGAATTCTACTAGGCCAAAATGTTTTTGGTGAAAGAAATCCAATGGTAGCTGGTTATGCCATGTTGAGGTATGCGTGCGAAAAGCTGAAGCTTCCCATCTCGGATCAGCTATACAGTCGATGGGCTGGTGGGGACTTTAAGTTGGAACGTGTCGATCTTGCTGTCAATTTCAGGCTAAGCAACCGGGAAAAGGTAACAGCGATATTGAAGCAAATGGGTCTTCAACTGGTGGTGCAAAATGTATTCATGCGAAAAGCCCGGACTGGCATCTATTACGCCCCAGGTAAAGGAGCGCCGTATTCTATCGTTTGCTATGAAAAGGGGGCAGAAATGCAACATAGACTGCGCTCAGTCCTAGCCCGGGGTGGGGCAATAGATCGCCCCTATCAGCGACTTGCCGCTAGATGTAGAAACGTGCTTCGGATAGAGCTCCGCTTGCAGCGGCAAGAACTTAAAAAGCTGGAACTAATCGAGGCAAATGCATGGGATGACGATATTGCGCATGAAGTATTCAAAGAATACGTCGAAAAAATGCCAGTCCATAAGGTACTTCGCGTCGTAGAAAGGAAGGAAATCTGGGCAAACGCCAAGACGGCTGGGAAACTTTTTATGATTGCACATCAATACTATCCCGGCCCCATGACCGATATTTACAGAGGAGACAGCTATAAAACCCTTCGATCCCGCTATGGGAAGAGTTGGGGCGTTGATTTAAAGGTTAGGCCGACTGCGTTGCCATCCTTCATTCCATCGCTCCAAATTTCGGATGTTCAAGGGAATGAAGCATATCCATTTTCATTCCGATGGGTAAATGCTATTGGATGGGATCGGTTGCCTACTCCACCGGATACAATTGTCGAAGGCGTTACCTTTAATATTTAGGTTACGTTTTGCTAAACATAAGTATTCCAATGGAATGGAAAAAACTCAAAACCATGATGCACGGGTTTTACCTAAATCGTCTCAAAATGCGTGTGTCGTGATCTTGCCTGTCGATGGCCAGTCCTGGGATCTCAGGCAAGTCCATTAAAATCCAGGAATAATCCATTCTTGCCCGCCCTGTGTCCAAGTCCTACGTGTTCCAAATTTCATGGCGAAAATGGATCCAAATTATTCAGGCAGGATCATGACTCCAGCCTTTCCAGGACAAGAGAGAGGGGGGGCTAAATTTTGTGTCTTGCCCCATACGAGTCGGTAAATCTCGCTATAGAAGAAAACCCTGTCCGACGTCTGGTTGGACAGGGTTTTCATTTATCGCTATTACAGGGCTGATAGGGCGTGCCAAGCTTAAACCTTGGTTACCCCTTCCAGCCAGCGTTTGTGAGATAAAAAGCAGCAAAAGCAGGATGAAGGCAACTCCTAATATCCATCTAGCCAACCATCCCAGAAAGGCTGCAATCCCAATCAAGACCAATATTATTAACAATATTGCTGCCATTTTTAAAAGCCAGAAAATAGGTTAGTTTATATTTAGATATTCCATTATCTCTTTTGGTGCAGATCCGGATTCCAAAACAAATTTTCCATGAACAGAGTGCCATATTGCTTTGAAAATCTGAATTCTACCGTCCGCCTTGCGTGTATAGGTAACGGGTACTCGATCGTTTTGGAGCCTTTTGAGATCGAACTTCCCATTGATAGAAATTATCTTCCTAGGGTCATCCGTTGTGCCACTGTTGTCCCACTCCGTTGGAATATACCCAAGAGACGCGATGCCGCCATTAACAAAAGTATAAAAAGACGAATGCTCCTCCCCAAAGCCCTGGCCGGAGGAACCCCCTTTGACCATCATGCCGTCATCGGACCCAAGTCGAACTGCTGTGATATTTCCTGTGCCACCCCCGCTCATTTCACCAGTGCCAAAATTACGATCGATACCGACGAATCTAAATGCGCCGCCCTCGTATCGCAAAATATATGCGGACAAATAGGAATCAGCACCACGCGGTTGAAATCCACCATCGGTATGCGAAGTAACAAGTACTTCAGCTCCGTCATATCGCAGCAGAGCCGCCAACGTTTGACATGGCGGCGCATCGTCTGCATCCGATTCGGTAGTTGATAGATATTTAGCATTGGGACCAAATACGGTAAGAATAGCCATTTCCACATCCAGGCTTCCCATCTGCCGCTTGACGCTGGCGCACAAGGGTATGGTTGAATTCCCCTCTGCTGCGAATGCCGAGGGTAAACAGAAAACCCATATCGATGCTAGTAACGCAGCTATGAAAGCCTTATGCAAAAATCCTCGGTTAGCTAATTGCAGCAGCGGAAGCTTCCATTTGGTTTTTTGGTTTGAAATAATCATGTGCATATCCCAAAAGGTGAAATTTTTATTATTGGAGTTCTTGAATGGCCCGATAGCAATTTGCCATTCCCCCTCCACCCATGACGGCGGCCATCATGTTGTTTTCTACCTTGGCAATTTGCTGCTTTCCCCAATCGCCAGCACAAATATTCGCTGCTTTGGTTTGAGCGGCGGTGACGGATAGGCCCTGATTTTTAGCCCATTGTCTAAAGGCTTTGGGGGTAGACGATTCTTTAATTTGATTAACTGTTTGACGAACAGTTGGCACGCCTTGTGGATAATGATATTGCATGGCATCAGCTGTATCATTGCCGCAGATTATTTGTAATCGATAAATCTGCATACAGGCAGGTGGCCATCCTTGTGCCAACGCGACGGTTTGCCCAATAAACGTTAGTAGGAGCGCACAAGCAATATTTATTGCTGGCCGCCTTTTAATAAAAGTAGATTTATCTGCCATACCCAAACTCCTTCGCGCAATGGTGAGCCCGCCACCCAATTAAAAGTTAAAAGTCATTAATTCCAACTATAGTTGGAAGACAATATTACAGCGCTCCTATGGAATTTCCAACAATAGTTGGAGAACTCATTGGACATTGCTACAGCTTTTGGGCGTGTTCTGCGCCAGTTGCGAAAAAAAGCAGGCCTAACCCAAGAGCAGCTAGGGTTCGAGGCCCACTTGGAGAGGAATTACATCAGCATGCTTGAACGAGGAGAGCGCCAGCCAAGCCTGTCGACCGTCTTCAAGCTCGCAAAGCCCCTTCATGTCGAACCCGAAAAAATCGTCGAATTGGTTGGGGCAATTTTGTTGGGGCATGCTGGTGAGACCGTTAAGGACGAGGCTGCAACTTCTGGCGATAGTTGACCTGTCAGCGTCGCTGTCTTGACGGTATTTTTGACGGTACCTATAGATCTAAAGGCACTTATTCCCTTTTTTTATGCGGCTTCTAGGCCACAATTTTGTGCCGGCCTCGGCACCATCAAAAATCTTCCAATAATTCAAACAAATAGAAGATTTCTCGACGTCGGGCTCACGCCGGGGCGTTCGCCAGAATTCAAGCTGGGCACCGTTTCGGTACAGTGATGGCTTGCCGTCTCACTTTCGCAGCCACATCATGCCCCCTGCCGCCATAGCGCCCGTGCGTCGAAACGTCGTTTTTCTCATCGTCGTTTCGGCGCTGCTCATGATGTCGCTCGATTCGACTATCGTCGCCACCGCGCTGGATGCCATTCAGCAAGGTCTGCATACCTCGATCAACCTGGCTGGATGGACGCTCACAGCCTATTCCTTCGGCTTCGTGCTGATGCTGCCCGTCAGCGGCAAGCTGGCCGAACGCTATGGGCGGCGCCAGGTCTTTCTGGCTTCGGTCGTCGTCTTTACGCTGGCCTCGCTCGGGTGCGCGATGGCCGGCAACATCTATGCCTTGATTCTGCTTCGCGCGTTGCAGGCCGGCGGCGGGGCGGGGTTTACGCCCACGGTTACGGGCATCATCGTGGAGCACTTTGGCGACGCGCGCGACCGCTACGTCAGCCTTTTCGGCAGCATCTTTCCGATCGGCGCGATGATCGGCCCGATCTTCGGCGGCTATTTCGTCGGCTATTGGTCCTGGCGCGACATCTTCTACGTCAATCTGCCTATCGGCCTGGTCATCGTCCTGCTCGCCTGGCGCTTCGTGCCGCACGACCCCGAGCGAGCCCGCGACAGCGCGGATCGCATGGACCTCGGCGGCGTGGCGCTGCTGGGCAGCGGCCTGCTTGCCGGCATGCTGGCGGTCGGCACGCTGGGGGCAAGGCATTCGTCGGAGGCGGTGTGGCCGTCCCTGGCCCTGCTGATTTTCGCGATCGGCATGGTTGCACTCTTCCTGCGCCACATCCGGCGCGCACAGGCGCCTTTCATTGCCCCGCGACTGATTTACGGCCGCGATTTCGGGGCGGTGAACCTCGTGAACATGACCTACAGCGGCATCGTCATCGGCGCGATGGCGCTGATTCCGCTGTATGCCATCAACCGGTACGACATCGGCGTGCTGCAGTCGGGCACGCTGCTCACCGCGCAGGGGCTGGCGGCGCTGATCTGCTCGCTGATCGCGGTGGCGCTGCTGCGCCGCACCGGCTACCGCATGCCGCTGTATCTGGGCAGCGTTCTCACCGTGATCGGGTTCGTGCTGCTGGCACTGCCGCCCGTGCCGGGCAGCTCCGCGTATGTGTGGCTGGCCTGCGCGGCGTGCTTCCTGGGCGCCGGCAACGGCGCCATCAATCCGGCGACGCGCAATGCGGGGCTGCAGCTCGCACCCGAGTCATCTTCGATGCTGGCGGCGCTGCGCACGCTGTCGCTGCAGATCGGGTCGATCGGCACGATCTCCATCGTGACGGCCGTCGTGTCGCACAACGGCGACACGGGCCGCACGCTGGCCTGGGTCTTCGCCTTTCTGGCGGCGTTCCGGGTGCTGGTCATGCCGCTGGCAAGACGCGTGCCGGAGCAGCGCGGCGCCTGGTAGCGCCGGCTTGCCCCAAGGCCTGCCGGCACGCCCTAGCCCTTGCCGTCGAAGTCGCTGGCGTCGTGGCGCTCGCGCACTTGCTCGGCCGGCTCGCCGCGTACACGGTTTACCATGCGCCCGCGTTTGACGGCCGGTCGTGCATAGACGGCCTCGGCCCAGCGCTGGACGTTCTTGTAGTCTTGAACCGACAGAAATTCGGCCGCATCGTACTGCCATCCCTTTATCAGGCCGCCATACCAGGGAAACACCGCGATGTCGGCGATGGTGTAGTCGTCGCCGGCGAGGTATGCGCTCTCGGCCAGGCGCCGGTCCAGCACGTCGAGTTGTCGCTTCACTTCCATGGCGAAGCGATCGATCGCGTATTCGATCTTGGTCGGCGCATAGGAATAGAAGTGGCCGAACCCGCCGCCCAGGTAGGGCGCGCTGCCCATTTGCCAAAACAGCCAGTTCAGCGCTTCGGTGCGGCCCGCGATGTCCTCGGGCAGGAAGGCGCCGAATTTTTCCGCGAGATACAGCAGGATCGAGCCGGACTCGAACACCCGGATCGGCTCGGGTCCGCTGCGGTCCAGCAGCGCCGGGATCTTCGAGTTCGGATTGATCGCAACGAAGCCGCTGCCGAACTGATCTCCCTCGCCGATGTTGATCAGCCAGGCGTCGTATTCGGCGCCGGTGTGACCCAGGGCCAGCAGTTCCTCGAGCATGACGGTGACCTTGATGCCGTTGGGCGTGCCCAGCGAATAGAGCTGGAGCGGGTGCCGGCCGACCGGCAGCGCCTTGTCGTGCGTGGGGCCGGCGATCGGCCGGTTGATGCTGGCGAAGTGGCCGCCGCTGGGCTTGGCCCAGGTCCAGACCTTGGGCGGTACATAGTCGATCGTATCGGTCATGCTGATCTCTGCGATGGGGAAATAAGGCCGGTTTACGCGGCCGCGGGATAGTTGGACGGGAAGAGCGCGCGCTTCGTTTCTTCGTCGTTGACTTTCTTGAACTCGTGATCCTTGCCCACCGCGCGTGCGCGGGCAACTGCCGGCCTTGCATCGACCGTCTCGAACAGGCGCTTGAGGTTCGGATACGGGCCGAGCGGATCTTCCTCGCCCTTGCGCACGCGCGAGGCTCTATCGAGCCAGCCCCAGGCCGAGATGTCGGCGATGGTGTAGGTGTCGCCGACCAGGTATGTGCGCCCTGCGAGATGATCGTCCAGAACCTGATAGTGGCGCTCCGCCTCGCGCCGATAGCGGTTCACGGCATAGTCCAGGCCCTGCGGCGCGGAGAACTGGAAGTGGACCGCCTGGCCCGAGAACGGCCCGAGCCCCGAGGCCAGGAACATCATCCAGGAGAGCAGTTCGGGCCGGTCCTGGGCCGATCCCAGCAGCTTGCCGGTTTTTTCGGCAAGGTAAAGCAGGATCGCCGTGGAGTCGAAGACGCGGGCCTCCTTGCCGTCCGGGCCCTGCGTGTCGACGATGGCCGGCACCTTGCCGTTGGGATTGATCGCGCGGAAGGCCGCCAGGTGCTGCTCGCCTTTGCTGGTGTCCACCGGGATCACCTCGTACGGCAGCTGCGTCTCCTCGAGAAAGAGGGCGACCTTTGCCGGATTGGGCGTGGGGTGGAAGTAGAAGCGAATCATGGGGACTCCTGGGTTGCGCAAGTGAATGAGGTGGCGGTCGCTCAGGCTGCGGCGCTTGTGCGCAGCGCGTCGAGCACCGGAAAGAGCACGGCCGGGTCGGGACGCTGGGTGTAGTCGGGATTGACCTCGGCATAGGCGATGACGCCGTCGCTGCCGATGACGTATCGCGCGGGCATCGGCAGCACCCAGGCCGGGTCGTCGTTGAACGCCGGCAGGTCGTTCTTGAAACCCTTATAAAGCACGACCAGGTAGTCAGGCAGGGAAAACCTTAGTCCGAACGAGGCTGCGACGCGACTCTTCTCGTCGCTGAGGATGGGAAAGCCCAGGCCGTTCTCGCGTTGTGACTTGCGGCTGTTGGGCGCGGTCTGGGGCGAGATGGCGACAACCTGCGCTCCCCGGGCCTCGATCTGCGGTAGCGCCGCCTGCAGGGCCTGCAGCTCCAGATTGCAGTACGGGCACCACACGCCGCGGTAGAACGAGACGACCAGCGGGCCTCGGGCCAGCAGTTCCGTGGAAGAGACCGGGTGGCCGTCGGGGTCCTTGAGCGTGAACTCCGGCGCCTTGTCGCCGGCCTTGCGGGCATTGAGCGCCTGGCCGGAGGCGATCAGCTCGGCCGTGGCGCGATGCATGACGTCCAGCACCTGCTGGCTGGGCTGGAAGGCGAGCTTGCCGCCTTCGAAATCGGCTTTGAGCGCATCCAGGCGATCTTGCAAAGACATGGCGGGCATTCCTGAGTCGAAAGTGGAACGATTTTGATATATCCACCCATACGAAGCTATGCTCTGAAGCGGACAACATTTATTCAAATGGCAAATGAATGATCGCCTTCAAGCGCTGACTGTCTTCGCCCGGGTCGGCGAGAGCGGCAGTTTCACGCGCGCTGCCCGCGACATGAACCTGTCGCAGCCTTCGGTATCGCGTATCGTCGGCGAACTCGAGGCCCGGCTGGGCGTAAAGCTTCTGCTGCGCACCACGCGAAAGCTGACCTTGACGGCGGCGGGAGAGAAGTTCCTGGACCGGGCGCGCGCCGTTATTGCCGATCTGGACGAGGCCGAAGATGCCGCGCGCGGCATCGATTCGCTGCGCGGTGCCATTCGCGTGGCGCTGCCGGTGGTCTTCGGCATGCGGGAGGTGATTCCGCGCCTGCCCCCATTCCTGGCGCGTTATCCGCTGCTGCGGGTGGATCTGCGCGTGTCCGACGCCTATCAGGATCTGGTCGCCGAGGGGGTGGACGTCGCAATCCGGCTGGGCAGGCTCGCGGATTCGACTTTCGGCGCGCGCAAGCTCGCGACGCTGCCTCGGCTCGTCGTCGCGGCGCCCGCGTATTTGAAGGCCCGCGGCATGCCCGAGCACCCTTCCGATCTGGCAAACCACGACTGCATCGTCGGTTCAGACGGCGTCGGCAGGCAGAGCTGGATCTTCAAACGGCGCAGCACGGTCATTTCGGTCGACGTGGCCGGCCGCATCCAGACGGACTCGGCGCCCGGCCGCCATGCCAGCGCGCTCGCCGGGCTGGGCATCGCCCAAGTGTCGGCCGCCATGTGCGCAGCGGAGCTGCGTTCGGGTGAGCTGGTCGCGCTCCTGCCAGACTATGCGTTGGAACCGGTGGAGGTGCATGCCGTGTTTCCCGGGGGTCCGAGGCCTTCGTACAAGGTGCAGGCATTCACGGACTACATGACCGCAGCGCTCAATGGCGAGGCGTCGCCGCCTCAGCCCTGACCGGCGCCGCCCCGGCCGGCGGCCTACCCTTTATTTCAGCGGCAGCGTCAGGATTCCCTGCACTGCGGGCCGCATCATCAGGCGGCGATACCAGGCCGACAATGCCGGCGTGGCGGGGCGCTCCATCGGTATGCCCAGCCAGCGGTGCGCCGCGCAGCCCAGTACGATGTCGCCCATCGTGATCTGCGAGCCGCCGACGAATTCCCGGTTCTGCAGGATGCCTTCGAGCATCAGCGCCTTGGCGTTGGACTTGGCGGTCGAGGCCGCAATGGCGGCGTGGTCGCGCTTTTCTTGCGGTGTGCGGATCAGACCCAGGAAGGCCTGCACCATGGCCGGCTGCCACTCGGTGGCCTGCCAGTCCATCCAGCGGTCGGTGTCGGCGCGGGCGCGGGAGTCGGCAGGCCACAGCGAACCCTCGCCGTAGCGCGAACTCAGGTAGCGCACGATCGCATTCGATTCCCACAGCACGAAGCCGCCGTCGTCGATGACGGGGATTTGCCCGTTGGGGTTCATGCGCAGGTATTCGGGAGTGTCGACGACGCCGAACTGTCCGCCGGCCTCGATGCGTTCGTGCGGCAGCGCCAGTTCGCGCACGGTCCACATGACTTTCTGCACATTGACCGAACTCAGGCGGCCCCAGATCTTCAGCATGATGATTTCCGATGAATGGCCGCGCACGGCGGCGGATGTTTAAAACGAAGGCATGGACCGGCGAGCGTAGCCGCTCTCATGGCCGAAGCGCCGCCAGTCGAAGGCGGGGCCGGGGTCCGTCTTGCGGCCGGGCGCGATGTGTTCGTGACCGCGCACGTGGGCCAGAGGGTAGCGGCTGCGCAGCAGCGATGCCAGCCGCGACAGCGTACCGTATTGCCGGTCGTCGTAAGGCACGGTGTCCGCGCCTTCGACTTCGATGCCGATAGAAAAATCGTTGCAGCGTTCGCGGCCCCTGAACTGCGATACGCCCGCGTGCCAGGCCCGGTCTTCGGTCGAGACGAATTGCAGCACGCTGCCGTCGCGCCGCACGAAGAAGTGCGCCGACACGCGCAACCCGCGCAGACGTTCGAGCCAGGGGTGCGAGCCGTAATCGAGCCGATTCAGGAACAGATCGGCTACGCATGGGCCTTCGAAGCGGTTGGGCGGCAGACTGATGTTGTGGATGACCAGCAGCGACACGACGGCTCCCGCCGGTCGCGCGTCCGAGTTGGGCGAGCGCAGGCATTGCACCGAAGGTCCGGGCCGCAGCCAGCCGTGGCGATCGAGCGCGAGGGTCATGTCAGCTCCGTGTGCTCGGTGAGCGAAGGCTCAAGACCGCCGATCGACGCCGGGCCCCAGCCGCGCATGGTCTTCGCAGCACCAGATGCGCTTGCCGATGAGCAGGGCTTCTGAGCGAGGCATGTAGATGCCGCAATGGGCGCAACTGACCATGGCCTCGACGGCATTGGAGGACGGGGTCCTGCCCGGTTGCGCCGCCGGGCGGCGGGCCGCCGCATTGCGGGCGTTGATCATGCGCGAGACCGTCATGGCCGCGAGGATGATGAGGAGCCAGGTGATGAATTTCATTTCAGCCTCCCTCGGATCGAGAGGTGGACAGCGAACGTTGTGGGCGTGGGAGTCTCATTTCAAGCCTCGATGCAGAATCATTTCGAGCACGAACCGGCTGCCTGTGTAGGCCAGAATCAGGAACACGAAGCCGGTCAGCGTCCAGCGCAGCGCCACGCGGCCGCGCCAGCCGTGCAGATGGCGGCCCGCCAGCAGGCCGCCGAAGGTGATCCACGACAGCACGGTGAAGACGGTTTTATGGTCGAAGGGTAGGACGCGATGTATCAACTGCATCGACGCGACCGAGCCCGTGGCCATCGCCAGCGTCAGCACCACGAAGCCCACGCCGATCAGGCGGAACAGCAGCCTTTCCTGCGTCAGCAGGGGCGGCTGCACGTCGAGCACCAGGGCCAATAGGCCGCGCTGCTCGCCTTCGGCCTCATGCAGGCGCAGGTGCCGGTCGAGCAGGGACATGAGCATGGACTGCAGGGCGGCGACGGTGATCAAGCCGTAAGCCGCCAGCGAGATGACCAGGTGGGTGCGCAGCCAGGCGTTGCCGGCGTGCGGCACGATGAAGCCTTGCGGGAACACGGCCGCCAGCAGCGTGGTCAGAAAGCCCGCCGGAATCAGCAGCAGTTGCAGGCCGTCCAGGCGGATGAAAAACCCTTCGATCCAGTAAATCACCAGTCCCAGCCAGACGGCGGCCGACAAGGCCAGCGCCCAGCCTATGAAAAGCTGACCGTCTTTTTGCAGGCTCAGGAACAGCGCGACCGCGTGCAGCGCCAGGGCGCCTAGCAGGCACATGCGAGCGGTCTGGCCGACGTGTTCGGCGTTGCCGTCGCGCAGCAGGCGGCGGGTGTGGCCGGCGCCCAGCAGCGCGTAAACCAGGGCCGAGATGGCGTGAAATACAATACCCAACGACATAAAGAGAAGTACCCCGCGCTGCGCCTCTGGCTTGCTGCCCCCCAAGGGGCGGCTCGCCTCGGGGCGGCCCGGCGGTAAAAAGGTTCCGGTTCAGCCGGTTAGTGTAAGCGTAACGCCTCTATTCCCCATGCTCGACAATCTGACTCAACGACTTTCGCGCGTCGTCAAGACGCTGCGCGGCGAAGCGCGCCTGACCGAAGCCAATACTCAGGAGATGCTGCGCGAAGTGCGCATGGCTCTGCTGGAGGCCGACGTATCCCTGCCGGTGGTGCGCGATTTCGTGGCCAGCGTGAAGGAAAAGGCGCTGGGCGAGGAGGTGGTGGGCAGCCTGACGCCCGGCCAGGCCCTGGTGGGCGTGGTGCACAAGGAACTGGCCAGCCTGATGGGCGCCGATCTCGGCCCGGCCGCGGCCGAGCTTTCCCTGGCCATGCAGCCGCCGGCCGTCATCCTCATGGCCGGCCTGCAGGGCGCGGGCAAGACCACCACCACCGGCAAGCTGGCGCGCTGGCTGGCCGAGGGTGGGCACACCAGCAACGGGCGGCCTACCGGCAAGAAAAAAGTTCTGGTGGTGAGCGCCGACGTCTATCGGCCGGCCGCCATCGACCAGCTCAAGGCCGTGGCGGCACAGGCGGGTGTGGACTTCCTGCCTTCCGATCCGAGCCAGAAACCCGAGGACATCGCGCGCAATGCGGTGGATCACGCCAAGCGCCATCACTACGACGTGCTCATCCTCGATACGGCTGGCCGCCTGGGCATCGACGAAGCGATGATGCGCGAGATCCGCGCGCTGCACGATCTGGTTCGGCCCATCGAAACGCTGTTCGTGGTGGACGCCATGCAGGGCCAGGACGCGGTCAACACCGCGCGCGCTTTCGCCGATGCGCTGCCGCTCACGGGTGTGGTGCTCACCAAACTGGACGGCGACGCGCGCGGCGGCGCCGCATTGTCGGTGCGCCACGTCACCGGCAAACCGCTCAAGTTCGTGGGCGTGTCCGAAAAGCTCGACGGCCTGGAGCCTTTTCACCCCGACCGCATGGCGCAGCGCGTGCTGGGCATGGGCGACATCGTGTCGCTGGTGGAGCAGGCACAGAAAAACATCGACATTGCCGAGGCGCAGAAGCTCGCGGCCAAGATCAAGTCGGGCAACAAGTTCGACCTCAACGACTTCCGCGACCAGATCGCCCAGGTCAAGAAAATGGGCGACATGAGCTCGATGCTCGAGAAGCTGCCGGCGCAATTCCAGCAGGCGGCGGGCCAGCTGCAGGGCGGCCAGGCCGAGAAACAGATGCGCCGCACCGAGGGCATTCTCAACTCCATGACCCCGGGCGAACGCGCCAAGCCCGAACTCATCAAGGCCTCGCGCAAGCGCCGCATTGCCACGGGTGCCGGCGTGCCGGTGCAAGAAGTCAACAAGCTGCTCAATCAGTTCGAGCAGATGCAGGGCATGATGAAGATGATGAAAAAGGGCGGCATGGGCAAGATGATGCGCGCCATGGGTGCCATGAAGGGCATGGGGCGCTTCGGCGGGCGCTGAAGCGCTCGATGCGACGACCGCCGTGTCGGGCGCGTCGCATCTCACCCGAAAACCGGTTCAGCCCCCGCCGACGGCCGCCACGATCTCGATCTGGTCGCCGTCCTGCAAGGGGGTATCCGCGTGCCGGCTCTTGGGCACGATCTCGCCGTTGCGTTCGACGGCGACGCGCTTGCCGATATAGCCCAGCTGTTCGATCAGGCCGGTCACGGTCAGGCCGGCAGGCAATTCGCGCGCGGCGCCATTGAGGGTGATCTGCATCATCGGCTCGCGTAGGTGTCGGTGGCTTCGATCAGGCGCGCCAGTATGCCGGGCTCGTCGAAGGCATGGCCGGCGTCGGGCACGAGATGAAAGGCAGCCTGCGGCCAGGCCTTGTGCAGCTCCCAGGCGGTGCGCGCCGGCGTGCAGGCATCGTAGCGGCCCTGGATGATGGTGCCGGGTATGCCGTGCAGCTTGTGCGCATCGCGCAGCAGCTGGCCGTCGCATTCCATGAAGCCGTCGTGCACGAAATAGTGATTCTCGATGCGGGCGAACGCCAGGGCGTTCAGGTCGTCGGCATGGCTTTGCTGATGTTTGGCGCTGGGCAGCAAGGTGATGGTTCTGCCTTCCCAGAGGCTCCAGGCCTTGGCAGCGCGCAGTCGTTCGACCGGGTCGTCGCCGGTGAGCCGCTTGCGGTAGGCTGCGATCAGGTCGCCGCGCTCTTCGGCCGGGATGGGAGCGAGATAGTCTTCCCAGTAATCGGGGAAGAGCCACGAGGCGCCCTCCTGGTAGAACCAGCGCAGCTCGGCGCGGCGCAGGCCGAAGATGCCGCGCACGACCAGTTCGCTGACCTGCTCGGGATGCTGTTGCGCATAGGCCAGGGCCAGCGTCGAGCCCCAGGAACCGCCGAACACCAGCCACTTCGGCACGCCCGAAACCTCGGTGCGCAGACGCTCCATATCGGCCGTCAGGTGCCAGGTCGTGTTGTTGTCGAGGCTGGCGTGCGGCCGCGAACGGCCGCAGCCGCGTTGATCGAAAAGCAGGACGCTATAGCGCGCAGGATCGAAGAGTTGCCGATGCGACGGCGTGCAGCCGCTGCCGGGGCCGCCATGCAGGAATACGGCGGGTTTGCCTTGCGGATTGCCGCACAGCTCCCAGTAGATCTGGTGGCCGTCGCCGGTATCCAGCATGCCTGTGCGATAGGGTTCGATAGGCGGGTACAGCATGGGCCTTCCTCGATGGATGACAGCGGCGCGCTCAAACGCGCTTGAAGATCAGATCCCACACGCCGTGGCCCAGGCGCAGGCCGCGGGTTTCGAATTTGGTCTGCGGCCGATAGTCGGGGCGCGGCGCGTAGTCGGCGCAGGTGTTGCGCAGCAGCGGCTCGGCGCTCAGCACTTCGAGCATCTGCACGGCGTATTCCTGCCAGTCGGTGGCGCAGTGTATGTAGCCGCCGGGGGCGATGCGGCTGGCCAATAACGCCACAAAGGCCGGTTGTATCAGGCGGCGCTTGTGATGGCGCTTCTTGGGCCAGGGGTCGGGAAAGTACACGTGCACGCCGGACAGTGTGGCGGGGGCGATCATGTCGCGCACGACTTCCACGGCGTCGTGCTGCACGATGCGCAAGTTGGAAATGGCCGAATCTTCGATGCGGCGCAGGAGCGAGCCCACGCCGGCATTGAAGACTTCCACGCCCAGGAAGTTGTCGTCGGGCCGGGCGAGCGCGATTTTTTCGGTGGTTTCGCCCATGCCGAAGCCGATTTCGAGGATCAGCGGCGCCTGGCGGCCGAAGGCGGCCGCCGCGTCGAGCGCTCGGGGCGCATACGCGATAGACCACTTGCCGAGCAGGTGTTCGAGCGCGTCGCGCTGGCCTTGGGTGATGTGCCCGCGGCGATGCACGAAACTGCGGATGTGCGTGGCGCCCGGGCTGGCGGGCGCATGGCCGGACTGGGCCAGCGCCGCCTGCACGCCGTCGGACAAGGCCGCCGGCGGTTGGGAAGTTTCGGGGGTATTCGTACTCATGGGGTCGATTGTAGTCGGCCGGGCCTTCCCCCGTCGGGCGTCAGGACGCCGGCATCAGCCACTTTTGGATGGCTTGCAGCACCGAGTCTTCGATGCCCAGATAGCCGTGCGGCGATTGGGGGCCGCATTGATCCCCCTTTGCCGCCGAGCTGGACGCGGCGATGAAGTCGAAGCGGTTGGCGGCGGCCATGGATTTTGCCGCGGCGAACGGCGACACGAAGCAGCCGTCGTGCTCGTTGGAGACGACCAGCACTCGCGCCGTGTTGCCGGGCCAGCTCATGCCGGACAAGCCGGGTTGTTTGACGGCCTGTGTCACCGGGGACGTGAGCACGTAGGCATCGGCCAAGGCCGGGCTGCGCTTGAGCACGTTGCCGACGGTGACGGTGCCGCGGCTGGTGCCCAGCAGCGCGATTTTTGCGCCGGGGTAGCGCTGGCGCGCCTGTGCCACGGCGGCCGCGACGTCCTGCGCGGCTTGCCGGCTCAGCCGGAACGTATCGCCCATGCCGGCGGCGGCGTGGTCCGAGGGGGCGTCGAACATGGCCACGGCCTGCCCTGCCTTGAGCCAGTAGGGCGCGGTCTTGATGACGAAGTTTCCTTTTGCCTTGCGCGGCCCGGATGGCGCCAGGGCGAGGTTGCCGTTGCCGCCTGAGAACAGGATCAGAACCCACGAAGGATGGGACGCGTCAGAGTCGAAGTACACCCCCTGAGTAACCCCCGGGCGCGTGGAAAGCTCGACCCGTTCGCCTGCGGCGACGGGGCCGGCGCCAACGAGGGTCAGGCACAGGCCTGCAAAAAACCGGATTGCGATCGTCATCGATGTCTCCGCGGGCTCGGGCATTGTTGCCGGGTTGACAGGAAGCTTTCAGTCTGTGGTGATGATAGGCCCTAAAATCGCGAAATAAAGCCCATGCGCCCGTGCGTTCGACGCATTTAAGCGCGAAATCGCACGGCAAAATGGCATCAGGCCGTGCGAGGTACGCGCGGCAAGGAAATTTCATGACCGGAAACGCCGTCGGCGCCGTTCCCAACCAAGACTCTCTGGACCCCGCCGATTGGACGGCCCTGCGACGCCAGGGCCACCGGATGCTCGACGATATGTTCGACTATCTGGCCACGCTGCGCGAACGCCCCGTATGGCAGCCGGCTCCCGATGCCGTGCGCGGGCGCTTTTCCCAGGACCTGCCGCGCGGGTCCTCCGACCTGGGCGAGATTCACCAGCGTTTCATGAGCGAGATCCTGCCCTACGGGGTGGGCAATGTGCACCCCGGTTTCATGGGCTGGGTGCAGGGCGGCGGCACGGCCGTGGGCATGCTGGCCGAGACCCTGGCCGCCGGACTCAACGCCAACGTGGGCGGACGCAATCAGATTCCGCTCGAAGTCGAGCGCCAGATCACACGCTGGATGCGCGACCTCTTCGGTTTTCCCGCGTCGGCCAGCGGCGTGTTCGTCACCGGCACGTCCACGGCCAACCTCATCGGCGTGCTGGTGGCCAGCCGCGCGCGGCTGGGGTCACAGGTGCGCAGCAAGGGTCTGAGGGCGCAGACGCAGCAGCTGACGGCCTATGCCGCGGTAAGCGCGCACGGATGCGTTTCGCAGGCCATGGATCTTGCGGGCCTGGGCACCGATGCGCTGCGCCTGATTCCGGTCGACGCCGACTTCCGCATGCAGACCCAGGCCCTGCGCGCCGCCATCGCCGCCGACAGGCAGGCGGGCTGCACGCCGTTCCTCGTCGTCGGCAGCGCCGGCACGGTGGACGTCGGCGCCGTCGATCCCTTGTCCGACCTGGCCGACATCGCCAGGCAGGAAGGCCTGTGGCTGCACGTGGACGGCGCTTTCGGCGCAATGGCCATGCTGTCGCCCGAACTGGCGGCCAGGCTGGACGGCATCGCGCGCGCCGACTCCATCGCTTTCGATTTCCACAAATGGGTGCAGGTGCCCTACGACGCGGGTTTCGTGCTGGTGCGCGACGGACAGCAGCATCTGGACACGTTCGCCGCCGATGCCGCTTATCTGAAGCGCGAGACCCGCGGCATCGCCGGCGACTCGCCCTGGCCCTGCGATTTCGGGCCGGATCTGTCGCGCGGCTTTCGCGCCTTGAAGACCTGGTTCACCTTGCAGGTGTATGGCGCCGATGCGCTGGGCCGCTCCATCGCCAACAGTTGCCGGGTGGCCCGCCATCTGGAGGCGCGCGTGCGGGCCGAACCGGTGTTCGAGCTGCTGGCGCCTGCAAACCTGAACATCGTGTGTTTTCGTTATCTGCCCGCGGGCTTGGGGTCCGATCAGGCCGATGAGCTGAACGCGGCCATCGTCGTGGCCCTGCACGAGTCGGGCGTTGCCGCGCCCTCGACCACAATGGTGAACGGCAGGCTGGCGATACGGGCGGCCATCGTCAACCATCGCACGGGCACGGCCGATGTCGATCGCCTCGTCGACGCGGTGCTCGAGATCGGCGCGCGCATGGCGGCCCGGGCGGACTATTGAACCTTCTATGACCAACACCTCCAATTCGCCGCTCATCGGCAAGGCCGAGCTCATTACCCGCGCCTTCCGCAAGCAAGACCTGATGTCTTTGCAGCAGGAACTGGTCAGGCGCCTGGAAGAAACGCCGAATGACGCGCACGCCATGCTCGACCTGTCCATGGCGCTGCTGCTCAACGGCCAGCGCGAACAATCGCTGGCCATGCAAGGCTATGCCCTGAAGGCCCAGCAGATCTACCTCATGCCGGCGAAGCGGCAGCCGGTCACGCTCAGGCTGCTGGTGTTCGTGGGACCGGGCGATTTCATGGCCAATACGCCGCTGGAATTCCTGCTTGCCGATTCCAGCATCGACCTGTATCTGCTGTACCTGGGCCCGGGCATTCCGGTGCCCAAGTCCTTGCCGCCGCACGATCTGGCCATGGTTGCCGTGGGCGAGAACGTCGGCAACCGCAAGCTGCTTCAGGGCCTGGTCGAGCCGTTGGGCAGGTGGCACACGCCGGTGCTCAACCATCCCGAAAAAGTGCTCAAGACATCGCGCGACGGCCTGCACGCGGCCTTGCGCGGCGCGCCAGGCATCGTGTCTCCCGCGTTGGCGCGAACCGACCGGCTTGCGCTCGACGAACTGGCGCGCGGCGCAGCGAATCTGCAGGACGTGCTGCCCGACGCGCAGTTGCCGATCCTGGTGCGGCCCGTCGAGTCCAACGCCGGCGAGAGCCTGTCGAAAATCGACGCGCCTGCCGAGCTGGCGGCCTATCTCGACGCGACGCCTGGCGACGACTTCTTCGTGTCGCAGTTCGTCGATTACCGCGATCGCGACGGCCTGTACCGCAAGTATCGCGTCGTGCTGATGCGAGGCACCCCTTACCTGGCGCACCTGGGCATCTCGCAGCGCTGGATGGTTCACTACCTCAATGCCGATATGCAAGAAAGCGCGGCCAACCGCGCCGAGGAAGGCGAGGCCATGCGCAGTTTCGATCACGGCTTCGGCGCGCGCCACGCGCAGGCCTTCCGCACCTTTCACGAGCGGGTGGGCCTGGACTACGTGATCATCGACTGCGGCGAGACGCCCCGCGGCGAACTGCTGGTGTTCGAGGCCGATACCTGCGGCATCGTGCACGACATGGATCCCGAAGACATTTACCCCTACAAGAAATCGCAGATGCACAAGGTATTCGCGGCCTTCCAGGCCATGCTCGCCGACTGCGCCGCGCGAGCCTCAGGAGCTTGACCATGCTGGAAGCCGTACGACTGCGCAATGCCCGAAATTTCTCCGGTGGTCCGGGGGCCTTGCCGGAAAAAATTCTCCTGCAGCTGCACGAGTCCATGCTGTGCGTGCCCGAGGTCGGCATGTCGGTGCTGGGCATCAGCCACCGCTCGGCGTGGTTCGCCGAGGTCGTGGCCGAGGCCGAGCGCAATGTGCGCGCATTGCTGGGCCTGTCCGAGGGCTATCAGGTGCTGTTCCTGCAGGGCGGGGCGACCCAGCAATTCTTCACGTTTCCCATGGCGTTCGCCAGCCCGCAAGGACCGGCGCCCGAGTACCTGCACACCGGCTATTGGAGCGGCAAGGCGCTTGCCGCGGCCGCCGAGCATCATCGCATCGACGTGGCCTGGAGCGGCAAGGACGCCGGTTTCAAGGTGCTGCCGCGCGCGCAGGACCTGACGCTTTCGCCCGAGGCGCCGTATTTCCATTACATCTCCAACGAGACGGTGGACGGCGTGCAGTTTCAGCAGACCATGGGCCGGGACGATGTGCCGCGCCTGTGCGACATGTCCTCGGATTTTCTCTCCCGGCCTTGCGAGGCGCAGCGCTTCGACCTCATCTATGCCCACGCGCAGAAAAACCTCGGCCCGGCCGGCGTGACCGTGGTGGTGGTGCGCGATGCGCTGATGAACAAGGTGCCGGACGGTCGTCTGCCCGAGTTCATGGATTACCGCACCCACGCTGCGGCGCATTCCATCTACAACACGCCGCCCGTCTTCGCCATCTACGCCGTCATGCTGGCCACGCGCTGGCTGTGCGAAGACGTGGGCGGGCTGGACAAGATGGACGCGATCAACCGCCGCAAGGCCGAACTGCTTTACGCCGCGGTAGACGGCAGTGACGGTTTCTATCGCGGCCGTGCCGATGCGGCCCACCGTTCGATCATGAACGTTGTCTTCAATATGGCCACGCCCGACGCGGAACAGCAGTTTCTTCAGGCCGCTTCGCAGGCGGGGTTTTCCGGACTGAACGGCCATCGTTCGGTCGGCGGCATGCGGGCCTCGCTCTATAACGGCGTGACGATCGAAGCCGTCGAGGCGCTGGTTGAATTCATGCACGATTACCGCAAGCGGCATGCTTGATCCCATGAATTCCGATCGGCGCGAGCACGCGTTCCGGCGGGCATGCCTGCTGCAGGAAAGCGGGCAATTCCGCGAGGCCGCGCAGATCTATCGGCGCCTGCTGGACGAGCATCCCGATCATGTCGGCGGCCACAATAATCTGGGTCTGGCCTTGATGGCGCTGGGCGAACTGGACGAGGCCGTCGCCTGCTTCGGGCGGGCCGTGGCGCTGCAGCCGGCCCACGCCGAGGCTCACAACAATATGGGTGTGGCCTACAAGCGCCTGGGCAATGCGCAGCAGGCCCTGGACTGCTATGCGGCGGCGCTCGGGTGCCGGCCCGCATACGCCCAGGCCCTGCTCAACGTGGGCACGATCTATTTCGACCTCAAGCATTACGACGAAGCGCTGATCTGGTACCAGGCGGCGCTGGAGGTCGACCCCGGCCAGATCGAAGTCCACATGAACCTGGCGTCCATCTTCGAGGCGCGCGGCGATGTCGCCGCGGTGAAAAAGCATCGCGATGCAGTCTACGGCAGCAAAGCCGTCTATGTAGATCACGCGAGCGACCCGCGCATGACAGTGCTGGTTCTGTGGGGCGCTGGGCTGGGCAATATTCCCATCGAACATCTGCTGCCGCGCAGATCGGTCACGCGCATTGTGTGCGTGATCGAATATGCTTGGCCCGAAGCGCTGGCGCGCCTGCCCGATTACGACCTGGTCTTCAATGCGATCGGCGATCCGGACGTGATGGATCCCGTTGGCGAACCCATGGCGCGTTTTCTGCAGACCTGCAGCAAGCCCTTGATCAACCCTGCGCACGCCGTTGCACGCACGGCCCGCCATCGGGTGCCCGATTTGCTGGGCGGCCTGGAGCACGTCGTCGTGCCGCGCACCGATCGCGTCGAGTTCGCCGCTTTGCGCGATACCTTGAACGCCTTGCCGCACGACCGCTTTCCCATTTTGCTCAGGCCCATCGGCTCGCACGGCGGAGACCACCTGGGAAAGCTCGATTCGAAGGCGGATGTCGCCGGTTTCGAACCCTGGCCATCGCCTTATTACTACCTGACCGATTACGTGGACTACGCGTCGGCCGACGGCGGTTTTCGCAAATACCGCGTTCTGTTCGTCGACCGCCAGCCCTACGCGTATCACATGGCCGTCGGCAGCCACTGGATCGTGCATCACGATACCGCGGGCATGCAGTACGACGCCTGGAAGCGCCGCGAAGAAGAGGCCTTCCTGGCCGATCCGCAGCGGGTCCTGGGCGAGCAGGCCATGGCGGCTGTCCAGTCCATCGGGCGCGCGCTGGATCTGGACTATGGCGGGGTGGATTTTTCCGTTCTGCCCGACGGCAGGGTGCTGGTGTTCGAAGCCAACGCCACCATGCTGGCGCATCCGGAAGAAGCGGGCGGAGTCTACGACTACAAAAATCCCTATGTGCGCAAGATCTGCGACGCATTCGACGCCATGCTGGCGCGCCGCGTCGCCGCCGCGCGGGCGTCTGCCTGAGCGGCCGGCCGTGTAGACTGTTTTCGACTGCGAATGGTCGCGTGACGCAAGGAGTTGTCGTTGAACGAGGGTGACATGCCCGCCGCCGTGGATCCGAATCGGATCGACGAAGTGATAGCGCTCGTCAATCAAGGCGTTCGGCTTGCCGGACAGCAGCGCCTGGACGAGGCGCTGGCGAGCTTCGACCAGGCGATCGCGCTCGAACCCGGCCTGTTCGAGGCGTGGTACTACCGCGGCACGGTGTTATACCGGCTCGGCCTGCTCGACGAGGCAGTGGCCAGCTACGATGGCGCGCTGGCGCTCAGGTCCGATGCCGAGGCGTTTCGCAATCGCGGCGCGGCCTTGTACGATTTGCGCCGGCTCGACGAGGCCGTGGCCAGCTACGATCGCGCCCTGGAGATCAAGCCGGATTACGCGCCCGTCCACCTCGGCCGCGCCATGGCGTTATTGCGCGGCGGCGACCTGCCGCGCGGCTTCGAGGCCTTTCGCGGGTATTTCAAGCGGTATGTGAAACGCGACGAACTGGCCGCGATATCCTGCCCCGACTGGGAAGGCGAGCCGCTTGCGGGCAAGCGGCTGGTGATCTTCGCCGACGACGGCTACGGCGACAGCCTGCAGTTCGCCCGTTATGTTCCGATGGCGGCCGCATGCGGTGCGCGCGTCACGCTGCTGGTTCCGTCTCCGCTGCTCGAATTGCTGCGCGCTTCGCTGCCGGGCATCGCGGTGGTCGATCGCCTGCTTGCGACCGAGGTGTTCGACTTTCAGGCGTCGATGCGGTCGCTCCCCGGCTTGTTCGGCACCACGCTGGACACGATACCCGGACAAACCGCGTACCTGTTCGCGGATGCAGCCGCAACCGCGGCCTGGTCGCGGCGGCTGGCGGCCCTGACGGGACTCAAGGTGGGGCTGGCGTGGGCCGGCGCCCGAGGCAGGCCTTTCGATGCGCGCCGCAGTCTGACGCTGGCTCAGCTCGCGCCGCTCTCGGCCGTCCCGGGCATCCAGTTCGTCAGCCTGCAGATCGGCGAATCGGACGCGCAGGCCTCGGCGTCGTTCGACGACTTGCGCCTTGTCGATTGGACTGACGAGATCCGCGATTTCGCCGATACTGCGGCTCTGGTCGCCAGCCTGGATCTGGTCATCACGGTGGATACGGCGGTGGCGCATCTGGTCGGCGCGCTGGGCCGGCCGGTCTGGATACTATCTCGCCACGACGGCTGCTGGCGCTGGCTGATCGATCGGGTGGACAGCCCGTGGTATCGGAGCGCGCGTCTTTTTCATCAGCCCGCCCGGGGTGCGTGGGAGCCTGTCATCGCCGATGTCGCAGCGGCGCTGGCGCAGTTTTCGTCGAATGCGGCACGAACTTTTTCTCACGAGGAGCAGCACATGGATAACGATCAGGCAGAACTGCAGGCCATCCTGGCCAGCTATACCGAAGCGCTGCCGCTGACGGCGCAGCCGCTGCAGGGCAGCACCTGGAAATTCTTCGACCTCAAGGGACGCCTGCTGTCGCCTTTGCTCGAGCTGGCCGAGAACGGCGTGCTGCAGAGTCCCGGCACCGCCTCGGTGGACCGCTGGCAGACCGTCGACGGATTCCTCTGTTTTGCGGCCGGCAATGGCGCTCCTGCGGTTATTTTCAAACTCGCGCGCACCGACGAGCAGGGCCGCCTCATCAGTCTTGCCGGCCAGGGCACGATCGATGGCGTACCGACGTTCTATTTCCTGCGTCTGGCCTGACTCGCGGACCGCCAGCGGGGCTGCACGGCGCGTTGTTCAATAAATTTCATTTATTCCGCTCACGACGACGAGGATTCACGATGGAAGAGCTGGCGCACGAACATATCGAGCACGCCGAGCATGCTCAGCATGCGGTGCACGCCGGCGACAACTTCATGGTCAAGGTGTCGGCCACCATTGCGGTGCTGGCCGTGGCGGCGGCCGTGATCGCCAGCCTGGAAACCATCGAGACCGGGCAGGCGATTTCCGAGAAGAACGAGGCGGTGCTCCTGCAGGCCCAGGCCAGTGACCAATGGGCCTATTACCAGGCCAAGAGCATCAAGCAGCACCTGTACGACATTGCGGCGGGCACGAGCTCGGAGCGTGCCGGCGATTATCGCAAGCAGGCTGCGCGCTATGAACAACAGACCCATGAGCTCCAGAAAAAAGCCGAAGAGCTCGAGCACAAGCGCGACGAAAAACTCGCCGCCAGCAACAAGCACGAAGAGAAGCACCATGGCCTGACCTTGGCCGCGACGCTGGTGCATATCGGCATCGCGGTGGCGACCATCGCGATCATTGCCAAGGGGCAGAAATGGCCCTGGTACGCGGCGATCGCCCTGGGCGTGGTGGGTGCGGGCAAGGCGGCCTTCAGCTATCTGGCCTGAGGCCGGGCGCGATCGGGCCTGGTCGCGGGCTCGATAGCCGCAGAGTCAGGAGCCTTTGCGCGGCACGGCCGATTCAGTGCCCGATGACGATCCGGTCGCGCCCCGTCTGTTTGGCCTGGTATAGCGCCCGGTCCGCCCGGCGCAGCCAATCGCTGTAGCTGGTGTCGCCGGCCTGCAGTTCGGCGATGCCGATGCTTACCTGGCAGCCGATGGACTGCGCTTCGTATGCGGCCGGCGTCTGCGCCACGAGGCTGCGCAATCGCTCTGCCAGAATCACCGAGTCGCCGATTGCGGTTTCCGGCAGCAGAATCAGAAATTCCTCGCCGCCATAGCGGGTGGCCGTGTCGCGTTCTCTCACGATCTGGCGTATCAGCGCCGCGATATGGCAGATGACGGCGTCGCCCGCAGGATGTCCGTGCTGGTCGTTGATGCGCTTGAAATGGTCGATATCGAGCAGCAGCAGCGACGCCGGGCGGCTCGTGCCGTGATGCCGGTCGAAAGCCGTCTGCAGCTGTTCGTCCATCGCGCGGCGGTTCAGCAGACCGGTCAGCACATCCGTGCGGGCGAGCGTCCGTGATTCCTGCAATAAACGATCATTCGTTTCTTTGTAGTACCGGTAAAGCTGATAGCCCATCATCGAGATGAATACGATGATGATCGCGAAAACCCAGAAAAACGCCCACAAAGTCTGCTGTATCAGGCTGAGCGCGTGTTGCAGCGCGGCCAGATCGTCCGGCGACGCCAGTTCCGATTCATGAACGCTGAGCTGCATGGTTTGAAAGCCGTAAAGCAGCACGCCGACCGTTACCGCAGACAGCATATAGACGATGCGCCGCCTGACGTCTTTTTGGGCGTTCAGGATGGGCTTCGAGTAGCGTTGCTGCCATGCCAGCATTCTCGGCCACAGCAGGGCCACCAGCGGGCCGCCGATAAAAACGCTCTGCAGAAAAATGCCGAACCACCAGCCGTACCAGATCGCCAGAATGCTGCTGTGGTCGATGTGATTGGTGTAGCCCCAGATGAGGGCGCCGGTCGAACTGCAGACCGAGGCGGCAAAGCTCAGCTGTATGTAAAAAAGCCACGAGAACCAGCTCGACAGATTGCGCCGCGTCGGAATGGCCCGGTAGCCCAGGGCCATGACGGCGAAACCCAGGGGGTCGGCGCACGCGAACACGGCTGCCCACTGCCAGGGCATCCCGGCATAAAGCGCCAGCGAGAGCGTCGATGCGTAGGCGGGTATGGCTCCCCATACCCATCCCACGCCCAGCACCAGCAGCGTGCAGATGATCTGCGGCGCATACAGCGTCAGGTAGAAATGAACGCCGCCGAAGGTCATGGGCATGCCATACCACCCCTGGCTGGTCGTGAGCATCCCGCTGAAAATGCAGATGACTCCCAGTGCAAGCCATACGAGCAATGCGCCCCATCGGTCGCGGGGCGTGCCGTGGCGCAGAAGCATCGCTACTGAGAATGCACGATAGGAAACGGCAGTATCGGAATTTGTCGTATCCATGCTTTCAGGTGATCCTCAGCCTCGACGATGCCGCAATCATAGTATGGCCGACGTGGCGAGCGGCCATGGGTGTTGATCTGACGGGGGCGTTCGACGGGATGCCGTCGTGAGTTGGCGCGCGGCGGCGCCCGGGAATGCCTGGAGCGGGCGAAGGGAGTCGAACCCTCGTCTTTGGCTTGGGAAGCCAAGGTAATAGCCGTTATACGACGCCCGCACAGGAGAGGCCGCATTCTAGGTCTTCACGGCGTGTTCAGCAAATACGCCGGCAATCGTTCAACACCATGTCAGGTTTGCGCCGGCCGTGGCACGCACGCACGGGGAAATCGCAAATTGCGTCCAATCAAGATCGCTTTTCTTACCTAGGCCGTGCGGCTTTGCGGTCTACCATTGCCGAAAACTTAGTGGCGGCCGCAAGATTGCGCGATCGCCCGTCGGTGCCTTGCACGCGGAGACATGGCATGAAAATGCGTACCCGGATTCTTTCCATCGTGGCCGTGGCCCTGATCGGCATCGTGCTGATCAGCGGCTTTGCGCTGCAGGCCTTGCGGCAAAACCTGCTCGAATCCCGGCGAGGTGAGATTCTCAAGGCAGCGCTGCTGGCCGAAGGCATCATGCAGCGCTATTACGCGCTCGAGCAAAGCGGCAAGCTCACGCGCGAGCAGGCGCAGAAGCAGGCCGTGGAGGCGCTCGCGGGCTTGCGCCACAAAGACGACTACATTTTTGTGCGCACCATGGCGGGTCTGATGCTGGTGCATGCCGATGCCAAGCGGGTCGGCACCATGGACAAAGGATCCAGGCTGCCCGACGGGCGCATGACATCGGACATCTACGCGCAGGACCTGCCCAGGGACGGCACGGCCTATATGGTTGCCGCCGTCGCGCGCCCTGACGACCCGGCCCGCAAGCCCGTGCCCAAACTGCTGTGCGCCGTGCTGTTCAAGCCCTGGAACTGGGTGGTCGGCAACGGCGTGTTCATCGACGACATCGACACCGCGTACTGGTCCTATGCCTGGCGCTTTTTGCTGATCGGCGGCGGGCTGTTCATCGTGCTCGGCGGTCTGGGCCTGTGGCTGACACGCTCCATCCTGCGCCAGCTCGGCGGCGAGCCGCAGGACGCGGCCGAGGTCGTCAATGTGATCGCCTCCGGCGACCTGAGCCGGGAGCTGCGCGCCGACGGGCGATCCGACAGTCTGCTGGCATCGATGCGGGTCATGCAGAGCGGCCTGCGCGACATCATCCGCCGCGTGCGCCAGGGCTCCGAAGAGATCGAGACCGCGGCGGCCGAGGTCGCCAATGGCAATGCCGACCTTTCGAACCGCACCGAGCAGGCCGCCGCCGCCCTCGAGCAGACCTCGGCATCCATGATGCAACTCTCGGACGTGGTGCGCCAGAGCTCCGAAGCCGCGCGTCAGGCCAATCAGTTCGCCGAGAACGCGTCGGACGTCGCCAATCGCGGCGGCGCGGTGGTCTCGCAGGTCGTCGACATGATGAGCGAGATCAGCGCCAGTTCCAGCAAGATCGTCGACATCATCGGCACCATCGACGGCATCGCTTTCCAGACCAATATTCTGGCGCTGAACGCGGCGGTGGAGGCGGCGCGCGCGGGCGAGCAGGGCAAGGGCTTTGCGGTGGTCGCCGGCGAAGTGCGTACGCTGGCCCAGCGCAGCGCGCAGGCCGCGCGCGAGATCAAGGCCTTGATTTCCGATTCCACGACCCGCGTCGATCAAGGTTCGGTTTTGGTGCAGCAGGCCGGGCAGACCATGCAGGACATCGTCGGCGCCGTGCAGCGCGTGACAGGCTCGATCGCCGAAATCTCGGCGTCGGCCGAGTACCAGTCCAGCAGCATTTCCGAGATCGGCACGGCCATCTCGCATATGGACCAGATGACGCAGCAGAACGCTGCGCTGGTCGAGCAAAGCGCAGCCGCGGCCGAAAGCCTCAAAGAGCAGGCGCTGAAACTGAACCAGGCGATCGGCACGTTCAAATTGCCGTGACGGCGGTAGCCCGCGTTATCGTTAACGCATGATCTATCTGCTGTGGTCGCTGCCCGCGCTCGCCGTCATTGCCGCCATCGGCAGCGGGCGCCTCGATACGATCAGGGCGGCCGTCCTGGGCTTGTCGATCGCCGTGCCCGTGGCCGTGCTGACCGGGCCCGCAGCCTTCGGCGCGGCGCAGCTGACCCGGGCGCTGGCGCGCGGCCTGTGGATCGGCGCGACGATCGCGCCTTACATTTTGGGCGGTCTGCTGTTCTGGCAGATCGCGGCGCACGGCGCGGCCTCTCCCGCGGACGCTAACGCCCCGGGCCTGCAGGCGCCCGGCGCATCGCCCGTCGCGCGCCGCCGGCTACTGTTCTTCGCCTGCTTTCTCATCGGCCCGTTCGCCGAATCCGCCACGGGATTCGGCGTGGGCATGCTGGGCACAGTGACGCTGATTCGCCGGTTGGACATCGCGCCGCGCCCGCTCATGATCTTTGCGCTGCTCAGTCAAACCATGATCCCCTGGGGCGCGATGGGCAGCGGCACCATGCTCGCCGCTGCCCTTGCGCATATTCCGGGCGCCGAACTGGGCCTTTACGCCATGGTGCCGGTCGGCCTGCTGATGCCGGTGTGGCTGGCCCTGTTCTGGCGGACCGCGCGCGACGCGGGTCTGGGCGTTTCGGCCGCAGAATGTCTGCGCGAGGCGTTGTGGGTCGCGGCGGGGTTGGCCCTGCTGGCTCCCGCCACGGCCTGGCTGGGCCCGGAATCGGCGCTGCTGGCGGCCTATGGCCCGCTCATCGTGCTGCGCTATCTCAGGGATGCGCGGCCCGATCGGCGCACCGCCTGGGCGACGGCGCGCAGGGCCTGGCCCTACGTCGCGCTGATCGCCGTATTGGTCGCAACGCGGCTGCTGCCCGCGCTCGAGCACGCGCTGCAGGCCCTCTGGAAGATCGCGCCCTTTGACGACCTGCCCGCATGGTCGCCGTTTTTTCACGCGGGAAGCTGGCTGGTGGCCGGCGGCATCGCAACTGCGCTGGCACGCCGTCAGGGGGGCAGGCTCGTGCAGGAGGTGCGCTCGGCGTGCAAGATCGGCCGGCCTGCGGTCCTGGCGGTTTTCCTGTTCGCCATGATGGCCGAGGTCCTGTCCGGCGCGGGTATTTCGCGCGCCTGCGCCCAGGGCATGTTCGACGCGCTGCATCGGCAGGCCGTGCTGGCGACGCCGTTCCTGGCGAGCGTGTTAGGCATTCTGGCCAATAGCGGCAATGCGCCGAACAGTCTTTTCATGCCATCGCAGATCGCGCTGGCGGTGCAGGCAGGCCTGAGCATTCCCGCCGTGGCGGCCCTGCAGCATGTGTCGGGCACGTCCATGAGCCTGTTCTCGCCGGTCAGAATGTCGATGGCGGCGGGTCTGGCTCGCGGCATCGGGCAGGAACGCGCGGTCTATCGCGCGCTGCTGCCCTATGCCGCCTGCTGCCTGATCCTGCTGCTGTTCGGCGCGATCGGCATCGTATTGGCAAAGTAGGCCGCGGCGCTCGGCCCGGGCGCCTATTTCCCCGCGCCGCCCTGCTGCAATCGTTCCAGCAGCCACAGCCCTGCCGGCCCCGGCGGCTTGGGCCTGGACCACACGGCATCCATCGAAATCGGCCTGGGCCAGCCGCGCAGCGTGAGCTCGACGAGATGGGTACGGCTGAACTGCGCCACCATGCCCCGGGGCAGTTCGGCCCAGCCGAAGCCGTATCCCGTCATTTCCAGCAGCATCAGATAGTCGGGCGCGGACCAGACCCGGCCTTGCGGCGCGCGGGCGCTGCCCTCGTAGGTGTTGAGGTAGAGCTGGCGATGGCCTGCCAGCTGCGCGCGCGTGACGGTCTTTTGCCGCGCCAGCGGATGATTCCTGGCCACGTACAGGCCCATCTCGGACTGCTCGGGAAGACGCGCCACGCCGATGTCGGGCGGGTAAGCCGATTGCGACACCAGGATGCCCAGATGGGCCCGGCCGCTTTGCAGCAGGTCCAACACGTCGCCGGCTTCGCTGGCCATGCATTCGAGCTCGATGTCAGGGTAGCGCTGCTCGAAGTCCCGCAGCATCGCGTTGTCGGGATTGAATTGATACGCGTCTGACAGCACGACGGTCAGCCGCGGCTCGATATTGTCGGCCAGGCGTATGCTCAGCGCATCGAGCCGCTCGCTGGCAGCGAGGATCTCCTGCACGTATCCCAGCACTTTGCGGCCGGCTTCGGTCAACACCGGCTGGCGCGCCTGGCGATCGAAGAGCTGCAGCCCCAGGTCGGCCTCCAGGTTTGCGATCGCCATGCTGATGGTCGATTGCCGCTTGCCCAGCTTGCGTGCGGCGGCCGAGAACGAACCCAGGGCGGTCGCCTCGACAAAGGCCTGCAGTCCTTCCGGCGAGTAGCGCATGATCATCAATTTAATCGATGGATAGTATTTTCAATATACGCAAAAAATCGATCAAAATCAGCGCATCGACATCGCAACATAACCGTCGCAGACCGAGCGCATCATGCCATTGCAGAACAAATCCCTGATCGAACGCATTCTCCACGCCTTGGGCTTCGAGGCGCTGCTGCTGGCGCTTTCCGCGCCGCTCGGGGCCTGGCTGCTGGATCGATCCACGGCGCAGGTGGGTCTGTTGTCGCTGATCATTTCGCTCACGGCGATGCTGTGGAACGTGATCTACAACGCCGCCTTCGACCGCCTGTGGCCGGCGACGCGCGTCGTGCGCACGGTCTGGGTGCGCGCGCTGCATGCAAGCGGGTTCGAAGGCGGGCTGGCGCTCGTGTGCATCCCGCTCACGGCCCTCATGCTGCGCATGTCGCTGACCGAAGCCTTCATGGTGGAAATAGGCCTGGTGCTGTTCATCCTGCCTTATACGATGGCGTACAACTGGATCTACGACGTGGCGCGCGAGCGCTGGATAGCGCCGCGCCTGGCGGCAAGGCCGCGCGCCTGACCGCATTTCGCTGCAACAAAACAACAGGGCCTCGCCACGCGAGGCCCTGCGCATGAGCGAACCCTGCGCCTGTCATACAAACTTTTCATGACTGTCACTGCGCAGTCATGCGCGCATGGCGCAATGCCGGGTAAGCAAAAAACGGCACGAGTCATGCATGAGCGATAACGCGTCCGAACCGAGCCACCGATACCGCGCCATCTGGCTGTCCGACATTCATCTGGGGTCGGCCGGCTGTCAGGCGGAATATCTGCTCGATTTTCTGCGGCACAACGAATCCGAACACCTGTATCTGGTCGGAGACATCATCGACGGCTGGCAGCTCAAGAAGGGCTGGTATTGGCCGCAGTCGCACAACGACGTGGTGCAAAAGATTCTGCGCAAGGCGCGCAAGGGCACGAACGTCGTCTACGTCCCGGGCAATCACGACGAAGCTGCGCGCCAATTCAAGGACATCGCGTTCGGCGACATTCACGTGCGCGAAGAGACCTTCCATACGACGCTCACGGGCAAGCGCCTGTGGATCGTGCATGGCGACCTGTTCGACGGCGTGATCCAGCACGCGAAGTGGCTGGCGTACTTGGGCGACACGGCCTACACGATGATCCTCGCGCTCAATCGCTGGTTCAACCACATTCGCGCCAAGTTCGGCTTCGACTACTGGTCGCTGTCGCAGTATCTCAAGCACCAGGTCAAGAACGCGGTCAATTTCATCTCGTCGTTCGAGCACGCCATGATCGCGGAAGCGCGCCGCCGCGACTGCGACGGCGTGGTGTGCGGCCACATTCACAAGGCGGAGATCCGCGAGATCGACGGCACGCTCTATTGCAACGACGGCGATTGGGTGGAGAGCCTGTCGGCGCTCGTCGAAACCTACGACGGCCAGCTCAAGATCGTCTACTGGACCGCGATGCGCTCCACGCAGGCGGCATCCGTGCCCGAACCCGAATCCGAAGCCCTGGCCTAGCCATGAACCCGGCCGCGCGCCGTCACGAGGAACCCCCGATGAAGATCATGATCGTCACCGACGCCTGGGAGCCGCAGGTCAACGGCGTGGTGCGTACGCTCAAGAGCACTTCGCGCGAGCTGCGCGCTCTCGGGCATGAGGTCGAGCTCATCACGCCGCTGGAGTTCCGCACGCTGCCGTGCCCCACCTATCCCGAAATCCGCTTGTCCATCCTGCCGTACCGGCGCTTGAGCAAGCGCATCGACGCCTTCATGCCCGATGCGCTGCACATCGCTACCGAAGGCCCGCTCGGACTGGCCGCGCGCCGCTACGCGCACAAGCACGGCCTGCCTTTCACGACGGCCTATCACACGCGCTTTCCCGAATACGTGCAGGCGCGCTTCGGCATTCCGCTTGCCTGGACCTACCGCTTTCTGCACTGGTTCCACGGCGCCTCGCAAGCCGTGATGGCCCCCACGCCCGTGGTCAAGCAGGACCTGGAGAAATTCGGCTTCGACAACGTCGTGCTGTGGACGCGCGGCGTCGATCTGGACATCTACCATCCCATGGAGTCCAAGGTGCTCGACACCACGCGGCCCATCTTCCTGTATGTGGGCCGCGTAGCGGTAGAGAAGAACGTTGAGGCCTTCCTGGCGCTGGATCTGCCGGGCTCGAAATGGATCGCAGGCACGGGCCCCGTGCTGGAGAAACTCAAGGCCCAATACCCCGACGCCAATTATCTGGGCGTGCTGTCGCAGGCGGAGCTGGCCAAGGTCTATGCCGCGGCCGATGTCTTCGTGTTTCCCAGCAAGACGGATACCTTCGGCCTGGTGTTGCTCGAAGCGCTGGCCTGCGGCACGCCGGTGGCGGCCTATCCGGTCACCGGGCCCGTGGATGTGCTGAGCGGCGGCAACGCCGGCGCGATGAACGAAGATCTGCGCCAGGCCTGCCTCGATGCGCTCAAGATCGAGCGTCGGGCTGCGCGCGCCTGGGCCGAGCGGTTCTCGTGGCGCGCGGCCTCCGAACAGTTCGCCTCGCATCTGCGGCCGCTGCCCAAAGCGGCGCAGGCGCACACCGAAAAAGCCGTCGTTTGAAAAAAGCCGAACACTCTTCGCTGCCGCCCAACCCGTACAAGGGCAATCGCGGCATCACGCGCGCCTGGCATGCGCTCAAGTACTCGCTGAGCGGCTTTCGGATCGCGATTCGCGAAGAAAGCGCGTTTCGCCAGGAGCTCACGCTCGCGGCCATCCTGGTGCCGATCGGCTTGTTCGTTCCGGTCGCCCCGGTCGAGCACGCGGTGCTCGTCGGCGTCGTGCTGCTGGTGCTGATCGTCGAGCTGGCCAACTCCGGCATCGAGGCGGCGGTCGACCGCATCTCGCTCGAGCGGCATGAACTGTCCAAGCGCGCGAAAGACCTGGGCAGCGCCGCCGTCACGGTCGCGCTGGTCAATTGCGTGCTGGCCTGGGGCTTCGTCCTGGGCCCGCATCTGAGGGGTTGGTTCGGCTTCTGATTCGCGTGCAATGCGGCTGGCAAGGCAGTCGCGGTATTCTTAGCCTCTTGATACAAGGGGGCAGCCGTGCGCGATTTCGAATTCCAGACCGTTCCGCATATCACCCTGTCTTATGGCGCCGCACGCCGCCTGGGCGAGCTGCTGCGCGCCCGCCATGCCGGGCTGGCGCGGGTGTGCGTGGTCACCGATCGTTTTCTCAACACCTCCGGCCTCATCCGGCCCGCGCTCGACAGCCTCGCCGCCCAGGGCTGGCAGGTCACGCTCATCGACGACGTGATCGCCGATCCGCCCGACCACGTGGTGCTGGAGGCGGCGCAGCGCGCGCGCCAGGCACGTATCGAGGTGGTGGTGGGCCTGGGCGGCGGCTCGTCCATGGACGTGGCCAAGCTCATCGCGGTGCTGGCCGCGTCCGACCAGCCCCTGGGCGACATGTACGGCGTGGGCAAGGTGCGCGGGCCGCGCCTGCCGCTGGTGCAGGTGCCCACCACGGCGGGCACGGGCTCGGAGGTGACCTGCGTATCCATCGTGACCACCGGCGCCACGACCAAGGCGGGCGTGGTGTCGCCGCACCTGTACGCCGACATGGCCGTGCTGGACGCCGAGCTCACGCTGGACCTGCCCGCGCCGGTGACGGCGGCCACCGGCATCGACGCCATGGTGCATGCCATCGAGGCCTATACCAGCGCGCACAAGAAGAACCCGCTGTCGGATAACCTCGCGCGGCAAGCGCTGGCACTGCTTTCTGCGAATCTGCTGCGGGCCTGCCGCGATCCGCACGACCGCCAGGCGCGCGAGGCCATGCTGCTGGGCGCGATGCTGGCCGGCCAGGCCTTCGCCAATGCGCCGGTGGCGGCGGTGCATGCCCTGGCTTACCCGCTGGGCGGGCATTTTCACGTGCCGCACGGTTTGTCCAACTCGCTGGTGCTGCCGCACGTGTTGCGCTTTAACGCAGACGCGGCACGTGAGCTGTACGCCGAGCTTGCGGCCATCGTCGTGCCGAACAGCACGGGCAGCAGTGCGCAACGCTGTGCGGCCTTCATCGACTATTGTGCCGAACTGTCGCCGCAGACCGGCATCGCCTCGCGCTTGTCGGAAGTAGGCGTGACCCCGGGCGACCTGGACCGGCTAGCGGACGATGCGATGCTGCAGACGCGCTTGCTCGTGAACAACCCGCGCGAGGTGACGCGGGCCGACGCGTTTGCGATCTACCAGGCGGCGTATTGAGCCCGTGCCGCAGTCATTGCTGCTCGCGCGGTACGTCGGCATATTGAAGAACGGACGCCATGCATATCTGGGTTGATGCCGACGCCTGCCCCGTCGTGATAAAGGAAATTTTGTACCGTGCGGCGCAGCGATGGCAGCGGCCGTTGACGCTGGTGGCCAACCAGATGCTGCGTACGCCGCCCTCGTCTTTGATTCGCGCCGTTCAGGTGCCGCGCGGATTCGACGTGGCGGACGACTATATCGTCCAGCATGTCGTTGCCGGCGACCTGGTGATTACGGGAGACATTCCCCTGGCCGCGCAGGTGATCGAGGGGGGCGCATGGGTGCTCAGCCCGCGCGGCGAACGCTATACCGCCGACACGATACGCGAGCGCCTGTCGTTGCGGGACATGATGGAAGAGCTGCGCAGCGTGGGCGTCGATACGGGCGGCCCCGCGGTTTTCAGCCAGGCGGATCGCCGGGCGTTTGGCAATGCGCTGGACCGGTTGATGGTTGGTGCGGGTCGGGGGTGAAACGCAGGTGTTTTTTTAAATGCGATTTTTCGCGGTTGGCGGTTTTCGACCCATTTCAGCCGCTCGGATATCTTTGTTCAGTGTCCCTTGTGCAGCGGGAAGCAGTCGTTCGCCGCTTCATCTAGCGATTGAATTCAGCGGGAGCTTGGTGGAACAGGACCTCTCACGTATCCAACACCGTTAGCTGGGCTTCGGCTATGGTTTGACTGCTCGCTGGAGCAAAGAACAATCGCCTGAAACGGCCTGGTTCCTGCCATAGAGCAGTCTTTTCGGAGTCTTCGCACCGTGGAACCTAAAGCAACTCGAAGTGAGCTAGAGGTCATTGCCGACTTGCGGGCACTTACCGCGTCGCCGGGCTACGTGCACGCAGTCGCGGCCATCTGCGTACGTGACAATCTCGTCGTATATCAGAACAAGTTGAAAGCTGAGGATCTCCAGAAGTTTCATCAACCGGAGCATCTGCTGCGGACCGAACTGACAACCGTACTTGGCTTGATGTGCCAAAGCCCGCTGGACTTCACGATTCCTTCGGCAGCCGAATTAGCGAGCTATGTGTCCCGCACCGATTCGCTGTTGAATGAATTCCACGAGGCCATGTTGGCACCAGCAGCGGCAGCGTTTTCCAAGGCGTTCGCAAATGGGACGGTTGAAGACCTTGCTGAAGGGGCGTCCCTGCGGGAGGCCATCTTTTACGGTACTGAAGGCGCGCATCACTTCCAGTACCGCGATTTAGTGCCGGAGAAGTACGGGCACGACGATGCGTGGCTGGTGGCAAACAAGGGATTCACTTCCAATCAGGCGCGGAAAATCGCGCGCTGCATGTGCGATGAGACCAGCGCGCGAGGCGCTGACCTCTACAACACGGCGGTGGAATCGGGAAAACAGCCTGAAACCTGGCTCTCCATGTTCGAGTTTCGCGCAGAGTACGTTGCGCATCGCAGTGGCGTGGCGCTAGACGTCGTCCGAGCTTTTTTCCGGGCATTCACACTGCCCGGTCGGAACGCAGGCTTCAAGATCGTGGGGGATTTCAACGAAATTGCGGCGACCCCGCTAATTTCTACCGGCGACGAAAGCGTCTTGCTTTTCGACTCTCCCTTGCTGTACGAGGCATTGTATGAATCGCCGTTCTACTGGATGTTTGCCGACGAGAGCTATAGGCCGACGGCGAATGCGCACCGTGGAGCGTTCACTGAGGACTTCGCGGCGCGGCGCTTGGCACTGGTCTTCGGAAGGAGGAACGTCCACACGAACGTAAATTTCCTCAAGGGAAAACAGGTCGTGGGCGAGGCAGATGTATTGGTCACGTTTGGCGACCGCATCGTTGTGGTTCAAGCCAAAGCGAAGAAGCTGACTCTGGAGGCTCGCAAGGGGAATGATGGCCAGCTTCAGAAGGACTTCGCGGCTGCCATCCAGGATGCGTGTGACCAGAGCTGGGAATGCGCCAACTTCTTGGTGGCGGGAGGATGCCGCCTTGAGGATGCACAGGGCAAAGAGATTGCCGTCCCGGCGTCCATCAAGGAGGTCTTCACGTTGAGCCTGGTCGCCGAGCATTACCCGGCTCTTGCCCATCAGGCTCGGCAGTATTTGAAGCCACAAAGCACTGACGTCATCATGGCGCCACTGGTGATGGATGTCTTCCTGCTGGATGTGCTCACCGAGTTCCTCTTCAGCCCACTTCGATTCTTGCACTACTTGCGGATGCGTGTGGCCGCAGGAGAGAAGATTCTGGTGAACCATGAACTCACATCGCTTGCTATCCACTTGCGAACGAACATGGGCCCTCAACGCGATGTGAACATGGTAATGCTGGACGACTCGTTCACCATGGACATGGATGCGGCTCTGCTGGTCCGGCGCGAAGGGCATACTGGCGACCGCGACCCACCTGGAATCCTGACGAAGTTCAAGGGAACTCCTTTCGAGTCGGTAGTTGCCCAACTCGAAGGGCAAGCAATACCCGAGGCAATTGAGTTCTGTCTGCTGCTGCTCTCCCTAGGCGAGGAGGCCGTGAGAGGATTTAACCAGGCGTACGAGGCGCTGGTGAGGAAGGGGCGTTCAGACGGGCGACGACATGACGTCACCTTTCACTTTGGAGAGGGGCAAGCAGGGGTAACTCTGCACTTCAACACCGTGCACGACGACGATGCGATGGCGCACTTGCAAGCTCACTGCGAGGCCCGCAAGTATTCGTTGCGGGCGATGCGCTGGTTCGGCGTATCAATTGGGCCAGACGGTCAGATTCATGCAGCGATAGCTAAAGATTCGCCTTGGGAACATTCTGACGACCTGGACAAGCTCACCGCGCAGATGGGCGACGGCCGAGATTGGCGCAACGCTTTGCATGCGTTTGCCCGCGACACGCGCAAGCTCAAGGTGGGCCGAAATTCGCCATGCGCCTGCGGCAGCGGGAAGAAGTACAAGAAGTGCTGCCTGCAGTATGGGCGTGCTTGAGCGACTGGGGACAAAGTGACCGCTTCTGCCGATAATACGAGGTACGTCGTGAGCGGCCGCTCACGGAGGCGAAGCGGTCGCAAGAGGTCCGATCGGCGGCCTAGACAAATGACCGCTTCTGGCCGCACTCCGACCGATAAGGCCAGCTAGATGTTCGTCGACGCGGGTAGGCCGCAGTCCGACCCGGAAACGACATTAGCTTTATCTACAAACATCGTTTGTTGCTAAGTTCGAATATTTCTGCTCGTCAATCAGTGGTCCCGTAAATATCGAGATCCAACTCGATGCGCCGTGCCCCCAACGCTAACAGCAATGCAGCGGAGATCGATTGACCATCGTTCCACTGATTCATAAAGAGACCGCAAAATAGCCTGGTCCTGTAACGAGCGGCGATTGATTGCCAAGCGTCAAGATCATCAGTTACCGCCGTCATAAGCCAGCTGATCTGTGCGTTAAGGTTGCCCGGTTGCTGTTCCGGAGCTCTCAACGACCAGCTGCCAAATTCGGCGATGTATGTACGCCCGCTTTTCTGACCAACCCGCTCGTCACCCTTAGATTGATAAGCTGTTGGAGCACAACAGAGCAGGCGCGTAATTTCGTCTGGGTCGAGATCGTCTCCAATAACTTGGAGCGATGCCATTGTTTTTAGAAGATCACCCATCGAATCCCTCTTTTGGACTGCACCGCCGTAGAGTCTCGTCCGTCAAGGCATTGTGCGGTGAATTGAACGGCATGAGATGGGGCATTGTGAGCGATTCAACTGGCTTCGTCGACCGTCTGTTCCTGGCCGCTCTCCGACCGATGAGACCGACTCGAAGCTCGTCGCCGATGTCCGCCCCGGAGCGGTCCTACGCCTCGGCCGATAACGGACATTCAGAGCATCGGGGTATGTCGCTTCGCATCATAAAATCGTTCGCGTCGCTGCAGTACGCGACCCATGTACTCATCCTGGGCATCAGGATTCAATCTGGACCTGAAGACAGTCACGATCATTTTCAATTCCCTCGCAAGATCGAGCGTGCGACATTGCAGCTCGCAGCGCGAACTCTAAGCCCGATAATTGTTCATGTAAAATGAATAACTATGAACATTATTTTCTTATTTTAAGAAAATGGACTTGACCGATCTACGTGTCTTTCAAGCTGTTGCCCGTACCGGAGGCATCACTCGTGCTGCAGCATTGCTGCACAGAGTGCCGTCGAATATCACCACTCGAATTCAGCAACTGGAAAGCGATCTCGACGCGTCGCTGTTCATACGCGAGGGCAAGCGCTTTCAACTATCGCCCCAAGGCAAGGTTCTGCTCGACTACGCGACTCGCCTGTTGTCACTTGCCGAAGAGGCACGTGGAGCAATGCACGACCAAATCCCGCGTGGTGTACTTAACCTGGGAGCAATGGAAAGCACTGCGGCCATCCGACTTCCATCACTACTCGGACAGATGCATGAGCGCTATCCCGATCTGTCGGTGGAATTACGAACGGGCGCCCCTCGGCCTTTGACTGCGCGTCTCCTTGCGGGTGAACTGGACGCCGCTCTGGTCGCCGAGCCGATTTCCGATAAACGACTGGAGGCCATGTTCGCCTATGTCGAGGACCTGGTAATTATTGCCCCCCCAGATCATCCACCGATCCGATCGGCTCGCGATTTGCGCACCGGTACGCTACTGGCCTTCGAGCCAGACTGTCCGCATCGTCAACGATTGGAAGCATGGTGTGCACGCGACAATGTAGCCCCTCAGCGAATCGTCGAGGTCGGCTCTTATCACGCCATTCTAGGTTGCTGCGTTGCTGGCATGGGAGTTGCACTTATTCCCGCTGCGGTCCTTGATACCTATACCGAGCGAGCCAGACTGTCGGTGCACAAACTCAAAGGCGAATTCGGTAGCGTTCAGACATTGCTGATCTGGCGCAAAGACGCTCTGCAGCCCAAGGTGAGCGCCTTGGTAAATTTGCTAAGGGAAACCCAGCCTAAACAGTCCAAGGTTGGAAAAGGCGCTGTCTGACCCAACTCGGTCAGTCAGTATGCTGTCACGAGAGCGGCTGCCTTCAAAGGCTTAACCGGCGTTCAAATGGTGTCTCGACTAGCATTTTGAATCGCTTAAGCAGTCCGACTTTTGTTTAACGCACTTGGGCCATGCTCGATTGGTTGAACTTCTACAATGCCCATCGACCCCACTCGATGCAGGTTTTCAAAACCGCCACCGACATGAACCAAGCCGTCCCATATGCTTCAATCCTGCCCATTCTATTGATTGCAGCATCGAGCAATCTCGACAATATCGGCGTGGGCGCCTCTTACGGCGTCAGGATGATCAACATACCCTTCTCGTCCAATTTCTTGATTGCGGTAGTCTCTGCCACGGGTACCTTTCTGTCTATCTTCCTCGGGCAAAGTGTCTACCTTTTCATGAGTAAAGGGATGGACGGCTTGATAGGTGGAGGCATCATTATCGTGGCGGGGCTCTGGGTAGTCTTCCAAGATAAGTGCATGCACCGCGTCATGAAACCTCGGGAAGCAGAACTGATCGTCGAAACCGAACCATCCAGATACAGGTTTCGCCATATCGCTCAGGTTCTCGACAATCCTATAGACGTAAAAGAGGCCCTAGCGTTAGCCCTCGGCTTGACCATTAATAATATTCCCAACGGCGTCGGCGCCGGGATATTGGGCCTGAATATCTTCGCGATGACTGCAGTAGTTTTTGTCGCCAGCATCGTCACGATCTGGCTCGGCATCTACTTGGGTAAATTGGGCGTACGCTGGGTGGGAAGATACGCCAGCGTACTCGCTGGGGTTCTCCTGATCATCGTCGGCTTGGATGAGATCTTATTTTGAGGAAGACGCTATCCATGCGAACACGAGGCATGCAAAGTCACGAGTAAGATCTTCGCTATGAACGATTCCGAGTCCAATCCCATCCCAATCGAGTCAGAGCGCCTAATCTTGCGACCATGGAAAAATGCGGACAGGCAGCCTTTCGCAGACATGTCGACTGACAAGGGCGTCATGGAGCATCTGCTGCCGCTTACCCCACATGACGCATATCACACATGGATTGACCGCCAAATCGAAAACCAGCAAAGGCACGGCATGTGCTTCTGGGCGGTCGAGGCTAAGCAAGATGGTGCGTTTATCGGCGCAGTCGGCTTGCTCCCTGTCACGTATGAAGCGCATTTCACGCCGGCGGTGGAAGTCGGCTGGCGTATTGCGCGGCCATTCTGGGGCCTGGGCTACGCCCCCGAAGCTGCCGCAGCCGCAATCCGCTTTGGCTTCGAGTCGCTTCAGTTGCCCGAGATCGTGTCCAACGCGGGCTTAGCCAATGAGAAATCCATGCGGGTCATGGAGAAGCTCGGAATGCTGCGCGACCTGAACGGCGATTTCGACCATCCGCGGGTCCCCGAAGGAAATCCACTGCGCCGCCAGGTTCTGTACCGGCTTACGCGGAGCCGATGGCTAGTACAGTCCGCAGCATCCAGCGTTTGAGGTTGAGTGGCCTGTTGCGGCGGCGTCATTCGGGCGCGGGTCGTCTGCCGGATCACGGCAGTGACATTCCGGAGTTGACATTGGTTTCCAGGGAAACTAAATTAGCGTAAAGTTTCCACGGAAACCAATATTCATGACATCCTCCAGAGCAAGCAAAGCCAGTTCGCTCGATTCCCACCTGGGCTTCTGGCTCCGCTATGTTTCCAATCAAGTATCGTCACGCTTCCAAAAAATGCTCGAGGACCAGGGCACGAGCGTTACCGAGTGGGTCGCGCTGCGCACGCTCTTCGATAAGCGCGAGACTACGCATGCCGAGCTCATCGACTCGTTGGGCATGACCAAGGGCGCGGCCTCGAAAGTGATCAGTCGCCTTGAAGAGAAGAAGCTCGCAACGCGTCGACGCGCCGACGGAAGCTCGCGCGAGCAGATGCTTATGCTGACGCCGCGAGGCATGGCGCTCGTGCCGAAGCTTGCCGCGCTTGCCGATGGCAACGACGAACATTTCTTCGGCCATCTGGGCCGAGAAGAACGAAACGCCTTGATGAAGACCCTCAAGAACCTGGTGGGGCATCATCAATTCAAGGAAATTCCCGTCGCGTAAGGGAATCCACCCGATCATCAACGCAATCGCATTTGGAGAGGCATATGCACCCGAGCACTCGAACGCTCATTACTGACGCGGCAACGGGCTCAAGCGAAGGCCGCCTGCACTTCGGGCAAGTCATCGAGCTGATGAATCGAGCCGGCGTGGAATCGTACGTCGCCGACTACAGGGCCAAGCGTCTTACATACTATTTGCCCGATGGCGTCAGCCTTACACTGACCGCCGAGATGCCTGATACCGATATTGCGCAGGCATTCGACGCCATTGCCGTAAAGGCGGCCATTCGTGGAGCGCAGCGGGGTGACGTGATGTACCCCGAGTTCAAGCATATGACGATGCAGGCCGGGTGCATCGGGTACACGGTCTGGATAGCCGGACGGCATGTTTCCTACTTCGGACGCAAGGGCGAGACACACATTGAACACTTCCCCGACTGACGACCCTGCGATGCACTTGGCGGGCGTTTCAAACGGCATGAATTCGCTCGTAAGCAAAGTTCATGGCGAAGAAAAGCGCTGGCATGCCGAATACGCCGTTCTTCGGCAGATCTGCCTTGCCTCGGGGCTCAATGAAGATCTGAAGTGGGGCCAGGCCTGCTATGACCTGAATGGCGGCAACGTGGTGTTGATTCATGGCTTCAAGAATTACTGCGCGCTTCTTTTCATGAAAGGCGCTTTGCTGAAAGATTCCCAAGGCATTCTCATACAGCAAACCAAGAATGTGCAGGCCGCCAGACAGATCAGATTTACCTCTCTGGCCGATATCGAAAAACAGAAAGCGGTGATCGCGGCGTATATCGATGAGGCCATTGCCGTCGAGAGATCCGGCATGAAGGTCGCCATGAAAAGCGCAGCGCAGTTCGACATGCCCGAGGAGTTTCAGCGGTGTCTGGACGAGAACCCCGCGCTGGCCGAAGCATTCCATGCGCTCACGCCCGGCAGGCAAAAAGGCTATTTGCTGCATTTCGCCGGGGCCAAACAATCGGCCACTCGCGCGGCACGGGTGCAGAAGCATGTGCCGAGAATATTGAAAGGGCTGGGCCTGGAGAAATAAAAACGGCGGCGGGTTCATAACGACCCTCCGCCGTTTTCATGCGCTCGACGACTCAGCGCGAAGGCGCGGCGGCGGCCCCTACCTCTTTGCGCACCTTGGCAACCTGATCCGCCGTAACGGCCGGCGCATTATTGCCCCAGCTGCTGCGCACAAAAGTTGCAATATCGGCCACTTCTTTATCCGTCAGGCGCCAATCGAAAGCCGGCATGGCATAGCTCGTGGGCGCCGCGCTCGTGCTGGGTACCTGGGCTCCCACCAGAATGATGTGGATCAGCGACTGCGGATCGGCGGCGTTGACCGCCGGGTTCTGCGCGAGGGTAGGGAAGACCTCGGCGTAGCCCTTGCCCGTTGCGCGGTGGCAAGCTGCGCAGTTGTTCAGGAAGTCCATGGCGCCGGGAATGCTGGCGGCGTGGCCGCCGAGCAGTTCCTTGCCGACCGTGTCGTCGTAGGCCACGGGCTGGGTCGCAGAGGCGTTCTTGGGCGGCAGGCTCTTGAGGTACGCGGCCATGGCGTTCAGATCGCTGTCGCTCAGGTACTGCGTGCTTTGTTCCACCACGTCGGACATGCCGCCGAACGCGGCGCTGTGCGCATTGCGTCCGCTCTTGAGAAACGCCACCAGATCGGCCTTGGACCACGTTCCCAGGCCGTCGGTCGTATCGCCGCGCAGATTACCCGCCAGCCAGCCGTCGACCACGCCGCCCGACAGAAAGTCTGCGCCGTCTGCGGCGCTGGTCGCCTTCTCTTGCAGGGCCACGCCGCGTGGCGTGTGGCAGGCGCTGCAGTGGCCCAGCCCTTCGACCAGGTATTTGCCGCGCAGCATCGCGGCATCGCCCGAATCCGCCGGCGCGGGCGCGGGCGTGTCCACCGGTGTGGGCGCGAACATCTTGCGCCACACGCCCAGGGGCCAGCGCATGGACAAGGGCCAGGTGATGCCGTTGGCCTTGTTGGGCTGGTCGACCGGCGCCACGCCATGCATGAAGTAGGCGTAGAGCGCCTTCACGTCGTCGGGCGACACGCGGGCGTAGGATGTGTAGGGCATGGCCGGGTACAGCGTGTGGCCGTCCTTGGCGATGCCCTGGCGCAGGGCGCGGTCGAAGTCCTGCAGCGTGTAGTTGCCGATACCGGTCTTCTTGTCCGGCGTGATGTTGGTCGAATAGATGGTGCCCAGCGGCGAGGCGATGCCCAGGCCGCCGGCATAGGGCTTGCCGCCTTGAACAGTGTGGCAGGCGATGCAATCGCCCGCGCGCGACAGGTATTCGCCGCGCTGGATGCGCTGCGTATCGGTCGAGGGGCCGGCCGCCCACGCGGCGTTGGCGGTCAGCAGAAAGACGGCGGCGAGGAGAGCGTGTTTTTTCATGATGTGTCTCCTCAGGCCTGAACCAGCGGGCGGCCCGGGTTTTTCAGGTACTGCTCGCGTATGGCCTTGACCGACCAGTACGCCAGCGCGCCGAGCAGGCCGGTGGGGTTGTAGCCCATGTTGTACGGGAAGGTGCTGGCGCCCATGACGAAAAGATTGGGCACGTCCCAGCTTTGCAGATAGCGATTGAGTACGCTGGTCTTGGGGTCGGCGCCCATGATGGTGCCGCCGGTCAGGTGCGTGCTCTGGTAGAGGCGCGTGTCCCAGTGCGAGCCGGGCTTGCGCACGCCCATATAGTACTTCTCGGGTTTCATCGCCTGCGCCACTTTCTCGGCCGCCTGGCCCATGTGCGCCAGCATCTTGAACTCGTTGTCGTGCCAGTCGAAGGTCATGCGCGCCAGCGGCAGGCCGTGCGAGTCTTTGTAGGTGGGGTCCAACGAAATATAGGCATCGCGGTAGGCCATGACCGAGCCCGACATGGCAAAGCCGAAGGTGCGCTGGTAGGCGTCGACCATGCCGGCCTTCCAGCCCGAGCCCCAGCTGGGCGAGCCGGGCATGGGGGCGGCCTGCTTGATGGGCCGCCCGCCCGTGGTGGACTGGCGGATCACCGCGCCGCCGATGAAGCCGTAGGGCGCATGGTCGAACTGGTCGGCGTTCATGTCGTCGAAGGCCCAGACGCCGGCGCCCGTGCCTTCGAAGGGGTTGAAGTAATTGCCCTTGGGCATGATGACGCGCACGCCGCCGTTCATCTGGTAGGCCAGGTTCTTGCCCACCACGCCTTCGCCGGAGACCGGATCGTAAGGTTGGCCGATGCCCGAGAGCAGCATCAGCCGCGTGTTGTGCAGTTGAAACGCGGTGAGAATGACCAGATCGGCGGGCTGCTCGACTTCGTTGCCCTGCGCGTCGATATAGACGACGCCGGTGGCCATCTTGCCGGACTTGTCGAGGCTGACGCGGGTGACGTATGCATGGGTGCGCAGCTCGAAATTGGGCTTTTTCAGCAGCACCGGCAGGATGGTCGTCTGCGGCGACGCCTTGGAATACATGAAGCAGCCGTAGTTCTCGCAGTAGCCGCAATAGTTGCACGGGCCCAGGCGCACGCCGTAGGGGTTGGTGTAGGGCTTCGATGCGTTGTCGGCCGGCGCGGGGTAGGGATGAAAGCCCGCTTCTTTGGATGCGTTTTCGAACAGCTCCTGCGCATAGGTCTGCTGCAGCGGCGGCAGCGGAAATTCATCGGAGCGCGCGCCTTCCAGCGGGTTGCCGCCGGGCACGACCTTGCCGTCGATGTTCCCGGCCTTGCCCGAGGTGCCGCAGACTTTTTCGAAGAAGTCGTAGTGCGGCTCCAGCTCTTTGTAGGTGACGCCGTGGTCTTGCAGCATCATGTCTTTGGGGATGAACTTCTTGCCGTAGCGCTCCACCGTGCGGGTGTAGAGCTCCAGCTCCTCGGGCAGGTTGCGGTAGTGCATGCCGTTCCAGTGAAAGCCCGCGCCGCCTACGCCGTTGCCCAGCAGAAAAGAGCCGTGCTGGCGGTAGGGCACCGCTGTTTCCTGCACGCTGTGGCGGACGGTGACGGTTTCTTTGGACAGATCCTGAAAGAGCTTGCCGCGCACGGAGTACGCCAGCTCGTCGAGTACCTTGGGGTATTCGGCGTCGGTGGGGGTGTCGCGCATGCCGCCGCGCTCGAGCGCCACCACCTTCAGGCCGTCGTTGGTGAGTTCCTGGCCCAGGATGGCGCCCGTCCAGCCGAAGCCGACCAGCACCACGTCGACTTTGTCTTTTTTGATGACCGCCATGATTTATGCCTTTTCGCCGGAAATGGAAACGGGACCGTACGGGTACTTCACGTTGCCTTTCTCGGGCCAGCCCACGAAGTCGCCGCGTGCGCCGGTAAAGCCCAGCATCTTCCAGCCCACCATGTGCTTGTTGCCGCCGTACTGCGGGTCGGACAGAAAGCCTTCTTTGGTGTTGCCCAGCAGCTGACCGAAGAAGGTCTTGCACGGCACGTTGGCGAACTGGGGCTTGCCGGCCTCCATGTCTTTGAGCACGGTTTCCTGCGCGGCTTTGTCCAGCTCGACGAAGAGCTTGTCGTATTGCGCCCGGCAGTAGGCATTGCAGTCGGCGATGCCGTGGCGGTAGACCTCGCGCGGCACCAGGCTGATCTGCCAGCCGTAAGTGGGATCGACGCCGGGATGGAAGGGTCCCTGCATGTACCAGAGCTTGCCGTGGCCGTAGGGCGTCTCCATCTGCCGGTCGATGAACTCGGGCACGCCGGCCGCCAGGGCGCCTGGTCCGAGATCGTCCGCGGGGATTAGGTGATCGACGGCGGCCTGGATGAAGGCCCACTCGGCCTGGTCGAAGTAGGTCGGCGTGTAGGCGGCGCCGGCGGGCGGCGCGTTCGTGAGGGTTTCGGCCTGGGAGGTCTTGAGCGCGGCGCCGGCGGCGAGTGTGGAGGCCGGCGCGATCGCCAGCGTTTGCAGGAAGCGCCGGCGCGGCGTGGAATCTTGGCTATCGGTCATGCGAATGTCTCCGGGAAACGGGAGCCCTGTCATCGGCCGCGAGGATCCCAGACCGATATGACAGAGGGTCGCGTCCCCGTATCTTGGAGGAAAAAGCCTACAAATCGCTGTTTGAGGCGGAAGTTAATTTGTTAATTTTTGTCGCGGCGCCCGAATGCAAACGGCCCCCATGAAGGGGGCCGTGTCGCGAGCCGCGGGGTCTTCAGCCGCCCAGATAGGCCTGCAGCACGCGAGGGTGCCCCAGCAGCTCGCCGCCGGTGCCAGACAGGGCCATGGCGCCGTTTTCCAGCACATAGCCGTGCTGCGCGATCTTGAGCGCCTGGCGCACGTTCTGTTCCACCAGGAACAGCGTGAGGCCGGTGCCGTTGATGGCGCGCAGCGCGCGGAAGATCTCCTGCACCACGATGGGCGCCAGGCCCATGGACGGTTCGTCCAGGAACAGCAGGCGCGGCTTGGCCATGAGCGCGCGGCCGATGGCCAGCATCTGCTGTTCGCCGCCCGAAAGATTGCCGGCCAGGCCCGAGAGGCGCTCTTTCAAGCGCGGGAACAGATGCAGCACGTAGTCGAGTTCGCTCGCCGCGGACTTCAGGCCCCGGCGGTAGGCGCCCAGTTCCAGGTTCTCCAGAATCGTCATGGTGGTGAGGATGGCCCGGCCTTCGGGCACCTGCACGATGCCGCGCGCGACGATCTGGTGCGGCTTGAGCTGCGTGATGTCTTCGCCTTCGAACAGCACTTTGCCCCGCTTCTTGGGCACCAGGCCCGAGAGCGATAGCAGGGTGGTGGACTTGCCGGCGCCGTTGGCGCCGACCAGGGCGGTGATCTCGCCGGCGTTCAGGGTGAAGTCGATGCCGCGCACGGCCTCGATGTGGCCGTAGTTGATCTCCAGGCCGTGCACCTGCAGCATGGCCTGGCTGCTGCCGTCGTTCATGCCGCGGCCTCCTCGTCGTCGTCGCGGCCCAGATAGGCCTCGATCACCTGTTCGTTGTTGCGGATGTCTTCGGGACCGCCTTCGGCGATGATCTTGCCGAAGTTGAGCACGGCGATGCGTTCGCACAGGCCCATCACGAACTGCATGTCGTGCTCGATCATGAGAATGGTGTAGCCGCGGTCGCGGATGGCTTCGATCTCGGTCATGAGCCCGGCGCGCTCGCCGGTGTTCATGCCGGCCACGGGCTCGTCCAGCAGCAGCAGACGCGGCTCGGTGGCCAGCGCCCGGGCCAGCTCCAGGCGGCGCTGCTCGCCGTAAGAGAGATTGTCGGCCAGGTCGTGCGCCTTGTGATCCAGCTTCATCCACGACAGCAGTTCGAGGGCGCGCTCGCGGGCGCGGGCCTCGTGCTCGCGGTACTTGGGCAGGCCCAGCAGCAGGCTGGCAAAGCCGTAGTGCATGTGCCGGTAGGCGCCTACCACCACGTTCTGCAGCAGGGTCATTTCCTTGAACAGACGGATGTTCTGGAAGGTGCGCGCGATGCCCAGCCGGGTGATCTCGTGCGGCTTCTTGCGCAGGATGTCCCGGCCGTCGAAGGCGATGCCGCCGGAGGTCGGGTCCAGCAGGCCGGTGATGAGATTGAAGACCGTGGTCTTGCCGGCGCCGTTGGGGCCGATCAGGCCGTAGATTGCGCCCTGCGGCACCTTGATGTTGACGTCGCGCAGCACATGCAAGCCGCCGAAGCTCTTGGAGATGGAGGAGATCTCAAGCATGATCGTCGTCCTGGTTGGCAAGCCCGGAGGGCGCGGCGTGGGGGCTTTTCTTCAGCCAGCGTTTGAAGCGGGCGGGATCCCAGATGCCTTGCGGCAGGAACAGCACGATCAGCACCAGGATGAGGCCGTTGACGATGAGCTTGTAGTCGCCCAGCGCGCCCAGCGCCTGGGGCAGCAGGCTGATGATCAGCGCGCCCAGGATGGGGCCGGTCAGGCCGCCGATGCCGCCCAGGATGGCCATGGTGAGGATTTCCACGCCGCGGTCGAAGCCGTATTCGGTGGGGCCGATGAAGAAGTTCAGGTGGGCGTTCAGGCCGCCGGCCAGGCCGGCGATGGCTGCGCCCGCCACGAAGGCCAGCATCTTGGTGGCGCGCACATTGATGCCCATCAGGCCGGCTGCCGTCTCGTCGCCGCGGATGGCGTCGAAGGCGCGTCCCACCTTGGAGGCGCGCACGCGCCACAGAATGAACAGCACCACCAGGACGGACAGCAGCACATGCCAACCTTGGGTGAGCTGCGGGATGCCGTTCAAGCCCATTGCGCCGCCGGTGAGCGGTTCGGTGTTCAGGATGAACACCCGCACCACTTCGCCGAAGGCCAGCGTGGCGATCGCCAGATAGACGCCCGACAGGCGAATGAGCGGCAGGCCGATGATGACCGCGATCAGCGCGGGCAGGGCCATCCCCCCGGCCAGCGATATATAAAACGGGGTGCCTGCGTTCATGGTGAGCAGCGACGAGGTGTAGGCGCCGATGCCCAGGAACGCCGCATTGGCCACGGCCAGCATGCCGCAGTCCAGCGTGAGCCAGATGGAGAATGCCAGCAATATGTTGGTGCCCAGAGTGAGCACCAGATTGCTGTAGACATCCCAGAAGTTTTGGAGATCCATAGTCATGCCTTGCGTTGGACCACTTTGCCGAACAGGCCTTGGGGGCGGATCAGCAGAATGAGGAACAGCAGGCCGAAGGCCACGGCGTCGCGCATGGTCGAGCCGATGTACGCCACCGACAGCACTTCGGTAAAGCCCAGGAACAGGCCTGCCAGCATGGCGCCCAGAATGTCGCCCATGCCGCCCAGAATGATCACGGCGATACCCTTTTGCAGCATGGTCCCGCCCATCAGCGGGAAGACGGCGTTGGAGGACAGGCCGATCATCACGCCCGCCAGCCCGCCCAGCGCGGACGCGGCCGTGGACGTGACGAGGAAGGTCCGCTCGACGTTGATGCCCAGCAGCCAGGCGGCCTTGGGCGATTCGGCGATGGCGCGCAGCGCGCGGCCGAACTGCGTGCGCCGCATGATGTACATCAGCACGGCCATGAGCACGAAGGACAGCACCACGATGCCGATGTCGATCGCAGCCACGTGCACGCCTGCGATCACCAGGTCGTGCTGGGGGATGGTGCTGACCGGAAAGCGTCGGTTGTCCGCGCCGAACACCGCCTGGATGGTGTTGCTCAGGATGATCGCGATGCCGATGGTGGCGATCATGGGAATGAGGTGAGGGGCATTGCGCTTGCGCAGCGGCTTGAGCACGAGCACGTCGATGACGGCGCCGAACAGGCCCGAGACGATCATGGCCGCGACGATGGCCAGCCACAGCGGCAGATGCAGGTGCGTGATGAGCGCGAGGGCGGCATAGGCGCCCACCATGAAGATCGCGCCGTGCCCCAGGTTGATGACGCCCAGCACGCCGAAGACCAGCGTGAAGCCCAGCGCGAACAGCGCATACACGCAGCCCAGGGACAAGGCGTTGACGAATTGTTGTTCAAGCATGACGGTCGATCCTGAAGACATAAACGCATAAGGGCGACACGGGGTCGCCCTTATGCGGCTTGGCTGGCGCCGCGTTTACTTCACGATGGTGTACTGGCCGCCCCTGGTGACGCTGATGATCGGGGTCTGGTCGGCGTCGTAGCCGGCCGGCTTGCCCGTCTTGCTGTTCTTGGCCTGGACGAACTTGAAGGGACCGGTGGCGCCCGTCCACTGCACGGTGGCCAGGGCGTTGCGCAAGTCGGCGCGGTCCTTGGCGAGGTTGCCCGTGAAATGCATTTTCTTCATGGCGGCGGCGGCGATATACATGCCGTCATAGGCCTGCGCGGAGAACTGGTCCGGGTTGGCGTTGAACTTGGCCTTGTACGCGGCGATGAACTTGGTGTTCTCGGGCGAATCGTTGCTGAGCGACCAGGGGCTGCCCACCCAGAGATTGTCCGACGCGGCGCCGGGGGCCAGGGCGAAGAGCTTGGGCGAGTTCATGCCGTTGCCGCCGATGAAGGGCACGTTGATGCCCAGCTGGCGGGCCTGCGCGACGATGGGGCCGCCTTCGGCGATCAGCGCCGACAGCACGATGGCGTCGGGGTTGGTGCTCTTGATCTTGGTCAGCTGGGCCTTGAAATCGACGTCGCCGGTCGAGAAGGTCTCGGTGTCGGTGGTGGCGATGTTGTCGTCGGCCAGGGCCTTCTTGAAGATGTCGTAGCCGCCCTTGGAGAAGGCGTCGTTGTTGGCGTACATCACGGCGACCTTCTTCAGGCCGAGCTTGGCCTTGGCGGTCTTGACCGTGACCGGGATGACCGCGGATTCGGTGACCGAGTCGCGGAAGATGTAGTCGCCCGGATCGGTGATGCCGTCGACCGTGTTCGAGGTGCCGAACGCCACGACCTTGGCGGCCTGGGCCAGGGACTGGGCCGACAGGGCGCTGTTCGACAGCGTGGGGCCGAAGACCATCAGGACCTTGTCTTGGAAGATCAGTTTCTTGAAGGCGTTGATTGCTTCTTCTTTCTTGGTCTGTTCGTCTTCGACGATCAGCTTGATCTTGTTGCCGTTGATGCCACCCGCGGCATTGATCTCGTCGGCGGCCAGCACGAAGCCGTTGCGGATGTTGTTGCCGTACTGGGCGGCGCCGCCCGTGAGGGCTTCGGTCACGCCGATCTTGATGTCGGCGGCATGGGCGGAGACGGCGATCAGCGCGGCGGCGACAGGCGCAAGTTTGAACACGAATTTCATGGGGGCGTATCCTTGAATGGGTTTGTCTCGGATTAGGTATACCGGCCGAAGGCACGGAGGCAACATCGTGGTGGGTTGACCAGGCTGCCGGGGTTTGTGATAGTACACCTATTGTTGCGAATCAATACACAGGGTTGACCAGTGAGTATTTCTTCATCCGAATTGACTGCCGTGCTGATCGGCGCGCCCACCGACGTCGGGGCCGGTTCCCGCGGATCGTCCATGGGGCCCGAGGCGCTCAGGGTGGCGGGCGTCGCCCAGATGCTCGCGCGCCGAGGCCTGGCGGTGCGGGACATGGGCAATCTGCACGGCCCGGGCAACCCCTGGCTGCCGCCCGAGGACGGCTATCGGCATCTGCAGGAGGTGGTGGCCTGGAACCAGTTGACGCACGATGCCGTGTACGACGTTCTGCAGGCCGGCGAACTGCCGGTGCTGCTGGGCGGCGACCATAGCCTGGGCATCGGGTCGATCAGCGCGGTGGCCCGCTACTGCGCCGAGGCCGGCCGCAAGCTGCGCGTGCTGTGGCTCGACGCGCATGCCGATTTCAATACCAGCTCGATCACGCCGACCGGCAACATCCACGGCATGCCCATGGCCTGCCTGTGCGGCGACGGCCCGGCGGAGCTGATCGGCATGAGCGGCCGCGTCCCGGCGATCGAATCGTCTTGGGTGCGGCAGATCGGCATACGCAGCGTCGACGAGGGCGAGCGCCAGCGGGTGCGCGCCACGCGGCTCGAGGTCTACGACATGCGCCATCTGGACGAGGCCGGGATGCGCACGGTGATGGAAGCGGCCCTGGCGGGGTTGGACGACGACACCCATCTGCACGTGAGCTTCGACGTGGACTTCCTCGACCCGGAGATCGCGCCGGGCGTGGGCACCACCGTGCCGGGCGGGCCGACCTATCGGGAGGCCCAGCTGTGCATGGAAATGATCGCCGATACCGGGCTGGTGCGTTCGCTGGACATCGTCGAACTCAATCCGGCCCTGGACCTGCGCAACCGCACGGCCGAGGTGGCCGTGGAGCTGGTGGAAAGCCTCTTCGGCAAGTCCACGCTGATCCGCGAGCGCAGGTCCTGACGCGCCGGCGGGGCGCCCGCCCCGATTAAAATCGGGGTATGAGTCCTGCCATTTCCGCTGCTTCCGGCGGCCGCGCGGTCAATATCGCGGCCTATAAATTCGTCACGCTCGATGACCTGCCTGTCTTGCGCGAGGCGATGCGCGAGCGCACGCTCGCGCTGGGCCTGAAGGGCACGGTGCTGCTGGCGCCCGAGGGCATCAATCTGTTTCTGGCCGGTTCGGGCGAGGCCATCGAGGGCTTTCTGCAATGGCTGCGCGGCGATGCGCGCTTTGCCGACCTGCAGGTCAAGTTCAGCGTATCGGACGCGGTGCCTTTCGCCAGGATGCTGGTGAAGATCAAGCGCGAGATCATCCGCATGGATCATCCGACGATACGCCCCGAGGCGGGCCGCGCGCCCGGCGTGGACGGCCCGACGCTGGCGCGCTGGCTGGCGCAGGGGCACGACGACGCGGGCCGCGAGCTGCTGATGCTGGACACGCGCAATGCCTTCGAGGTGGACGTGGGCACCTTCGAGGGCGCGGTCGATTGGCGCATCGCGCGCTTCACGCAGTTTCCCTCCGCGGTGCGCGAACATCTGCACGAGCTGCAGGACAAGACGGTGGTGAGCTTTTGCACCGGAGGCATCCGGTGCGAGAAGGCGGCCATCTACATGGCCGAGGCGGGCGTGCCGCACGTCTACCAGCTCGAGGGCGGCATTCTGAAGTACTTCGAGCAGACCGGCGGCGCGGGGTTTACGGGGCGCTGCTTCGTTTTCGACGAACGGGTTTCGCTGGATCCGGCGCTGGCGCCCGAGCGCGATCCTGCAGGCTGACGGCAGCTTCTGCCAGATCGCGAAACCCCTGCTCTTGCGCGGAGGTTTCGCCTGCGCGAAACACCAGCCACATGGCCGACTTGGCTTCTTTCTCGCGCAGCGGCCGGTAGGCCACGCCGTTGACCTCGATGCTGCGCAGGGCCTGCGGCACCAGCGCGACCCCCAGCCCCGCGGCCACCAGGCCCACGATGGTCGACACCGCGCGCGCTTCCTGCGTGACGCGCGGCACGAAGCCCGCGCGGCGGCATAGCGCCATGATCTGGTCGTAGACGCCCGTGCCGCTTTCCTGGGGATACATCACGAAGCCGTCGTCGGCCAGGTCGCGGGCCGATAGGGGGCCCGTGGCGCCGGCCAGGCGATGCTGCGGCGGCAGGGCGACGACGAGCGCGTCTTCCAGCAGGCGCACGGTGCGCAGCGTAGGCGGCAGATCGGGCGCGGTGGCGCCGCGCACCAGGGCCAGGTCCAGGCGGCGGTCGATCATTGCGGCGAGTTGATCGTGCGTGGTCAGCTCTTCGATGCGCAAATGCACGCCGGGCCAGCGTTGGCGGTAGGTGTGGATCAGGCGGGTAACGAGCGGGGTGAGGGCCGCGGAGTTGACCAGGCCGATGCGCAGCTCGCCCAGCTCGCCGCGCTGCACGCGGGCGGCGATGGCGCCGACGCGCTCTGCCTGGGCGAGCAGGGCCAGGGCCTCGGGCAGCAGGGCCTGGCCTGCCGGCGTCAGTTCGACCCGGCGGTTGTTGCGTTCGAACAACCGGGCGCCGAGTTCTTCTTCCAGCACGCGGATCTGGTGGCTCAGCGGCGGCTGGGCCATGTTCAGTCGCAGCGCGGCGCGGCCGAAGTGCAGCGTGTCGGCCAGGACGGTGAAGTAGCGGATGCGGCGCAGATCCATGATACCGATTATGTATCAATCATGAATAAAACGATATTGGACGCAAGATGGGCATCTTGGCGATGATGCAAGCTCCAAGCCCAAGAGTTGACGTACGAGAAGGTTGAATTTCATGGCTGCGCAATATGCCCAGGCGCCCCTGGCGCCCGCTTCCCTTGCCGACGGGGCGGTCGGCGCCACCGCCGGCGGCCGTTCGCCCGGCGCGGAGCCGGGCCGCAAGATCGAGCACGGCACGGCGCAGTTCGTGCTCGCCAATATCGCCTTGTTCGCGGCGGGCCTGGCGACGTTCGCGCTGCTGTATTGCGTGCAGCCGCTGCTACCGCTTTTTTCGCAAGACTTTCACATCAGCGCGACCCAGGCCAGCCTGTCGCTGTCGCTGACGACGGGGCTGCTGGCGGTGTCGCTGCTGGTGGCCGGACCGATTTCGGAGGCCTGGGGCCGCAAGCCGATGATGGCCGCGTCGCTGCTGCTTTCGGCCCTGCTGGCCCTGGCGAGCGCGCAATTGCATAGCTGGGGAGCTTTTCTGGCCGCGCGGGCGCTGATGGGGGTGGCCATGAGCGGACTGCCGGCCGTGGCGATGGCCTATGTGGGGGAGGAAATGCACCCGCGCACCCTGGGCCTCGCGATGGGCCTGTACGTGGGCGGTTCGGGGCTGGGCGGCATGTCGGGCCGGCTGCTGGTGGGGGTGATGACCGATTTCTGGGGCTGGCGCACGGCGCTGACGGTGATGGGCCTGGTGGGCATCGCCTGCGGCGCGATCTTCTGGCGCTGCCTGCCCGATTCGCGCAATTTCGTGCGCAGCCCCCTGAGCCTGAAGACGCTGTCCAGGACCTACGCCACGCACCTGCGCGACGGCGTGCTGCCCTGGCTGTTTGCCGAAGGGCTCATTGTGACGGGCGGCTTCGTGACGATCTACAACTACGTGGGCTTCCGGCTGGTGGCGCCGCCGTTCTCCCTGAACCAGACGGAAATCGGCCTGATCTTCGTGGTCTATCTGCTGGGCATCGCCAACTCGGCCTTGATGGGATCGCTGTCCACGCGCTTTGGCCGCCAGCGGCTGCTGCCGTTCGCGTTCGGCCTGATGCTGCTTGGAATACTGCTGACCTGCGGCGGCTCGCTGTGGCTGATCGTGGCCGGCATCGCGGTGCTGACGGTGGGCTTTTTCGGCGCGCACTCCATGGTCAGCGCCTGGGTGGGTGCGCGGGCCAGGATGGGCAAGGCGCAGGCCTCGTCCTTGTACTTGTTCACCTACTACATGGGGTCCAGCGTGGTGGGTTCGCTGGGCGGTCTGTTCTGGACTTGGGACGGCTGGTTCGGGGTGGCGGCGATGACGGGGCTGCTGGTTGCCGTCGGCATCGCAATCGCGTGGGTGCTCAGCCGGCTGCCTGCATTGCAGCCCGCAAAGGTTTGATGAAAAACACCCCAAAGATTGGACTTCTTTCGTCCAGCTTTTGGGGTGCAGTTCAGCGAGAGTGCCTTTTTCTTGGCGGTGCCTGGTCCGGTGCTCAGCGCACCCGCATGCCCGGTTCGGCGCCCGGGAAGGGTTCGAGCACGTAGATGCCGGGGTTGGCGGCTTCATCGGCATGGCTGGCGGCCAGCACCATGCCTTCGGACACGCCGAACTTCATCTTGCGCGGGGCCAGGTTGGCGACCATGACGGTGAGCTTGCCGATCAGGTCTTCGGGTTGGTAGGCCGACTTGATGCCCGAGAATACATTGCGGTGGCGGCCTTCGCCCACGTCCAGGGTCAGGCGCAGCAGCTTGGTCGAGCCTTCGACGTGTTCGCAATTGACGATTTTGGCGATGCGCAGATCGACCTTGGCGAAGTCGTCGATGGAGATGGTTTCGGCCAGCGGTTCGCCGCCGGGCACCGTCGCAGGCGCTTCGGCCGCCGCGGCATCGGCCGGAGGTTCGAACAGGTCGTCGAGCATCTTGGGCTCTACCCGCTGCATCAGGTGCTTGAAGGGGGCGACGCGTTGCGGCAGTTTGCCGGCGTCGGCCCAGACGAAATCGGCCGCGTTGCCCAAGAGCTCGTGCGCCACGCGGCGCGACAGCTCGGGCAGCACCGGAGCCAGCATCACCGACAGGGCCTTGAAGCCGGCCAGAGCGCGCGAGCAGACGTCCTGCAGCTGCGCCTTGCGCGCCGCATCGGCGTTGGCATAGTCCTTGGCGAGCACCCAGGGCTGGGCGGCGTCGAAGGCCTGGTTGATGCGGTCGGCGATGGCCATGATCTCGCGGATGGCGCGGTTGTATTCGCGCGCCTCGAAGGCAGCGCGGGCGGCCTCGGCGGCGGCGGCGTACTCGGCCGACAGCGCGGCGGTGTCGCCCTGATAGGCCAGCGCTCCGTCGAAATACTTGGTGATGAAGTTGGCCGCGCGGCTGGCGATATTGATGTATTTGCCGACCAGGTCGCTGTTGACGCGGGCGATGAAGTCTTCGGGGTTGAAGTCCAGGTCTTCGACGCGGGCGTTGAGCTTGGCGGCCAGGTAGTAGCGCAGCCATTCGGCGTTCATGCCGATTTCCAGGTAGCGCAGCGGCGAGATGCCGGTGCCGCGGCTCTTGGACATCTTCTCGCCGCTGACGGTGATGAAGCCGTGCACATTGACCGCATCGGGCGTCTTGCGTCCGGCGAACTTGAGCATGGCAGGCCAGAACAGCGCGTGGAAGTAGATGATGTCTTTGCCGATGAAGTGCACCTGCTCGGTCGTGCCGTCCGGGTCGAGCAGGGCGTCGAAGTCCATGCCCTTGATCGCGCAATAGGCCTTGAGCGAGGCCAGGTAGCCCACGGGAGCGTCCAGCCAGACATAGAAGTACTTGCCCGGCGCGTCGGGAATCTCGATGCCGAAGTAGGGCGCCTCGCGCGAGATGTCCCAGTCGCCCAGGGTCGATTCGCCACCGTCGGCGCCCACCCATTCACGCGTCTTGCCCAGCATTTCGGACTGCAGATGCGGCGTGCCCTGCGCGTTGCTGCCGGCCGTCCATTCGCGCAGGAACTCGACGCAGCGCGGGTCGGACAGCTTGAAGAAGAAGTGCTCGGACGATTTGAGCACCGGCGTGGCGCCGGTCAGCGACGAGTACGGGTTGATGAGGTCGGTGGGGGCGTAGGCCGCGCCGCAGACTTCGCAGGAGTCGCCGTATTGGTCTTTGGCGTGGCACTTGGGGCATTCGCCCTTGATGTAGCGGTCGGCCAGGAACATGCCCTTGACCGGGTCGTAGAACTGTTCGATGTCGCGCGTGGCGATCAGATCCTGGGCCTTGAGCGCGCGATAGATGTCCTGCGACAGCGTGACGTTTTCGGGCGTGTCGGTGGAATGCCAATGATCGAACTTGACGTGAAAGCCGTTGAGATACTGCGGGCGTTCGGCCGCATAGCGGGCCACCAGCTGCTGCGGCGTGATGCCTTCTTTCTCGGCCTTGAGCATGATGGGCGCGCCGTGCGCGTCGTCGGCGCCCACGAAGTGCACCGTGTGCCCGGCCATGCGCATGGCCCGCACCCAGATGTCGGCCTGGATGTATTGCATGATGTGGCCGATGTGGAAGGAGCCGTTGGCGTACGGGAGGGCGGTGGTGACGAATAGCGTGCGGGACGTCATGACTTGGGCTTGTTCTGGGAAAGAAAATAAGCCTCTGATTTTAGAGGCTTTGGGGGATTTGGGTTCTTGAGCCGCCGGCGACAGGACTGCGGGAGTTCCGATGCTCGCCCGGTGGGCTGCGCTTCGGACTCCCTCCGCCCTATCGCCGGCTCAGGGTTTCAAGGTGCGCGAGGCCGCCAAAACCGCTGCATGAAGTTGCTGCAAGCCGAGGATCCCGGAGGAATCCGAAGCACAGCCGCGGAAGCGGCGAGCATCGGAATTGCGCAGGGCAGCCTCGGCGCCTTAAGAACCGATGTCTTAAAGCCTAGAAAATTCAGTGAATTTCGCGCGCCTGGACGTCGATGACGTCGGTGGCGGCTTTGGCGTACGGCTGGCCGGGCGCGGTGAACGGATGCATCGGGCCGCGCCGCTGCTGCCAGTAGGCGCGCGCGCCGAAAGGCTTGCCGCGCAGCTTGGCCACGATGTAGAGCAAGCCGATTGCGATGGCCGTCGAGACCATGAAGACGATCGCCATGGCCGCGCCGACAAGGGCGATGACGGCGAAGCAGACGTTGCGCAGCAGGCGGGGGAGAAAGTCGTTCATGGTGATATCCGCTATTCTTGCGGGACGAGCGGCGGGCCCAACGGTTTGAAGCCCGCGCAATGCCGATCCGGATGAAATGAGTATAACGATAGAGCAAGTTCGCGCCGCCCTGCGTGCCGTGCAAGACCCTTTCAGTCAGTTGCCGCTGGCGGTTTCTGTAAAAGATCGTGACATCCAGGCTGGACCTGGCGGTCTGGCCGTGCGCATCGAGCTGGGCTACCCGGCCGCTTACGCCCAGGCCGAGGTGGCCGAGATCGCGCGCCGGGCGCTGGCTGCGGCCGGCGCACCCGAAGCGCGGGTCACGGTGGAGTGGAAAGTCGGCGCGCATGCGGTGCAGGGCACGCTCAAGCCGCTGACCACGGTGCGCAACATCATCGCAGTGGCTTCGGGCAAGGGCGGGGTGGGCAAGAGCACCACGGCCGTCAACCTGGCCCTGGCCCTGGCGGCCGACGGCGCGCGGGTGGGCGTGCTGGATGCCGACGTCTACGGCCCGAGCGTGCCGCTGATGCTGGGCCTGAACGACAAGCCTGTCAGCAAGGACAACAAGACCATGGAGCCCTTGCGGGCTCACGGCATCGAGGCCAATTCCATCGGTCTGCTGGTCGACGCGGATTCGCCGATGATCTGGCGCGGTCCCATGGCCACCCAGGCGCTGGAGCAGCTGCTGCGCCAGACCAACTGGGGCGACCTGGACTATCTGCTCATCGATATGCCGCCGGGCACGGGCGACATCGCGCTGACCCTGGCGCAGAAAGTGCCGGTAGTGGGCGCCATCATCGTCACCACGCCGCAGGACATCGCGCTGCTCGATGCCCGCAAGGGCTTGAGGATGTTCGAGAAGGTCGAGGTGCCGGTGCTGGGCGTGGTCGAGAACATGGCCATGCACATCTGCACCCAATGCGGTCACGTGGAGCACATCTTCGGCGAAGGGGGCGGCCAGCGCATGGCCGGGCAGTTCGGCGTGCCCTGGCTGGGCAGCCTGCCGCTGGCCCTGTCGATTCGCGAGCAGGCCGACTCGGGCACGCCCATTGTCTCGGCCCAGCCCGACGGCGAGGCCGCCGGGCTCTACCGCGGCATCGCGCGCAAGCTGGCGGCGCTGGTGGCCGCCCTGCCGCGCGACATGGCGGGCAAGCTGCCGGGCGTGGTGGTCAAGCCGGCCTGATTAAAATGCACGGCCATACTGCAATCACAAGGCAAGAGAGCTGACCCATGAGCATCAAGAGCGACCGTTGGATACGCCGGGCCGCCCAGGCCGGCATGATCGAGCCCTTCGAGGCCGGCCAGGTGCGCGCCGTGAACGGCCAGCGCATCGTCAGCTACGGCACCAGCAGCTACGGCTACGACGTGCGCTGCGCCGACGAGTTCAAGATCTTTACCAACATCAACTCCACCATCGTCGATCCCAAAGCCTTCGACGAGAAGTCGTTCGTGGATTTCAAGGGCGACGTCTGCATCATTCCGCCCAACTCGTTCGCGCTGGCGCGCACCATCGAATACTTTCGCATTCCGCGCAGCGTGCTCACGATCTGCCTGGGCAAGAGCACGTATGCGCGCTGCGGCATCATCGTCAACGTGACGCCGCTCGAACCCGAATGGGAAGGCCACGTCACGCTCGAGTTCTCCAACACCACGCCGCTGCCGGCCAAGATCTATGCCGGCGAGGGCTGCGCCCAGTTCCTGTTTCTGGAGAGCGACGAGATCTGCGAGACGTCGTACGCCGATCGCGGCGGCAAGTATCAGGGTCAGCGCGGCGTCACGCTGCCGCGCACCTGAGGCGGCGCTGTCACCGGCCGTGCTTCGCCTGGCTCAGCACGGTCCATAGCCGTTCGGCCACCGGCGACATGTCGTTGGGCTGGCGGTAGAGGCAGATTTCCACCGCGATGTCCCACGCCGGCCCGCCGGCCCGCAGCAGCCGGCCCTGGGCCAGGTCGTCGCGCACCAGCATATCGGGCAGCCAGGCGATGCCGCGGCCCTGCAGCGCCATCGAGCGCAGCAGCACGGCGTGAGGGGCGACGAAGGTTTCGCGCAGCGTCAGATCCGGGCTGTGCCGAAGCTTGTTCTGCACGATGCGCCCCAGCGCCGATGCCGCGTCGTAGGCCAGCAGAGGCATCGAGCCCGCGCCTTCGAGCGTGTGGGCCGGTTGGGTCGCATCGCCCGGCGCCGCGGCGCTGACGGGTATCAGAATGTCTGCGCCCAGCGTCGCCACGGGGTATTCCAGTTCGTCCATGCGGCTGGCCGATTGCGCTTGCCGATGGCAGAGCAGGAACTGCACGCGCCGCTGCACCATGAGGTCTTCGCAGGCCTGGAAGCTGTCGGACATCATCTGAATGGCGCCGACCTCCACGCCGGATTCCAGATTGACCAGCCATTGCGGAAAGAACATCAGCGACAAGGTGTGCGTGGCTGCAAAGCGCAGGCTGGCGGCCTCCTGCGCGTGGGCCAGGCGGGCCTTGATGCGGGCCGCTTCCAGATCGGCCAGAACCTGCTGCAGCAGCGGCCGGAATTTGCGGCCCGCGGCGGTCAGCTCGGTGGGGTGCGCGCTGCGGTCGAAAAGCTCCACGCCCACCCATTCTTCCAGGGCGCGTATGTGGCGGCTGAAAGCCGGCTGAGCGATGGAACGCACCTCGGCGGCGCGCGAGAAGCTGCCCGTTTCGGCCAGCGCGCAGAAGTCTTCCAGCCATTGCATGTCGAGCGGACGGTTGCCGGGACCCATATGGTGCGAAGCAGCAGAGATAGTTGTATGCGATTCGAGTATTGGACGCCAAACGCGGCCGCCCCAATCATGGCGTCATTCCGACACGCACAACATTGGAGACATCCATGCCGTCCATCCAGAACTACCGGGGCATTATCCCCGCAATTTCCTGCCCTTTCACGGACGATCATCGTATCGATGAACCGGCCCTGCGCCGACTCGCAGGCTGGCTGGCCGGTCACGAGGGCGTCGTGGCCGTCATGACCAACGGCCATACCGGCGAGGTGTTCTCGCTGACCCCGGCCGAGCGCGCCCAGGTCACCCGCATCGTGGCCGACGAGTTGCGCGGCCGCCTGCCGGTGATTTCGTCCATCGTGTGCGAAGGCGTCGTCGAGGCGGCCGAGCATGCCCGCGCCGCGCGCGAAGCGGGCGCGGCGGCGCTGGACGTGATGCCGCCGCATCATTGGCTGCGCTTCGGCTTCACGTCGGGGCATGCCCTGCAGTACTTCGAAGCCATTCACAAAGCGGCGCCCGATCTGGATCTGGTGTGCCACGTGTATCCGGCCTGGACGCGCGCCGCGTATTCCTCGCAGCTGCTGGCCGATCTGGCCCGGCTGCCCTATGTGCAGGCCTTCAAGGGTGGCCAGCGCGACATGAACAAATATGCCCGCGACATCCAGGCCCTGCGCGAGGCCGACGCGTCCAAATCCATTCTCACCTGCCACGACGAATACCTGCTGGCCTCCATGGTGCAGGGCGTGGACGGCGCGCTGGTGGGCTTCGCCACCTTCATTCCGCAGCTCATCATCGATCTGTGGGAAGCGGTCAAGGCCGGCGATCTCAAGCGCGCCCAGGCCATCCAGGCGGTCATTACGCCGCTCAAGGACGCGGTGTACGGCGGCGGCGAACCGACCGGCGAAGCCCATGCCCGCATGAAAGCCGGCATGTACCTGGCCGGCGTGATCGACAATCCGGCGGTTCGTCCGCCCACCGAGGCGCCGGGCAAGGCCGAGCTCGATGCGCTGCGCGCCGCGGTGGCCCAGGCCGGCCTGCTCAAGCGTTGACCGGAATCCGGCGCGCGGCGTCCCGCGGCGCGCCAGAGCCGTCCTGCAGGACGGCGCATCATCAAACGAGGAGACACAACATGAAAATGAAAGGCATGCTGCACTTTGCATTCGCCGCGCTGGCCGGTCTGGCCGGTTTTGCCGCCCAGGCCAAGTATCCCGATCATCCCGTGCGGATCATCATTCCCTTTCCGCCGGGCGGCACGCTGGATACGGTGGGACGCGATCTGGCGCAGAAGCTGGGCGAACAGACCGGGCAGAGTTTCATCGTCGACAACCGCGCCGGCGGCAACGGCATCATCGGCGCCGACATGGTGACCCAGGCGAAACCGGACGGCTATACGCTGCTGTTCAACGCGTCGACCTTCACCACGGCGCCCATGACGATGAAG
>NZ_JBQCER010000054.1:0-66864 GCF_051960075.1 Bordetella sp.
GCCGATGAATGGCTGCGTGACTACAACGAATTTCGCCCGCATGAATCGTTGGGCGGTGTGCCGCCGGTGCAATATCTGCCCCGGTTAACCCTGGCTTCGAATGTCTACAACAAACTGTCTACTTGACGGGGAAGCTTACGGAAAGATTCAGCGATTTTGCGGATTGCTGGGTCGCCATGACCTGCGAGGTGGCGTTTTCCAGCGTATACAACGCGGGTTTGATCAGGCGCAGATACGTGGCGCCCATGCGCGTCAGTTGCAATCCGTTCGGCCCGCGGATAAAGAGCGCATGGCCCAGATAGTTCTCAAGGGTGGCGATATGTCGGCTGATCGCACTTTGCGTCACGAACAGCTCTTTACCTGCCTTGGAAAAAGACAGATGACGAGCAGCCGCGGTAAACGCGTTCAGCTCGGAGAGTGTCGGGCAGCGGCGTCGCATGGCAGGGTATGAGTTAAGCGCATGAGGCTGTTCATATTTGTGTCGGATGCATAGGGGGAGACCCCGTATCGCCTGCGCTGATTGTACCGATAGATTACGTCTTGTTTTTTCGCACCATTGAAAGTGATTAGCAATGACGCAGCTTATCGTTAGAAATTGCAGGATTCTTAATACCCGCACGCTTGCCGTCGAAGACGCGAGCAACGTGCTGATCGAAGACGGGGCGATTTCCCGTATCACCACGGAAGACCTGATTCATCCGGATGCCGACGTCATCGAGGCGCAGGGAAAAGTTCTGATGCCCGGCATGATCGACTGCCACGTGCATGTGGTCGCATCGTCGTTCAACCTGGGCCACGTCGCCAATATGCCTAACGCGCTGGTGCTGCTGCGCGCGCTGCCGATCATGCAAGGCATGCTGGACCGAGGGTTTACGTCGGTGCGTGATGCGGGCGGCGCCGATTGGGCCTTGGCGGAAGGCGTGCGCACCGGGTTGATTGACGGGCCGCGTCTGTTCTGCTCGGGCAAGGCGCTGTCGCAGACGGGCGGCCATGCCGACTTCCGGCAACGCAACGACGTTCTGGACCCGTGCCCTTGCGCGGCCAAAATCGGCAATATCGGCCGCGTCGTCGATGGCGTGGACGCGTGCCGCCTGGCAGTGCGCGAGGAAATTCTCAAGGGCGCCACGCAGATCAAGGTCATGGCCTCGGGCGGCGTGGCCTCGCCCAATGATCCGATTCAAAACATGGGGTATTCCGAAGACGAGCTGAACGCCATCGTCGAGGAGGCCGCCAACGCCAACACGTATGTCATGGCGCATGCCTACACGCCGCGCGCGATTGCGCGGGCCGTGCGCTGCGGCGTGCGCACCATCGAACACGGCAATCTGGTCGACCGCGAGACGGCCGCATTGATGAGGGAGCGCGGCGCCTACATGGTGCCGACGCTGATCACCTACGAAGGCCTGGCCAACGACGGCGAACGCTACGGCCTGCCGAAGGATTCCGTAAAGAAGATCGCCACGGTCCGCACGCACGGCCTCGCTGCGCTGCAGATTCTCGATGAAGCAGGCGTGAAGATGGGCTTCGGTAGCGATCTGCTGGGCGAGACCCATTACATGCAGGCGGACGAGCTGCTGTTGCGCAGCCGTGTGCTGGGCAACGGCAAGGTCATTCAGCAAGCCACGTTGATCGGCGCCGAAATCCTGAACCACGAGGGATTGCTGGGCGAGGTATGCGAAGGCGCCTATGCCGACCTGCTGCTGATCGACGGCAACCCGCTGGACAACATCGAACTGCTGACGCAGAGCGACTCGATCAGGCTGATCGTCAGTCGCGGCGTGGTGCACAAGAACGCTTGCTGATCTCGAATTTTTGCTTTCCCAGGAGTTGACCCATGTACTTGATATCGGACCGTCTGGAACGGTTGCCGTTTTCCCGCTTCCATCTGACGCTGCTATTGATCGGCGGACTGGGGCTGGCTTTTGAAGCCCTCGATGCGGGCATTATTGCGTTCATCATTCCGTCGCTGCGCACGCAGTGGGGCCTGACCTCGGGCCAAGTGGGTTGGATTGCCAGCAGCACCTACGTGGGTTTTCTGGTCGGCGCCTTGCTTTCCGGCATGCTGGGTGACCGATATGGCCGCAAGAAAGTGATGATGTGGGCTTTGCTTCTGTTCTGCGTGGCGACGTTCATCAACGCCTTTGCCAACAATTATCATGAGTTCTACACCCTGCGTATGATTGCCGGCATTGGCATGGGCGCGGAAGGCGCCATCATCGCGCCGTATCTGACTGAGTTCATCGGCAGCAAGTATCGCGGTCGATTCACCGGGGCGCTGGCTGGATTCTTCTCATTTGGCTTCGTGCTGTCGGCGTTGCTGGGATATTTCATTGTTCCGCTCCACGCGCAGGGCTGGCGGTGGATCATGATCATCGCTTCGGTGCCGGTGATCTTTCTGCTGTGGTGGCGCAAGTCGCTGCACGAATCGCCGCGATGGCTGGAACAAAGCGGCCAGGCGGCGCAGGCGGATCGTATTTGCACTGCCATCGAAACGCAGGTGCAACAGCAGCTGGGCCGCGAACTTCCCCCGCCCGTCGCCACCCGAAAGGCTGCGGCCTCATCATTTGCGCGGCAAGGAGCCGGCGAAAAGCTGAGGTCGCTGTTTTCGCCCGATTACCTGGGCACGACGGCGCTGGTCTGGGTTTTCTGGATCACCGTGCTGTTTTGCTATTACGCTTTTCTGGTGTGGATTCCCAGCCTGCTGGTCGCACGCGGCTTTACGATCACCAAGAGCTTTTCATACACGATCCTGATATATCTCTCGCAAGTGCCGGGCTATTTTTCGGCTGCGTATTTCAACGATCGCGTGGGCCGAAAGCACACGATCCTCGCGTACATGCTGCTGTCCTGTCTGGCAGCGCTGGGCCTGGCTTTCGCCGGCGGCGAAACCCATATCCTCGTGCTAAGCATGCTGCTCTCGTTCGGAATGAATGGCGTGATCGCCGGGCAGTATACGTATACCGCCGAGATATACCCCACGGAAATCCGCGCTACGGGCATGGGTGCCGCCTCCGCGTTTGCGCGCATCGGTTCGATTGCGTCGCCCACCATCGTCGGTGTGGCCTATCCGGTGCTGGGCTTTGGCGGCGTGTTTGCCATGATGACCGCCATTTTGCTGATCGGCGGGCTGGGCATTCTGGTCTTCGGCAAGAACACGCGTGGCGTCATGCTGGAGGATATCAACGGATGAATGACGCCATTTCATGGCGGCCGCTGGCCGATCATGCGCGCGCGCTGGCGCTGGCTGCGAGTCCGTCGGCGCAGTGGCAGGCGGTGTCGGCCATGCTGGCCGACGCTTTCGGCCACCGGCTGTTTACCGCATTGCTTTACCTGGAGCGACATGGGTTGATGAAGCGGATCCATACCTCGAATGAACGCATCAGCCCGCAGGGGGGATTCAAGGCGACGGGGCAGGGACCGTGGTCGCGGCATGTGCTGCAACAGGGGCGCATCTATGTGGCGCGCGACGAGCATGATGTGCGAACAGTATTTTCCGAGGCGCCGGCGCTGATCGCGCAGGGACTGGTTTCCTCGCTGAATATTCCGGTTCGCTATGCGGGGCAGGTAATTGGCTCGCTCAATCTCCTGGCAGGCTGCCATGCCTACGATGAGGCAGACCACGATCTGGCTGTGCTCATCGCGGGTTTGTGTGCGCCTGTTTTCCTGCAGGAAGTCGCTGCTGCCGAGGCGTCGGGCGACGCCGTAGACCGGACGGATCTGGACAGCGTCTAGACCGCCACACTGTGGCAGCCCGGTGTCATCACGATCGAGTCGTCGTTGGCAACGATGTGCCGGTGGCGCGGGCCAGTTCGGCTAGCAGCAGATCCTGAAACTGCACATCGTTGACGGCGGGATGCGGCGGTTGACGGCGCTGGTGATGCCAGTATCCGCCGCTAGTCAGCGCTTGCGCATCGCTGCTGGTGGCGAGCCATTCTTGGGTCAGATGTCCGAGGCGCAGATCATCCGGCGCGTTCGCACCGCCCATTTTGGTCGGCACCCAGCCAGGATTGACGGCATTGCTGATGACGTCGGGCCATAAGCGCGCAATGGCCGCAGCCAGCGTGGTGACGAACAGCTTGCTGTCCGAATAGCCGCCCGAGGCGGTGCGCCTCGACCAATCCATGCCGGTCAGATCCGGATGTCCGCCGGCGTGCATGGCGCTGCTCAGGTAGATCAGGCGCTTGGGGCGCTGGATCAGCGCGGTGAGCAGATAGGGTGCGACAACGTTGACGACCAATACCTTCGGGCCCGACATGATGCCGGCGTTGTGAATCACGGCATCCATCGGGCCGATTGCATTGACCTGCGCAGCGAGGTCGCGTGTCTGCGCAGGATCGGAGAGGTCGCCGATGGTCGCCCGCGCGCCCTGGTTCACGAGCTCCTGCATCGCCGACAGGCGGGCCTTGGAGCGTACATGCACCACGACATCGTGACCTTCGGCGAGCAGCGCCCTGGCCGTAGCCAGCCCCAGGCCGTCGGCGGACCCGGTGATCATCACGCGAGTCTTGCGGCTTGGATGGTGCGGTGGCATGGACGGGTGCGCCGGGCTCAGGCCGCAAGCGACGCGTTGTCGATGACGAAGCGGTACTTCACGTCGCCCTTGAGCATGCGCTCGTAGGCGTCGTTGATCTGGTCGGCGCGTATCACCTCGATATCGGCCACGATGCCGTGCTCGGCGCAGAAGTCGAGCATCTCCTGAGTTTCGGGGATGCCGCCGATCATCGAGCCGGCCAGTGTGCGGCGCTTGGTGATCAGATTGAACACCTGCGGCGAGGGGTGCGGCGTGGCCGGAGCGCCCACCAGGGTCATCGTGCCATCCCGCTTGAGCAGGTTGAAAAAAGCATCCAGATCGTGCGGCACGGCCACGGTGTTGAGAATGAAGTCGAAGCTCTTGGCGTGCGCCGCCATCTCATCGGCGTTGCGCGACACCACCACCTCGTCGGCGCCCAGGGCCAGGGCCGCGTCGCGCTTGCCTTCGGACGTGGTGAACGCCACCACGTGCGCGCCCATGGCATGCGCCAGCTTGATGCCCATGTGACCCAGGCCGCCGATGCCGACGACGCCCACCTTGTGTCCCGGTCCCACCTTCCAGTGGCGCAGGGGAGAGTAGGTGGTGATGCCCGCGCACAAGAGCGGCGCCACGGCCGCCAGTTGCTCCTGCGGATGGCGTATGCGCAGCACGTAGCGTTCGTGTACGACGATCTGCTGCGAGTAACCGCCCAGGGTGTGTCCCGGCGCATCGGGCGTGGGGCCGTTATAGGTGCCGACCATATGATCGCAATAGTTCTCGAGCCCCTCGTCGCAATCGGCGCAATGCTTGCAGCTGTCGACGATGCAGCCCACGCCGACCAGATCGCCGACCCGATGGCCCGACACATGGTTGCCGACCGCGACGACACGGCCCACGATCTCGTGGCCCGGCACGCAGGGATAAAGCGTGCCGTCCCATTCCGAACGCACCTGATGAATATCGGAATGGCATACGCCGCAATAGTCGATGGCGATTTGCACATCGTGCGCGCCGGGCGCGCGGCGGGTGATCTCGAGCGATTCGAGAGGAAGATTGCCCGCATGGGCGCCATAGGCTTTGACAGTCATGAAATTGCTCCTTGAATTGCGCTCCCTGCCCATCGCGTTACTTTAGGGCCGGAGCGTCGGCCCGGCACGGGGTCGACATTTTTTGCGCCCCCTATCTTCCTCGCCGCGCATCCGCTTGACTAGCTAATTAATACTTAAAAGCCATATAAGCTAAGCTAATCAATATTTCATGAAAGCAGATCATGGCCAGGCGCAACCTCAACGATCTTCTGTCCTTTGTCACCGTGGCGCGGGAAGGCAGTTTTACCCGCGCAGCGGCGTTGCTGGGCATCACGCAGTCGGCGCTCAGCCAGGCCATCAGCGGCTTGGAGGCCCGGCTTCAGATCCGATTGCTTACCCGCACCACGCGCAGTGTTTCGCCCACGGCAGCCGGAGAGCGTCTGCTCAAGGCCATCGGCAATCGTTTCGACGACATCGAGGCCGAGCTCGACAAGCTGACGGAGCTGCGCGACAAACCCGCCGGTACGGTGCGAATTACCTGCGGCGACTATTCGCTGCACAGCATCCTGCTGCCCAAGCTCACGCCCTTGCTGCGCGAATACCCGGAAATCAAGCTGGAATTCGACGTGAACTACGGATTTCGCGACATCGTGGCCGATCGCTTCGACGCGGGCGTGCGGCTGGGCAACACCATAGACAAAGACATGATCGCCGTGCCCATCGGCCCGCCGCTGCGCATGGCGGTGGTAGCGTCGCCGGAATATTTTCGCGCGCACCCGGCGCCCAAAGCGCCGAACGACCTCATGTCGCATGATTGCATCAACCAGCGCATGGTGACGTCGGGCGGACTGTACGTCTGGGATTTCGAGCGCCGCGGGCGGCAGATCAATGTTCGCGTGAACGGCACGCTGACCTTCAACACCACGCGGCCACAGGTCGAAGCGGCGCTGGCCGGCCTGGGCATCGCGCTGCTTCCCGAAGATGAACTGATGCCGCACATCGAGGCGGGCCGGCTCGTGCGGGTATTGGAGGATTGGTGCCCGAAATTCGAGGGCTACCATCTTTACTATCCCAGCCGTCGGCAAAAAACGCCCGCGTTCGCGCTTATCGTCGATGCGCTGCGCTATTCGTCCGGCTAGCACGAACCGTGCAACTCGCATTGCGCGCGCATCGGTATGCAAATCCGATAAATCCCATGGCCGGCAGTTTTCGCTGCTATATTTATCGAAGATTCAATACGAAATAAATAATTTCAATATTTTTCAAGATTCGGATTTATCAGACCTCAACGTCAAGTTGCATGATTCGGCGGCCGAACGTGGCCAGTTCACATGCCTGCTCGTAAGCTATTTAGCTTTGCACTGATCCTGATCACCCTGATTGTGATCGGGCTTTCCGGCATGCTGGGCTGGCGCACCATTCGCCAGATGGGCGATCTGAAGACCAGCATCACGCGCATCGAGGCGATCGAGGCCTTGGCAAACGTCCAGGGGCTCCTTTCTCTGGAGCGCGGCGTGTCCACCCTGGCGCTGACCAATGCCGGGTCCGGCAGCGCTGCCGACAGAATGGCCGCCTTGCACCAGGCGCGTAAAAATACCGATGAAGTCATAGCCGCGCTGCTCGCGCATACCGGCGAACTGGCCGCAGCGGACACGGCCGAGGCAAGTTTGCTGATCAGTGCCAGGGAGCTGGCCGCCCGAGTGGCCGCAAGCCGGGATTTCTGCGACGAACAGCTCGGCTTGCCCGCCGCGGGGCATGGCGATGCCGCGCGGCAACTGATCAGCCGGATGAACGACATCAATGCGCGGGCCGCAGACCTGTTGCACGGCCAAGTGGACAAGCTCGCGTTCGTCAATGGCCCGGCCTATGCCGCCAGCCAGATCGCCAGCCAGGCGTCGGATCTGCGTGCCGTCGCCGGAGCGCAGGCAGGCCTGCTGGAAGAGTGGCTGGTAGAAGGCAGGCCGGTCGATCCTGTCGATCGGGATCGCTTTCTGCGCTACGAGGGACGGGTGCAGCAGATCTGGGCGGGGTTGCTCATCGTGCGCAAGGGGCTCGCCCTTTCGCCCGGCCTATGGGGTGCCATTACCCAGGTCGATACCGGTTTCATGGCACCCTTTCAGGCGATCAAGCAGAGGTTGGTGCCGCATTTTTCGGACGGCGCTTTTCCGATCAGCGTGCCGGCTTATCGTGCGGCGGTGCTGCCCCTCTACTCGTCTATTCTCGACCTGCGCGACCAGGCTTACGCGACGGCGCTAGGCGACGTCCGCGCGGCCTATGGTCAGGCCAGAGCACAGGTAATCGCGTCGATCATCGCAGCGTTGTTGGCGCTGACCGCGCTGCGCGCCATCTTCGTTCGCGTCAACCGGAAGCTGACCAGCCTGGCCACGCACGATGCGCTGAGCGGGCTGCCGAACCGCCTTCTGCTCAAGGACAGGCTGGGCCAGATGCTGGAAAAGGCGCAGCGCGGCGGCGGGCGCTTCGCCTTGATGTTTCTGGACATCGACGACTTCAAGACCGTCAATGACTCCCGCGGGCATCATGTCGGCGATCAACTGCTGATTGCCGTTTCCCGATGCATCTGCGACAAGCTGCGCGCCCAGGACACCGTCGCCCGCGTCGGCGGAGACGAGTTCGTGCTGCTGACGGAAATCCGGGATCCGGACGATGCCGCGACGGTTGCCCAGAAACTGATATCTGCCATCTCCCAATCGATCATGGTGGTCGGCCATGAGCTGCACGTGACCGCCAGCATCGGCATCGCGGTCTATCCTTTCGACGGCACGACCCAGCATGACCTGATGATTCATGCCGACACTGCCATGTACCACGCCAAGCAGCGCGGCAAGAACAGCTATTGCTTCTACGACGCGGCAATGAACGCCGACGTCCAGGATCACCTGTCGCTGCTGAACGATCTGCGCGTGGCCCTGGATCGGGGCGAACTCGAACTGCACTATCAGCCTAAATTCCTCGCGTCCAATAGCACCGTCTGCGGAGCCGAAGCCCTGCTGCGCTGGCGTCACCCGGCGCGAGGATTCATTGCGCCCGATACATTCATTCCGCTTTCCGAAAAAAACGGCCTGATCATTCCGATCGGCGCCTGGGTGCTGGACGAGGCCTGCCGGCAAATGGCCCAGTGGCACCGGGACGGTCATGGCGATTGGACGATTGCCGTCAATCTTTCTCCGCTGCAGTTCTGTCACGCTCGCCTGATCGAGGTTGTAAGCGATGCGCTCGACCGCCATGCGCTGCGGCCTGGCAGCCTCACGCTCGAAATAACGGAAACCACCGCGATGCGCGACGCGCAGGAGAGCGTCGCCATTCTGGATCAGCTTGCCGCCATGGGGGTGCAGATATCCATCGACGATTTCGGCACGGGGTATTCCAGCCTGCTCTATCTGAAGCGCCTTCCCGCCACCGAGCTCAAGATCGACCGCAGTTTCGTCATGTCTCTGGTGCCGGACTCCGACGATGCCGCCATTGTCTCGTCCATCATCGCCCTGGGCCAGACACTGAACATGCACGTCGTTGCCGAGGGCGTCGAAACCGAGGCGCAGCGCAGCTTGCTCACGCAGCTGGGCTGTCATAGCCTGCAAGGCTATCTGCTGGGCAAGCCCATGCCCGCGTCGTCGTTCTGCGAGGCGGCGGCTGCGGCCGATGCGGCGCCGCGGGCGGCCTGATCCGCGGCGCCGGGTTGATGCGCGCCGGGGAGTAGGTCATGATTGTCCAATACCAAGGAGACATTCTCGTGCGTGAACGCTTTATCGCCCATCTGAGCGCCACTCTGGACCAAATCCGCGCCGACGGCTTTTACAAGACCGAACGCGTCATCGAAAGCCCGCAATCGGCCCGGATTCGCCTGACCTCGGGCCCCGATGTGCTCAATTTTTGCGCCAACAACTATCTCGGGCTTGCCGACGACGCGCGGCTCATCCGCGCCGCGCAGGAAGGGCTGGACCGCTACGGTTTCGGTATGGCTTCGGTGCGCTTTATCTGCGGCACGCAATCGGTGCACAAGCAACTGGAGTCGGCCATTTCCGCCTTCCTGGGAACAGACGACACGATTCTGTACGGCAGCTGCTTCGACGCCAACGGCGGGCTGTTCGAAACCTTGATGTCCGACGAAGACGCGATCATCTCCGACGAGCTCAACCATGCATCGATCATCGACGGCGTTCGCCTGAGCAAGGCCCGGCGCTATCGTTATCGCAACAACGACATGGCCGACCTGGAAGCGCAGCTCAAGGCGGCCGACGCGGCCGGCGCGCGCTTCAAATTGATCGCGACGGACGGCGTTTTTTCCATGGACGGCGTCATCGCCGATCTCAAATCCATCTGCGATCTGGCCGACCGGTACGGCGCGCTCGTCATGGTCGACGATTCTCATGCCGTGGGCTTCGTCGGCGCTCGTGGCCGCGGAACGCCGGAATATTGCGGCGTGCAGGGCCGCGTCGACATCATCACGGGCACGCTGGGCAAGGCGCTGGGCGGCGCATCCGGCGGCTATACCTCGGGCCACAATAAAATCATCGAGCTGCTGCGCCAGCGTTCCCGCCCGTACCTGTTTTCCAACACGCTGGCGCCGTCCATCGCTGCGGCCTCGATCAAAGTTCTTGAACTGCTGGATAGCCCGGAAGGCGAGACGCTGCGCCGCCGCGTGCGCGAAAACGGCGAGCACTTCCGCCGCGAGATGAGCAGGCTCGGTTTCGCGCTGGCGGGCAAGGACCACCCCATCATTCCCGTCATGCTGGGCGACGCGCAACTGGCGTCCCGCATGGCCGATGCGCTTCTGGCCGACGGCATCTACGTCATCGGTTTTTCTTATCCCGTGGTGCCCAAGGGCCGCGCGCGCATCCGCACGCAAATGAGCGCCGCCCACACTGCCCAGCAGATCGACTGCGCCATCGATGCCTTCGCCAAGGCGGGCAAGGCCGCAGGCGCGATCGCCTGAGTCATCGCATCCAGGACACGCCATGAAAGCATTGAGCAAGCTGACCCCTTCCGTCGGACTGACGCTGACTACCGTGAAGAAGCCAGAAGTGGGCCACAACGACGTATTGATCAAGATAAAAAAGACCGCCATCTGCGGCACCGACATCCATATCTGGAAGTGGGACGACTGGGCGCAGAAAACCATTCCCGTTCCCATGCACGTGGGACATGAATACGTCGGCCATATCGTGGCCATGGGGCAGGAAGTGCGCGGCTTCGAGATCGGCGACCGCGTTTCCGGCGAAGGCCACATCACCTGCGGATTTTGCCGCAATTGCCGCGCCGGCCGCCGCCATCTGTGCCGCAATACGGTGGGCGTGGGCGTGAACCGCGCCGGCGCGTTCGCCGAGTACCTGGTGATTCCGGCCTTCAACGCCTTCAAGATACCCGATGGCATCTCCGACGACTTGGCCGCGATCTTCGATCCCTTCGGCAATGCCACGCATACGGCATTGTCGTTCAACCTCGTGGGCGAAGACGTGCTCATCACAGGCGCCGGCCCTATCGGCATCATGGCCGTGGCCATCGCGCGGCACGTGGGGGCGCGCAACGTCGTGATCACCGACGTCAACGACTATCGCCTGGACCTTGCCCGCAAGATGGGCGCCTCGCGCGTCGTAAACGTCGGACGCGAAAAGCTGCACGATGTCATGCAGGATCTGCACATGACCGAAGGCTTCGACGTCGGCCTGGAGATGTCAGGCGTGCCCGCCGCATTTACCTCGATGCTGGAGTGCATGAATCACGGCGGCAAGGTGGCGCTATTGGGCATACCGCCGGCCAATACCGCCATCGACTGGAACCAGGTCATCTTCAAAGGCCTGGAGATCAAGGGCATCTATGGCCGCGAGATGTTCGAGACCTGGTACAAGATGGTTGCCATGCTGCAAAGCGGCCTGGATCTGAGCCCCATCATTACGCACCATTATCCCGTGGCGGAATACGAAGCGGGCTTCAACGCGATGCTGTCGGGCCAAAGCGGCAAGGTAATTCTGGACTGGGAAAGCATGGCCGCCTGATTCGCAGACCTTGTCTTTCAGGCGCCGCCGCCGGGCCTCATGGCCAGCGGCGGCCGCGGCAGCCTAGCTGCCAGCATCACCAGGGCAAGGAGCACAATGCCGCTGACGATGCCGAGAAAGCGCTGCAGGCCGGCGTCGACGTCGACGGCGCTGTACGAATCGGGCACGAGCACGAAAAGAAAGACGAGCGCGAACTGCGTGCCGATGTAGGTTCCCCCCGTGCGCGAATTTTCGATATGGCGGCCGATGACGATGCCCGCCATGGTCAGCAGCCACAGCAAAACCGTGGATTGGTGCAGGGTCAGCAGCCCGGCGGTCGCAAGCAGGCCGCCCGCCATGCAGCCTGCAAAGCGATGCGCCATCCGCTTCACGGTCTGACTGTTCGCGGCTTCCAGCTTGTCCTGCGGCATCATGAGCACGGCCAGTATCGTGACGGCTGCCTGTGCAGGGTAGGGCAGATGCAGAAATTTCGATGCGAATGGCAAGAGCGCCAAGGCGACGCCTCCCTTGAGCGCATGCATGCCTACTTTTTTGCGCCAGCGCCGCGGCGTCGCGGACGGCGGCGCAGCAGAAGGGGCGTGCGCCGAAGCAAAGGCGCGTTTGACGATCGCGGCGCATAGCGCGCTGGCGCCGATGCCGCAGATCGTTCCGGTGGTGACTTCGGCGATCCGGGATATGGCAAAGCCGATCAGGCGCGAGTGCGAACCCGCCAGCGGTTCGATCACCACCATCGCGAATGTGATGCCCGCGAACAGCCAGGCGTAGCCGCTGCGCTCTGTCAGCGCAAGATACAGCGTTGCGGCGCCGACGATCGCGAGCACGGCAGACAGCAGCGCGCTCGAGGCAAGTACCTGGGCAGGCAGGAAAAGCGCTCCGGCGGCGCCCACTGCGGTGCCGGCGATGCGCAGCAAGCCGCGCTGCAGCGAGAGCGAGATGTTCGGACGCATGACCATATAGGCGCTGAACGCGGCCCATCCGATGTTTTGCTCGCCCAGGGCGTGCGCGCAGGCGATCGACAACAGCACGGCGGCCACCGCGGCGGTTTCGTCCAGCGTGCGCGGGGCCGAGCGCGCGATGTCGCGCAGATCGCGCGCGATGTCGCTTGCAAGGCTGCGGATCGCGGCGAACGAACGGGTGACGTAGTTCATGGGCCGGATTCAACCTTATTTTCGATGCGCAATCCAGCGCGCCGGCCAGATTCCGGTATCGACCAGTCTGCGCAGTTGCTGGGTGATCAGTTCGACGGTTGCCGCGGTCGCGGGCGTGACGGGGCGCGTGAGCGACGTGGCGCAGATCACCCGCCTGGAGATGGCGGGCCGACGCAGCGGTGTGACGGCCAGCGAGCCTGCCGCGAGCTCATCGGCGACGGATCCGGGAGAAAGAATGGTCGCGGCCATTCCGGTCTGGACGGCTTTTTTAATATTGGGCAGGGAATCGACTTCGGCGATGACGTCCAGCGTCACGTTGGCGCGAGCGCACGCGTCGTCGACGATGCGTCGCAGTCCATGTTCTTTTGACGGCAAAAGCAGGCGCTGGCCTGCGAGCTTGCTCAGAGGCAGAAAGCCGGCTTGCGGAATCAGGTCGGGTCGGGTCACGAGCGCCAGCCTTTCTTCGAGCAACGGCTGGCTGGACAGCGTAGGGTCGTGGCTTGCCGCGAAGAGCACAGATATATCCAGGCGTCCGGACTTGAGCCACTCGCTCAGAAAGCCGCTATGGCTTTCGATGATCTTCAGCCTGATCCGCGGGTACTGCTCGTGAGCCGCCCGCAGCACCGGCAGTGTGGCCACCAGCGCCACGGTGGTCGGCAGTCCGATCGATACCTCGCCTTGGATTTCCGTTTCGGCCCGTTGGACTGCGTCGCGAGCGCGTTCGACATCGGCCAGCACGATCCGGGCGTGTTCGAGCAAGGCTTTTCCCGCATCGGTCAGGGTCATGCCCCGGTTGGACCGAAGGAACAGCTTGGCGTCCAGCTCCGACTCGAGCGCAGCCATGCTCTGGCTTAGCGCAGGTTGGGCGATATGGAGCGACCGCGATGCGGCCAGCACGCCGCCGGCCTCGTGGATCCCGATCAAATAGCGCAGCTGGCGCAGTTCCACTATTGATATTTCATATAAAAGATAGACGGACAATCTATTTTACAGATATGAATCGGGCGACCACAATACCGACGAGGAGTGACTTATGGCACCTATGCAATCGCAATCCGAATCCGATGAATCGAGCGCGCTGCTTCACGGCATCCGCGTCGTCGACCTGTCACGGCTGGTATCGGGAAACCTGATGACCCACGTGTTCGCAGACCTGGGCGCCACGGTAATCAAGGTCGAACCCCCGGGAAAAGGCGATGAACTGCGGGCTTGGCAGCGCGAGGGCATGAGCACGTACTGGATGGCGTACTGCCGCAATAAGCAGAGCGTGGCGCTGGATCTGAGATCGGATGCGGGCAAGCAGGCGTTGAGAGGCTTGCTGCAGAACGCCGACGTCCTGGTCGAGAATTTCCGGCCGGGTACGCTGGAAAAGATGGGGCTGGGCAAGGACGTCTTGCAGAAAATCAGGCCCGGGCTCGTCGTGGTGCGCATTTCGGGATGGGGGCAAACGGGCTCCTATGCAGGCAAGGGCGGTTTCGGTTCGCTGATCGAGGCGATGAGCGGTTTCGCGGCGATGAACGGTTTTCCGGACAGCCCTCCGGTATTGCCTCCCTTTGCCATGGCCGATTCCGTTGCAGGCATCTATGGCGCGACGCTTGCGCTGGCGGCGCTGCGGCGCCGGGATGCCGACCGGAACGCCGGCCTGCAGGAAATCGATCTGTCGCTTTTCGAGCCGCTGTTTTCCATTCTCGGCCCTCAGGCGGCGGAATATCAGCTGACCGGCAAGGTGACGCCCCGATCGGGCAGCCGCTCGCCGACCCATGCGCCCCGCAATGTCTACAAGACCAAAGACGAGCGCTGGATAGCGCTCTCGGCCGGAATGCAGGGCACGCTGTCGCGGCTTTTCGAGGGCATCGGATACCCCCAGGGGTTGAGCGATCCCCGCTTCTCGACCCACGAGGCGCGCTTGCGCAACATCGATGCGCTGGACGCGCTCATCCAGGAGCATCTCGCAACGCTGACGCTCGATGAGGCGCTGGCGTTCTTCGCCGAGCGCGACATCACTGCCGGGCCGGTCTGCGATATCGCGGATCTGCTCGCGCATCCCTACGTGCTGGAGCGAGACATGTTGGTGGAGCAGACGGCACCCGACGGCCGCAAGATTCTCGTGCATGCGCCGCCGTATCGGATCAACGGCGCTAGGCCCCGCATCAATCGACCTGCGCCCACGTTGGGTCAGGATTCGGATCGCTGGCTGCAAGACGGCGCCGGTGCCGCATAACGTCTTTTGTGGAAATCTCATGAGCCTTCCCAATCTTGTCCGGTCGTTTCTGTTCGTCCCGGCCGCCAATGAAAAGCTGCTGGCCAGTGCGCTGATACGGCCTGCGGACGCGATCATCCTCGACCTGGAAGATGGAACTCATCCTTCGATGCGCGATGCTGCACGGTCTTTGATCGCGCAATCCATCGCAAGAATCAAGGTCGAGCGCAAAATTGCCGCCGTGCGGATCAATGCCGACTGGCTGACCGCCGTGCAGGATCTGAATGCGGTCGTCGATGGTGGCCCGGACATCATTGTCCTGCCCAAGGTCGAGCATCCGCGCGATGTGCATATCTTGAGCCAGATCGTGGATGTGCTCGAGACGCAGGCTCAACTGCCCGCGCCGCATGCTCGGCTATTGCTGCAAATCGAAAGCGCGAAGGCGCTGCCGCAGGTTTACGAGATCGCCAAAGCATCGCCGCGCATCATGGGGATGATGCTGGGCAGCGAGGACTATTCGTTGGATTGCGGCGCCATCCCGACGCCGGACTCGCTGTTCTTTGCCAGCATGACCGTGCTGAACGCCGCGAGGGCGGCCGGAATACAGCCCATCGGGCTGGTCGATTCGATTGCGAATCTGGGCGATCTGGACGCATTCGCGGGCGTACTGAGTCGCGCCAGGGCGCTGGGCTTTCGCGGCGCGGTGGTGGTGCATCCCAAGTTTCTGGACGCGATCAATGCATGCTATACGCCAACGCCCGAGCAGATCGGGCAGGCTCGCGATATCGTCCAATGCTTCGAGGCGGCGTTCCGGCAGGGCCTGGGCGCTGTCAAAGTGGGCGATCTGATGGTCGACAAGCCTGTGTATGAGCGCGCGCTCGAATGCCTGAAGGAGGCGCGCGCCTGATTGCGCCGGCCGGCGCGATTACGGTGCAGTCAGCTTGATCAGCAGATCCAGCCTGCGGGTGGAGATTTCGTCCATGGGTTTGAGTTGGCAACCCACCTGACTCCAGCCGGCCTCGTTCTCGTTCGAGACCCAGCGCACCTGATACGTGACGGCCAGGTAGAACTCGTCTTCGCCGTTCAAGGGAGGAGACTGCAGCCAGCCCGAGATCGTTGCGCCTTCGACATAGGCGCCGCGTCGCGTATAAAGCATGGCGCCGTGCATGCTGAGCTCGGCCACGCGGGCAATGACGCGGCCTTCTTTGTCGAGCAGCAAGGGGTCGAACAGCAGGCGAGTGCGGCGCTCCTTGCGCAGATCCATGAAAAAGTCGTCCGGAGGATTGTTGTCGGTCATGGTTTGTTCGGCCGCGGGTTGAGCCGCGCCGTCCTCTAGCAGGTTCTTGATACCTAAAGCTTTTTATTAGCCTACCGTGTCTGCGCCAAATTTGATACCTTTTGGCGCAAATATTTTCATTCTAAGCGTGCTGCACCCGCCCGGTCATTTTGCCGCGCAGTGCCAGCGCGACGAGCGCCACCGCAATGGGTGGGAAGACGATCAGGCACACCACGTGCCAGCCGTCCAGCGCCAGGAGGCTGCCCGACGAGAACGAGCCGATCACCATGGTTCCGAACACCAGAAAGTCGTTGAGCGCCTGGACTTTGTTCTTTTCTTCGGGGCGATGGGTTTCGAGCACCATGGCGGAGGCGCCGATGAAGCCGAAATTCCAGCCCAGGCCGAGCAGCGTGAGCGACGCCCAGAAATGTCCGACCGTCTGGCCGGCCAGGCCGGCGACGGCCGCGCAGGCCAGCAGCAGCAGGCCGATCAGCACGATGCGCGCGGCGCCGTAGCGGGTGATCAGGCGGCCGGTGAAGAAGCTGGGGGCGTACATGCCGATGACGTGCCATTGCAAGCCCAGGTTGGAGGCCTCTTGCGGCAGACCGCACAGGTGCATGGCCAGCGGCGCCGACGTCATCAGGAAGTTCATCAACGTATAGCTGACGATGCCGCAGATCACGGCGACGATGAAGGCGGGCTGACGCGCGATTTCCTTGAGCGGGCGGCCGGTCGAGGCCTGGATGTTGCGCTGGGGAACGGGCAGCGTCACGCCCATGAGAATGTAGGCGCTGAGCAGGGCGACGGCGGCCTGGGCGACGTAAGTCGCCACGAACAGGTGAGGCAGCCACAGATTCATGGTGTAGGTGACGAGCTGCGGCCCTATCACCCCCGCGGCGATGCCGCCCGCCATGACGATGGACAGGGCGCGGGCGCGGTCGTGCGCGTCGACGCACTCGGCCGCGGCGAAGCGGAAAGACAGCACGACCGCTGCGTAGGCGCCGCCGAACAGCATGGCGAAACAGTAGAGCCAGAAGCTGCCCAGCCAGATCGCCAAAGCGGACACCAGGCCGACGATGATGCCGCAGCCCGTGCCGGCCATAAAGGACGCTCGGCGGCCGTAGCGCTGCGCGATGGTGCCGGCCGGCAGCGTGCTTGCCGCCATGCCCACGACGAAGATGGAGATCGGCATGGTCGCCAGTGCCGGCGTAGGGGCAAGCGTATTGCCGATGATGGCCGCCGTGGCGTAGATGACCGTGGTGTTGGCGCCGGCCAGGGCTTGCGCGGTCGAGAGACGCGCAATATTGCCTTGCTTGATGATTCCGCCCACCGTGCCGGCTCCTTATTTCTATAATTTATAAGCTCATCGATTATAGGTCTAAGCTGGGCGGTGTCAGTCGGGCGCCTGCAGGTTCGCTGTCGGGCGAATCAAACGCACCGCGTGTGCAGCAGGCGCTCGAATGCATGCGCAATGCGCTGCACGTAAGGGTTTTTGTGCGCCAGGGGTCCGCCGGGGCGTTCGCGATGCACCAGCATGGTGGCATTGGCTTCGAATACAAAGATCGCGCCGTCCGGAAGCAGGGCGAAGTCGGCGCCGGCGTAATCCAGATCCAGCCTCAGGCCCAGCGCTTCGAGCGCTGCCCATGCGCGTGCGCCCAGTTCGGCCTGCGGGTCTGTCAGAAAACGCATTTCCTCCTCGCGCTTCCAGGGTTCGACCAGCATGTCGGCCGAATAGTAATGGACCATCCAGTGCGGCGAGATCGCCAGATGATAAGGATAGGGGCGCCGGTCGACGAACACGACGCGGTATTTGCGGTAGTAGCCGTCCGCACTGCGGCAATCGCGGTAGACGCTCACGTAGCCCGGGCCCGGCGTGGCCCGCAGCGCCGCCTCGAATTCTGTCCGGGTCATGCAGCGCACCAGGCCCGCGCCGCCGTGACTGGCGGCGGGGCGCACCAGCAGCGGCAAGGCAAGCGTGTTGGCGTCCAGCCATGGCGCGACTGCCTGGCAGGCGCTTTCCGGCGTATTCGAGAGATCGTCCAGACGCAGGCAATGCGCGGTCTGTATGTCCGCAAGGCCGTCCAGCAGCGCGGGCAGCCGGTCGCGCCGCGTGGCGGCGATGCGTTCGGGGGCGTTGAGCAAAGGCCGGGTATAGCGCTGCGCAAAGGCGCTCAGGCGCCCGGTCAGCGGCTCGGCGACGTCGGGCTCGCCGATGGCGTTGAAAGCCAGGTCCGATGGGGGCAAGGCCGCATCGTCGGCGGGTGGCGCATAGTCGATGGCGTATTTGATGCGGTAATTGTCCGGCGTGGGCACCAGCAGGTCGAAAGGCACGTTGCCCGAGGTGCGGCCCGAGCACAGCAGCAGCACGCGGCGCCTGGGTTGGCCGGCGGTTTCGATGAAGACCCGCTGCAGGCCGTAGGCCCGGTCGCGGCATGCTTGAGCCTGTTGCCGATCGCCGGCCTGGGCATGGATCGCGGCCAGGTTCTGCCAGGCAACGGCCACGCCGGGGTCCAGCCGCAGCGCCAGCTCATACCAGCGTCGGGCCGTGGCGCGCTCGTTTTTCATGAAGTAGCCCGTGCCGATGCCGGCCAGACGCTCCGCGGCGCGCGCGCGGTCGGTTTCCAGAACCCGCGCGGCAAGCTGATGGGCCAGCGCGGCGAGTTCGTCGCCCCGCGTGAGCGCTTCTTGCGCCAGGGTGCAGTGACCGGCCGGATCCGGGGGCAGGTCGGTATCGGTCATGGTCGGGCGCTACCAGCTCACCAATGCGCGGTTGCAGGAGCGCCATCGCCGGGTCATGGCCTGCGCGATCCTGCTGTTCTGCGCGGTATTGTTCCAGCGCCAGATCAGCACAGCATGTATGGCAGGATCGGACAACTCGGACAGCCACGCGTTCAGCGCGCGCGCCTGCGTGGCTTCGTTGATGGCGGGGGAGGTTGGCGTCGTGCCGAAAGCCGCAGGAGCCGCCGCATCCACTTCGGCGCGAAAGCCGAATTCGGTAATGTAGAGGGGGCGCCTGGCCTGCCGGGCCTGTGCCAGCAAGCGGTTGCGTTCCTCGACCAGGGCGGCGCGCCATGTCGCCGGCCCTCCCTCGGCGTTCAGCATGGGAAACAGCGTCACGCCGACGGCGTCGAGCTTGTTCCAGAAGGGCACTTGCGCCACGCCTGCCGAGCCCTGCGCCGCGTAGACAAGCCGGCCGCGGTAGACCCGGCGCAGCCGGGCGATCACGGTCAGCCATTCTGGCCGGGCCACGGTCTGATCCAGATCCGTGCCGATCACCAGGACTTCAGCGTGTTCGTCCGCGGCGACCGCAGCGACGCCGACGAGCGCCTGCTCGTAGTGATGGAACCATGCGGCCCAGTCTTTGTCGTGGGCCATGCGTACGTCATCCGGCTTGGCTCCGGGAATTTGGATGCGCGGATCGACGATGACGTGCAGGCCCAGTTTGTGCGCCCGGCGGATGGTGTGCGCCAGTTCGCCGTCGCTCATGTCCAGGCTGCGGTCCACGGCGGCGGAGTCGGCTTCGGGCTGCCGCAGCAAGGGCACGACGGCCACGGTGTTGGCGCCGGTGCCGCGCAGTTCCGCGAGGCTGGAACGGGGCGGGGACGAGCTGAGCGCGGCGTGCCCGTCCTGCATCAGGACGAAGCCGTGCCGTTCGGGCGCGCACGTTGCCGCGGCGAGCTTGCTATTGACGACGGCAAGTCCGTTGCCGGCCATGCTGCTGGCCGAGATCGTCAGTCCCGCGACCGCCAGCGCCGCGCGCGCGCAGCAGCGTGCGAGCAAACGGGATTCGCGAACGGGGTAGGCAGGTATGTGCGAAGGAAGCAGCATGGCGTGTCGCGATCGGTAGCGCCGCGCGTAAGCGGCCAAGGTGTTCATTGTGCCTGCCGGCGCGCCGTGGCACGATTCGAAAAGAGGTTAACTGTTACAACGAGCCGTGACGTGGGAGACGACGCATGACCATCGCAATTCGAGCCAATCAACCCGAAAGCGCCCTGCGCTACACCCTGACTGCCGAGGGCTACGACATGCCGCTCGGCTTTTCCCGGCCGGACGGCGACGGCCCCGATCCGCACGATTATTTCGACGGCGCATTGGGCGGCTGCAAGGCGTTGACGCTGATGTGGTATGCGCGGCGCAAGCAGCTGCCGCTGGTTTCCGTCGACGTGGATGTCGTGCGCGACGCCAGCGAGGAGAGGCGCGGCGTTTACAAGCTGACCGCGCGGCTGAAGCTCAATGGCGATTTGACCGAGGCGCAGCGCGCCGAACTGCTGGCCGTGGCGGACAAGTGCCCCATCCATCGCCTGATGACGGCGGTGGATGTGCAGATCGCGACCGAATTGATGTGATCGAAAGCGACTTGAAAGCTGCTTGACCGTGGTTCTATCTTCGGCGGGCCGAGGATAGAACCGTTGATTCACCCTTCCATGCCGGGAATGACGGTCGAGAAGCCCGCGTCGACGTGGGTGATCTCGCCGGTGATGCCCGCCGCGAGGTCCGACAGCAGAAAGGCAGCCGTGTTGCCCACGTCGTCGATGGTGACGTTGCGGCGCAGCGGCGCATTGGCCTCGACGAACTTCAGGATGGACGAGAAGTCCTTGATGCCGCTGGCGGCCAGGGTCTTGATGGGCCCGGCCGAGATGCCGTTGGCGCGGATGCCTCTTGGGCCCAGGGCGGTGGCCAGGTAGCGCACCGAGGCTTCGAGCGAGGCCTTGGCCAGACCCATGGTGTTGTAGTTGGAGACGACTTTTTCCGCGCCCAGATAGGTGAGTGTCAGCACCGAGGCCTGGCGGCCCTGCATCAGGGGCAGCGCGGCCTTGGCCAGGGCGGGGAAGCTGTAGGCCGAGATGTCGTGGGCGATGCGGAAGGCCTCGCGCGACAGGCCGTCGAGAAAGTCGCCGGCGATGGCTTCGCGCGGCGCGAAACCGATGGAATGCACCAGGCCGTCCAGGCCGTCCCAGCGCTTGCCTAGCTCGGCGAACGTGGCGACGATCTGAGCGTCTTCGGCGACGTCGCAGGGCAGCACGATATCGCTGCCGAACTCGGCGGCGAATTCGCCGACGCGGTCTTTGAAGCGGTCACCCACGTAGGTGAATGCCAGTTCTGCGCCTTGGCTGTGGCAGGCGCGGGCAATGCCGTAGGCGATGGATCGGTTGGAAAGCACCCCGGTGATCAGGATGCGCTTGCCGGCGAGAAAACCCATGTCTTGTCCTTTTGTCGTGTCGCCCTTGTCGGGACACGCCTATTTTAATGCGGGCGCCGGGACTGGTTGCCGGACGCGCTGGCCACTCTTACATCGTGGCTGTCGTCGCGGCTACGAATGTGGCCGATGCTGGGGCTGCCCTTGTGCGCGCTGGCGACTGCGATCTTGCGGCCGTGCTTGTCTTCTTTGCGAGAGCGGGCCACCACGACTTTTTTGCCGTGCTCGACCTTTCGGGTCGCCACGCGCGCGGGCCGACCGTGATAGACCTTGTGGCCGCGGGTTTCGCGACGATGCACGATCTTTCTGCCTCGTACAACCTTGACGGTGCGGGCGGGTCTTGCGACCGGGGGAAGCTCGCCGTCTGCCGAGGCCATGGCCACGAGCGTCTTGGCGTTCACGCCCTGCGCGGGCACCAGCAGTTTTTGTCCGCTCACGACCTTGGTGCGGGGCGAGATACCGTTGAGCTTGCGCAGCCCGACCTCGGAGATGCCCAGTTTCTTGGCGACCGCGGCGACTCTCTCGCCGCGTTCGGGCTGGTAGACCCGCCAACTGCTCAGCCGGCCCTGGTAGTTGGCGAAGTTGCGGGTGAAGACCTCGACTTTATCGGTGGGCAGCACCAGGGTGCTGTTGTCGTTATTGCCGCCGATCACCGGGCGCTTGTACGCAGGATTGAGCGCCTTGAATTCGTCGAGCGGCATTTCGGCCAGCTGCGCGGCCACTTCGACGTCCATGTCGGTGGGTTCGCTCACCATGGCGAAGTAGGGGGTGTTTTCGACCGGGGGCAGCGTGATCGCGTATTTGGCAGGATTGGCGATGATGTTCTTGATGGCCTGCAGCTTGGGCACGTAGTTGCGTGTTTCTGCCGGCATGTCCAGCGACTGGTAGTCGGTGGGCAGGCCCAGGCTCTGGTTGTGGGCAATGGCGCGCTGCACGGCGTTTTCGCCCCAGTTGTACGACGCCAGGGCCAGGTACCAATCGCCTTGCATGTCGAAGAGCTCGGACAGATAGTCGAGCGCGGCGTTGGTGGAGGCGATGGGATCCAGGCGCTCGTCGCGCCACCAGTCCTGCTTGAGGTTGTAGCGTTGGCCGGTGGCCGGCACGAACTGCCACAGGCCCGAAGCCTGGGCGGACGACTGTGCAGTGGGTTTGTAGGCGCTCTCGACGAAGGGCAGCAGGGCCAACTCGGTGGGCAGGCCACGACGTTTGATTTCGTCGACGATGAAGTACAGGTACTTGCTGGCGCGCTGCGCCATGCGTTGAACGGCTTCTGGGTGCGAGGCGTAATACGCCGTCCATTGCCTGGACAGATCGTCGTTCAGATTGGGGATGGCGAAACCGCGGCGGATGCGTTCCCACACGTCGGCGGGCGGGTTGGTGAGATCGATGGTGCGGGAGGTTTCGCGTGCCTGACGATATGTCCCGCCCTGGTCCGCCTGTTGGTTGATGCCGGCGCAGCCGGCCAATAAAACGAGTAACAACAGGAGTAGGGTTCGGATCAGTCTCATGGGTTCACTTGAATTCGTTCTTCCATCGCCGCAGAGCGGCAAATATATCGACCGACGATTGCAACAAAGGGCTCCCGGCCCAGGCGGAAGCAGCCTGGACCACCGAAGGGTGGCGAGTACGCAGGAAAGGATTGATCTGCAATTCCTGGCCGATGCTCGAAGGCAACGTGGGCAGATGGCTTTCGCGTCGACGCCGGGCCTGTTCTTGCGCCTGATGCATGGCGCTGTTGTCGGGCTCGACTGCCAGGGCCCAGCGCAGGTTGGACAACGTGTACTCGTGTGCGCAACAGACCTGCGTGCCTTCTGGCAAGACGCACAATTTTGCCAGAGATTGCTCCATTTGTTCGGCCGTTCCTTCAAAAAGTCGGCCACAGCCCGCCATGAATAGGGTATCCCCGCAGAACAGCACGGGTTTACCCTGACCGATTTCACCGAAATAGGCGATATGACCGGCAGTGTGGCCCGGAACGTCGATCACGGTCATGTCCAAGGACAGCTCCGGCAGGACGACGCGATCGCCCTCGGCGAGGCGCACGTCGCAGTGCGGCAGATGTTCTCCGGCCGGGCCGTACACTGTCGCCTGCGTCGTGCGCAGCAGTTCCGTCACCCCCCCTACGTGGTCGCCATGATGGTGAGTGAGTAGAATGGCGCGCAGTTCCAGTCCCCGCGTCTGCAGGCATTGCAGCACCGGGTCGGCCTGGCCGGGATCGACCACGGCCGCCTGGTCGCCGCAGATGACGGCCCAGATATAGTTGTCTTCGAAGGCGGGCAGGGGCAGCAATTCGGCGCCCTGCGGGGGCGCAATGGCAGATTTCATGGCGAGGACCGATGTGGCTGGAGAGACGCCGCCGATTGTAGAGCTGGCCGAATGGTTCCAGACGCCGTCGGGACAATACGTCCTGGCTTGGGAGCGTGCGCAGTTCGACGAGCAGGTGGCCGATGTATTCGGCTTCCAGGCCTGGCAGGTCGGTTTGCCGGGAATCGACCTGCTGCGCGCCAATCGCATTCCTTTCAAGGCCGTCGTGGGCAGCGAGATCGCCGCCGCCGACGCGGGCGTGACCTGGCGCAACGGCGTGGCGGCCCTGCCCGAGGCGTTGCCGTTCGAATCGCAGAGCGTGGACCTGCTGGTGCTGCCTCACGTATTCGAATGCACCGATTCGCCGCACCAGGTGCTGCGGGAGGTCGAGCGCGTGCTCATGCCCGAGGGGCGCGTGGTCATCTCCGGCTTCAATCCCTGGAGCCTGTGGGGCGCGCGCAATCTCATGCCGGGCATGGAGGCCTGGCTGCCGCGACCTGTTTCTTCCCAGGTGTCGCCGCTGCGCATGAAAGACTGGCTCAAGCTCATGTCTTTCGACGTCGATGTCACGCGCCTGGGCTGCTATGCGCCGCCATGCCGCACCGACCTGTGGCTGCGGCGCTGGAGTTTCCTGGAAACGCAGGGGCGACGCTTGTGGGCGATGGGCGGTGCGGTCTACGTGATGTCGGCGACCAAGCGCGTGGCGGCCATGCGCCTGATCGGGCCGGCCTGGAAGAAAAAGCGCCAGCATGCGCGCGCGGCCTCGGTCGTCATGCATCGCGACAAGGCCTGAGTCGCCAGGCCGTTCGACGTCGTTCGTTTTATAGGTAGCACGAGTAGTGGATATGCAGTCATCCGAAACGCAGGACATGGATCGGGTCGAGATGTGGACCGACGGCGCCTGCAAAGGCAATCCCGGCCCCGGCGGCTGGGGCGTGCTGATGCGCACAGGCCAGCATCAGAAAGAAATGCATGGGGGTGAGGCCCACACCACCAACAACCGCATGGAGCTGCTGGCGGTCATCGAGGGGCTGCGCGCGCTCAAGCGATCATGCACGGTGGTCGTGCACACCGACTCGCAATACGTGATGAAAGGCATGACCGAGTGGCTGGCCAACTGGAAGCGGCGCGGCTGGGTCACGTCGGACAAGAAGCCAGTGAAAAACGCCGAGCTTTGGCAGGCGCTGGACGAACAGGTCGGTCGTCATCGCGTGTCGTGGCGCTGGGTCAGAGGCCATGCCGGCGACCCGGGCAACGAGCGCGCGGACGCCCTGGCCAACCAGGGTGTGGAGCGCGCGCGCGGCGGGCGTGCCGGGTAAACTTCGGTCTGCATAGTTTTTAGCCGAATTTGCGGCACGAGGTCACGCATGCGTCAAATCGTCTTCGACACCGAAACCACAGGCCTGCGCGTCGAGGACGGCAACCGCATAATCGAAATCGGTTGCGTCGAGCTGGTCAATCGCTCGCTTACCGGCAAGACCCTGCACTTCTACCTCAACCCAGATCGCGATAGCGAAGAGGGCGCGCTGGCCGTGCATGGGCTGACCTCCGAATTCCTGTCCGACAAACCGCGCTTTGCCGATGTGGCCGACGAGTTCCTCGCCTTCATCCAGGGGGCGGAACTGATCGCGCACAACGCCAGTTTCGATGTGAAGTTCTTCAACGCCGAGCTCGATCAAATCGGGCGCGGCGAGCTCTCGCAGTATTGCGAGGCCATCACCGATTCGCTGCTGCATGCGCGCGCCATGTTCCCGGGCAAGCGCAATTCGCTGGATGCGCTGTGCGACCGCTTCGGCATTTCCAATGCGCACCGCACCCTGCACGGCGCCTTGCTCGACTCGGAACTGCTGGCCGAAGTCTGGTTGGCCATGACGCGCGGCCAGGACGCGCTGCTGATCGACACTGACGATGCCGGATCCGGCTCGGGCCTGGGCGCTGTGGCGCTGGGCGCTTTCGACGCGTCGGTGCTGACGGTTGTCGGCGCCGATGCCGACGAGCTGGCCGCGCACGCGGCCTATCTGAAAGACCTGGACAAGGCGGGCGGCAAGGCCGTGTGGCGGGCCTATGAGCCGCTGGCGCCCGAGGGCGAGTCGGCGTAGCGGGCCGAGGTTTGTCGGACGGTGCGCCCCGCGCCGGCTTGTGAATTTGAGTTTGGCGTGCTAAAGTTCCGCTTCTTTGTCGGGCGGTTAGCTCAGTGGTAGAGCACTGCCTTCACACGGCAGGGGTCACTGGTTCGAAACCAGTACCGCCCACCAAAAATCCCGCAAAGAAAAAATCGCCGGCAAATGCCGGCTTTTTTTATTTTCACAGATGCGTGGGATGGGACAGGCCGATTTCGTTCTAGCAAGCCCTTTTGATCAAGGGTGACCGATCGGCCTGGACACGGGGAAACCGTGCCTTCTCAGTGCAGCCTATTTCTTGGCGGCTTGCTCATCCGGCTTGGGATCGCATGGCGTATTTGCAGCCATGCTCAGCTGACTGATCGCTTTTTTCCCTTCCTCGTCGCTGACTGATTCCAGATTGGCTCCGCCGACCAGGACGCCCATTTTGATGTATTGCCGGACAAAGTAGTTGATTCCGGCTTTCATGTAGAGGGACAACTGGTTGGGTGAAAATTCGGATTGAGTCGAGAGGATATGGGTCTTGTCACCGTCCACCTCGGTGTGGAAGAACACACGAGGCGCGGACTCTCCGAGGCATTTTCCGTCGACATAGACGGCGCGCTTGAGCGCGGATCCGAGGATGCCGTCGCGAAAGACATAAAGTCCGGCTTTTCCTTCGCCAGGAGGACTGAATTGCTTTGCTTGATTCGATGCTGTGTTATCGGCCATCGGCACCGATGCGCAGCCGGCAAGGAGTGATAAAGCTACAAAAGCTACGGCAAATTTAACCCGCATAGTTTTATTCCTTTTTAATTTTGGACCGAGATCAAGATTTGACATATCTTGTTACTTTAATGCTATGTAATAGTAACGATATGCAGCGGAATATTATCTTGCGGTTTATTAAGGGACAAGCTTCGGCGATAAATATTTCAATGAGCTGGCAGGGACCTGGTTCTCTTGAGCGTTTAGGCTGCCTGCCGCTGTCGGATGACGCCGCTAAATGCGGACAGCGCATCAAAAGGTATATCGCGCCCAGAAAAAGGCGACATTGCCCGTGCCGCGCCGACCCGGAACGTAGGTGCCTTGCACGGTGAAGTTTTTATAGCCTGCCGAGACCAGGGGCAGGATCCCCGGGAACGGGACGTAATTCATGATGTCTTCGCGCGCCGTGAAAAAAGCCGTATAGCCCAGGCCGACGTGCCAGTTGTGGTCGGCGGTATACCAGTCCCAGGTGGAGCCGTAGCCGGCGATCGGTTCCCACTTCATGTGAGAGTCCTTGAAGACCATGGCATAGAAGCCCTGCCAGTTGCCGCGGTCGTCGTAGTAGCCCTTGCCGAAGCCCAGGCCCCAAGGGCGCTCATTGAAGCGGTCGATGGCCTGCCGGGAGTACATGGCGCGGTTGTGCCAGGTTTCGAGCGGTAGGTAGAGCTCGTCATGGCCGGCCATCGATCTGTTCCAGCGATCGGCGACGCCGTTGCCGAACTGCGTGAACAAGTTGTCGGCGCGGGCCGGCGAGCAGAAAGCCAGGGTGGACCAGGACACGCAGGCGCATGCCAGGGCCTTTTTGATTGCATCCATTGGAGGTCTTTGCACGTCGGAATGGAGTGATTGAATGAGACTGGACCATGGTGTCTCGGAGACCGCGCAAAAAGTGCGTTTCATTGAAACGAAATTTTGCCTAAGCGACATCGTCCGCGGCCGCCCGCGATACTGCCGGTGCTGCCCACGCTCGCAGTCCCGATTCGAAGACATCGAAGGCGCTTATGGCGTTGCAGCGCGCATGATGTTGCGATGTGAGATCGCGTGTTGGATCGCTGCATCGGCCAACAGCCGGGTGGAGTCGAGTGTCGGCAGCGCAGAATTCGCATCGTCCAGCACAATCGGCAGTTCTGTGCAGCCGAGAATCACGGCGTCGCAGCCTCGTTCCTGCATGCGCACGATGACGTCCTGCAGAAATTGCACCGAGGCCGGTTTGTGAAGGCCGTTGACGAGTTCGTTCATGATGATCCGGCCTATCTCATTGCGTTCCGACGTTTCGGGGACCAGGTGGCGGATATCGAATTTGCTCAGCACGCCCGGGTAGACATCGCTGGCCATCAGCCATGTGGTGCCCAGTATGGCGGCCTGCCGTACGCCGCGCCGCTTCGCTTCGGCGGCAACGACCTCGGCGATATGCAGCCAAGGCAGCGGCGAGGCATCGCGCATCAGCGCAAACGCGGCGTGTATGGTGTTGTCGGGACAGATCACGAAATCGGCGCCGGCAGCCGCCAAGCGGTGCGCGGAGTGCAGCATCAACCGCGCGACGCCGGGCAGATCATTGCGGTCCAGCGCATCGACGTATTCTGCGAGAGAAGACGAATGCAGGACGACGTCGGGATGGGCATGAGAGCCGAGAAATTGCGGAGCGCGAACGCAGACGGTTCTGTAGCAAAGCGCCGCGCCTTCCGAAGAGCAGGCGGCAATTCCGACGGTGAGCGGTTTGGACATAAGCGTGATCCTGCCATGTCTTGCTTGGAATAAATTTTATTTTAAGAAATTTACGCGGCAACAGGCACCTATCGCGCGGCGGCTGATTTGCGAATCAATCCATCACCGCATGCGCAGCGGCATCTTTGCCGCCATGGACGCCGTGGCTGCGGATGAGAAAGATCATCGGCACGATGCAAAGCGTGGCGACGAACATGAACTTGAATGCGTCGAGGTAGGCGATCATCGACGACTGCTGGTCGACGATGCGGTTGACGCTCTCGCGTCCGGCGGCGCTGGCCAGGTCGAAATATTGCTGCCAGCCGCTTTCGCCGCGGCCTATATGTTCGTTCAGCGACGCGTGCGCGATCTGGCTGTTGCGCGTGACCACCGATTGCACGATCGAGATGCCGATACTGCTGCCGATGTTGCGCATGAGGCTGTAAATGGACGTGCCATAGGCACGTAGCTCGGGCTTGAGCGTGGTGAAGCTGACGGCCGAGAGCGGCACGAAGATCAGGCCCAGGCCCACGCCCTGCACCACACCGGGCCAGACGATGTCGCTTTCGGACAGCACCAGGGTGTAGCCCATCATCTGGTAGAGCGAGTAGCCCGCTATCAGCACGCCGATCAGCAGCAGAGTGCGCACGTCGATGCGGCCGACCAGGCGGCCGACGAAGAGCATGGCGATCATGGTGCCGATGCCGCTGGGCGCCGTGACCAGGCCAGTGGTGGCCACGGGGTAGCCCATCAGGCTTTCCAGCATGGGCGGCAGCAGCGCACGCGTGGCATACAGAATGGCGCCTATGATGAAGATGAAGCAGCTGCCGGTGACGAAGTTGCGGTCTTTGAGCAGCTCGGGGCGGAAGAACGAGCGTTCGCCGGCGGTAGCGGTGTGGATGAGGAAGAAGACGAGGCTCACCACAGCCACGATGGCTTCGATGCGGATCTCGGTGGAGTTGAACCAGTCTTTTTGCTGGCCGCGGTCGAGCATGGCCTGCAGCGCGCCGATGAACAGCGACAGCGTGGCAAAGCCGAAGAGATCCAGCGCGGTGCGCCCGCCGGTCTTGATGCGCGGCATGTAGGTCATGACACCGAGCAGGGCCAGCAGGCCGATGGGCAGGTTGATGAAGAACACCCATCGCCAGTTGTAGCTGTCGGTGAGCCAGCCGCCCAGCGTGGGGCCGAGAATGGGCCCCACCATCACCCCCATGCCCCAGATCGCCATGGCCTGCGGCTGCTTTTTGGGAGGATTGATGTTGAGCAGGATCGACTGCGACAGCGGCACCAGCGAGGCCCCGAACAGACCCTGCAGCAGCCGCGCCGCGACGATCTGCGCCAGCGAATCGGAAATGCCGCACAGCACCGAGGCCGCGGTGAAGCCGGCGATCGAGGCGCATAGAAGCTGGGTGGTGCCGTAGCGCGCGGCCAGCCAGCCGGTGAGCGGAGTGGCGATGGCAGCGGCCACGATGTAGGAGGTGAGCACCCAGGTGATTTCGTCCTGCGAGGCCGAGAGGGTGCCTTGCATGTGAGGCAGGGCCACGTTGGCGATCGTGCTGTCCAGGGTCTGGATGAGTGTGGCAAGCATGATCGAAATCGTGATCATGCCGCGGTTGATGGGAGCAGGAGCGTCGGCGGCAGGCATGAAGAGGTGCTGCGAAGGTCAGGCAGGGGTTGCGTGATGAGGCACTGCAAAATTATAATATAAGGCAGCTTATAATAAGCAAGCTTATCAAATTTTATCCCATGCATTACCCCTACGAAAAGCGCTTCGGTTTTCTGGTCGCGGACATCGCCCGGCTGGCGGGTATCCAGTTCGATCGGCGCGGACGCCAGCGTCTGGTGCTGAGCCGGGCTCAGTGCCGCGTGGCGCTATATCTTTCCACCCTTGGGCCCATGAGCCAGGCCAAGCTGGCCGAGACGCTGGATGTCACGCCCATGACCGTGGCGCGCATGCTCGACCGCATGCAGGAAGCGGGCTGGGTGCAGCGTGTACCGGCGCCCAACGATCGGCGTGTTTTTCTGGTGCAGGTGACCGACAAAGTCGAGGACGCGCTGGGGCCGGCGCTGGCGCTGGGCGATGAGATCACGGATCTGGCCATGCAGGGCCTGAGCGACTCGGAGCGGGAGACCTTGCTGCGGTTGCTGGGCAAGGTGCACGGCAATCTGGCATCGAGCCAGTCCGAGGACTGAAGCGGTCGCGGCGCAATCCGCCGATTTGCCTGCGCAACCATTCTCGGGCAGGATCACCGCATGTCGGGCGTCTGCGATTGCGCATCGGCTTCGTCTCAACCTCTCTTGCCGATAACCGCATCATGATAGGCCGCGAATTTCTGCACGCCCCTGGCCCCACCCATATTCCCCAGCGGGTGCTCAACGCGATGAACCGGCAGCCGCTGGATCTCGTGGACGACAGACTCAAAGAACTCGCCAAGTCCTGCTTCGAGGATCTCAAAGGCCTGTTCCGTACACAAGGGCATGTCTTCATCTATGCAGGCAACGGACATGGCAGCTGGGAAGCGGTGCTGGCCAATATCTGTGCGCCGGGCGATACGGTGCTGGTGCCGGTGGTGGGTCATTTTGCCCATGAATGGGCGGACCATGCCCGCGCGCTCGGCATCGAGACCGAGACCATCGAGGGCGATTGGCGTCAGGGCATAGACCCGGCGCGGATCGAAGAGCACTTGCGCCGCGACACCGAGCGCCGCATCAAAGCGGTGCTTGCCGTGCAGGTGGATACCGCCACCAGCCTGAGCTGCGACGTGCACGCCGTGCGCCAGGCGATGGATGCGGCCGGCCACCCGGCGCTGCTGGTGGCCGACGCCGTGGCTTCGCTGGGCGCCATGCCTTTCGAGATGGATGCCTGGGGCGTGGACGTGGCGATCACGGCGTCGCAGAAGGCGCTGATGTGTCCTCCGGGCCTGGCCATCGTGGCCGCCAACGACAAGGCCGTGCAGACTGCATTGGCCACGCCGCGGTATCAGCGCTACTGGGACTGGAACACCCGCACCGGCGACGAGTACTACACCAAGTTCTGCGGCACCATGCCCGAACATCATATGTTTGCGCTGCGCGAGGCGCTGGATCTGATCAAGGCGCGTGGCCTGGAAGCGATCTTCCGCTCGCAGCGCATCCTGTCCAGCGCCGTGCATCAGGCCGTGGAGGCCTGGAGTCAGGCGGGCGCCATGGCGTTCAACGTGCCCGCAGCGTCCGAGCGCGCCGTGACGGTGACGACGGTACGCACCGCGGCAGGCATCGATCCGAACCGCCTGCGCACCCACGCGCGCGAAAAGCTGGGCCTGATGATCGCCGGCGGCTTGGGCAAGCTGGGCGGCTCGACCTTTCGCATCGGCCACATGGGCAGCGTCAACGAGCCGATGATCCTGGGCTGTCTGGCCACGCTGGACTTGGCGCTCAAAGAACTCGGGATGCCCCATGGCGAGGGCGCCGTTCAGGCCGCGATCGCGCATCTGGCGCGCGAGCGCACGGCGGCGTAGCGACGGCGGGCCCGTTCAGAAAAAAAGGGCGCCAACATATTGGCGCCCTTTTTTCTACAAGCTCACTGTTTCCAGTGATGCGTATGCGGGATGTATCGGCATCCGCCCGTCGGCGGCACCACGCCCCATTTGAGGGTGATCATGGGGCCGTTCGGATCGAGCGTGGCGGGCAGGCTGACCACGCCCGTCATGGTGGCCGCTTTCATTGCGGCGGCGACCTTGGGCGTGACGCCGTCCGGCGCGTCGGGGCTGATGTCGATGGCCACCAGCGTGCCGCAGGCTTTGAGCTGCTGGGGGTCGACCCAGGGCGAGTCGTGCAGGTCGCCGTTGATCAGGACTTGTGCCTGCCTGCCGGCGTGGATGGCGATGTTGCCGCCCAGCCAGGTGTCGGCCGTGATGAAGTGCAGCGGCGCGTGGGCGTGCGAATACCACGCGTGCTTCATGGCCTGGGCCACGGCATGGCTGGGATAGTTCGAGCGGCCGGGCTTGCCCAGGATGCTGGCCAGGGGACCGCGGCCCACCGCATAGCCGGCGGCGGTCAGGAACTGGATCACCAGAACCGTGATAAGCGCGATCTTGAGCAGGCGCTGGTCGCTGTTTTCCCGATAGAGCCAGAACGTCAGGAGGCCCGTCATGAGGAAGTAGGTGGTGGTCCAGTCGGCGATCATGCGCGTATCGGCAATGAAGGCCGCCACGCACGTCAGGGCGAAGGGGATCAGGGCAAACAGCAGAATGAAGCGGCGGTCTTCGGGGCGCAGATGGGCGGCGATGTTGCTGCCGGGCGATTGGGCCGGGACGATCTGCTTGCTGCGCGCACGGCGCATGAAGCCGGCGATGACCAGCATGGCGAGCAGCATGGGAGCCAGGCGCGCCAGCGTAGTGGTGAGCACGTACCACATGTCCAGCAGGTTTTCGGCGCGGGTCATTTGCGACACGTCGGCCGATCCGGCGGCGTAGTCCAGCGGGTTGGCCGGATCGTGCAGCACGAATTTCATGTGATAAAGCCACATGGCGTGCGGCATCACCATGACGACCAACAGGGCGGTGCCCGCCAGCATGCCCTTCCAGGTGCGCGCATTGCGCAGGCTGCCGCTCAACGCCAGGTGCAGGATGAATATCAGGTACCACACGGCGATGCTGTACTTGGTCAGCGTGGCAAAGCCCGCGAACATGCCCAGCAGGAGCCAGTCGCGCATCTGCTGATAGCGCCAGGCACGGTAGAGCATCCAGATCGAACCCGCCACCGACCACAGCTGGAGGGTGTTGTGATTGGACATCACCCCGCGCGTCGTGAAGTAGGCGATGGGCATCGTCAGCACCACCGCAAGCAGCGCGTTGCGCTGGGAGGTGAGTTCGCAGCCCAGGCGCCAGATGAAGTAAAGCGCCAGCGCCACGCTGAGCTGCGCGGCGAAGAAGGTGATCCAGATATGACGTCCGAAGACGGACATCAAGGTGAAGTGCACCCAGGAGGGCAAGGGCGGATGCTTGTAATAGCCCCACTGGAACACATTGCCCCAGACCAGCTCTTCCATGTTGTCGGCGTCCGGCCCGGAGAGGAGCAGGCTGGGAAGCGCGACCCAGAAGAGCAGGTTCAAGCCCAGGATCAGCAGGACCAGCGGCTGCAGCGACGGGGCGTTGAGGGAAAAGACGGACGCCAGCCGCCCGCCTCGCGCCGAGACGCTGCGGGCCGACGATAGCTGAGATGACGTGAGCGGCCGCGGGAGGTGGGAGTTTTCCTGCATTGGGTCTCGATAAAACCAGAAGCCCGCACAGCGAGAGCGAATGCGGGCATAGAATCTGGCATTTTATTGCAATTTCAATTAATTGCGACTTTCTGCGCCCAGGGGTGAGGCACAATCCCCACACTGTTTTTCACGGTAACCTAGCGGCAGGCCCGGCGAGAATAAAAGGAGCGGCTGTGGTTACCTCTCCCGAGGCAGGTCGATTCCGCCGCAATTCGATACGGCTGGCGCCTACCTGGTGCATACTTCGAAGCCTTTTCTGCTTTTCGGTGAAATCTTGACCTCGTCTCCCCTCGATCCGCGCGCCGCCGAGCCCGATTTTCCAGCGCCGCCCCGTTCGGTCGACGGCCGCCCGCCCGTGCGCGGTCTGGTCAGTTGCGTCGTCCCCGGTCTGAACGAATCCGAGAATCTCAAAGTGCTGCTGCCGCGGCTGAGCGCGTTGCTGGAGCAATGGTGCGACGGATGGGAGATCATCGTCGTCGATGACGGCAGCACCGACGCCACCCCCGAGCTCATGGCGCAATGGGCCAAGACCCCGGGCATACGCTATGTGCAGTTGTCGCGCAATTTCGGCAAAGAGGCGGCGCTTGCCGCGGGCCTGGAAGAAGTCACCGGCGATGTGGCGATCAGCATGGACGCCGATATGCAGCACCCGCTGGAACTGATCCCGCCGATGCTGCAGCGCTGGCAGGCAGGCGTGGACATGGTCTATGCCGTGCGCAGCGACCGCACCGACGAAGGCTGGGTCAAGCGGGTCGGCACGAAGATGTTCTACAGCCTGCTGGGCAGCACGCGACGCGTGCGGGTGCCGCCGCACGCCGGCGATTTCCGCCTGATGGACCGCAAGGTGGTCGACGCGCTGGTCAACCTGCCCGAGCGTACGCGCTTCATGAAGGGGCTCTACGCCTGGGTGGGCTTTCGTTCCGAGGCCATGCCTTATATGCCCAAGGAGCGCCTGCACGGCAGCAGCAGCTTCAACTTCTGGCGCCTGCTCGGGCTGGCCACCGACGGCATCACGGCGTTCACGACCTGGCCGCTGCGTTTTTTGGGCCTGGTGGGCGCGCTTTTTGCTGTCATGTCGATCATCTACGGTGTGGTCATCGTGGCGCAATATCTGCTGTACGGCAACCAGACTTCCGGCTGGACGACCATCGTGACGGCGCTGCTGTTTTTCTCGGGCGTCAATCTGCTTTCGCTGGGCGTGATGGGCGAATACGTGGCGCGCATCTTCGACGAAGTCAAGGGGCGGCCGATCTTTATCACCGGGCAGCGCCTGGGTCAGGCGCGACCGCGCCGCGAACCGCAGGCCGACGCATCGAACCGCGATGCGTCCGGCCAGGCTTGAATCTTTTGATGAACTTATGAGCTCCACAACGACTCCCGCGCAGCCGCGCCGATTTCTGTCTGGCGACGCTGTGCTGCTGGGCCTGGCCGCTTTCTGGCTGATCTTTCTCAACTGGATACGGCTGCTGACGCTACCCGACGAGGGCCGCTATACCGGTGTGGCCTGGGACATGCTGCGCCATGGCGATATTTCCACGCCGCTCCTGGACGGCATGCCGTATTTCCACAAGCCGCCCCTGTTCTACTGGCTCGATGCGATCAGCATGCACGTCTTCGGCATGAGCGAGTGGGCCGTGCGCCTGCCGTCGGTGCTGGGCGCCTGGCTGGCGCTGTTCGCGACCTATGCCTTCGTGCGCCGCAACTACGGTGTGGCTGCGGCGCGTATCACCGTGCTCATCATGGCCACCATGCCGCTGTTTTTCGGCGCGGCGCAATTCGCCAATATGGACATGCTGGTGGCCGGTCTGATCTCGGCCACCGTGCTGGCGGGCGCCGAGACGATCATGCGGCGCGACGACGGACGGCCCTGGCGCGCCATGTCTGCACTCATGGGCGCGTTGGCCGGCCTGGCCTTCCTGGCCAAGGGCTTGATCGGTCCGGTCTTGCCGGGAGGCGTGCTGTTCTTCTGGCTGCTGATGCGGCGCGACGGCAAGGGCATGCTTGCCCTGCTGCGGCCGGCGACGCTCCTGGCCTTCGCCGTGGTGGCCTTGCCCTGGTGCGTGGCGATGCAGGCGCGCTATCCGGGCTTCTTTCATTATTTCTTCGTCTATCAGCACTTTCAGCGTTTTCTGGATTCGGGCTTCAATAATCAGGAGCCCATCGTGTTCTACGTGCCGGTTCTGATCGTCACTGCGCTGCCCTGGACGCTGTGGGGCCTGGGCCTGTTCCGCCGGCCTTTCTGGAACGCCGAACGCGACCCCAAGGGCATACGCCGGCTCATGGCCATCTGGGGGCTGGTGGTGCTAGTGTTCTTCTCGATTCCGGCGTCCAAGCTCATAGGCTATATCTTGCCGGCGCTGCCGCCTTTGGCCTTCCTGCTGGCCGAGCGAGTGCGCGAAACGATCGAGCGCGACGGCGCAGCGTCGATGCGCTTTGGCCGGCGGGCCTCGATCACATTTGCGACAGCCGTGGGCTTGTGCCTGCTCACGCTGGTGATCGCCGCGATCAGCACCTTCAGTCGCAGCGCCAAACCGCTGGGCGAGGTCATGCGCCAGGAGGCGAAGCCGGGCGATACGCTCGTCATGCTGCATGAATATGGTTTCGACCTGCAGTTCTATGCACACTACAAGCAAACGGCCTGGGTAGTCGATAATTGGAGCGATCCGAGCATTCTACGCACCGATAACTGGCGCAAGGAACTGCTCGACGCCTCAGAGTTCGATCCGACTGTGCAGGTGCTGATTTCGCAGCAGGAATGGAAGCGGCGCGTTTGTGCGGGTCCGGTCGGAGCGCGCTACTGGATCCTGGGTGGCCATGGCGACGAGAACCGCTATGCGCTTCTGACGGGCATCAAGTCTGCGGCGTCGACCAGGAGAAATGTATTGTGGCTGCTCGATGCCGACGCGGCGTTCAAGCAACGGGTTTGTGGCGGAACGCCCACAGCCGGCTGACGATGAAGGTCAGGACGGCCATGCCCAGCAGCACGGCCGCCAGCGACACGTAGTAGGGCAGTTGGGTTGCGTGCAGCAGCCAGGCGTAGGCGGCTTCGTTGATGACGAAGCCCGAGGCCGAGACCAGGAAGAAGCGCCGCACGGCCGGTAGCAGTGCAACCTTGGTGTGCCGGAAGGTCAGAAAGTAATGACCGGAAAACGACACCCAGAAAGACACCAGCCAGCCGCCGACGTTAGCCAGCACGGGCGACAGGCCGCCGAATTTGACGAGCAGCACGGCGGTGGTCCAGTGTGTGGCCGCCGCGGCGCAGCCGACGGTGACGAACCAGAAGAGTTGTTTTAACAGCGGAAGCATCGAAGCGTGGAAAACCGGGAAAACGGGCAGGGTTTGCTGCGCCGCATTGTTATATGCGCCGACGATTTTGGCATGAATCGCGCCATCGACGCGGGCATCCTGGATTTGGCTCGGGCCGGCCGCCTGGGTGCGGCGAGCTGCATGTCGCTGGGCCCTTCTTTTGCCGAGCACGCCGCGGCCTTGCGCGAGATGGACGTCGACGCGGGGCTGCATTTCGATCTGACCGAAGGCGTGGGCGGGCAGGCGCCGGCCGTTGCCTTGAAAACCTTGATAGGCCGGGCCTACACGGCACGGCTTGCGCCGGCCTGGGTGAACGGTCATCTTGAGCGCCAGCTCGATGCCTTCGAGCGTATCTACGGCGCGGCGCCCGCCTACCTGGACGGCCATCAGCACGTACATCAGCTGCCCGGCGTGCTGTCGCGGGTAATCGAAATGCTGGAGCGCCGCTATGGCGCGCGCAAGCCCTGGCTGCGCTGCACCCTGCCTCGGTCGCAGCCGGGTGTCGGGCTGGCCAATGCGTTCAAGGCGCAGGTTATCGGCGCATTGGGCGGGCATGCCTTGAGTCGCGCCGTGCGCCGGCGCGGGTGGCGCAGTAACGAGCGTTTCCTGGGGGTCTACGGCCTGAGCGGCGGGGCCGAGCATTATGCGCAGTTGCTGGGCCGCTGGTTCGATGCGGCCCGGGACGGCGACCTGATGATGTGCCATCCTGCCCATGCTGTGGCGTCGGGCGAGGGCGATGCGCTCATGCAGCAGCGCGCCGCCGAGTTCGAGGTGCTGTCGAGCGAAGACATGCCCCGCTGGCTGAGCGCGAGCGGATTGCGGGTCGAGCGCTTGAGCCGTATCAGGCCCGAGCCGACGCGCTAGGGCGCAGTTCTCGCGCCAGAGCGAGCCAGGCCTGGGCCGCGTGCGACAGGTAGCCGCCGCGGCGCCAGATCAGGCCCAACTCCCAATCGGTTCCCGGTTCCACCAGCGGCACGCAGGCGACGCCGCCGATCGAGCGCGCCTGCAATTCCAGCCGGGGCAGGAAAGCCACGCCCAGGCCTGCGGCCACCAAAGCGATCATGAAGTCGATCTGGCCGCTGCGCGCGGCTACGGTAGGGGTGATGCCGGCCTGTCTCCAGGCATCTTCGAGCAGGCGATTCAGCGCGAAGCCTTCATCGAAAAGAATGAAGGGCGATTGCCGCAGCTGCCACAGGTTCACGTGCATCGCACCGGGGTGCGGATGGTCGGGCGGCAACAAGGCCACAAGCGGTTCGCGCGCCACCGGCTGCCACTCGAAGGCTGTCGGCACGGGGGTGAGCGAGGCGGCAAGTTCGAGTTCGCCGGCTATGATCATCTCTTCCAGGCGCCGGCTGCCGTGTTCGATGAGACGGATCTCGACGGTGGGATAGCGGCTGCGAAAGCGGGCAAAGAGCGGGGCGAACAGGGATCTGCTGCCCAGAGGCGGCAGGCCCAGCCGCAGGATGCCGCGTTTGAGGCCGCGGATCTCGTCGAGCTCGGTCTTCAGGTCGTCGCATTCGGCCAGCATGGTGAGCGCTCGGCGGTACACGACCTCTCCGGCCTGGGTAAGCCTGGGAGGCTGAGACTGGCGGTCCAGCAAGACCATCTGAAGCTCGTCCTCCAGTTGCTTTACCGCCTTGCTGACGGTGGGCTGTGTGGCGAAAACCACACGGGCTGCCTGGGAGAAGCCGCCCTGGCGGACAACTTCTACCAGGGCGCGCAGTGTGCGCAATTCCATAAGCCAAGCTCCATGCTGCAATGCGGCAGAAAATCCGGATTCAATCCCGAGACTATTCTTATATGGCATAACTTTCATTCTAATAATTCATTTTATCTATAATCAATACGAGCGTACAAATGGACTCAAGCCCCTCGAGCTTGCAACACAGGAGTCCGCCATGACCTATTTCCGTCCCATTGTTTTGCGCAGCATGCTGCGGCACAGCAAATTGCTGCAGATAGGGTTGCTGATGCTGTTCTCGCTGGCGGGGCAGGAAATCGCCGGTGCGCTGGGGTTGCCGGTTCCGGGAGGCATCGTCGGCCTGATTCTCGTGCTGGGCCTGCTGGTTAGCGGCAAATTGCAGGTGCAGGCGGTGCGCCGCGGCGCCAACTGGCTGTTGGGCGAAATGCTGCTTTTCTTCGTGCCGTCGGTGATGTCCCTGCTCGACCATCACGAGCTCCTGAGCCTGCTGGGGTTCAAGGTGCTGGCAACCATCGTGGCCGGCACGGCGATGGTCATGGTGGGCACCGCGCTGACCATTGATTTGGGCTATCGCTGGATGAACCGGCAAACCGCTTGATCATGCGCCCGGAAATCGACCTTTATTTCTGGCCGGCGGCGACGGTGCTGGTCTATGTCCTGGCGCGCTGGCTGTACAGCCGCCGCCCGTGCTTTTGGACATCCACCCTGATCATGGCCCCGGCGTTGCTACTGGGGCTGGCGGTCTATCTTCACGCGGGCTACCGCGATTACATGCTGGGATCGCATTGGCTGCTGCTGATGCTGGGCCCCGTGCTCGTGGCTTTCGCCCTGCCGCTGTACGAGCAGCGTGCCCTGATTTTGCGCTACTGGCCCATCCTGGCGGCAGGGATCGTGGTGGGCAGCGTGATCGCCGGCGCAAGCGCCTGGCTGCTGGGCGCGCTGCTCGGGTTGCCCACGGGGCTGCGCCTGAGTCTGCTGCCGCGTTCGGTGGGCACGCCCTTTGCCATGGCCGTGTCGTCGCACGTGGGGGGCGCGCCCGATCTGACGGCCGTGTTCGTGATCATCACCGGCGTGCTGGGCGCCAGCATAGGTCAGTGGCTGCGCGCCTGGCTGCCGCTGCGCTCGTCGCTGGCGCGCGGTGCGCTGTTCGGCATGGGGGCGCAGGGCGCCGGCACCGCCAAGGCCCGGGAGCTCGCAGACGAGGAAGGCGCGGTAGCCGGCCTGGTCATGGTGATGGCCGGCATATTCAATGTGCTGGTCACGCCTTACGTGGTCTATGCCGTGATGTCGCTTTGACCCGGATGCGCAGCTCGCGCCGACTCAGCGGCCCGCCAGTTGCAGCGCCACCGGATAGAGCGACGCCACGAGCAGCAAGGCCATCGAGACATTGAAGCCGCGCACGATGCCGGGCTTGTGCAGCCAGCGGCGCAGCGTGCTGCCGAACAGCACCCAAAGGCCTACGCACGGCAGATTGATGACGATGCAGGCCAGGGTGGCGATCACCAGATTGCCGAAGAAGCCCTGCTGCGGCGTATAGGTGGCGACGATGCCCACGGCCATGACCCAGGCCTTGGGGTTGACCCACTGGAACATCGCGGCCTGCAGGAATGTGAAGGGGCGCGTGCGGGTCCGGCTGTCCTGCATGGAACCGGAGTTGGCGATCTTCCAGGCCAGATACAGCAGATAGGCGGCGCCCAGATATTTCAGGACTTGATACACCAAGGGCTCGCGCGTGAACACCGCGCCCAGGCCCAGGCCCACCAGCAGCACCATCAGCGCGAAGCCCAGGCTCACACCCAGCAGGTGAGGCACGCTGCGCTGCATGCCGAAAGTCAGGCCCGATGAAGCCAGCATGGCGTTGTTGGGGCCGGGCGTGATCGAGCTGACCAGAATGAACAGGAGCAGCGGGCCCAGCAGGACGGGAGAGATCAGCGGCAAAGAAAGCGGGGAAAGGTGCATGGCGCAGCGCTCGCATGGTGAGCAGATTCGGGGCTTGCCCGGACGGGCGATTTCTGCCACTGTAGGCATAGTTGACGGTACAGTACCGATACACTTTACCGTCTCATTTTCATAACTGGCCCGGTAGAAACACCATGACAGTTCAAGCCGCCATGCCCGCTGCCGGTTGGCAGCCGGTGCGCGAAGCCGATGCCACTCTCGTCAGTCAATTGACCGACGATCTGGCCCGCCGCATCGACGATCAGGGCTTGCGCCCCGGTACGCGCCTGCCGTCGATACGCAAGATGGCCGAGCAGGCCGGAGTGAGCCGTTTCACCGTGGTCGAAGCCTACGACCGCCTGGTGGCGCGCGGCCTGCTGCAGTCGCGCCGCGGCGCCGGCTTTTTCGTCAAGGCGCGCACGCGCCAGGCGCATCAGCCTGCGCCGGCCGGCCTGCAGGCGCCCGCGCGCATCGACCATGCCTGGCTGCTGCGCAGCCTGTTCAACTCCGGCGCGTCGTTCGGTGCGCCGAGCAGCATGGGCCTGCTGCCGGCAGACTGGTTGGATCCCGAGATGGTGGCGGCCGCCGTGCGCGCCGTGGGCCGCTCGGCGCGCACGAATCTGCTGGCATACGGCCATCCGCAGGGTTACGAACCCCTGCGGCAGCAGATCGCCGCCCTGCTGCATGAGCGAGGGCTGGCCGTCCACCCGGAACGCAACCTGCTCACCACCAACGGCGTCACGCACGGGCTGGATCTGGTGGTGCGCCATTTCGTGCAGCCGGGCGACACCGTGCTGGTCGAAGACCCGGGGTGGTTCGTGATCTTCGGCCGCCTGGCCGCGATGGGCGTGCGGCTGATCGGCGTGCCGCGCGGCCCGCATGGGCCCGATATCGCCTGGCTCGAGAAAGCGGCCGCCGAACACAAGCCCAAGCTTTTCATCATCAACAGCGCCGTGCACAATCCCACAGGGCATACGCTGTCGGCCGGCGCGGCCTACGACGTCCTGCGCGTGGCCGAACGGCACGACTTCCGGGTGGTAGAGGACGTCACGTATGGCGAACTGCATCCGGGCCGCGCTATCACGCTGGCCGAGCTCGACCGGTTCAAGCGCGTCATCATGGTGGGCGGCTTTTCGAAGATGCTGGCGGCCAGCTTGCGGGTGGGCTACGTGGCAGCCGATCCCGACACGGTGCAGCAGCTCACGGATCTGAAGCTGCTGGCCGGGCTCACCTCGTGCGAGGTGGGTGAGCGCGTGGTGCATCGCGTACTGATGGAGGGGCAGTATCGCCGCCATGTCGAGCGCGTGCGCCAGCGCGTGGACGAGGCGCGCGAGCGTTGCGTCAAAGGCCTGCTCAAGCTTGGCTTTGCCGTACCGCACGAACCCTATGCGGGAATATTCATTCTGGCCGATTGCGGCCGAGATTCGGAGGCCGTGGCGCGCGAGGCGGCCGGGCGCGGCATGCTGCTGGTGCCGGGTACGCTGTTCTCGCCTTCGCAGACGCCTTCGACGTTTCTGCGTTTTGCCGTGACCATGGAAGACGACGCCAAGATGTGGCGCGAACTGGCGGTGTTGCAGCGCGGGCGCTCGGGCTAGGGTCTTTCGCGTAATCGGACTCTGGCCGTTCGCGAACTCGGTGTCGCCGGTCGGCGGCGCGCGCCGACCGGCATATACTTTTCCCATTATTCGACCGTTTTTCAGGAAGCCCATCATGTCCGCTGCCATCCGTCCGCTTTCCCCGACTTTCGCCGTTGCGCCCCAACTCACGCCCGAAGATATGGCCGAGGTTGCTGCGGCCGGGTACAAGAGCGTCATCATCAACCGGCCCGATTACGAAGGCGGGCCCGACCAGCCTACCGCGGCCGACGTGGCCCACGCCGCCGAGGCGCTGGGATTGGCGGTGCAATACCAGCCCGTGGTCAGCGGCGCCATGACCATGGACGACGTGACCCGTTTCGCCGAACTGCTGCGCACGCTGCCCAGTCCTGTCCTGGCCTATTGCCGCAGCGGCACGCGCTGCGCCAATCTGTACGCCAATGCACAGCAGCTGAGCTGAGGCCGTCCCGCGTCGACGCCGCAATTTGATGCAAGTCATGACGATCGGCGATTTTTTCCGTTAGCATGAGATCACTACCTCTAGGAAGGAGCGAGGCCATGTTCAAGAAAATCCTGATTCCCACTGACGGTTCTCCGCTGTCCTGTCAGGCGGCCAACGCCGGCATTATCTTTGCGCGATCCGTCGGAGCAGAGGTCGTGGCGTTGCACGTCACCCAGCCTTTCGCAGCCACGATCGGATTCGACGGCATGGCGGCCGCCTATGCGATTACCGACGAAGACTACGAGAAAGCCGCGGCCGAGCAAGGCGCGAAATATCTCAAAGCCGTCAGCGACCGCGCTCAGACCGCAGGCGTGAAGGTGACGACGCGCGCCGTGTCCAACTTCAATGTGGCCGACGGTATCGTGCAGGCCGCGGCGGACGAGCATTGCGATCTGATCTTCATCGGCAGCCATGGCCGCAGCGGTTTGTCGCGTCTGCTGCTGGGCAGCGTTACGGTCAAGGTGCTTAGCCTGTCGCGCGTGGCAACGCTGGTGTTCCACGTCAAGGAATGAACGCGGAGCGCCGCCTGCGCGACGCGAGCGGCGCTCACGCCAGCCAGTGCTTCAAGTCGTAGTAGCTCACGATGTCCCCGTCTCGGACGGGGATGCCGGCCGGCAGGCGCGCCAGGCCATCGCACCAGGGCAAAGAGCTGATCACGCCCGAGCTCTGATTGCTGAAAGGCGCCACATCGGCGAGCCCGTTCGCCAGCGGGTGGTATTGCACCCGTAAGAACTCCTCGCGGCTGTCCTGGCGGGTTTTTTCCGTGCGCAGCGCGGCGCGCATGACTTGCGGATAAATGCGCGAGCGGCCTTGCATGCGGCGGATCATGGGCGAGACCAGCACCGCGAATACCGCATAGGCCGACACCGGATTGCCCGGCAGGCAGACGATCAATTTGCCGTCTAGTCGTGCCATGGCCACCGGTTTGCCCGGTTTCATGCGCACCTTCCAAAGCGCCAGCTCGCCGCCGAGCGATTCGATGGCCGGTTTGACCAGATCGTGGTCGCCCACCGACACCCCGCCCACGCTGATGATGAGATCGCAATCGGCCTGCAGATCTCGCAAGGCAGTCTGCAGATCGGCGGCGTCGTCGCGAGCGTGCCGCACCTGAACCACGTCCGCGCCCAGCCCATGCGCCAGGGCGGTCAGCATGGGGCCGTTGGAGTTGTAGACGTGGCCGGCCTCGCGCGCCTGGCCGGGCATGGCCAATTCGTCGCCCGTCGTGAGAACGCCCACGCGCAGGCGCGGGTAGACCTCGATTTTGTCCAGGCCTTGCGACGCCAGGAGCGCGATGTGTGCGGCTTGCAGCAGCGTGCCGGCCGGCAGCAGCGGCGTGCCGGCGCGTACGTCTTCGCCCTGCCTGCGCACGTGCTGTCCGGCCTGAGGCGCCACGGCGATCTCGACCATGCCGTCGGCTTCGCGTGTGTCTTCCTGCATGACGACGGTGTCGGCGCCTTGCGGTATCAGGCTGCCGGTGAACAGGCGCGTGGCCTGGCCGGCGACGAGCGGCTGAGGCTGTTCGCCCGCATAGCTGCGCTGCTGGATGGGCATCGCCGTGCCGGGCCGGTAATCGGCGTGGCGCAGCGCGTAGCCGTCCATGGCGCTGTTGTCCGCGGGCGGCAGGTCGACCGTGGCCGTCAGGTCGACGGCAAGCACGCGACCCGCGGCCTGAGCCAGGGCGACGGTCTCTGCGCGCGTGGGTAAGGGGGCGGCCTCGGTGAGCCGGGACTGGGCCTCGTCGAATTCGAGCATGGATCGCAAACAGGTCGGTGTGTCAGGCCGCGGAGCGGGCGCGGTTCAGGTGAGCGGCGAAGTTGCAAGGCTTGTGCCGGCTGTCCAGCTGCTCGCGGATGATGCGCGACCAGGCCATTTCGCAGGCGTGGTTGGAGCCCGGCATGCAGAAGATCACGGTGTCGTTGGCATAGCCGGCCAGCGCACGCGACTGGATGGCGGAGCTGCCGATTTCCTCGAACGAAAATTGGCGGAACAGTTCGCCGAAGCCGTCGATTTCTTTGTCGAACAAGGGCATGAGTGCCTCGGGCACGGAGTCTTTGTGCGAGAAGCCGGTGCCGCCGGTGGTGAGGATGACCTGAACCTGCGGGTCGGCGATCCAGTCGCTGATTATGCGGCGGATCTGATAGATGTCGTCGCGCACGATCTCGCGTCGGGCGCATACGTGGCCTGCTCGGGCCACATGCTCGGCCAGCAGATTGCCCGAGGTGTCGTCGCCCGCGGTGCGCCGGTCGCTCACCGTGAGGACGGCGCATGCAAGCGAATTGGCTTCGTCGGTGTGGCTGCTCATGGTGTTTCCTTGAGGTTTTCTTTGTGGTTCCAGGCGTCGGTGCGCGCCTCGTCGGTTTGGCGCTGCTCGACCCAGAACTGCTTGCCCGAGGCCAAGGTTTCACGCTTCCAGAAGGGCGCCCGAGTTTTGAGGGCGTCGATCATGTATTCGCAGCCGCGGAAGGCGTCGCCGCGATGTGCGCTGGCTGCCGCGACGAATACGATCTGCGCTTCGCGGTGCAGGACGCCGACGCGATGGGCGATGACGGTGCCCGCGAGATTCCAGCGCCTGCGTGCGGTGGCGGCAATGTCTTCGAGCTCGCGCTCGCACATGCCGGGATAGTGCTCGAGCGTCAGCGTCTGCGTCGGTTCGTCGGGCGCGTAGTCGCGCACATAGCCTGTGAAGGTGACGAGGGCGCCGGCCTGGCTGCCCACCTGCTCGCGCATTGCGCGCATCAGCGCCGCGCCGTCGAAATCGGCTTCCTGGACGATGATCATGATTCGGCTCCGTTCTGTCAGCCGCCGGTCACGGGCTCGAAGATCGCGACCTCGTCGCCGGGCTGCACGCGCGCCGCCAGGGCGGCATGCTCCTGGTTGACGGCCAGGCGCAGACGCTGGGCCTGAGCCAGGCGCGGATAGCGCGCGCGCAACTGCGCAAGCAGATGTTCGCCGGTGGTATCGACGGCCAGCGGCCAGGTCTCGGCGCGCTTGCCCACCAGTTCTGCCACGCGGGCGAAATAAAGAAGATTGATGGTCGTGTTCATGGCTGTCTGCGCCATTCGCCGCTCTTGCCGCCCGATTTGTATTCCAGGCGGATGTCTTCGATAACGATACCCTTGTCGGCAGCCTTGCACATATCGTAGATCGTGAGCGCCGCGACGCTGCAGGCCGTCATGGCTTCCATCTCGACGCCGGTTTTGTACTGGGTGCGGCAGGTGGCGCGCACCTCGACGAGGTGTTCGGCGTCGACCAGGCTGAACTCCACGCCCACGAAAGCCAGCGGCAGGCTATGGCACAGGGGGATGAGGTCGGCGCAGCGCTTGGCGGCCAGCACCGCCGCGACGCGGGCGGTGTTCAGGACCTCGCCCTTGCTTTGCCCGGGAGCGGCGAGCAGGCCGTAGGCGTGTGCGTTCATGCGTACTCGGCCGCTGGCAACGGCGACCCGTTCTGTGTCGGCTTTGGCGCCGACGTCGACCATGCGGATCTGGCCGGATTCGTCCAGGTGGCTGAGCGTCGGAAGGGAGGCTGTCATGAATAAAAACCGGCGGATAAAGGGCGAAAGCCTATGATAGACGAGCGCGGAGCCGGCCGGCGATAATAAGGGCCGAAGCCATGGTCTGCATGGCGGCGACATCCCCGGTACGGGGCGCGAAATCTGGTGGGAGTGCGTGTAATGCGGTGGCGGATGCCGGTTCTGAAATGCAGCCGACGAACGTGCAAAATGCTGCTGGGCATCGTGCTGGCGCTGCTGGTGCTGGCCGCGTTGGCTGCCTGGCAGGTGCCCAAGCTCACGCGCAATGCGTTGACCCACAACGTCTCCCAGCTGTTGGGCCGCCAGGTGACGGTCGGCAAGATCAGTTTCAATCCGTTCACCCTGACGCTGCGCGCACACCAGCTCGCCATCGGCCGGCCCGACGAGGCGCCGCTCCTGCAGGTAGGCGAGATCGACCTGAGCGCAGCCTGGCGGTCCATCGTGATGTTCGCGCCGGTGATCGACATGATCCGCATCGACCAGCCCACGGTCAGGCTGGTTCGGCAGGACGCCTCGCACTTCAATTTTTCAGACATCGTCGACCGACTGGCCAGTATGTCGGCCGATGCGCCTGCGCAAGCCAAGCCGGCCAAGACGGGGCTGCCGCGGTTTTCCCTGAACAATATGTCGCTGACCGGCGGTGTGGTCAGCCTGGACGACCACGTCACCGGCCGCCGGCAGGTGGTCGACCAGATCACGCTGGGCGTGCCCTTCCTTTCGTCGTTCGGCTACGCCACGCACATCAATGTGCAACCCAAGGTGCACCTGCGCATCAATGGCAGCCCCTTCGACCTGAGCGGCACGGCTCGGCCTTTCGACAAGGTGCCCGCATCGACGCTGAACGTGGTTTTCTCCGGACTGGCGCTGGAGAAGTGGGCCGATTTCTGGCCCATGTCGCGGCCTCTGCCCATCAAGATCGATCACGCGCTGCTCGACTCCAATTTGCAGGTGCGGTTCGAGCAGCCGGCGCACGCCGCGCCGCGCATTCGCGTGCAGGGCGACGTGGGTCTGCGCCAGCTCGACGTAAGCGAGGCGGCGGGCGCGCCGCTGCTGTCCTGGGACGATCTGCGCTTCGAGCGCGTCGCCGTGGACCTGGATGCGAAGACGGCTTCGGTCGGCGAGGTGACGCTGTCGGGGCCCGACGTTCAGGTGCATCGCGATGCGCGCGAGCTGAACTGGCAGCGCGTGGTCAACGGCTTTGCCGCGTTGGGCGATCAGCCCGGGTCGGCGGCTCAGCCGGCCGCGGCGAAGGCCGATGCCAAGGCGGATGCCGCGACCGGTGTCCAGGCCGCCGCGTCGCCGGCGGACGAGCCGGCCGGTGGCGCCGCGTCCCGGTCTGCCGCGGGGGCCACCGGCGAATCGTCAGCCTGGAAAATCTCCGTCGCCGACGTCAAACTCAAGAACGGCGAGATCCGGCTGCGCGACGATCCGATGGGTCTGGATTATCCATTGAGCGGTCTGGCACTGGAGGCCGAGAACGTTGCCGTGCCGCAGGTCGCGGGCCAACCCATGCATGTGTGGCTGAACATGGACAACGTGCGCGACGGCAGCTGGCTGCGGGCCAAGGCGCCCGTGGTGATGCAGCCCTTGTCGGTGAAGGCGCAGATCCAGTTGGGCAATCTGGCCCTGGCGCCTTTCGCGGCGGCGTTGCATCGCTTCGCGCCCATTGCCTTGCAGCACGGCCGGCTCGATCTCGAAGGCAAAGTCGACGTGGCCGGTTCGCTGGTGCAGGCGCGTGACGTGAAACTCGGCGTGCGCAGCCTGGCCGCGCGCGACGAGAGCGTCAAGCCTGCGGTGGATCTGTCCGTCGCGGCCCTGTCCGCGGCGGCAGATCGGCTGGCACTGGACGGCAAGCCGACGAATTTCACCGTGCAGGCCGACGGCATCCAGAAACAGGGCACGCTGGCGCTCAAGGGCTCGCTGGTGCCGCAGCCGCTGTCGCTCAAGACGTCGGTCGATCTGACCAGATTCGACGCGGCTTCGCTGGCGCCGTTCGTCGCATCCAGCCTGAACGCCACGGTGCGCAGCGTGGTCGTGGGCGCGCGCGGCGACGTCGAGTTCGCGGCGGCGCACGGCAAAGCCCCCATGCGTGTGGACTGGACGGGGGCCGTGGACGTCGGCGATCTGAACCTCGAAGACCGCGTCAACAAGGCCGAGTTCCTCAGCTGGAAACACCTGGGTCTGAGCAAGATGCACATCTCGATGGCGGGCGGCAGACTCGGCCTTGGGCTGGGCGATATTCTGCTGGAAGATTTCTACGGCAACATCCTGCTCGACAACAAGGCGCGCCTGAACGTCATGGACCTGATGGTGGAGAAGGGCACCGCTGCCGGTTCCATCACGCAAGATACGCAGACGCGCAGCAGTGCCGCACACGCGCCGCAGGCCAAGCCCGAGACGGCGCCAAAGCACGAGACCAGGCCCGCCGGCGAGGAGCCGGATATTTCGATAGACAGCGTCACGCTCAGGCGCGGCCGCATGACCTTCAACGATCATTTCGTTCGGCCCAACTACCGCGCCGAGCTGTCGTCGATCGACGGCTCGCTCTCGGCCGTGTCGTCGGTCCGGCCCACGCCGGCCAAGGTCAGCGTCACCGGCCGGGTGTACGGCACGGCGCCCCTGTCGATATCGGGCACGGTGCAACCATTCTCCAAGTATCTGGCGTTGGACATCAAGGCTTCGGCCAAGGGCGTGGATCTGCCCAAGTTCACCACTTATTCGTCCAAGTACGTGGGTTATGCCATTCGGCGTGGCAAGCTGTCGGTCGATCTGCACTACCAGATCAAGGACCGCGCGCTGCAGGCCAGCAACAAGGTGCTGCTCAATCAGCTCACGTTCGGCAAACAGTCCAACAGCCCCGACGCACTCAAGCTGCCGGTGCTGTTGGCCGTGGCGCTGCTCAAGGATGGAAACGGCAATATCGACATCGACCTGCCCATCTCGGGCTCGCTGGACGATCCGCAGTTCTCGGTAGGCGGCATCATCGTGCGTGTCATCGTGAACACGCTGGTCAAGGCGGTGACCTCGCCTTTCAAGTTGCTGGCCGCCGCGTTCGGCGGCAGCGGCCAAGACCTGTCGCATATCGATTTCGCCCCCGGCAGCGCAACGCTCGATGACAAGGCAAAGGCCAGCATCGCCACGCTGGTCAAGGCGCTGAAGGACAGGCCCGCGCTGCAGATGGACATCATCGGCCGCGCAGACCCGCAGGCCGACCGCCAGGGCTGGGTGGACGACCGGATGCGCGCGCTCAAGGCCAAAGACATGGCAGTGCACGGCAAGGCGCCCGATCCTGCGACCATCTCGCTGACCGCCGCCGACCGCGCCAAGTATCTGGAAAAGGTCTACAGCGACACGAAGATCAAGGACAAGCCGCGCAATTTCATCGGCATGGCCAAGTCATTGCCGCCCGACCAGATGAACGCGTTGCTGATGCAGGCCGCGCCCCAAGACAAAAAGCGTTTGCGCAACCTTGCCGAAGCGCGAGCCCAGGCGGTTTACGAGCAACTGCTGGAAGCGGCGCCTGACCTGACCGACCGTATCTTTCTCGTCGCTCCCAAGCTCGATGCCGACGGCATCGAAGGCGGCGGCGCGGCGACTCGCGTGGATTTTTCCCTGCACTGAAATATGCGGCGGCAAAAGCAATATTGCGCAGGCACCCGACCCCGGAGCATCGACATGCAGGACATCCAGGATTCCCAGCTCGACAGTCTGCTGCCGCCTTTGAAACTGTCGCGCCGCGGTTTCATCGCCACCGGCGTGGGCGCGGGTTTCACGCTTGCCGCCGGCCATGCCGCGGCGCAGACGGCCATCCACACCGACGCGACCGGCCTGACCGCCGGCATGGTGCAGATTCCCACGGCCGACGGCCACATGCCGGCCTATCGCGCAGCGCCGGCTCGCAAGAAGAACCTGCCCGTCATCCTGGTCGTCGAGGAAATTTTCGGCGTGCATGAATACGTGCAGGACGTCTGCCGCCGCCTCGCGCACCTGGGCTACCTGGCCGTGGCGCCCGAACTGTTCGCGCGCTACGGCGATCCGGCCAAGTACACCGACATGGCCTCGCTGCGCTCCGAGGTCGTGGACAAGGCCTCCGACGCGCAGGTGGCTGCCGATCTGGACGCGACGGCCAAATGGGCGCTCACTCAGGGCGGCGCAGCCGCAAAAATGGGCATCATCGGCTTTTGCTGGGGCGGTCGCCAAGTCTGGCTGTATGCCATGCACAACCCGAATCTGAAGGCCGCCGCCGTTTTTTACGGCCCGCTGGGGGGCGCGCCTACTGCGCTACAGCCCGCCTCGGTGCTGAGCCAGGTCGACAAGGTAAGGGTGCCGGTGCTGGGCGCCTACGGTGGCAAGGACGCCGGCATTTCCATGAGCGCCATCGACCAGATGCGCGCGGCCCTGGCGAACGGCACACCAATGGACAAGGCCTGCCGCATCGACGTCTATCCCGATGCCGGTCACGGCTTTCACGCCGACTATCGTCCCAGCTACAACAAAGCCGATGCCGAACTCGCCTGGAGGCGCGCCATCGACTGGTTCGCCAGTCATGGATTGAATTGAATCCTGCCATGCAACCCGGTTCGAGCCGGACTATGATGACGCGTTCGTGCAGCCTCGGCTGCCTTGTGAATTCACCCTGGAGAAAAGCATGACCATCAAAGTCGGCGACAGCCTGCCCAACGGCACCCTGACCGAATATTTCGACACCGAATCGGGCGCTTGCGCCGTCGGCCCCAATGCCTTCCAGGTGGCCGACCTGGTCAAGGGCAAGAAGATCGCGCTCTTCGCCGTGCCGGGCGCTTTCACGCCCACCTGTTCGGCCAAGCATCTGCCGGGTTACATCGCCAAGGCCGACGCGCTGCGCGCCAAGGGCGTGGACGAAATCTGGTGCGTGTCCGTCAACGATGCCTTCGTCATGGGCGCCTGGGGTCGCGAGCAGAAGGCTGCCGGCAAGGTGCGCATGATGGCCGACGGCGGCGCCGTCTGGACCCGTGCGCTGGGCCTGGACATGGATCTGACCGAACGCGGCATGGGTGTGCGTTCGCAGCGCTACTCGGCCCTGATCGAGAACGGCGTGGTGAAAACGCTGAACGTCGAAGCTGCCGGCAAGTTCGAGGTCAGCGACGTCGACACGCTGTTGTCGCAGGCCTGATCTTGTTTTCCCTCGGGCCGTTCCAAGGCAGACACAGCCTGCTTCTCGGGGGCAGCGAGCCGACGGAGCGGTGTGGGGTCGCTTTGCGACATAAATCGCATTGCCGCCCGCGTGGCATCGACCGCGCGGGCGGTTTGCCTTTCTGTCTCCGGTCCGCCTGATTTCATCTATTGCTGCTTGCGTCAAATCGGTTTCATGTTCGCCATTCTCGCCGCGTTCACCCCGCTCTATCTGACCAGCCTGGTGCTTCTTACGAGCACCGGCATGCTGGCGATGTACATAGGCCTGTTCCTGACCCAACAGTCGGTCAGCGAAACCTGGATCGGCGCGCTGATGGCGGGTTATTACCTTGGGGTGGTGCTGGGCGGCCGCCTGGGCCACAAGTTCATCAGTCAGGTTGGCCACATCCGCGCTTTCGCGGTGTGCGCGGCCGTAGGCACCTGTCTGGTGCTGGCGTTGGACTTGTCCCATAGCCTGCCTCTGTGGCTCGGATTGCGCGTCGCTTTCGGCATCGTGATCGTGACGGCGCTGGTGGTCATCGAGAGCTGGTTCAACGAAAAGGCCACAAACCAGCAGCGCGGGCGTGTGTTCGCTGCGTATATGGTGGCGTGCAGTCTGGGCACCATGCTGGGTCAACTGGCGCTGACAGGTTATACGCAGCTCAACGAGCAGCCCCTGATCATCGCGGCAATGCTGTGCGCGCTGTGCCTGGTGCCGCTCACGATGGTCAACACCGGACACCCGTCCACGCCCCGGCCGGCGCCTCTGGATCTGCCCTATTACTTCAAACGCGTGCCGTCGGCGCTCTTCGTGTTGACCGTGTCGGGGCTGGAGCAAGGTTCTTTTTATGGTCTTGCGGCGGTCTACGCTGTCAAGCAGGGCTTTACGCCGGCTCAGGCGGCCATCTTCATGTCGGTGGCGGTCGGTTGCGCACTGCTGTCGCAATGGCCCATGGGGTGGCTGTCGGATCGCTTCGGCCGCTCCCAGGTGGTGCGGTGGAACGCCCTGCTGCTGGCCGCGTTGCCCGTGCTGCTATGGGGCTGGTTCGTGCCGCCTTTCTGGCTGCTGGTGCTGGTCGGCTGCGTGCAGGGACCGCTGCAGTCCAGTCTGTATCCGCTGGGCGTGGCCCTGGCCAACGACAGCATCGATCCCGAGCGCCGCGTGGGCGTGAGCGCCGTCCTGTATATGGCGTATGGCGTCGGGGCCTGTGTGGGGCCGCTGGCAGCGGGCGCCATCATGGCGCATACCGGACCGGCCAGTTACTACGTCTTCGTGTCGGCCTGTGCGGTGTTGCTGCTGCTCATGGCCGTGCGCAAGACCGGCCCCGGCGCCGTGACCGGCACGCCGATCGCGCCGGCGCCCGCACCCGCCTCCACGCCCGTGCCCACGCCTACCGCCGAGCCCTAGGGCCTTGTAGCGTCGACAGGCCCTAGACGCTGCCGGCCTGCGCGCGCAGGCCTAGCCGGGCCAGCAAGCGCCGGTCGGCCTGCGCCTGCGGGTTGGCCGTCGTCAGCAACGCTTCACCGTAGAAAATCGAATTGGCGCCAGCCATGAAGCACAGGGCCTGCTCGGCGTCGTTCAGGGCTTCGCGTCCGGCGGACAGACGCACCATGGCGCGCGGCATGGCAATGCGGGCGACAGAGAGGGTGCGGATGAACTCGAAGGGATCCAGCGCCTCGGCCTGCGCCAGCGGCGTTCCCTCGACACGCACCAGATTATTGATGGGCACCGATTCCGGATAAGGATCCAGATTGGCCAGTTGGGCGATCAGGCCGGCGCGCTGCCGGCGCGACTCGCCCATGCCTACGATGCCGCCGCAGCACACCGAGATGCCGGCCTCGCGCACGCGTTCCAGCGTATCGAGCCTGTCCTGATACGTGCGGGTGGAAATGATGTTGCCGTAGAACTCGGGCGAGGTGTCCAGGTTGTGGTTGTAGTAATCGAGGCCTGCATTTCGCAATTGCTCGGCCTGGCCTTCGCGCAGCATGCCCAGCGTGACGCAGGTTTCCAGGCCCAGTGCCTTGACGCCCGCTACCATCTCGGCCACGGCGTCCAGATGGTGCGGCTTGGGGCTGCGCCAGGCGGCGCCCATGCAAAAGCGCTGCGCGCCCTTGTCCTTGGCGGCCCGGGCTGCGGCCAGCACCTCGTCCAGAGGCATGAGGCTTTCGGCCTGAAGGCCCGTATCGTAGCGCGCCGACTGCGGGCAATAAGCGCAATCTTCGGGGCAACCGCCGGTCTTGATCGACAGCAGCGTCGAGAGCTGGATGGTATCGGCGGCGAAATGTTCGCGGTGCGCGGTCTGGGCCCGGTACAGCAGTTCGGGCAGGGGCAGTTCGTAAAGGGCGAGCAGATCCTCGACCTGCCAGGCGGGGGCCTGGCGGGATGCGATAGGGTTCATGGGGTGTAGCCGAAAAAAGTGGAAGAATCAGCCGGCATGCAGACGGCGCAAGGGCCGGGGCCGCGCTACATCGACGGCATCATCGCTGCGATCGCCGCCAGCGCCAGGATCAGTCCCAGCAGGTTCACGCGGCTGAGCGTTTCGCGGAAAGCCATGGCGCCGATCAGCGTGCCCAGGGCGATCACGCCCAGGTTCATGGAGGCGAACACCAGCGCCGGGTTGTTGGGCAGACTCTGGTGCGCCTTGATATAGGTGTAGATGTTGGCGAAGTTCATCGCGCCCAGCGCCAGGCCGACGGCCAGGGTGCGCATCTGCCATTGCGCGCGGGCGAAAAGCAGATACAGCAGCATCAGCACGGCGGCCAGCACAAAAATGCCCAGCAGTCCGGCGGTGAACGCCGTGCCGGTCTGCGCCAGGCGCTTGAACAGAATGTCGATCACGCCGTAGCCGATCCATACCGAAAGCGGCCACACCCAACCCTGGCCCGCGCCGCCTTCTCCCTTGCCGGAGGCGCCGGGACGGTTGAGCAGACATGCCAGTGCCGCGCAGGCGGCCAGAACGGCCAGGCCGCGGCGCTGCGTCAGCGCTTCGCCAAAGAGCGCGAAGGCCGCAAGCAGGGGGATGAAGAGCGAGAGCCGCTGCGCCACCTCGCTGCGCACGATGCCGGCGTGACGCACCGACTGTCCCAGCGCGATGAACACGGCCGGCAGCAGCACGGCCAGCGTCAGCATCAGCGGCCAGGCATGTATGCGCTGGAGTTCGTGCACAGGCGAGGGCACGTAGATCAGCCAGCACAGAACGGCGGCCACGATGTAGTTGCTGAAGATGGCCTGGCGCAGATCCACGCCGGCGCTGCGCATGAATTTGAGCAGCACCGAGACGATCACGCTGCAGCAGACGCTGCAGATCAGGTAGAAAAGGCCGGGGCTGATATGAGGGAGAGACATGCGGGGGCGGCTCCTGGGGTATGCATCGGGTCGACGGGCTCATCCGTTTCATCGGTCGGCGCAATCGAATTGCCGCGATCGTAAGGATGCCGGTCGAGATGCGCAATGGCGTCTGTTTGTGCCTTGATGTTTGTAATTTGCCGGCATTTAAAAGACAAAGAAGGGTTTTTTGCGGTCGTGCCCCGTATCGTGCCGGGATCTTGCGTCCGACGGCATACCGCGGATTTATGTTTTTTTTTGTAAATCGGACCGAAGCACAGCCGGATGCCGAGCGATCAAAGCCGATCCGGCTCTTTCTTGATCAGATCGTAGAAGACTTTTGCGGTCGGCGACAAAGGGTGGTTCTTGCGCTTGATCAACCCCAGCGTGCGCGAGACCTCGGGGTCCACCAGAGGGATGCCGCGCAGCGTCGAGTGCCTTTTGCGCGGAAGCGCCAGCCTGGGCACGGCAGCCACCCCGAGGCCCGCCTCGACCATGCCGAGCAGAGACGAAATGTGGGCGACCTCGAAAAAGCCGGCGGGGCGACGCTCGATCTGCGCCAGCGCGGAATCGATCAGTACGCGATTGCCGCTGGATTTTCCTACCGTCATAAAGCATTCGTCGCAGAGCTCTTCCCAGCGCACCTTGCGGCGTATCGCCAGGCGGTGGTCGGCACGCACGGCCAGCACGAATCGTTCGGTGAAGATGGGTTCGAAATCGAGATCGGCTTCCTGGGTGCCGATGAAATTGATGCCGAAATCCGCCTGCCTGCCGGTTACGGCATTGAGCACGGTATTTGCGCTTTCATCCATGATGCGTACCCGGATGTAGGGGTAGTGCTTGCTGAAGCGCGCAATGACGGCGGGCAAAAAATAATATGCCGCCGAAGGAACGCATGCGACGGTGATCGTGCCTCGGCGATGCGATGCCATGTCGGCGATGCCGAGCATGGCGCCCTCCAGTTCATCGAGCGCTGTGCGGGAATGATCCAGAAAGCTGCGTCCGACGCTCGTCAGGGCCACGTGGCGAGTGCTGCGTTCGAACAGTTTGACGCCCAGCGTGGATTCGAGTTTTTCGATGCGGCGGCTCAGCGCCGGAGGGGAAATATGCAGATCGTCGGCTGCGGCGCGAAACGACAGGCGATCGGCCACCGTTACGAACGCCTGGAGTTCCTGCAAATCGAAATTGATGCGTGCCATGCAATAGTCCTTGAGAAAGTTGCAATTCCCTTATCTCTAGGCCAATTGCATCATGGCGCCATGGAAAAAGAAATACCTTGCACGCTGATGCGCGGAGGCACTTCGCGCGGGCCGTTTTTTCGCGCCGATACGCTGCCGTCCGATCGATCCGAGCGCGATCGTCTGCTCATTGCGCTCATGGGTTCGCCCCACGAACTGCAGATAAACGGTCTGGGCGGAGGCAATTCCCTGAGCAGCAAAGTGGCGATCGTCTCGCCATCGAGCCGGCCCGATTGCGATGTGGATTATCTTTTCGCGCAGGTCTCGGTCGATCGCGAACTGGTGGACACCCGGCCCAACTGCGGCAACATGCTTGCGGCGGTAGGTCCTTTTGCGCTCGAACAGGGGTTCGTGCAGGCGCACGGCGACGAAACCGTCGTCAGGATTTTCAACGTCAATACCGGCGCGGTGATCGAGGCTTTGGTCCAGACGCCGCAGGGCAGGGTGACATACGACGGCGACGCGAGCATAGACGGCGTGCCGGGCACGGCGGCTCCGGTGATACTCAATTTTCAGGGCGCAGAGGGAAGCCTGACCGGCAAGCTTTTTCCGACGGGAGCCCGCATGGAAGTCATCGACGGCGTCGAGGTGACCTGCCTGGATTCGGCTCTGCCCCTGATGATCGTGAATGCCGAATCGCTGGGAGTTACCGGCGCGGAAAGCCCCAAGGAGCTGGACGAAAACACCGATTTGATGACTCGCCTGGAGACGCTGCGCCTGGAGGCCGGCCGGCGCATGGGACTGGGAGACGTGTCCGACAGCGTCGTGCCCAAGCCGGTTCTGGTGAGCCCGGGCGGCGGCGGGCTGGCCATACGTTCGCGCTATTTCACGCCCCACAGCTGCCACCGGGCTCATGCCGTAACGGGCGCGATCGGCGTGGCGGGCAGCCTTGTTCTTCCGGGCACGGTAGCGTCGGCGCTGCGCGGCAGCGCGCCCTTTTCGCAGGGCCGCGTATCGGTGCTGCATCCCGCAGGGCGTCTCGATATCTCTATCGAAATAGATGCCGTGGGCGAGCGGCCCCGGATCGTCAGGGCAGGCGTGGTGCGCACGGCCAGAAAGATCATGCAGGGAACGGTATGCATACCGTCTTGATTGTTTAATGAAACTCAAAAAAAGAGGAGCAGGAGATGAAATTCAAATGGGCCGCGATGCTGGCATCGGTTTGTGTGGCAAGTATGGCGATGGGTACCGCGCATGCGGCGTTTCCCGATCGCCCCCTCACCATCATCGTTCCCACCGCCCCGGGCGGCGGCAATGACGCGATGTCGCGGATCCTGGCCAAGAGAATGGGCCAGGAGCTGGGTCAGAGCATCGTGGTGGAAAACAAGCCCGGCGCCAACGGCGCGATCGCCTGCGGCTATGTGGCGCGCTCCAAGCCCGACGGCTACACGATTCTTTTCGGCTATATCGGCACGCATGGCATCAACCCTGCGATACGCAAGGTGCCCTACAACCCGGTCACGGATTTTGCACCCATAGGCGAGGTCGCGACGTCGCCGGTGCTCTTGGTGGTCAATGACAAGGTACCGGTCAAATCCGTCACGGACCTCGTCGCCTATTCCAAGAAGCCCGGCGTGCATTTGAACTATGCGTCGGCAGGTACCGGCACCGCACCGCAAATGGCAGGAGAGCTGTTCAAGCTGTCGACTGGGGCGAAGATGGAAGGCGTGCCCTACAAGGGAGCCGGGCCGGCCATGATCGACACGATCGCCGGCACCACGCAGGTCATGTTTCCCAGCATGTTCACCGGGGCGCCTCAGGTTCGGTCGGGCAGCGTGAAGGGCCTGGCAGTTCTGAGCGACACGCGTTCGCCGCTGTTCAGTCAATTGCCTACGCTCAAGGAGTTGGGCATCGACGTCTCCGTGGAAGAATGGTATGGCCTCTTCGCGCCCGCGAATACGCCTGCTGCCGTCGTTGCCCGCCTGAACAAGGTGCTGAACGATGCCTTGAACGATCCCGAGGTGGCGCGCCAGTTCAGCGCGCAAGGCACTACCGCGAGCAGCGGTACGCCCCAGAAGCTCGAGCATCTGGTCAAGACCGAACTGGCCAAATGGAAGAAGGTGGCCGCGGCGGCGCACATTTCGGCCGACTGAAGGACTTGAACTATCGCAAGAAAACCGGCGAAAATTCCGCGGAATCCCTCTTCATGCCTCATGAAAATCAAACCCGGAATTCTCGTCGAACTCGCCGTCAATTTTTTGCTGCCTTGGCTCGTCTACCGCTGGGCGCTGCCGCGCTACGGTGAGACCGGCGCGCTCTATGCGTCCGCGGTTCCGCCCATCGTCTGGTCCATCGTCGAGTTCATGCGCCTGCGCCGCGTCGATGTCATGAGCCTTTTCGTGCTGGCCGGCATCGTGTTGTCGATCGTCGCGATGATGCTCGGAGGCGATTCGCGCGCGTTGTTGATACGCGAATCGTTTGCGTCGGGCGCATTCGGCGTGGCGTTTCTGCTGTCTCTGGCGCTGCGACGTCCGCTTGTCTTCTATCTGGCGCGCGCCACGGTCGCCCGTCAATCGGAAGACGACATCGCGCGTTTCGAGGCGGCCTGGGCCGAGCGCCCCGCCTTGCGCCGGAGCTTGCGCCTGATGACGGCCGCATGGGGCGCCGGCCTCACATTGGAAATGGCGCTGCGCGTTTGGCTCGTCTGGCACTTGAGCGTCGAACGCGTCCTGGTCGTGTCGCCTTTTATCAGCTACGCCATCTATGGCGCCTTGATGCTATGGACGCTCTGGTATCGACGCCGCTTGCGGTCAAACCCCCAGGCGGCGTGACCTCGCGCGCGGCTCAGCGGCGATGCCAGCCGCCATGCCAGCCGTAACGGGGGTGCCACCATCCCCAGCCGTAGTTGGGGTAATAGCGCCACGAGTAGCCGACGGCCGGCGCGACCCCGACGGGTGCGACATAGGCGACGCCGGCCGGCGCCACGGCAACGGGCGCGGGCTCGACGACGCAACCTGTCAGCGCGCCCGCCAAAGCGAGAGAGCCGGCCAGCAGGGGGAGAGATTTCTTGTTCATGTTCACGGTCTCCGAAGCAGGGGATATGCCCTGCCATGAAGCGTACGCCGTGCCTGAAAAAAGGGTTGTGTACGAACGTGAGCGGGCCTCGGGAACTTGTTCCAAGTCTTTGCAGAACGCCTGCCGGCGCGTCAGTCGTTGCCCACCAGCACCGGGTCGTTCCGATAGCGCTCCGGGAATATCCGCTTGAGCGCGTCGAGCTTGGGCATGTCGTTGATGGCGATGTACGGATACGAAGGATGGCGGGCCAGGAAATCCTGATGGTAGGCTTCGGCCGGATAGAAGCTGGCCTTGTCCTCGATGCGCGTAACGATGGGATGGGCATAGACATGCGCGGCGTCGAGCTGGGCGATGTAGGCCTTAGCCACGCGCTTTTGCTCGGCGTTGGCGGGAAAGAGGGCCGAACGGTATTGCGTGCCGCTGTCCGGTCCCTGGCGATCGAGCTCGGTGGGGTTGTGCGCCACCGAGAAAAAGATCTGCAGCAGCGCGCCGTATGACACCTGCGACGGGTTGAAAGTGACCTGCACCGATTCGGCATGCCCGGTCGTGCCGCTGCTGACGGTTTCGTACTGGGCGGTATCGGCCGAGCCCCCGGCATAGCCCGATACCGCGCGCGATACGCCGCGCACGTGCTGAAACACGCCCTGTACGCCCCAGAAGCAGCCGCCTGCGAACACCGCGGTTTCGGTTCGTGCGCTCGTGCTTTCGTCCAGCGCCGGCGGGGGGATGGCGACCGCAGGCTCGGCGCGGCCGAACGACTGCGCATGGCCTTGCACGGCCAGGAACGTGGCGAATGCGGCGGCGCCGGCCAGCAAGCCGAGCAGCGCGCGGCGCCGCGGCGCGTGGGGATGGGAGTGCGAGGTCGTCATGATGCGAATCTCCTGAATCAGACCAAAAGCGCATGGGCAGTGTTGGCCGAAGGTGAAGGCGTGGGCCGACGCGCCGAGGCGCGTCGGACGCAAAGAACGTGTGGCGGGTTGGCCTAACCCGGAATCAGCTGATCGTATATCGCGCTGGCCAGGCGCTGCAGCTGTGACGCCGGCAGATCGCCGTTCAGGGCGCAGCCATAGCCGCGATCCACCCAGTAAAAAGCCGTGCCGTCGGCGGACTTGACCGAACGGAAGGCGGTTTCGCGCGGAACGACGCCGCGCGGGAAGACCGCCACGTAGAGCGTGACGCGGCGGCCGTGCGCATCTTCGTACATGAACTGCGCGCGCGCGGCTTCGGCGCCGGCCCCGACTGCCGCGCCTTGGGCCGGTTCGCCGGGCAGGAGACGGCCTCCCAGCAGGTGAAAGCCCTGGCTCTGCAGGTCGGGCGCTGCCAGCGGGCGGCCTAGGCGATGACTGAGCCATTGAACGAGATGGGTCTTCTCTTGCGCCGTCACTTCCACGGGGTGGCGCACCTCGGGGGCATAGACCGTGTAGGCGACTGTCGCATCCTGCACGAATTGCGGCGTCGCGGCGGCCAGGGCGGCCGGCGCATGCGAGAGCTGCTGCCAGGCCTGCATGCCGGCGGCGCCCATGACGGTGAGCAGCACGGCGGCGGCGGCCTGCGCCCAGGGGTTCCAGCGGGACCTGCGCCGCCGCATGACGGTCTGGATGAGCGCCTCGGGCGTGGCGCCCGGCTCGGCGGCGCGATGCAGGCGGCGCAGCGCCATGCGCTGGGCTTGCCAATGAGCCATGCGCACCGCGGCGTCGGGAGGTTGCTGCAGGTAGCGCAGCACGGCCGCGACCCTCGCGGCGTCGAGCTGGCCGTCGACGAAGGCGTGCAGTTCGTCGTCGCTGGACGCGGCATCGATCTCGGTCATCGTTTCACCAGATGCAGGGGGGCGGGCGCGTCGGTATCGGTCGCGCCGCTCATGGATAGCCGGACCGCTTCGCGGGCGCGATGCAGCCGGGACATGACCGTGCCGATGGGGATCTGCAGGATCTCCGCGGCTTCGGCATAGGTGTACTCCTCCACGCTCACCAGGAGCAGCGCGGTGCGCAGCGTGGGCGAAAGCCTGGTCAGCGCACGCTCCAGGTCCATCAGGTCGGGGGCTAGAGCGAGCGGCTCGTGAGACGGGCCGCTCGCTTCGTCCAGGACATCGTGATCATCGTCGCGGCCCTGGCTGCGCACACGGTTCAGATAGAGGTTGTGCATCAGCGTCATCAGCCAGGCGCGCAGCGCCGTGCCCGGCTTCCAAAGCGACCATTTGACGCAGGCGCGTTCCAGCGTGTCCTGCACGAGGTCGTCTGCGCTGGCCGCGTCGCCCGCCAGCAGGCGGGCATAGCGGCGCAGCGCCGGAATATGGGCGAGAACCTGCTCAACGCCCTCGGCAGACGGCACGGCAGCCTTAGGGCTTGATGATGTGCCAGACGCCGGCCACGCCGTCGCCGGTCTTGTCTCCGGCGGCCTTGTCCTTGACCCAGTAGTACACGGGCATGCCCTTGTAGGCCCATTGCTTGGCGCCGTCGTCGCGGGTGATCACGGTCCAGGCGCCTTCTGCCTTGGCGCCGGCCGGCGCCATGAAGGGCGGCCAGGCGGCGGCGCATTTGCCGTTGCAGACGCTCTTGCCGCTGTTCGCGGCGTCCTTGTCGAAGGTATAGAGGGTCATGCCTTTGTCGCCGACCAGCACGCCGTTGCTGGCCATGCCGGGGGCCGCCAGCGCATGGCCGGCGATCGTCAGGGCAGCGGCGCCCAGGATGGAAAGAGTGAGTTTGCGAACCATATGGCCTCCGTTGGGTGGGTTCATTGGAGTGAACACCGGGAACCTGTGTTTTATTCCATTTGGCGGCTCGGAAGGAAGCGCGTCCGCACGGCGTCGGAAACATGATCGCAATGAGTCGGGCGAACCCGGCGCACACCAGGTCGAGCAGAAAATTGCAACATGCCTATTGAAAATTCCGCCGGAAAACCTATTTGGGATTTCACTCAGGCAGCCGCGCCATCGGTACGGCGCGCTGCGTGTTTCGATTTGTTTGCCCAGGGTAGGGCAGACGGACTGGAGCGCGTAGGCCGGTCCGTCTTCCTATTTGTTTGAAGGAGGAAATGACCATGAGCGAAGTCTATTTCGGAACCGACCTTTTCAGCGAACTCGACCGTCTGCAACGCCAGATGGCGGGGCTGTTCGGCGGATTCCCTTCCAGCATCCGTTCGGGGCGTTCCGGCGCCTTCCCGCAGATCAACATCGGCTCGACAGACGACTCGATCGAGATCGTTGCGTTCGCGCCGGGGATCGATCCGAAGAGCCTGGACCTGTCCATCGATAAAGGATTGCTGACCATCAGCGGCGAGCGCGGGGGCCTGCAACCGGAGGCGGCAGGCGAGGACGCGCGAACTTATGCGCAGGAGCGGTTCGTGGGCGCCTTCCGGCGCGTCATCGAGCTGCCGCAGCAGGCCGATCCCGACAACGTCGTGGCGCGCTACGTCAACGGCTGCCTGACGGTGAGCATCGGCAAGCAAGAGGCGTCCAAGCCGCGGGCCATCAACGTTCAATGAATCCGTCGAACACCGAGGAGCACATCATGAATGACACGACTCAACTCGCTAAAAAAGACGAATCGGCAGCGGTGCGGCGCGAAAACGACTCGTCGCAACGCCAGATTACGTTGATGCCGCCCGTGGACATTATCGAGAACAGCCAGGGAGTTACGCTGTGGGCCGATCTTCCGGGCGTGACGAAGGAGCGGCTCGACGTGAAGGTGCACGACGGCAATTTATACATCGAGGCGCAAGCCGTCGTGCCTACCCCGGCAGGATTGCGCCTGCAGCATGCAGAAATCCGCCAGCCTCATTTCGCGCGGGCTTTTTCGCTGGGAGCCGACTTCGACGCATCGAAGATCGACGCAAACCTGAAGGATGGCGTACTGAAGCTGACCATACCGCGCCGCGACGAAGCCCGGCCGCGCCGGATCGACGTGCGCACGGACTGACGGCGGCAAGCGGGCGTGGGCCGCGCCCGCCCCTATGCGGCGACCGGACCGTCCGCGATTCAGGTGCGGACGGTCCGAAACCTGGGTCGGCGATTGGCGACTGGCCTGCTGCCGCGGGTCTACAGGCCGACCAGTCGGCGCAGAGCCGGGCTGCGCTGCACGCCCGCCATCCGCGCGGCGACGCCGTCGAGCCCGCAGACATACCCCGCGCGCCGGATCATCAGCCAGGCGATCACCGCCGCGATGATCAGATGTTCGTCGACGATCAGGTAGTTGGGATTGTCGATGTACGGAAAATTCATGTGCGCAGTCCAGTAGAGCAGCATGATCACGATGGCGAAAGGGCCGCTTGCGCGCACCAGCAGGCCGCTGATCAGCGACAGGCCGATCAACAGATGGCCGTATTCCACCAGGAATGAAATCAGCGGCAGCGCCGATGACTGCGCCAAAGCGCCGTAAACGGGGTGAAAGGTCTTGGTTGCCGCCAGGAATTTGCCGACATAGGCGCTGTCGCCGTAGTGGTGGATGGCTGCCCACAGAAACACCCAGCCGACCATTACGCGCAGGATCACGATAACGAATCGCTCCGCCGCGTTATTCGAATTTGCTTGTGACATGGCTTGATCTCCGGTTGCCTGTGACGGACAAGCTAATCGGATTTTCGGCGGGAGAGGGCGAGGCTGCTTGCTTTTGCTTGACGCGGATCAAGACTTCGCGGGTTCCGTGGCCTTGCGCGCCGAATTCGTCCGACCATCCACTCGGACAGTTGGAAGCAGAAAAGCAAAAAGCCCCGATTTCTCGGGGCTTAAGCTTGGGTAGTGCAGCAAAGCTTTGGCGGAGCGGACGGGGCTCGAACCCGCGACCCCCGGCGTGACAGGCCGGTATTCTAACCAACTGAACTACCGCTCCGCAGCGGTATTGCGTCACAACGTAGCGGATGCTGGCAGATCAATCGATATTGGCGATATCGAGTGGCGTCCCCACGGGGATTCGAACCCCGGTACTCACCGTGAAAGGGTGATGTCCTAGGCCTCTAGACGATAGGGACACGGACTTTTCAGCATCTTGCTACTCTCTTCGCTTTCGACTGGTGGAGGTAAGCGGGATCGAACCGCTGACCTCTTGCATGCCATGCAAGCGCTCTCCCAGCTGAGCTATACCCCCGGTGCCTGACTTTGCACGCCTGGTTTTTAGGCCCGGCTGCTTCGTTTCGGTTTTTGCCGTTGGCGAAGAAACGAGATTATGCATGAGTTTTTTGGGGTGTGCAAGTTAAGGGATTTGACGACTCAGATCAGCAGCTCGGCGACGGCGACAGGGGCCTCGCGCATCGCATTGTGGGCGGTCGGTATGTCGTGGACACGCCACGCCGGATCGGCTTGAAGCCGGGCGCGCAGTCCGGCGAACGGCGTCGCGTCTTCCCATCCGGAGCAGTAGATGAAATCGCGCCGAGGCACTTGGTCTACTGCGCCGGTGAGCCGGATCGTTTGCACGAGAGAAGCCAAAGGATGAGGGCGTCGGCGAAGATCGCCGCCGTTCGGAGCGCGGAACGGCGGTCGGACGGCATACCCGGTGTCCGCTGCGCCGGCCACGAACGACTGCCGGTAACTCTCGGTAGTCAGCGACCAGCACGACTCGCCGTCGCGCGGAACATAGGCATCGAGATGGACCAGGCGCGAGATGCGGCCGCCCGCGCGGTCGGCGGCGGCGGATATCACCATGCCTCCGTAGCTGTGTCCGACCAGCGTCGCATCCGTGATCCGGGCTCGGTCCAGGAGATTCAGAACGTCGTCGGCGTGCGTGTCCAGATTGGCGCTCGCCACCACTGCGGCTTCGTCGTCGGGCCGCAACCCTGTCAAGGTCAGGGCGTGCACGGTATGCCCGGCGCGCTGCAGCAGCGGGGTCACGCCTTCAAACGCCCAGGAACCGTGCCAGGCACCGGGCACGAGAATAAACGTTGCCATGGAAATCTCCTTTTGAGTCATTAGGCTCGGATCGTTCCAGTTCATCATTTCTGGGTATGGCTTGCCACTGATAGACTGACAATCTATGCCCATAGGCCGCCAATCATCCCGTTCTGCAGTCGTGACGTCGCGTACGTGGCCGTCCGGCGGACGACACCTGTGGCTATCGGGCGCCTCCAGTTCGGCGCAGTCGCACAAGCGCGGGCATCTGGTGTATGCGGCCACCGGCGTCTTGACGGTCCACACCGACCGCGGCACTTCGGTAGTCCCGGCCAACAGAATCGCGTGGACTCCCGCCGGGACCACGCACTGGCACCGCGCCCACGGCGACACGGACATGCGTATCGTCTTTCTCCCGCCTTCTTTGGCCAGGCGCGTACCGGATCGGCCGGCGGTATTTCTGGCGACCGGCCTTGCGCGCGAAGTCCTGCTCGCGCTGACCGGTCCGCACAATGACGATCGCGCTGCGCCGGGCTACGGCAGATCCGCCCGCGCCCGACTCGTCCAGGTTCTGGTCGACGAACTCAGAGAGACTCAGGAGCAGTCGCTATACCTGCCGCAGCCGCGCGATGATCGCCTGCGGGCCATCGTGCGGATTCTGTCCGAAGCACCGCACGACAATAGCGCGATGGACGATCTCGGCAAGACGGTCGGCGCCAGCTCCAGAACCCTTAGTCGGCTGATACGAAGCGAACTCGGCATGACCTTCTACGAATGGCGTACGCATCTGCGCATCGGCCACGCACTCGTGCTTCTCGCGCAGGGACACGACGTCACTCAGACCGCGTACGCCTGCGGTTGGGCCAATCCCAGCGGTTTCATCGCCGCGTTCACGGGCATTGTCGGCAGTACGCCGGGGCGATATCAGGCCGGCCGCGGGAGCGCGAAGCGTGATTCCTGATTCGACGTCGATCGTCAGCGTTCGGCGCGCCGCCGCCAGGCGCAAGCGCCGGCGGCCAGCAGGATCGCGGCGATAAGCGCCACGATCGGCAGGTCGCCGAGGCGCGCGTAGGGCGTCAGGCCCCGCATGCCCTGCACGGTGACGGCCAGCACGCCGACCGTATGCGGTGCCAGGCGCGACAGGACGCGGCCCTGAGCGTCGATGGCCGCCGTGATACCGGTGTTGGTGTCGGTGATCATGGGGCGCGCCGTTTCCAGTGTGCGCAAACGGGCTATCTGCAAATGCTGGCGTAAGGCCCAGGTGTCGCCGAACCAGCCCAGGTTGCTGATGTTGACGAGCAAGGTCGCGCCCGGTTCGCCGTCCATAGGCTGCAGGGCGGGCAGCAGCGCGGGGCCGAACAGATCTTCGTAGCAGATGTTCAACGCGAGCTCCTGGCCGGCGATCGCGAAGGGTTTTTGGCGCCGCGCGCCGCGATTGAAATCGCCCAGCGGAATGTTCAGCATGCGGATGAACCAGTGAAAACCCGGCGGGACGTATTCGCCCCAGGGCACGAGATGGCGCTTGTCGTAGCGTTGCGCGGTGCGCCCACGCAGCAATGCATCGAGCGGCGTGTCGGCGGTCAGGCCGATGGCGCTGTTGGTGTAGCGCGCGCGGCCCGATGGGTCGATGGTGTGCAGCGGCACGCCCATGATGATGGCGGCGTGCTGGCGCGCCGCCACATCGCGCCATGCGTCCCAGATCTGCGGCGGCAGCTGATCCTGGAAGACCGGCAGCACGGTCTCGGGGAGGATGATCACATCGGGGGCGGGTTCGCCTCGGGCGGGCGGGAGTCCGGCCAGTTCGAAGTGCCGCTGCAGTCCTTGCCGGATCAGGGCGGGATTGAATTTGTCCGATTGCGGTACGTTGCCCTGCACCAGCCGCGCATTCAGCGGTTTGCCCACGGGTTGCGACCAGGCGATGTGGCGTAGCGGCCATCCCGCCAGCACCATGACCAGGGCCATGCCCGATGCGAGGATGGCGCCGCGCGCGGATTTGTTCGCGGCATGACCAGGCCATAGCCCGGCCAGCGCGGCGGCGGCGCAGGCTGCGATGAAGGCTATGCCGTGCACGCCCAGTATCGGCGCCCAGCCGGCGATGGGACTGTCGACTTGCGCATAGCCGATGTTGAGCCAGGGAAAGCCGGTGAGCACGGTAGCCCGCAGCCATTCGAAGAGGGTCCAGGCCGCAGCCCAGATCAGCACGGCGCGCCAGGGCGCTTGCCCTGGATCGGGGGTCAGCCTGCGCGCCAGCGCGCAAG